>NZ_CP082909.1:4570000-5287226 GCF_023822025.1 Endozoicomonas sp. 4G | reverse complement strand
AAGAAAAAAACTGCTGGATATCTCTCTGCTGATTAAAAGCAGTCATGATTCTGGTTCTGCTGAAAAGGTATTTCCTTCAGACTGTAGTTTTGCTTTTTGGTCAAAATGCAGAGACAATTTTAACTTTTACACCCATGTAAGGGAGGACTTGGCAAGGTCTGGTTACAATCAAAAAACATATCAATTCCTCGAACTGGAAAAATCCACTGTACAGTATACAACTCGAACCTCTAACGTGTTAAGCCTGCACGACCTGCTTGAATATGAACCTGAAGATCCCAATGCCACACCGTCTTTCTGGCAGTTTATTAACCATGATGACATTGCAGATAAAACAGATATAACCGGACTACTTTTTCAGTACTTCAGTGAATACCCCGAAAAATTGATACAACTTCTCAATTCAAACATTATCTATCCGGTGCCCGGTTTTTTTTCAAGGCGTGACAATACTTCAGAGCTTTATTCAATGGCTATACAGATAAGGCTTATGCTCCTGGACTATCAGAACCCTGTAACGAAAGTACCAAGCGACTTTCTTCTGGCTTATTCGATACCACCAACTCTTGATCCAGTGTGGTCAGGTCGGGCAGCAAGTCGCCGTCAGGAACCCCAAATAAATTCGCTAAATTTGACAGCTCAGGAAAAAGAATTCGTTAGCAGGCTCGTTGATAAGCTTGAGCTGGGTGAGGCTTTTACTCTGGTTGATCTTTTTAAAGCTTTATCAAAAAAACTAAGCGAAACTGACTTCGACGATATGACAACAGCCAGGTTTTTAGACATTATGGAGAATAAGCCAGCCAATGCCGAGACAGAACTGGCTGCCTGGGAGATGCATAAATTATCCAACTCAGTCATTCAACTAAAGAGAGCTGTGTTTGAAATCATAAAATCAACTTACACTTCCTCAGTACTGCATCAGATGCTGTCAATGCAACAGAGACAAGAGCTGGAACCAGAAAAGGAGCGAGCCCTGACACTGTTTGTTAACCAGCACATATCAAGTATTAGTGCTTTAGTTCGATTGTTTCCGGATCAGGTTAAGACACAACTGCCCTCTAACCCCCGGGATCTTGTTACGCTTCATGCAGTCAGCTATTCAGCCCTGAAAAAGTCTGCAAACAAATATGCAAGCAGGCAAACCCAGCAGCAACGGCTTGGTACGAAAAGCCGGATTATCTCCTTTAAATGGCCGGCCCCCTTTAATTCTGTAAACCAACAGCAACGGCTTGGTACGGGTAACTATTCAGCCCCCCTGTAATCGACTGGTATTTTCGTGATTATGTGCCACTCTGAAGTACAGTTTCCTGGTCGTATGCCGCTATGAGTCAGCTTACTCCCGAATTTCAGATGATTGTCGCCCTCCTTGCCGTTGTGAATGAACTGCAAGAGCAGGTGACCGTGCTGAGCCAGCAAGGGGCAAAGCTGGAGACGGAGAACAAAGAACTCTCAGCTAGACTCAATACCAACAGCCGCAACAGCAGCAAGCCTCCATCCTCGGATGGATATGCAAAACCCAACGCCAAAGCAAAGGACTCTTTAGAGGCGACGGAGAGCGACCCAAAAGACGAAAAACCCAACCCAAAAAGCTTACGAAAGAAGTCAGGTCGTAAGCCCGGCGGCCAGAAAGGTCACAAGGGTTCTACGCTTCGACAAGCTGCTAAAGCAGAGCATACCCACTACCACCCTGTCATTGACTGCGAAAAATGCCGTTGCTCACTGCGTTCGGAAAAAACGGTTAAGCTGGTTGAACGACAAGTGTTTGAACCCGGTCGTTTTGGTCACTTTGAAGTAACTGCTCATGTAGCAGAGGTCAAAAAGTGTAGCTGCGGTCATGTAACGCAGGCCAGCTTCCCCGAAGGCGTAGACTCTCATGTGCAGTATGGGCCTGTTACTCAGGCACTGGCCGTGTATCTTTGCCAGTATCAGCTGGTGCCTTACAAGCGCGCTTCCCAGTTCTTCATGGATATTTTCGGATTAGAGGTTAGCCCGGGTTCTATCTGCACCTTCCAGGAGAAGGCTTATAACCAGTTAGCCAGCACCGAACAGGCTATTGCCGATGCCCTCAAGGTAGAACCCATTGCCGGTGCTGACGAAACGGGCATGAGAGTAGCCGGGGCGCTATGGTGGATGCATGTCCTTCGTACTGAAAAATGGACGATGTATCACCTTGATCCCAGTCGAGGTCACTCCGCCATAGAGTCCATGGGCATCTTACTGGCCTTTGCTGGAATATTAGTTCATGACCACTATAAGGCTTACTTCCGTTATGCTGCACTTCATGCCCTCTGCAATGCCCATCACCTGAGAGAGTTACAGGGTGTTGTTGATAGGGACTGCAACCATCTTGCCGCACGTTTGCAACGGTTGCTGAGACTGGCCTGCCATCTCAGCAACGGTTTCAGAAAGATTGGCATGAAGGCTATGCCAGAAGTGATTTACCAGCGCATTGCCTCACTGTTCGAGCGGACAGCGAGAAGAGCGCTGGCTGAAGAGGCTGAGTATATGGAACGAGTACGGCAACGGCTGGGTCGTGACAAAGTCAAAAATACCAAAGCCTTCAACCTGTTTAAGCGGTTGGTGGAGTTCAAGGACGAAACCTTGAGATTCATGACCGACCTCAACATCCCCTTCGACAATAATGGCAGTGAACGAGACATCAGAAATGGCAAGGTGAAGCAAAAAATATCAGGTTGTATCAGAAGCAAGAAAGGAGCGAAATGGTATTGCCGGATACGGAGTTATGTTTCATCGGCGAGAAAGCAGGGTCAGAACGTTTTCGAAGCCCTGCTTATAGCCATGAAGAATTACTGCGGTCATCCTTTGCTGGGTGCTGAATAGTTACTGGTACGGAAAGCCAGGTTACCCCTTTTGCATCAATGCCTCATTTCACAGATCTCAATGCCGATCATCGCAGCAGGAACGACAGCGAGAAACCCCGTGGGTTCTTTATGGTCAGCGCAGGTAAATCAAAACTTCCGGAAGGAATCAAGGAGGTCGTTGCTAACTCTCCGATTACAGCACCTGAGTTGCTCAATGAAGGGGTTGCCAAGCTTGACACTGATGACCGGAGCATTTCGAGAATGCTGCAGGTGATGTTCAGCATTGGTTTTCTGCGCCCTGGCTACAGTGAGATTAATGTCATATATTTCCTTGCTGCTTATAGCTACTCTCCCCTGCACAGCGCACTCTGGACATTGATCTTTCACGCGATGGGGGTTGGCGACGCAATCGTTCATCCTCACATGCATTACAGAGAGGGTTATGAACGAAAATTCATATTTAACCACCTGGCCCGTGAAGATATTGTGAACCGGCTATCGGCCTTTCATCAAAAACTAACCATGAAGACCACAGATGGGTCTGAATATGCCCGGCAACTCAATGAGTTTCTCGAACAAACACAGCTGATATTGGGCGATACTCCTGGCGATGGACACTGCTTTACCCATGCGTTGGCACAGCAATTACCAGATCATTACGATGAAAAAAGCATCAGACTTCATTTAGAAAGCTATCTTGCTTTTAGCTCAAACTATCAGGATTATGTTCCCGAAAGCATTATGTCCATTGCCCCGGAACTTTTAGACCAGATATCATCAGACGGGCCGGACGGCTGGGTTGATATATCCATGGCTGCTTTCGTTTCACTGGTATTCGAGAGAAGAGTGGTTGTCATACACCCGCAATTTAACCATAGCCCTGATTTGCAGGTGACTGTGTGGGAGCAGGGCCATCCGCAAGAGATTAACCCTGCTGATATATCTCAATATATTGATAATGCCTTGATACTGGTATTCGTCAATACCAACCACTGGACTTATGCCTACCAGGATCCATCCCCCGGGCAACCCAGTAACACCCATGCTGTCGAATTGCCCAATGATCCTTCTTTGGTAAATAACTTAGTAAGCAACGTGTTCCGATTTTTCATGGGCCAATAAAACATATCGCTGACCAGTTATTTTTTTCAGGCATAAAAAAACCCGGAATCAACCGGGTTTTTTTATAAGACACAAGTTGCTTACTTACCAAGCTTCTCCATACCTAATTCGGAGCCTTGGCTCCAGGCAACTCCTGTGCAGCTTTGTCAAAAGTAAGGGGATCTGAAAGCTCACCATATAGTCTCCACATGAGGACAATCTATGATCGCCAGATCACTGGTTACTATCGGCATCGACAATATTCTTGACTGAGCAACAATTATTCTGTCAGCCGGGTCTTTGTGAAATTCAAATGGCAAAAGAACGGATGACAGGGCAACATCGTTTGAGACTGGCAAATACTCAACGCCGGATTCGGTTTTCGCTATCCATAGGTCCAGTTTCATTCCAAGTTTTAATCTGCCTTTCTTCTGAAGCATTGCGACCTCCCAACAGGATATTGATGATGCGTATGCTTGGCCACCCTCAATTGCTGAGTGAATAACCTCCGCTGTTTTGTCTGGCAAGAGAGATTCGTTTGAATATGTCCATATTAATGCACAGGTATCCAGCAGGATCACTTAAGCACCTCCCAGTCATCTTCACCGACTGGCTTTACTATATCACCAAGAATCTCTACGGAGCCTTGCAATTCCTTTACCACATCCATTGGGGTTTTGGGCTCAAACCGAATTATTTTCAGGCTTGGCTGGCCGTTTGATGTAATGACGACTGGCTTGCCTGTGTTTTCAATTCTCCTCATTATTTCCAACGCTTGAGCTTTAAATTTATTCTTTGGTATTTTTTCCAATTCCATGATATCCACCTATAGTCGTAAGCTTATAGTCATAATGTAGACTGTAACTAAAAATCCGTAAAGCGACTCAGTCTTGCAAACTTGCTGAATCTATAGCAAGAACTGTGCATTGGTAAGTGGCCCGTAACCCTATTTGCCGACCGACCCTCAATAAAACCTATCGCTGACCAGTCATTTTTTTCAGGCATAAAAAAACCCGGAATCAACCGGGTTTTTTTATAAGACACAAGTTGCTTATTTACCAAGCTTCTTGCGAATGGCCTGCAGGGTACGCAGCTGGGCAGCGGCTTCAGCCAGCTGAGTGGCTGCACGGGAGTAATCAAACTCACCGCTCTGGTTAGCCAGTTCCTGTTCGGCCAGTTTCTTGGCTTCTTCAGCAGCAACCTCATCCATATCATCGGCACGCAGGGCCGTGTCAGCCAGTACCTTAATCTGGTTTGGCTGCACTTCCAGGAATCCACCGGAGATGTAGAACACCTCTTCTTCACCCCCTTGGGTGATCAGGCGGATTGGACCCGGATTCAAATCAGTCAGCAGAGGCGCGTGGCCCGGGGCAATACCCAAGTCACCCAAGGAGCCAGTAGCAACAACCATCTCTACCAGCCCGGAGAAGATCTCCTCCTCGGCGCTGACGATATCACAGTGAACCGTGATCGCCATTTGTGTCACCTCCTCACATGGACTTGGCTTTCTCGATCGCTTCGTCGATGCCACCTACCATGTAGAACGCCTGCTCAGGCAGGTGATCGTATTCACCCGCCAAAATACCTTTAAAGGCACTGATGGTATCTTTCAGGGAAACGTACTTACCAGGCGAACCGGTGAAGACTTCCGCAACAAAGAATGGCTGAGACAGGAAACGCTCAATCTTACGAGCACGGGTTACGGTCTGCTTGTCGGTTTCAGACAGTTCGTCCATACCCAGGATCGCAATGATGTCTTTCAGCTCTTTATAACGCTGCAGTACCGTCTGTACACCACGGGCAACATCGTAGTGATCCTGACCGATGACCAGAGGATCCAGCTGACGGGAAGTCGAGTCCAGAGGATCGATCGCCGGGTAGATACCTTTGGAAGCGATGTCACGACTCAGTACTACCGTCGCATCAAGGTGCGAGAAGGTGGTCGCTGGAGACGGGTCAGTCAAGTCATCCGCAGGTACGTATACGGCCTGGATCGAGGTGATGGAACCGGTATTAGTGGAAGTAATACGCTCCTGCAGTACCCCCATCTCTTCCGCCAGGGTGGGCTGATAACCTACCGCAGAGGGCATACGACCCAACAGCGCAGATACTTCCGTACCCGCCAGGGTGTAACGATAAATGTTGTCGATGAACAGCAGTACGTCACGACCTTCGTCACGGAATTTCTCAGCCATGGTCAGACCGGTCAGGGCAACACGCAGACGGTTTCCTGGTGGCTCATTCATCTGACCGTAAACCAGAGATACCTTGTCGATTACATCGGAATCAGTCATCTCGTGATAGAAATCGTTACCCTCACGGGTACGCTCTCCGACACCTGCGAACACCGAGAAACCGGAGTGCTCGATCGCGATGTTACGGATCAGTTCCATCATGTTAACGGTTTTACCAACACCGGCACCACCGAACAGACCAACCTTACCCCCTTTTGCAAAAGGGCAGACCAGGTCGATCACCTTGATGCCGGTTTCAAGCAGTTCGTTGGAAGCGGACTGCTCAGCATAGCTGGGTGGTTTACGGTGAATGGAGGAACGCTCTTCCTCACCGATAGGCCCCTTCTCATCGACAGGGTTACCCAGAACATCCATGATACGACCCAGGGTCTTGGTACCGACAGGCACCTGAATCGGCTCGCCAGTGTTAGCCACTGTCAGACCACGGGACACACCTTCGGTGGTACCCATGGCGATAGTACGAACGATACCGTCACCCAGCTGTTGCTGAACTTCCAGTACCAGATCTTTATCTGCGACGTTCAGGGCGTCGTAGACTTTGGGAACACTTTCCCTTGGGAATTCGACGTCAACGACAGCGCCGATAATTTGTAAGATACGACCGCTACTCATAGCCTTTCCTCTACCCTTTAATCTTTTACACAGCCGTGCTATCTGTATAGCCGCAGCGCCTTAAACAGCCGCAGCGCCACTGACGATTTCGGACAGTTCCTGCGTGATGGCAGCCTGACGGGCCTTGTTGTAGATCAACTGAAGCTCATCAATCAGGTTGCCGGCGTTATCGGTTGCGTTCTTCATCGCAATCATTCGCGCGGCCTGCTCACAGGCGTTATTCTCAACAACTGCCTGGAATACCTGGGATTCGATATACCTGACCAACAGGCCATCCAGCAACTGCTTGGCATCAGGTTCATAAAGGTAATCCCAGGGTCTTTTCAGTGACTCATCTTCATCAGGAACCAGAGGCAATAACTGCAATACCTCAGGGGACTGGGTCATGGTGTTGACGAAGCGGTTGTGAACAACGTACAGGCGGTCAATTTCGCCGTTTTCGTACTTGTCCAGCATTACCTTTACACCACCGATCAAATCAGCAATGTTGGGTGAGTCACCGATATGGGTTTTGGCTGCCACGACATTCCCGCCGTAACTACGGAAAAATGCAACTGCCTTGCTGCCGACCAGGCAAAGGTCTATTTCTACCCCCTGATCTTTCCACTGAGTCATACTCTCAATGGTTTTTTTGAACAGGTTGATGTTCAGCCCTCCACAGAGGCCCCGGTCCGTGGAAATGATGATAAAACCAACACGCTTCGCCGCACGTTCAGTCATGAAGGTATGATGGTACTCAGCATTGGCATGAGCAACATGCCCAACGACATGACGGATACGCTCAGCATAAGGGCGGCTGGTTTCTCTCCGCTCCTGGGCTTTACGCATCTTACTCGCCGCCACCATTTCCATGGCGCTGGTGATCTTCTGGGTGCCTTTGATGGACGATATCTGCGTCCGGATCTCTTTTGCGCCTGCCATTGTGTTTCCTCAGCTACCGTTGATGGCTACCAAGGCAGGCAGCCGTCAACCATGAGCCTGTTACCAGGACTGGGTGGCCTTGAACTTCTCAATAGCCGCTTTGATACCCTCTTCAATTTCACCGTTGTAATCTCCGGATTCATTGATGCGAGCCATCAGCTCACTGAATTCAGAGTTCACAAAGCTCAGCAGGGCAGCTTCAAAGTCCAGGATCTTGTTGAACTCAACACCTTCCAGGTAGCCTTTTTCAGCGGCATAGATAACCACACCCATGTCAGCAACAGACATTGGCGCGTACTGCTTCTGTTTCATCAGTTCAGTAACGCGCTGACCGTGCTCGAGCTGCTTACGGGTCGCTTCATCAAGGTCAGAGGCAAACTGAGCAAACGCCTGCAGTTCACGGTACTGAGCCAGGGCCAGACGGATACCACCGCCCAGTTTCTTGATGATCTTGGTCTGAGCAGCACCACCGACACGGGATACCGAGATACCGGCGTTCATCGCCGGACGGATACCCGCATTGAACAGATCGGTTTCCAGGAAGATCTGACCATCGGTAATGGAGATGACGTTGGTCGGTACGAAAGCTGATACGTCACCTGCCTGGGTTTCAATGATCGGCAGAGCCGTCAGGGAACCGGTCTGGCCCTTCACTTTACCATCGGTCAGCTTTTCAATGTGCTCGGCGTTAACACGAGAAGCACGTTCCAACAGACGGGAGTGCAGGTAGAATACGTCACCCGGGTAAGCCTCACGGCCCGGTGGACGACGCAGCAACAGGGAAATCTGACGGTAGGCCCAGGCCTGCTTAGTCAAATCATCGTAAACAATCAGGGCGTCTTCACCCAGATCGCGGAAGTATTCACCCATGGAGCAACCGGCAAACGGAGCCAGGAACTGCATGGCTGCCGGATCAGAAGCCCCCGCAGCCACCACAATGGTGTGTTCCATGGCGCCGTGTTCTTCGAGCTTACGTACCACGTTGGCAATAGACGACTGCTTCTGGCCAACAGCTACGTAGACACACTTGATGCCGCTACCTTTCTGGTTGATGATCGCATCGATGGCCAGGGCAGTCTTACCTGTCTGACGGTCACCGATGATCAGCTCACGCTGACCACGACCCACAGGAACCATGGAGTCAACGGACTTATAACCTGTCTGAACCGGCTCGTCTACAGACTGACGAGCGATAACGCCTGGCGCTACTTTTTCGATGGGAGAAGTTTCGGTAGCTTCAATAGGACCTTTGCCGTCGATGGGGTTACCCAGCGCGTCAACAACACGTCCCAGCAACTGCCTGCCAACAGGTACTTCAAGGATTCGTCCGGTGCACTGAACCGTCTGGCCTTCAGCCAGCTGACCATAGTCACCTAATACAACGGCGCCGACGGAGTCCTGCTCCAGGTTCAGCGCCATACCGTATACACCGCCGGGGAACTTGATCATTTCCCCGTACATCACGTCTTGCAGACCGTGTATACGCACAATACCGTCAGTCACACTGACGATGGAGCCCTCATTTCGGGCTTCACTGGACACATCAAGCTGCTCTATGCGGCTCTTGATAATGTCACTGATCTCGGAAGGATTCAGTTGCATAGCTTACCTGCCAAACTTTTTACTTAAAAAAAAGTAACTATGAAATCATCGCATCGGCAAGCTTGGTCAACCGTGAGCGGACACTGCCGTCGATAACGAGGTCTCCAGCTTTCACGATGACGCCGCCGATCAGGTAGCTGTCTACCTGAGTATGCATTCGTACTGAGCGACCAAGGCGTTTTTCAACTTTCTTCTCGATCTGCTCTTGCTGTTCACCAGACAGCGGGAAAGCCGAAGTGACGACTACATCCTGATAACTCTGATCTTGTGCTTTCATCTGCTCAAAGATCGCATCGATCTGAGGAAGCAGAAAAATCCGTTTTTTACTCGTAAGAATCCGAATGTAATTCTCGACTTCAACCGTCAGGCTGCCTTCGCACAATTTAATAAAGGCATCTGCCTTCATGTCTCCGGTTGTGGACGGGTCTTTTAACAGCCTGTCCACAGCCTCACACCCGGCAACGCTCGCACATAAAGCTAGCATCTGAGACCATTCACGTAGCTGATTATGCTCTTTTGCTATCTTAAATGCGGCCTTGGCATAGGGACGGGCACATGTCGTCAATTCCATGGTCTATCCCCTTTAGAGTTCCGCAACCAGGTCATCAACCAGATGGCTGTTAGCAGACTCATCCAGGTTCTTACCCAGAATACGCTCAGCGCCGACGACAGCAAGAGCTGCAACCTGCGAGCGCAGAGCTTCGCGGGCCCTGTTGGTTTCCTGTTCAATGTCAGCCTGTGCAGAGACCTTGATACGGTCAGCTTCTTCACGGGCCTGATCTTTGGCTTCATCAATGATCTGGGCAGAACGCTTGTTTGCCAGCTCGATGATTTCCTGAGCCTCTACACGAGCTTTGCGCAGCTCTTCGAGACCTTTTTTCTGAGCCAGTTCAAGCTCTTTCTGACCACGAGCTGCAGCGTCCAGCCCGTCAGCAACTCGCTTCTTTCGGTCATTAAGGGCCTGCATGATCGGTGGCCACACATACTTCATGCAGAACCAGACAAAAACAGCAAAAGCAATCGTCTGGCCGATGATAGTTGCATTGATATTCATGCGAACTCCAAATGCTCCAGTAAAATCTTAAAATCCTGTCTCAGATGAACGTACTACGTTTACTCAGAAGAATAAGGCGACTCCAACCCGGTTGTTGAGATGCGCATATTCGCTATTTGAGTACCACCAGGATCTTTATTCGGCTTTTCGTTTCGATACGGCTATCAGACCGGCCATACTTCAACGCCAAGCCGGATCTTCACTGCAGCGATTACTGAACCAGAGCTACAAAAGGGTTAGCAAAGGTGAAGAACAGGGCGATACCCACTGCAATCATAGGCACAGCGTCAAGAAGACCCGCCACGATAAACATTTTGGTTTGCAGCATAGGCGCTGTTTCAGGCTGTCTGGCCACACCTTCAAGGAATTTGCCGCCCAGCAAACCAAACCCGATGGCTGTCGCCAGAGCCGCAAAACCCAGCATGAAAGCTACACCGATTGCAGTCAGACCTACTACCAGTTCCATATTTCCTCCCGACCTATTGTGGTCTTTGTTAAATCAAAGTTTAAGGTTAGTCAACACATGACGTCAGTCACCTGACGTACAATATCTGTAATTAATGATCTTCGCTTGCCATGCTAAGGTAGACAATGGTCAGGATCATAAAAATGAATGCCTGCAGGGTGATCACCAGAATATGGAAAACAGCCCATCCAAAGTGCAAAGGCAGCTGTAACCATCCCACCAAAGCAATCAGGATAAAGATCAGTTCACCCGCGTACATGTTACCGAAAAGACGCAGCGCCAAAGAAATAGGTTTGGCGACAAGGGTGACCGTTTCCAGCAGGAAATTGATGGGAATTAACAGAGCCTGTACGGCTTTATTGGGACTGTTGAACGGATGAAGGGTCAGCTCACCAATAAACCCACCGATACCTTTTACTTTAATCGAGTAAAAGATAACGAGCATAAAGACAGAGAAGGACATACCCAGGGTAATGTTCGGATCCGTACTCGGTACGATCTTCATATAAGGGATGCCCAAAGCAGTGGCCAGACCCGGAATCCAGTCAACAGGGATCAGGTCCATCAGGTTCATAAAGAAGACCCAGCAGAAAATGGTCAGCGCCAGAGGGGCAATCAGATTACTTCTGCCATGAAAAGTGTCTCTGACATTGCCATCTACAAACTCAATAACCGTTTCGACCAGGTTCTGCATACCACTGGGAACACCCGCAGTAGCCCGCTTGGCCACCATTCGAAAGATCGTGACAAACACCACACCCAGCAGAACAGACCAGAACAGGCTGTCTACGTGGAACGCCCAGAAGCCCATTTCTTTTGCTTCAGCAGCGGTTTTGGCAAAGGTCCAAGTGTCCTGAGACAGAACACCCAACTCATTACCATAATTGTCAATACGTTCAAAACCTGCTGGCAGCTTACCGAAGGTAAGATTCTGCAGGTGGTGGGCTATGTACCCTGATGCTGTTGTCGCCATGAATTTTCCCGTACACCATCATTGTATAAATCTGTCGTCAGTAAACCTGCGTTCAACGCTTTATGAGTAAAGGGGTCAGCCAGTTTACCGCCTGAATCAAAGCAAATGCACCGAACAGCGCCAAGGGGTCGATTGACGGTATCAGTGTAAAAATCAGAATAAATGCAAGGATCGTTAAAGCAAATTTCCCGGCTTCACCCTGGTAAAAAGATCTGGCTATGTTTTGCGCTGCGCTGGCTCCCCGGTATCGAAACGCTTTCCAGACCAAATAAGCGTTGGGGATACTGCATGCCAAACCACCTGACAGAGCCGATATAGCGTAAGACTTACCCAGCAGCAGCAAAAGCAATGCCAGAGATGCTGTAGCCAACAGCTGCGCAAGAACAACACGATAGATACGTGGCCGTTGCAAATGCGGGTACCTGGCCCGACTGTCACTTCTAAACATCTCGCTACTTTTGGTGCTCCACGTCGTACCTGCCGACATAGATCCCTGTACTTGACCTTAACATCGTATCAGGCCTGATAAGTCTTAATCCGCCCCTCAAAACTAGCAGGGGTTTCAGCCTTTGCGGTGTGTGAAGACACCCAAACATCAGACGGCAAAGCTTCACACAACTGAAAATCTTAGAACTTTTCTCACCCTTTTGGCGCGCGAAAGTATACTAGTGACATACACCTACGTTCAACTAATATCTTAAGGATTAGCATTACACGACTGCGGTCTACGAACATCCCGCGAGCGCCAAAGAATAACATCTAATAGTTAACTAATTAAAAGTTTGTCATCCCATTTCAAAATAAACTCAGAGACTTTCTTGATCACACCACTTCTGTACTTTTTTCTATTAAGCAACAGATAAAAATGACGATTCAGAATCAAATCGGACACGCTGATGGTCGATAGCAGACCCGCCTTTCTGGCACGCCAGACCGCCAGACTGGAAATGCAGCCAATACCCAGCCCTTCCATAACAGACTGTTTGACGGCTTCAGCCCGGTTCAGGCTCATAATAACTTTCGGTGTACACAGGCGTGTTGCCACTACTTCATCAAACAGTTCCCGTGTTCCCGAGCCCGTTTCCCTGAGTACCCACTCTTCATCTTTCAGGGACTGAAGATCCACCGTCTGCCCGGCCATGGGGTGATCAGGGTGACAAATAATAACAAGCTCATCTTCACGCCAGGGTATTACTTCTATATCCGGGTGCAGACAGCTGCCTTCTACCACGGCCAGGTCAATCTCCATGGCCAATAATCGCTGTTGAATACTACGGGTATTCTCCACCAACAGTTCAGCTCTGATATAGGGGAATTCCCTGAAAAAATCCCCAAGAATACGAGGCATCAGATTATTGCCAATGGTGGAGCTGGCGTGAATCTTCAGCGTTCCCTGTTCATAGCAACTGTTGTCTATGAACTGAGTTTCAATCTCATGAGCCCGGTCAATCACCTCTGCAGCCATTGGCAATAATGCTCGGCCAGAGTCGTTCAATGTCATAGATGCGCCAGCATGACGGTCGAACAAAGGACCTAAATGCTTTTCCATCTCTGACAGCGCCATACTGGCAGCGGGCTGTGAAATAAACAGGGATTCTGCCGCGGCAGTGACTCTTCCGGACTGGGCAACCGCTTTAAAAATTTCAAGCTGTCTCAAAGTGATATGCATCAACTGCTCCGATATCAACTGCCAACTCAAAAAGGACGGTGCGGCCTCAAGTGGCATAAAGTAAGAGTAATTAAAACCAATCTCAATAGACATAAGATAATCTTATATATCTGGAATAAATAATTGATTTTTAATTATAAAGCGAATTTTTCATACTCCTCCCCATCCAGTTAACCCCTCAAACTTGGAGTCGACATGAGCGAACAAGGCATCAAAACCTGGGTGGAACTTAAGAAAATGACACCTGCTTTTAAAGAGTTGCTTCGCTGCAAGCAAATTATAAAGAAAAACACCTCATCCCTCGATAACCTCGAGGATTTTTGTAAGGAAGCTGACAAGGTGCTGAAATAGCGTTAATTGACCCTGATTTAAATACGCACAACTACTTATAAGCATTCCTTATAATGATCACTTGATTTATTGATTGTTCAAGAAATAAGCCATTTCTTATAATGAAGTGACCGTCATCGAATCAATAATCAATTTTTCATGGGAATCTTTTGGGGCTATGCCTAAAAAGATGCTTATGAAAATAATCTAATAAGGAGTGGCTATGCATAAACAATATTATGACTCTGCTGTAAAGCATTGGGTTGATCTTAAAAAGCAAACCTCCGTTCTTGAGAAAGTGGTCTATTGCAAACAAAGGAGAAAGCATGCATCAACACTTGATAGTCTCGGAGCTTTTTTCCGAGAGGCGGATAAATACCTGAAATAACGTGTTGAAAAAGTTACCGAGTTTTGTTCACTCTCCTGACTTTTGTGGGACAAAGTTCGATAGCTTTTTCAAAGCTGACCAGTGTGCGACAAGGTATTAGGCTGCTTTATGCAGCCTGTTTTTTTACTCCTCTTTTTACTCCTCTTTTTACCAGCAATTCCCGCTGTTTTTTTAAGCCTTTGAGCCGCATAGCCTCCAGCGCACTCAAAAAAAAACACTTCGCAGACTTTTTAGCTCTATATTGAAGGCATGAAAACACTGTCGTACTTTTGTGATCACAGCCATGCCCAAAGTCAGCAAACACCTTAACGCAGCAAACCTAATCGATCAGGTTTGCAAGTGCCTTGATGAGATTCCAGATCACCGGCCTAACCATTGCCCTAATGGGATTCCCTTTCCCAACTTTGCAAAATCCGCTTTTGCCATGATGCATCAGAAGTACGATTCCCTTCTGACCTTTGACTCTGACCGTGCCGACCCGGTTATTCTTCATAACCTGGCGACTATGTATCACGTCCAAGATCAGAAAGTACCCTGTGATACACGCATGAGAGAAGTGCTTGATCCCATTGAGCCTGCACAGTTTCGCAAGCCCTTCAAGAAGTTATTCTCCCTGATTCAGCGTAACAAGCTTCTTAAAGCCTTCGAGTACCAGTGTGGTGACTTGAAAGACTGGTACCTGATGCCGGTTGATGGCACCGGCCTCTTCTACTCAGGTAAATGCCGATGCCAAGAGTGTTGTGTAAAAAACAAGGGAAACCCAATGAAGCTTACTACCACAACTTATTGGGCGGCTGTATTGTTCACCCGGATCAAAAAGTCGTCATGCCCTTTGCCCCAGAGGCGATTGTTCAACAGGACGGCGACAACAAGAATGACTGCGAACAGAATGCCATCAAGCGCTACCTGGCGCACGTCAAGAGAGAGCACCCTCATTTAAAACTGGTCATACTCCTGGATGGGCTTTTTGCTGACAATCCTACTATTGAGTTGATCAAGAGCTATGGCTGGCACTTCATCATTGTGGCTAAAGATGGCAACCACAAATCCCTTATCGAGGCGATGGATGCGCTGTGTGACCAGGAACAGCTCAGTTATCATAAAATCATTGATGAAGAGCAAGGAACCAGGCACTGGTTTCGTTTCGCTAATGATGTACCGCTGAATGCCTCCAAGTTGACCCAAAATGTCAATGTCCTTGATTACGTGGAGACAGACAGTGAAGGCAAACGCCACACCTGGTGCTGGGTCACAGATATTGAGTTAACCAAAGATACCGTTGAAGCTGTCATGAGAGGAGGTCGTTGCCGCTGGCACATCGAGAACCAAACGTTTAACACCCTGAAAAACCAAGGCTACAGCCTTGAACACAACTATGGTCACGGGAAGCAGCACCTGGCAACCAACCTGGCTTACCTGACGTTCCTGGCCTTCATGGTTGATCAAATCCAGGAAATGGCCAGCCCGGAATTCAAAAAGGCGCTGAAGGAGCGAGCGAGGGGCGTCCGAACGTACCTATGGAAGGTGATTACACGGGTATTCCTGTCCTGGATGCTCGAAGGTTGGGATGAATTGTTCGATGCGCTCATATATGGCATAAAGCCTGGTAGGGTTCAAATTAACACTTCATAGAAAAGTAATGTAGCCAAGGTTTTCAGGGGACAATAGTACTTGTTAATGTACCTGGGGTGCAGGGTTTTTGCTGGCCGCTAACTCCTGAGCACGAATTTGAATAAAATACTTACATTGTCGTATTAAGTGCGGGAATCGCTGTCTTTTTACTTCACAAGTTGTCAATCCACCTGACCGTCATGTCAGTGTATCTCACCACCCCATCTGAAATAATCCTCTGCGATAGCCATGAAACCCTGCCAAGGGGGTAGGGCTTTTCTATCTCAAGGAGGAATGAATATGCAACCAATATTAGGAGATTGTTTCAAGATCGCCTGTGTTACTACATCCGAACTCGCATCTGTGCCGGGAAGAGCCATTGGCTATCTTGTTGGACGTAATGTTGGTGCCCTGGCTGGTGCCGTTGTTGTTGGTGGAGCAAAACTCTCCAATACGCTGTTCAATACAAACTATAAGCCAAAGTCCATCAATCAATACTCTCTAAGCACTGCGACAACCGCTCAGGCATTGGGGGGGTTAGTCTCTTCGAAAATAATCCCTGCTACCACTGCCCCAATACTGGGCGTACCGATTATTTTGGGTAAGGTTTTTGCGTTGGAGTATAACTTAAAGCATTAAAACACATTCATAACACACGCGCTTTTTTGAACGGTTTACCAAACATGCCTGGGGAACTAGAGCCTTGGAGGAGTGGAGTCAGAGCTTAATTGAAGTTAAAAAAAACCATCAGTACCCAGGTGGTTACTGGTATTTTTTTGCCGAGAAAAAATCTTCACAACCGAGGTAAATCGGTCATGAAGATTCATGTGAAATACCATACCCTGTGTCAATAACGCTTCTCAGAAAAATCAATCTGGTAAACAGCAAAGCCTGCTTTATCCGCCCCAATCTTTTCCATCTTGTACACCGAATTTTTCTGAATAAATGCCTCTGCTTTTTTGCTGGGAGCTGTTTCGACCAGCACATTCAGGTCAACCCTGCTATTGATGGGTGCAATGCTCCAGTTATTGTTAGCACGGGGAACCACCTGACCGTTCTCTTTGGTCGTTCGGCTAATATAGTCAGCCACGATCTGACGGTTTTCATCGGGAGAAGCAAAAGCAACAAATTCTTCTCCGGTACCTGCAAAGTTACCACCACCAAATGCACGGTAGTTATTGGTAGCCATAATAAATGGCTGATTGTCTTTCACTGGTTTTCCATTCAGAGTCAATTCCGTAATGCGATGAGTGTCAGGATTTATCAACTGACCATCGCCACTGAAACGGGCAGGTTGAGTGACATCAATCTGATACTCAACCCCTTCAACTGCATCGAAGTTGTAGGTACGGAAACCCTCCCAGTTGATCAGATGCTGTTGTTCAGTGCTGGAAGGGTCAATCTGGTTAAACTGGCCAGCCGCCATCTCCAGAAAATCCTTCAACTCTTTACCTGTGATCTTCAGAGCAACCAGAGTGTTTGGGTACAAATAGAGATCAGCCGCATTGCTAAACGTCAGGGTTCCGGCTTCTACTTCGGTATAGCCATTAGGATCGTCTTTACGGCCACCGGCCTTGAAAGGAGCGGCTGCGGAAATTACCGGAATACCATCCAGATCGGGATCACCCTGAATGAACCGTTCAACATAGGCGATCTGGGCATCATTGACGATCTGAACGGTTGGATCATCCTGAACCAGAGCCAGAAAACTGTACATACTGTCAGAAGACTTACCAATTGGCTGGTTTACAAAATCGAGTGTCCCTTTATGCTCTGCCTTTACCGCCTTGATAACCGCTTCATCAGACTTGGCAAGAGACTGGTTGTTAGCACGATCGAAAATAGGGCGGCTGACGGCCTTGCCATCTACGACTTCCCACTGACCATTGCTGTCATCCAAAACCAGGTCAACCACCCCAAGATGATCACCCCAGCGACCCGGCATCACGGAAGGAATACCATTGATGGTGCCTTTTTTCAGATCCACACCTTCAAGGCTGGCGAAAGAATCACTGGGAAATACTGCGTGGGAGTGACCAAACATAATGGCATCAATATCTTCAACCTGCGTCAGGTAATAGACTGAGTTTTCCATCATGGCTTTATAGGGTTCCTGACTAACGCCAGAATGAGGGATTGCAATAATAACTTCAGCCCCCTCTTTCTTCATTTGAGGAACCAGTTCTTTTGCCGTTTCGGTGATGTCTTTGGCGATCACCTTACCTTCCAGATTTTTTTTGTCCCACACCATAATCTGTGGAGGCACAAAGCCAATGTAACCCACTTTGACCGTTTGGGTTTTACCTTCGGTATCGGTGAACTGTTGCTCTTTAATCAGGTAAGGTTTGAAAAAATGCTGACCGGTTTTAGCATCGTAAACGTTGGCACTGATGTAGGGGAAGTTCGCACCACTAATAGCCTTGTCCAGAAAATCCAGACCATAGTTAAATTCGTGGTTGCCAATGTTGCCGACATCATAATCCATTAAATTCATGGCTTTATAAACGGGGTGGACATCCCCTTTTTTCAAACCGTTATCCGCCATAAAATCACCCATCGGTGACCCCTGGATCAGGTCGCCGTTATCGACCAGAACACTGTTTTCCACTTCAGCGCGAGCTTCACGGATCAGCGTTGCAACACGGGCATAGCCGAACTGGTTGGTAGGCTGCCCCTTGTAGTAATCGAAATCCATGATGTTGGTGTGGATGTCAGTGGTTTCGAGCACTCTCAGCTCAATGGTGGAGGCCTGTGAGAGACCGCCCAGAGATGCCAGACCCGCAAAAACAGCTGTGGAAAGAATCGATCTGTTGAAACGCATGGAAGGTCCTGATGTGGTGGATGGTTTTTATGTCTCGAAGCTTATATTGGTGCCACATCTGTTGATATCGGTGTTTTCCGTCTTTCAATCACATCCGCTGGACCATGAGTGCAAAGTAACGACCTGCCGCTTGAGAGAGCATTTTGCTCACGCTCATTCGATAACTTGAACCCATGGGCAAAGCCTCCGGCAAAGGCATTTGTGCCTTGGCAATTCATTTTGCTTCCCTGCTGTTATTTGCCTACAGTTGTAGGGCAATGGAGGTATTTTATGGAAAACCTGTACGACACTGATTTCTACACATGGTCTTATCAACAAGCTGAGCTTATCAAGCAAGGGCGTTTCGATGAACTTGATATGGACAATTTGGCTGAGGAAGTTGAAGACATGGGTAGAGCACGTCAACGTTCAGTCGAAAGCCGTTTGTCTCAATTACTCATGCACTCGCTTAAATGGCAGATGCAGTCGAAAAAGAATGACCTGCATGACATGGACAGATGGTTCCGTAGCTGGTCGATCAGCATCGGCAAGCAACGGGATGCTATCGAGCATGAGCTGAAGAAAAACCCGGGTCTGTATCATAAACTGGAAGAGATTTTTTTAGAGTCTTATCAGTATGCCCGTAAATTAGCCGCCAGGGAGATGCAGTGCAAACCCGACGCTTTCCCGTCTGAATGCCCATGGACCTACGACGAGATCATGGAAGACGACTGGCTGCCAGAAAGTTAGCCTTTCTGGCGCTCCTCCATTTTCTACAACCGCTTGTCAAGATTACGCAGCACGGCCACCTGACTGAATGTTTATGAGGCGTGGCATTTACAAACTCCCACTCCCGGATCAACGAACAATAAACCCATGGGCAAACGGGTCACGATCATCAATATAGATTGTGTTATTACCTGTCACCCGGGCCCAGCCGGAAATAGACGGTACGATGGCATCTAACTCGCCAACCCTGGTCATTTTTTCAACCCGACCTTTGAACAGGGAACCAATAATACTTTCATGAATAAATTCATCTCCCTCTTTCAGTTTGCCCCGGGCAGCCCACTGAGCCATACGGGAAGAAGTACCGGTTCCACAGGGAGAACGATCGATAGCCTTATCGCCATAAAATACCGCATTGCGCGCGGTTGAATCCTCTCTGGTGCTGGCGCCGGTCCAGAGAATATGACTCAGGCCACGGATGTCAGAGTGTTCAGGATGAACAAAGTCGTATTTTTCATTCAATGCCTTACGAAGCTGAGGGCTGAACTGAATCAGCTCACCGGCAGAATAATCAGCCATATCCCGGAAGTTTTTCTGGGGATCAACAATGGCATAGAAGTTTCCACCATAAGCGACATCGACTGTGATCTCTCCCAAACCCTGACAATGGGCAGTAAGGTCTGTTCTGTAAAGAAAAGACGGCACATTGGTCAATCTTACTTCTTCAATAAAATCCCCCTGTTTAACATATTCCGCCACTACCAAGCCGGCCGGGGTATCCAAACGAACAATGCCTGGCTCTTTTGGAGTGATCAGCCCATTCTCGAGAGCAATCGTTATTGTGCCGATAGTGCCGTGCCCACACATGGGTAAGCAGCCAGAGGTTTCAATGAACAGTATCGCTGCATCACAATCCGGGCGGGTGGGAGGATAAAGGATGGAACCGGACATCACATCATGCCCCCTGGGTTCAAACATTAAACCCGTTCTAATCCAGTCATACTCTTCAAGAAAGTGAGCCCTTTTCTCCAGCATCGTATTGCCTGTGAGATCGGGACCACCACCGGCAACCACGCGAACAGGATTGCCGCAGGTATGTCCATCGATGCAGAAAAAGGTATGTTTTGCCATGATTCACTCCTCTATTTACTGACGTTAATCCACTGTCGTTAGCTTTTTTAAAACCGACTGGCACGCAGAGGATAAACGTCTATAGATGTTTTCTTTTTTGTGATCAGTTCAGACACCAGCAATGCGGTTGCTGCTGACTGGGTAAGCCCTAAATGCCCATGACCGAAGGCGTAGATAATATTGTCAGACTGTGATGAGTAGCCAATGACGGGCAGAGTATCGGGAATGGACGGTCTTTGTCCCATCCACTCTTCGCCATTATCAAGATTGAGTTCGGGCAGAAAACGACCGGCTTTCTCTGCCATTAATCGGGCTCGCTGATAATTTGGTGCCTGATCAAGTGCTGCAATTTCAGAAGCCCCCCCGATTCGAATATGTCCACTGAGGGGCGTGATCAGAAAGCCATGTTCACTGAACACAAGCGTCTTGTTATAACCTTCGGGTAAAGCAGTTTTTGGTAACGTGGTGTTATAGCCACGCTCACCAATAACAGGTACATTGTCGCCTAATTGTTTTGATAGCTCCGCCGACCACGGACCCGCTGCCAGTACAGTATTATTAGCTTCAAGAATTTGACCATCGCTCAGTTTTACCTGAGTTCGACCATCAGCATTGTCGATACTCTCAGCATTGCTGATATAGGTAACGACACCTCGTTCACTCAACTTGCAATGAAGCTCGGAACACAGATCTGCCGGGTTGGTTATGGTCTGCCACTTGGGAACAAAAATGCCTGCCACAAACGCACTGGATAAACCTGGTTGGAAGCTGTGCAGCCTATCTCTTTCATAAGCCTGATACTCAATTCCGTGCTGTTTGCGGAAATCCCAGTTTTTCAGATCCTGCTGATAGAAAGACCAGCTTTGGTACAGATGCAGAGCACCATTGTTAATGATCATGGCACTGAGTCCAGAGCGCTTCAGCATTTGTGGAAAAGCGGTCTTGCTCAAATTCATTAACTCAGCCTGAACATTAATACTGATATTCTGATGCCTGCATCTTTGAAGGTGAATGATGATCCCAGACTGAACAGGGTAGTTGATGGTGATATGACAGTTAAATAGCTATTTCATTTGTAGCAGCTGGGTAATAGTCCGGTAATCACTTTTCCCTGTTTCCCGATCTGGATCAACTGGAACAAGTGCTGGAAGAGGCGATGGATGATTAGGCAAGGCCTACCGGACAAACCATTTTGCGCAGTTGCGCAAAATGGTTCAAAACCTTGCCAGTCGTAGGTTGAGCTATAAAGACTGTGCTTTTTTCAACCGTTTTCAACTATTGAATATGCGCCAAAACCCCATCCAGCTCATCCAGACTGTTATAGGAAATCACCAGCTTTCCTTTGCCCTTCGCGTTATGGGTAATAGCCACCCTGGCCCCGACCCGATCCGATAAATCTTCTTCCAGACGTTTGATATCAGGATCGATTTTCTTGCGGTCTTTTGCCTTACCCTGCTCTTTTTCTTGAATCATTCGGCGTATCAGGGCTTCTGTCTGGCGAACAGAGAGTCCTTTGGCGACAACCGTTCTTGCTGCTTCCAGCTGCTCCATATCCGACAGAGGTAACAGAGCACGGGCGTGACCCATTTCCAGGTCACCGTATTCCAGCATTTTTTTTACGTCAGGACTTAAAGACATCAGTCGTAAGATGTTGGCAACGGCGGTTCTGGATTTACCGACGGCTTCTGCCACTTCCTGCTGAGTCAGTTCGAACTCTTTCTGTAAGCGAGACAGTGCAATGGCTTCTTCTATGGGGTTAAGATCTTCCCGCTGAATGTTCTCGATCAAAGCCATCGCTATGGCCGCTTCGTCCGGGACATCCCGAACGATAGCTGGCACTTCAGCCAGACCAGCCAGCTGTGCGGCTCTCCAGCGACGTTCTCCGGCAATGATCTCGTAACGATTGCCAGACAACGGGCGTACCACGATGGGCTGCATGATGCCCTGGGCTTTAATACTTTCCGCCAGTTCTTCCAGAGCATCCGGGTGCATATCCCGGCGTGGCTGGTATTTGCCACGCACCATAAATTCGACAGGAATCTCTTTCAGTTCCTTGCCCTGATGGGTTTCGCTTTCAGGCGTTTCTGCCAGGTTGGATAATTCATTGGAAACCGACGAAGAGAGGTTGGCTCCCCCCATCAACGCACTTAAATTGGTGCCAAGACGTTTTTTAGCCATCAGGTGCCTGTCTTCCTTTCAGTCTCGAGCTTGTTTTTAAGAGCCTCGTCTCTGCGAACCAGCTCACCCGCCAGCGCCAGGTAAGCAACTGCTCCCCTGGAGGTTCGATCATAAGCCAGTACCGGCTTGCCGTGACTTGGAGCCTCCGCCAGACGCACATTCCGGGGGATAACGGTGCGATAAACCTGATCGCCAAAATGACCAATCAACTGTCTGGAGACTTCGTTGGTCAAACCCATCCGGGGATCGTACATGGTTCTGAGCAGCCCCTCGATATGCAGCTTTGGATTAATCGTCTGCCTGATGCCGGTAATGGTTTCCATCAGGGCGGTTAAACCTTCCAGCGCATAATATTCGCACTGCATGGGGATAATGACACCTTCTGCCGCCGCCAGGGCATTCAGGGTCAGCATATTAAGCGACGGAGGACAATCAATCAGGATAAAGTCATAGCGGTCACGGACAGCAGCCAGGGCATTTCTCAGCCGGGTCTCTCTGGCCTCCATCGACATAAGTTCAACTTCAGCGGCAGTGAGGTCGGCATTGGTGGGAATGACGTCGTAGCCCGCTTCTTCAGAGTACTGAATCGCCTGATCGATAGAGCACCGCCCAGTCAAGACATGATAGGAGGAATACTCAAGGTCGTGTTTATTGATACCACTGCCCGTGGTGGCATTGCCCTGGGGGTCCATATCAACCAGTAGCACCTTTCGTTTGGTGGCTACCAGAGAGGCGGACAGGTTGATGCAGGAAGTGGTCTTTCCAACTCCACCTTTTTGGTTCGTTACCGCAAGAATTTTTCCCACTGCCAATTGCTACCGTATCGTCTTTGTTAAAAACCGTCTGTTTAAATTACACGTCTGACTTTAGGATAACCAGATGCCTTTGTGCTTCACAACCCGGAACATCCAGGGCATGGCTTTCCAGCAGGGATATTTCCGGTTTTACCTGCTTCAGATCAGCCAGCTCCTGTTCCGGGTACAGACCTTTCATTGCCAGAAACTTACCACCGCCTTTGATCAGATGGTGAGTGCCATTGACCATATCCGCCAGAGAACTGAATGCCCTGGACATAATAACGTCAAATGGCTGGAGTGACTTAAAGGATTCTACCCGGCAATTCGCCACTGTGACATTACCAAGACCCAGTTCTGTTTTGGCCTGGGTCATAAAACGGGTTTTCTTGCCGTTACTGTCCAGCAACGTGAATTGCTTTTGTGGATTCAGGATCGCCATGGGTATACCCGGCAGACCCGGCCCGGAGCCTACGTCCATCAGATAATCCCCTTCCATAAAGGGCGCAATACTCAAACTGTCGAGTATATGCCGTGACACCATTTCCTGCGGATCCCTGACGGCGGTCAGATTGTAGGCTTTGTTCCACTTGGCAAGCAGCTCCACATAACGCGTCAGCAAGTCTGCCTGACTGTCTGCCAGAGACAGGGATTGTACAGCTGCGCCCTGGCAGATGCGTTCACGTAGGGACAGAAATGACATCAAAAAACAGTCCGGATAGAGTGCATGGATAAATAGCCTCAAGGCCTGCTCGATAGTGTATTGCAAATAGCAGATTCAGTCGAATGCAGAACTTTCTGATTACGCAGTAATTTTCGTGGCCTTGTTGATAAAAAAGCAGTATCAATAGATTTATGAAAAAAATAATCAGACGACTTTCACAGACTATTTTTCGCAGGCTTAAGTCAGGAGTTGGCTTTTTCGCAGGCTCCCCATCAAAGCCTGAATTGACCGTCAGAGAGCAGGCTCAGTTAATCACCCAGTTCTCAGCACCTGCTCTGAATATCAGAAAGCCCGCTCAACCTGCGAAGCCCTATTCAGATAGAAAAGGGCAAATGGCACCGGCCAATCGCTTAAAAACGAAGCGCCAATCTTCCCGTGACGAAGCGTTGAAAAAGAAAGCTCGATGCTCAGGCAACCATCGAGCGTTTCTTAAGATGAATCAGTAACAATGACACTGCCGCCGGTGTCATCCCCTGGATTCTGGAAGCTCGTCCCAGGGTTTCAGGCCTGCTCTCCATCAGCTTCTGTTTCAGCTCGTTAGACAGTCCCTCAATCACACTGTAATCCAGAGCCTCAGGAATCTTTGTGCCTTCATAACGACGCAGACGATCAATCTCTTCCGCCTGACGATGGATATAGCCTTCGTATTTGGTGGCAATCTCAACCTGCTCACACACCTGAGCGTTTTCTTCCGGCTCACCGGAGAGAGCAGCGACATCGACATAAGTCAGTTCAGGACGACGCAACAGTTCCTGCAGGCTGTATTCCCGACTGATAGGCTTGGAGAGTTTGCCGTCGATTTTTGCCGAAGCTTCGGTTTTTGGATGAATAAAAGTGGTTCGAAGTCGTTCATTTTCTTTCTCGATCCGCTCTTTTTTGTTGCAGAAAGCCGACCAGCGGGCATCATCCACCAAACCCAGCTCACGACCTTTTTCTGTCAGTCGCAAATCGGCATTGTCTTCACGCAGGATCAGGCGATATTCGGCACGACTGGTAAACATTCTGTAGGGCTCACTGGTGCCATTGGTAATCAGGTCGTCCACCAGAACCCCAATGTAGGCTTCGTCTCTGCGGGGACACCAGCTTTCCTTACCCTGAGCTCTCAAACCGGCATTCAAACCGGCCAGCAGTCCCTGGGCTGCTGCTTCTTCATAGCCGGTGGTGCCGTTGATTTGTCCAGCAAAGAACAGGCCATTGATCGCTTTTGTTTCGAGAGAATACTTCAGACCTCTTGGATCAAAGTAGTCGTATTCAATGGCATAGCCAGGACGGGTAATGTGGGCATTTTCCAGACCACGGATAGAACGTACCAGATCCACCTGCACATCAAAGGGCAGACTGGTGGAAATACCATTAGGGTAAAGTTCATTGGTATTCAGGCCTTCTGGCTCGAGGAATACCTGGTGTGAAGCCTTATCGGCAAAACGGGTGATCTTGTCTTCAATGGAAGGACAGTATCTTGGACCAATGCCTTCTATCACCCCGGTAAACATAGGTGAACGATCCAGGCCGCCACGAATGATTTCGTGGGTCTGTTCGTTGGTGTGGGTAATATAACAGGACACCTGACGTGGATGCTGGGCAACAGAGCCCAGGTACGACATCACCGGAACCGGTGTATCGCCAGGTTGTTCTTCCATGACTGAAAAATCAACAGAGCGGGCGTCAATACGGGCAGGCGTGCCTGTTTTCAGACGTTCAACGGCCAGATCAAGCTCTCTCAATCGATTAGCCAGGGCTATGGAAGGCGGATCCCCGGCTCTGCCGCCGCTGTGATTTTCCAGACCGATATGAATTCGACCACCTAGGAAAGTCCCGGCAGTGAGGACCACATTGGTTGCCAGGAAACGAACCCCCATATTGGTCACCACACCGGTAACCTGACTTTGCTCAATGATCAGATCATCAGCGGATTGCTGGAATATCCACAGGTTGTCCTGGTTTTCCAGAATATTGCGGATCGCTTCTTTATAGAGTGCCCGGTCAGCCTGGGCCCGGGTGGCTCTCACGGCAGGACCTTTTCGGGCATTCAAAACCCGAAACTGAATACCCGCCAGATCCGTTGCCAAACCCATGGCTCCACCCAGGGCGTCCACTTCTTTGACCAGGTGGCTCTTGCCGATACCTCCGATAGCAGGGTTGCAGGACATCATTCCCAACGTTTCGATGTTATGGGTCAGCAGGAGTGTTTTAACGCCCATGCGTGCAGAAGCCAGGGCCGCCTCAGTGCCTGCATGGCCGCCACCTATCACAATCACATCAAACCGGGTTGGGAAATCCACTGCCAAGGTCACATTACCTCTGTTCGTTTATGGGTCGAATAAAAAAGAAACGGATTATACCTCAGCTCTTTCTTCCACAACATGCACCCCTGAGTCGTAAAGCCCGAAGTTGTATAGGTCGACTTCCCATGGCTTTTAGAGGTCCTCACTGTGAATAACAGTAAATATAAATTGCCATTTCTAACGTAGTGTTTATTAGCTGTTTTTATTATTTATAGTGTGAGTGTTTTCTGTGGATAAGCTAAAAAAACAAATAATTATCAGTTGGTTATAAAATGAATAAGTCTGTCAGTCTGCTGTTGGAATCTTCCGGTTAAGATGTAGTTTTCTTGTGGGTAAAACCGCTTTTATCCACAACAGAAATTCATCAATAGCTTATACCAATACCTATAAATAGCTTCCTTATGTAGCTTTCCACAAGGCACTATTAATAATGGAGCCTTACTGAAAGCGTTATAGAACCTACGGTTGAAGCGTATTTAGACTTATAAAGAGGTTTTTTTTATCCACAGCGGATATAAGAGACTTTGACTATTCAGAGATCTTTGCAAGGCTGAATGCGAATCCGTCATACTGACGTCCTGTATGACAGAGCTGGAGCAAAATGGATGCTGGACTTTCTTTTTAGCACTATCGATGATCGGGTCATTGATTTTGAAACACTGAAACTGCACGAAAAGCCCAATCAATACCTGGTGTTGCCAGAAGGTGAGTTTTTGGCAGAACCCCACCGGATCAGCCCGGTTCTGAACGTCAGTATCACAGAGCTGAAAAAACGGTTTTCAGACATTGCGCAACATCAGAAAAAGGTAAAAGTCCTGCGAATCAGCGATGACGGCCTGCAAGTCGACTATGTCCAGAGAACCCCTTTCATGGGCTATCCGGATACCATTACCGTGCGTTTTTACCGTCGGGGGGAAGATACCAGTACGCTGGCCATCTACTCGCGCTCGAGTTATGGATACTCTGACCTGGGCACCAATAAGAAAAGAGTGACGCTCTGGCTCGATAGTTTGAAAGCGGCTCTTAACGACTCGAAAAAACAACCATGAGGTAAGGAAAGTTCTGATCTATTCTTGAGCCTTGTACCCTTCTTCAGGGCTTAAAGATGACAGAACTCTTATCTTACGCAGCCACTGTCTTTGTGAGCTTTTTTGCCATCATGAATCCCATCGCCAATACCCCGATTTTTCTGGGTTTAACCGATGGGCTCGAGTCGGCTGAAAAACGGAATATTGCCATACAGTCCAACTTCCTGGCGTTCATTATTGTCAGCGTATTTTGTCTGCTGGGTCATGTGATTTTCGATCTTTTTGGTATCACCCTTGCGGCCCTCAGAATTGCAGGCGGCATTCTGATGTTCCTGATTGGTAAGGACATGCTTTCCGGCAATAACTCAGAGGTGCATACGCCCAGTGTCGAGGATAATCAGAAAAGTCTTGATCACCCCCATGTCAGTATTGCTGTCAGCCCATTGGCAGTGCCTATTCTGGGTGGGCCGGGAACCATTGCCACAGCGATGAATTTTGCCACTGGAAAAGGCATCCCGGAAGTGATCACCTGCATCACAGTGTTTGGGATGCTCTGCGGCATCAGTTGTCTGTTTTTTCTTTCAGGAGAGCGCCTTCTCCATTACCTGGGAGAAAGCGCGGTAAAAGTCATTAGTCGTATGATGGGGCTGATTCTGGCGGTGATCGGCACCCAGCTTTTCATAGAGGGCGTTTATGGTGCCTGGAAACTGAACCTTTGAGAGTTGTTTTATTGA
Source organism: Endozoicomonas sp. 4G (assembly GCF_023822025.1). Classification (NCBI taxonomy): domain Bacteria; kingdom Pseudomonadati; phylum Pseudomonadota; class Gammaproteobacteria; order Oceanospirillales; family Endozoicomonadaceae; genus Endozoicomonas; species Endozoicomonas sp. 4G. The sequence continues at coordinate 5,259,019 of NZ_CP082909.1, read as the reverse complement.
TGGGTTAATTGCTCATTCAGTAATAGTTCTCAAGGTTTCCAATGCGCCTCGGGCAGCCTCCCGGGCACGGTTATTCACCGGCTGATACCTGGGCTGATAGAGGCAATTCCATGCCTGGTCATAAACTGGCCTCATCTCGTCATGAATAATGTGGTGGTCCTGATAGGTCAGATAACGGGCTTCCAAAATGATGCCTTTGGCCGGGCCACCCAGTTTACATTTCCATCGCTCAGGCTCAGGCAGCTGAATACCCTGGGAAAAAGCATCATCACTGAATGAACGTCTCAGTTCATTCAATCGCTGGTAAGTCGAGTAATTCACGGCATCTATTTCAACCCCATCAACCGTCAGCTTGAACCGGTCCATTTCACTAGGATCAATCCTGGTGCCGTAGAAATTAACCTCTTTAACCACCTGATCGTCATCATAGTGCTTCATACTTAACAACAATTTATAGTGGTCATCCACGGCATTGGCCAGTGCCGACAGCAGAAGCAGAGATAGACAAATAGTTCTTGAAATCACGCTGATTACTCCATAGGCAGAATATAACGACTGACAGTTTAGACAACTACAAAGCACTTAAGCTCTGCATTTGGGAAAAAGTTGTCTGTTTTTTCTTTCAGGAGAACGCCTTCTCCATTACCTGGGAGAAAGCGAGGTAAAAGTCATTAGTCGTATGATGGGACTAATTCTGGCGGTGATTGGCACCCAGCTTTTTTATAGAGGGCGTTTATGGTGTCTGGAAATTGAATCTTTGAGAGTCGTTTACTTCCCGATACAAAACGAAGAGAAAATCCGACCCAGCAGATCATCGCTGGAGAACTCACCGGTAATCTCACCCAGGGCTTTCTGGGCATGTCGCAGGTCTTCAGCCAGAAGTTCACCCGCCCCCATGTATTCAAGCTGCTTTTGGCCGTTATCGAGAAACTCTTCTGCCCTGCGCAGTGCATCCAGATGTCTGCGCCGGGCAGAGAAACCGCCTTCCATGGCTCCCTCGTATCCCATACAGGCTTTCAGGTGCTCTCTGAGAGCGTCCAGGCCGTGTTCTCTCATGGCACAGGCTCTGATCAGGGGGACGCCTTCAACGTCTTCTATGCCCGCCTGTTCGCCGGTCAGATCAATCTTGTTACGGATTACTGTCAGTTTTTCCCTGGAAGGCAGTCGATCCACAAACTCGGGCCATATCTCGTGAGGATCGGTGGCATCCGTAGTGGCACTGTCCACCATCAGAAGTACTCTGTCAGCGCCTTCTATTTCCTTGAAAGCCCGTTTTACCCCCATCTGTTCAACTTTATCCTCTGTCTCTCGCAGACCGGCGGTATCAATAATGTGCAAGGGCATACCGTCAATGTTGATATGCTCTCGGAGGACATCTCGAGTGGTTCCGGCAATGTCCGTTACGATCGCCGACTCCCGTCCTGATAACGCATTCAAAAGACTGGATTTACCGGCATTGGGACGCCCGGCAATAACAACGGTCATACCTTCACGCTGAATCGTTCCCTGACCTGCTTCTTTCGTGACCTGGGCGAGATGGTTGATAATGCTGTTAAGGTCGTTGGCCACTTTGCCATCGGCCAGGAAATCAATCTCTTCTTCCGGGAAGTCGATGGCGGCTTCAACGTAAATTCTCAGTTCAATCAGCGCTTCGACCAGCTCATTGACTTTTCTGGAAAAAGCACCTTGCAGTGATCTCAGTGCCGATCTGGCGGCCTGTTCTGAAGTACTGTCGATCAGGTCTGCGATGGCTTCAGCCTGTGCCAGATCCATCTTGTCATTCAGAAAGGCTCTTTCGGAAAACTCTCCGGGATTGGCCAGCCTGACCCCAAGGGCATTAATTCGTTTCAGCAGTAAATCCAGAATGACGGGACCGCCGTGCCCCTGAAACTCTACAACGTCCTCTCCGGTGAATGAGTTTGGATTAGGGAAGTAAAGAGCAAGACCTTCGTCCAGCACCTCATCCTGCTCATCATAAAAAGGGCCATAATGGGCATAACGAGGCCTGGGTTCCATCTTCAGAACGGCTCTGGCGACCCACAAGGCTTCAGGGCCTGAGACCCTGATGATCCCTACCCCACCTCTTCCGGGAGCGGTAGCCTGAGCGGCAATAGTATCTTTATGGAGAGCACTGAGGTCGGACATAGCAATGACTGAATAAGAAAAATAATGGCCTAGTCTAATCCAAGGCCGGAGCAGGCGCTATGGCCTTCAGTACCAAAAAAAACGGACCCTTTCGGTCCGTTTTTTTTGAGCGTTTCAGACTCAGGAGTTTTCTTTCTCGATCTTTTTGGTAATGATGTATTGCTGAATAATCGACAACAGGTTGTTGGTCACCCAGTACAGTACCAGACCTGCTGGAAACCACAGGAAGAATACGGTAAAGATCACCGGCATCAACTTCATCACCTTGGCCTGAATCGGATCGGGAGGTGTCGGGTTCAGCATCTGCTGGGCAAACATGGAAGCACCCATGATCAGCGGCAGGATGAAGTAAGGGTCCATCTGGGACAGATCCTGAATCCAGCCAAGCCAGGGAGCCTGACGCAGTTCTACAGATTCCTGCAGTACCGAGTACAGAGCAATAAATACCGGCATTTGTACAAGAATCGGCAGGCAGCCACCCATGGGGTTGACCTTCTCTTTCTTGTACATCTCCATCATGGCCTGAGACATCTTCTGACGATCGTCGCCGTATTTCTCTTTCAGCTCCTGCATCTTTGGCCCCAGCTTGCGCATTTTAGCCATAGAACGGAAGCTGGCCTGGTTCAACGGGTAGAATACCGCCTTGACACAGACCGTCAGCAGGATGATTGCCCAACCCCAGTTGCCTACCAGGGAATGAATGAATTGCAGCAACATGAACAAGGGCTGAGCCAGGAACCAAAGCATCCCGAAGTCCATGGTCAGTTGCAGACCGTCCGCCAGGTTCTTCAGGGCGGGTTGGTCTTTAGGACCCGCATACAAAGTAGCACCGGTGGCAGCTTTCTCTCCGGGGTTTACTACCAGGGGGTCGTTGTAAAAACCCACCATGTAGTATTTCCCGTTGCGAGATTCTTGCGTGTAGTAGTTGTGAGATTTGTTCTGGTTTGGCACCCAGATACTGACAAAGTAGTGCTGAAGAATGGCAGCGTAACCCCCCTCGACTCTTTCCTTGAAAGGCTCTTTTTGGAAATCATCAAAAGGCAGCTTCTTATAAGGCTCATCAATAGCACGGACAGCCGCTCCCAGGTAAGTATTCATGGGGGCGCTGGAGTTCACAGAACTCGGGTCTTCGGAACCGTCACGCTTGAGCTGAGCGTAGAAGGTATCACGCCATACCTTGTCACTGTTGTTGGCAACTTCGTAGGCCATTTTGACCTCGTAGGTGCCACGTTCAAAGGTATAACTTTTGGTTACCTCAACATCGCCCGTGGTGCGAGTCAGCTTAACGGTCAGCTGATCCTGGCCGGTTGGCAGGCTGTAGTGGGTCTGTGCTGTGCTGTAGAGGGGTCTTTGATTCTGATCGTTGGTGGGACCATCGGTCGTAATCAGGCCGCTTTGAGCCGTGTAAACACAGGTTACTTCACCCGGGGTGCAATCGGGTCTGTTAACCAACAGCTGGAAAGGTGTGGCTTTCTCACCCTCTTCAGGTAGCCAGGCGGGGTATTTGGGCAGGCTGAGCCCAATAATGTCACCACCGGCCGGGTCGATCTGAACGTCCAGCGTGTCTGTTTTAACACTGATCAGTTGCGCAGAGGCCTGAACCTTGGAATCCAGAATTTCCGGTGAGGAAGATGATGACGTGATGGTGGGTAAATCAGAACCACTTTGAGAAGTGGAGACATTAGCCACAACAGCATTGCTGGCCGGCCGGGTCTGATTGTAATCTTCATTCCATTGCTGAAGTGTAAATACACCAACAACGGCTATTGCACCTATCAAGAGTGTTCTTTGCAGATCCATGATGTCCGAGCCAAAGAGTCTTGGTGATGAATATGATCGTCTGATGACCGGTCTTGCTGGTCTGAGGGAGCAGGCACCGGATCAAAACCTCCTGGATGCCAGGGATGGCAACGCAGCAGTCGTTTCAAGGTCAGAAAACTGCCTTTCAGAAAACCATGATGTTCGAGAGCTTCCTGTGAATAGCTGGAACAGCTCGGGTAAAAACGACAATGCCTGCCCATAACGGGGCTGAGGCAGTAACGGTACACCTTGATCAATCCCATGGCAGTGCGTCTTGGCAGAAGCATGAGAAAATGTGGTCTGGTCATGTCGACTTTACTCTGTCTGTGCCGAATCGACAGGAAACGCATCGGCTGATTTGAGTGGAGACAGTATGACTGGCTTTCTGAAGAGTGACCGGAGGTAGTGTCTACCTCCATTGTCACGCAGCTCCGTAGAGTGCCTGCTTCAGGCTATGGTTTCCATTCAGGAAACCTTCTGCTCATTCCGACGCCTGGCCAGTTTAAACCATTGGTGAGTGAGCAGTTTGTTGATATCACAGCTTTCCAGCTCACCCAGACCTCTTCTGGCCAGGACAACAATATCCAGGTTTCCCAGTTCCTCCTGGTGGAGGCGAAAGGTTTCCCGGATATGTCGTTTGACTCGATTACGGCCGGTAGCTTTACGGATATTTTTTTTGGCGATCACCAGCCCCAGGCGGGGATGGCCAAGCTCATTCTTGCAAGCCAGTATTAACAAATGACGACTACTGACCTTGATATCCGTATGGTCGAAAACCTGCTTAAAATCAGCTGCTGAGCAAAGTCGCAGATCGCGACCAAAAGCGAAGCTCACCTGTCAATCCGAATCAGGCAGCCAGACGCTTGCGACCTTTGGCACGACGACGGTTGATAACCGCACGACCGTTCTTGGTCGCCATGCGAGCACGGAAACCGTGGGTACGCTTACGCTTCAGATTGCTGGGCTGAAATGTTCTTTTCATGACGCTACTCGTTTTATCAATTTACAAAAAGACGGGCATTCTAAGTAATTGAGGGATTAGCGTCAATTTGCATTTGTCAAGAGTTTGCCACAGGGGCTCAGGGTTGAATCCCTAAAGGGCTGGTGGCTTTTTGCGGAGATCAGGAAAGGTTAGTAAAAAAGTGCATTTTTATAGGGGAAATTACGTTCCTCCATATATAAGGAAAAGACAGAACACAAACGACCTGAAATATCTTTTATCAATCAAAAACGTTTCTGAGTAATCGAAAATAATAAAAAATATATAGTTCATATGTACTTGAGTAATGTTGTTTTGTTTTTTTAATAAATATTAAGCAACTCCTTTCCTGTGGATAAGTCTTATAAACCCTCTTGTTCTCTGGGTTTGTTCATGTGTGTGAAGGTGTAGAAAATCAGCGGTTATGCTGTTTTCTTCTTGCCAACAGCTTGTGTATAACCTGATACCTTATACACAGCACGACCTGGCCTCTTACTTATACACAGCTCACTCATCGTTCATCCGCCCCTATTAACACAGCCTTTTCCACATTATTTTTTCATAACAGGCCGCCTGTTTTATATCTTCTTTTTATCTATAGCCCGTTGATAATTAAGTAAAAAGATGGGATTTGAGTTCAGCTTTATGACATTTAAGGTGTGGATAACTATTTTCTGAAAGGATACAATTACAGCTGTTTTTTTTGCTTATTCTTCCTGTGTTTCTGCACTGTTCGGCATTGGAAGAGTAGCTGTTTCGGGACAGATTCTGTTTCCTGTCTTTAGTGAAGTCAGCTGACTGGCTTCCATTTCACCCATTTTCAGGAGAGCACCTGTGCCTCTAGAGCTCTGGCAAAAGTGTGTGGACTTGCTTCAAGATGAATTGTCCTCACAGCAGTTCAATACCTGGATTCGCCCGTTGAAAGTGATGGGCGATGAGCATGATCTTTGTCTGCTGGCTCCTAATCGTTTTGTTGCGGACTGGGTGAAAGAGAAGTTTTTACCGCGCATTGAAGAGATTCTTGATGAACTGACCGATGGACACTCTCCAGCGGTGGCTCTGGCAGTGTCAAACCGCCGTCCCCAGTCTCTCAGCCGCAGAGTTGCGGCCCCTGTCAGCAGACCTGTGCATTCGGAAGAACCGAAACCCGTTGTTGAAGAAAAGGTCGTCGTCGAAGAAAAGAAAGAAGAAAAGCAAGTCGTGACCCGGGAGCTGGCATCCAATCTCAATGAAGCATCAAGCGTTTCTGCTAGTAAACCATCGTCGTCTAAAATTATTGAACCTCCTGCTGTACCGAAGAAAATCAATCCTCTAAAAGAAAAAGAGGGGACTTCCGGTGGCCACCCTGCTAACAAAGAAGAACCCTCTTCAGGGCGGCAGATAGAAGTCGAAGGGTCAATAAAACATAACAGTTCCCTGAATGCCCAATTCACTTTTGATACGTTTGTCGAGGGTAAATCAAACCAGCTGGCACTTGCGGCTGCCCGTCAGGTGTCTGAAAATCCGGGAGCTTCTTACAATCCGTTATTTTTATACGGCGGTGTTGGTCTAGGTAAAACCCACTTAATGCACGCAGTGGGTAACTCCCTGGTTCGTCAAAATCGTAATGCCAGAGTCGTATATTTGCATTCTGAACGCTTTGTTGCCGATATGGTCAAGGCGTTGCAATTGAATGCTATCAATGACTTTAAACGCTACTATCGTTCCGTTGATGCCCTGCTGATTGATGATATCCAGTTTTTTGCCGGTAAAGAGCGTTCCCAGGAAGAGTTTTTTCATACCTTTAATGCCTTGCTGGAAGGCGGTCAGCAAATGATTTTGACCTGCGATCGTTACCCTAAAGAAATCAACGGTGTTGAAGAACGACTAAAGTCCCGGTTTGGCTGGGGACTGACCGTTGCCGTGGATCCTCCCGAGCTTGAAACCAGGGTGGCCATATTAATGAAGAAGGCAGAGCAACAAAAAGTCGATTTACCCCACGAAGCGGCCTTCTTTATTGCTCAGCGAATTCGATCCAATGTTCGGGAACTGGAAGGTGCCCTGAAACGAGTGATTGCCAGTGCTCACTTTATGGGGCGCCAGATTGATATTAATCTGATCAGGGAATCCCTGAAGGATCTGCTGGCTTTACAGGATAAGCAGGTCAGTATTGATAATATTCAAAGAACCGTGGCTGAATACTACAAGATCAAAGTAGCTGATATCCTGTCCAAACGTCGTAGCCGTTCTGTGGCCAGACCAAGACAGATTGCTATGGCTCTTTCCAAGGAGCTGACCAGTCACAGTCTGCCGGAAATTGGTGACGCTTATGGCGGACGAGACCATACCACAGTGCTTCATGCGTGCCGTAAAGTGAAAGAGCTGGCGGATGAAGATGGTGAAATCCGTGATGACTACAAAAATCTTTTGAGATCTCTGACCAGCTGATTTTGATTCAGCTGGGAGCCTGACCGAGGATAGCGCCCGTAGCGAGGACGGCAGAAAATTGAGGATAAAAATTCGGTTTTGTGAGGAGAATAGCTAGCTATTTGACGAACAAAAGCGGATTTTTAGACCAATTTGCTGCCGCCGCAGTAGGGCAGCTATTCTCGGTCAGGCTCCTAGAGAAGATATTTGATGAATTTCAGGAAGAAGGTCTCCGTGACTTCCTTCCGGTAGCCAAGAGAAAGGAAAGCGATGAAATTTACCATTAATCGGGAAGCATTGCTCAAGCCACTGCAACTGGTGGCTGGTGTTGTTGAGCGCAGACAGACTCTACCTGTATTGTCCAACGTCCTGATGGTGGTGGACGGTAATGAACTCTCTCTGACAGGGACGGATCTGGAGGTGGAGCTGGTAGGTCGGGTGACCCTGGATGAGGTCTCTGAAGTCGGAGAAATTACGGTTCCAGCCCGAAAACTGATGGATATCTGTAAATCTCTGCCGGAAAACGCTCTGATTGAGTTTTCCCAGGATGATCAACGGGTCAAACTGAAAGCGGGTCGTTCTCGTTTTACCCTGTCGACTTTGCCAGCGAGGGAGTTTCCAAGTATTGACGAAGAGCCAGGCTCCATGACCTTTACCATTGGTCAGAGCCGTTTGCGTCGTTTGATTGATCGCTCCGGTTTTGCCATGGCGCAACAGGACGTTCGCTACTATCTGAACGGTATGCTGATTGAAGTCAGCCAGAATAAGCTGCGTTTTGTCGCTACCGATGGACACCGTCTGGCCATGTGTACGGTTGATGCTGATATTAATCAGCAAGATCGTCACCAGGTCATCGTTCCTCGTAAGGGGATTATGGAGATGGCCCGTCTTCTGACGGAAGGTGATGAGATGGTTCATATCAGCCTGGGAGCCAATCATATCCGGGCGAAAACCGGGGACTTTATATTTACCTCGAAACTGGTGGATGGGAAATTCCCTGATTATGAGCGCGTTATTCCCCGGGGTGGTGACAAGATTATTATTGGTGATCGTCAGGAACTTCGTCAGGCTTTCCAGCGTGCTTCCATTCTTTCCAATGAAAAATACCGGGGTATTCGTCTGATTCTTTCTGATGGCATGCTAAAAGTCATCGCCAACAACCCTGAGCAGGAAGAAGCGGAGGAAGAGATCAGTCTGGCGTACCATGGCCAAACGCTTGAGGTAGGTTTTAACGTGAGTTACCTGCTGGATGTTCTGTCGGTCATTTCTGGTGAATCGGTCAAGATAACCCTTGCTGACCCTATCACCAGTGCTTTGTTGGAAGAGTCTGACGCCAGTGACTCCACCTATGTTGTCATGCCTATGAGACTTTGATGAAGGCGTTTATATCATTAAAACCGGTTGTGAAGGCTGTCACTCTTGAGAGTTATACAGGCTGATGACCATTCACAAGCTGATGATTAAGGATGTCAGGAATCTGGCATCCGCTACTTTCTCCCCTTCTCCCGATATCAATATTTTCTACGGTCTCAATGGCAGTGGAAAAACCAGTATTCTTGAATCTATCCACCTCCTGGGGTTAGCCCGGTCTTTTCGAAGCGCCAGGCTGAAGCCGGTTATTCGTCATAAACAGGGGAAGTGCACCGTCTTTGCACAACTTCAATCCAATAACGATCGCCTGATACCGGTGGGGGTTTCCCGAGATTTAGAAGAAGAAAATTTTCAAATTCGGGTAGCTGGAGAAAGTCTGAAGTCAACTTCCGAGTTAGCCAGACTTCTGCCCTTACAGATTATTAACCCTGACACCTTTAAACTTTTGGAAGGTTCACCCAGGCAAAGAAGAGAGTTTCTTGATTGGGGTGTGTTTCACGTGAAACACAGTGAGTTTTTACCTTTGTGGAAGCGAACTCAAAAAGCACTTAAACAGCGGAACAGTTTGCTTCGTCATGGTAAAATGACGGGCTCATCCTTGTCATCTCAGTTGTCTGTCTGGGATGTGGAGTTGGTAAGAGCCGCTGAAGCTGTAGACCAACTCAGACAACAATACTTTGATCAACTGACACCCGTTTTTCAAGAGGTTCTGAGCCAACTGACCTCGCTGGCTGATATCAAGATCACTTATTACCGAGGTTGGGACAGAGAACGATCCCTGGCTGAAGTGTTAAAAGAAAATGCCGTTCGTGAACTTCAGACCGGATACACACAATCAGGGCCACAACGGGCAGATATTAGGGTACGGCTGGAAGGAAATAATGCCGTCGATATCTTGTCTCGTGGTCAGCTAAAGTTAGTGGTTTGTGCGTTAAAGCTGGCGCAAGGTTATCTCTTTTCAAAGGTGACCAACAGTCAGTGTGTTTTTCTTGTGGATGATTTGCCTTCAGAACTGGATGCTCCCCACAGGAAAGCTATGTGCAAAATATTACAGAATATGCAAAGTCAGGTATTTATTACCTGTGTAGAGCCGGGGGCACTGGTGGATTGCTGGGAGCCTGGAATTGACCTTAAAGTGTTTCACGTGAAACAGGGATCTGTGAACCTGGAATCGGGGTGTAAGGTTCGCCAGACTGAATCGCTGGAGAAATCGCTGAAGAAATCGCTGGAGAAAGACTATGAGTGAACAAAATTACGATGCGTCCAATATTAAAGTGCTGAAAGGTCTGGACGCAGTACGTAAGCGTCCAGGAATGTACATCGGCGATACGGATGACGGCACCGGCCTTCACCACATGGTATTTGAGGTGGTAGATAACTCGATTGATGAGGCCCTGGCTGGCTTCTGTGATGAAATTGCAGTCATTATCCATCCCGATGAATCCATTACTGTTCGTGATAATGGTCGTGGAATCCCGGTAGATATCCACGAAGAAGAAGGTGTGTCTGCCGCTGAAGTGATTATGACGGTACTTCATGCGGGCGGTAAGTTTGATGACAACACTTATAAGGTCTCCGGTGGCCTGCACGGCGTCGGTGTATCCGTGGTAAACGCCCTTTCCAAAGAGCTTAAGCTGACCATCCGCAGAAGTGGTCAGGTTCATCAGCAGATCTACTCTCATGGGGTTCCACAGGAGCCCATGAAAGTGATCGGAGAGACTGAAAAGAGCGGCACAGAGGTTCACTTTGTACCCTCTGGGGAGACCTTCTCCAACATCCAGTTCAGCTACGACATTTTGGCAAAAAGACTGAGAGAGCTCTCTTTCCTGAACTCTGGCGTCTTTATCCGTTTGATTGATGAGCGCACGGGTAAAGAAGACCAGTTCCGCTATGACGGCGGGCTGAGTGCCTTCGTTGAATACCTCAACACCAACAAGACCAACATCAACAAGGTCTTCCACTTCACAAAAACAAGGGAAGACGGCATTGGTGTAGAGGTGGCATTGCAGTGGAATGATGGTTTTCAGGAAAACATTTTCTGCTTCACCAACAATATTCCCCAGCGCGATGGTGGTACCCACCTGGCCGGTTTCAGAGCCGCACTGACCCGTAATCTGAACAGCTATATCGAGCGCGAAGGCTTTGCCAAGAACCAGAAAGTTTCCACTTCCGGCGATGATGCCCGTGAAGGTCTCACGGCGATAATTTCAGTTAAAGTACCTGACCCTAAGTTTTCATCCCAGACCAAGGACAAGCTGGTTTCTTCGGAAGTGAAAACCGCGGTTGAACAGGAGATGAGCAGCTATCTTGCCGACTACCTGATGGAAAACCCCCAGGAAGCCAGGGCAGTTGTCAACAAGATGCTGGATGCTGCCAGAGCCCGTGAAGCGGCCCGTAAAGCCCGTGAAATGACCCGCAGGAAAGGGGCTCTGGACATAGCAGGACTGCCTGGAAAGTTGGCCGACTGTCAGGAGAAAGACCCGGCTCTCTCCGAATTGTACATTGTGGAGGGTGACTCTGCGGGGGGCTCAGCCAAGCAGGGCCGAAACCGGAAAACACAGGCCATCCTGCCACTCAAAGGTAAGATCCTGAACGTTGAAAAAGCGCGCTTTGACAAGATGCTCTCCTCTCAGGAGGTGGGCACTCTGATCACCGCAATGGGTTGTGGTATTGGCCGTACTGAGTTCAATATTGAGAAACTGCGCTATCACAACATCATCATCATGACCGATGCGGATGTTGACGGCTCTCATATCCGAACCCTGCTGCTGACGTTCTTCTTCCGCCAGATGCCTGAGTTGATTGAAAATGGCTATGTCTATATTGCTCAGCCACCGCTCTACAAAGTGAAGAAAGGCAAGCAGGAGCAATACCTCAAAGACGATGTCGCCCTGGATGATTACCTGACCCAGTCGGCCTTGGAAAACGCCACTCTGCACGTCAATGAAAATGCACCGGGTATCGGTGATGAAGCGCTGGAATCTCTGGTAAAAGAATACAGAAAGGTCATTGCAACCATTGAGCGTCTGTCACGCATTTACCCTTCTGAAATCATGAAAGAGATGATCTATCTGGACGCTGTTGCTAAAGAAGACCTGAAAGATCAGGCGAAAATGCAGTCCTGGCTGGAGGTTATGAATAGCCGTATTCAGGCGTTAAAGTTAGCCGGTCGCACCATGAGCTTCGAGCTGTTTGAAGATCGTGAGCATCAGGTCTGGTTACCCAAAGTCACCATTGTTTCCCATGGTGTGCCCACTGAATACACTTGGAATGTCGACTTCTTCGGCTCGGGTGATTACGGCTCGATTAAAGGCCTGGGAACCAAGCTACAGGGGTTGCTGGAAGAGTCTGCGTTTATCCAGAAAGGCGAGCGCAAAAAGGCGGTAGAGAGCTTTGAGGAAGGCTTGGACTGGTTGATGACTGAATCCACTAAACGGCACAACATTCAGCGCTATAAGGGATTGGGTGAGATGAACCCGGACCAGCTTTGGGAAACCACTATGGATCCGGACGTGCGAAGAATGCTCAAGGTGACCATTGAAGATGCCATTGCTGCTGACCAGATCTTCAACACATTGATGGGCGATCAGGTTGAGCCCCGTAGAGACTTTATTGAGTCCAATGCCTTGAACGTGGCTAACCTCGATATTTAAAACGGCACCAGACTCAGAGTCGCTCAGGAAAGCGACTCTGAGCCTGATTGATTTACCCTCTTTCAGACAAGTAAAGTTATGATGCATCGTTGATGTGATGCATCATAAAGCCTTCGATTTACAGTGGATAGCCTATGTACCATTCAATCATTCGTGCAGAACTCGAAGAAGCTCAGCAGGTTCTGGAGCGCTTTCTCAATGATGAAGCCTGTATTGATGCCATAGACCAGGCAGCGAGCCTGCTGGCGGAATCCTTTAAGCAGGGCGGCAAGGTGATTGCCTGTGGTAACGGAGGCTCTCATTGCGATGCCATGCACTTTGCTGAAGAACTGACGGGCCGCTATCGTGATGACCGCCCTGCCTACCCTGCCATTGCTATCTCTGATGTCAGCCACCTGTCCTGTGTTTCCAATGACTACGGTTATGAGTATGTATTCTCACGTTATCTGGAAGGCGTTGGCTTTGAAGGCGATGTGCTGTTCGGGCTCAGTACCAGCGGCAACTCTGGCAATATCCTCAAGGCCGTTGAAGCAGCCCGTAAAAAAAGGATGAAAGTGATTCTTCTGACGGGTAAGGACGGTGGCAAAATGGATGGGTTGGCGGATGTAGAGATCCGGGTCCCCCATTTTGGATACGCTGACCGGATTCAGGAAATTCACATCAAAGCCATTCATATCATGATTCAGCTGATTGAGAAGCACATGGCTTAAAAAAAGGTGGTTTCTATTTGAATAACTCTGAATGACTCCCGAGCCTTTCAAAAAAAATGCAATCATCAGCCAACCTGTAGATTAGCAGCCAGTCTGGCTCTATATGGCACTCCCGCCTGCCATTATAATTCCCGGTTAACAGGTGATCCCTGTATCTGGGAGCCAGCGGCTTCTGCTCTACCAGCTGGCGGGTAATAAATTTCAGTTTTTCCATATCTTTCCCCTGCTTCTTTGCTTTTTTTACATCCTTGTCAAACCGGGTTAAGAATACGGGTACCAGCATGGTTAAAGCTCCAGTTTCTTAAACATGTCTTCCAGGTCTTCACACTTTACCAATCCTTCCCCTCTGTCACTTTCCTCGAAAGCTTTTAGAGTCTCTTCGTTAGGAATACGCACATCAAACGGCAACCCATTGCATAACTCAACCTGCGTATAAAAAAGAGTAATGGCTTGTGTCGTGTTCAACCCTATCTTGCGAAACACTGCTTCAGCCTGTTTCTTCAGCTCAGGTTCTACTCTGGCTTTTACTACAGCGCTTTTGCTCATAACGATTGCCTCTGGTGATTGAATCGACTCTTATAGTTTTTCATAGTAGACCAATTGGTACACATTTCAAAAAACTGTATCTACTATCACTTTTTGACCACGATAAGGCTCCATATTTGTGTAGAGCCTTTTTTTACCTGGGTACGTTTTAGTCGTTCATGTGATCCAACGCATCAGCAATCCAGTCCCGCGCCTCATTATTAATGTCCAGCGCCGTCCTGTCTTTGGTTTCTATAACTGGCCCTATATGAAGCTGAATGGTACCGGGCTTTTTCAGAAAGCTATCCATAGGCCAGCAGGCCGCAGCATTATGGGCAATGGGCAGCACATTAACCTCGGCTTTTCGTGCCAGGTTAACCCCCCCTCTTGAGAACTTACCCAACTGGCCATTGGGATTACGAGTCCCTTCCGGAAAAATAAGTACCCAACGATTGTCGTGTAATGCCGCAGTGCCCTGCTCTACCACATCATTCAATGCCGCCCTGGGATCATTACGATTAATGGCAATCGGTTTAATAAGCCGGAGTGTCCAGCCAAAGAACGGGATCTTCAATAACTCTTTCTTAAGAACCGGAGCCTGGGGACTGAACAGCGTCTGCAGGAAAAACGTTTCCCAGGTACTTTGGTGGTTACTGATCATAACGCAGGGGGCGTCAGGAATGTTTTCCTTGCCATGCACTTCATACTTTATCCCACAGGTCAGTCTGGCCAGTCCCATGGCAACAGTCGCCCAGTTCTTGACCAACACCTTGTGGCGGGTGTTCATGGGAATAAAAGGAACAACAAAAAGCATTACCGTGGACCAGAGAATCGTAAAGGTGGCCAGCAGGAAATAAAATAATGCGGTTCGTGTGTATTGTACGACGAGTGTCATTTATAACCTATTTTGTTTAACCTGAAATATCGACCTGTGAAGGTTCTAGAATAAAATCAGTAAATGCGGCCAGGTTTGCGAATACTGGCACATTGTCGAGACCTTCCCCTTTATTGATCGTTCTGATGCCCTTGCCGGTTTTCACCAGAGCTACCTTGCATCCCATTGCCTGGCCGGACTGAAGGTCCCTAAGCGAATCCCCGACAACCCAGGCTGATGCTGCGGGCATGTTAAGAGTTTCTTCGATCTGTTCAATCATGCCAGGCAGGGGTTTTCTGCAGCGGCATTGATCGTCAGGACCATGGGGGCAGTATTGAATACAGTCTATCCTGCCACCTTCTGCAACCACCAGATCCAGCATTTTCTGGTGCATGGCTGCAAGGGTTGCTTCACTAAAGTAACCTCTGGCAATGCCTGACTGGTTAGTGGCAATGGCAATGGTATAGCCTGCCCTGCTGAGTCTGGCTATAGCTTCAATGCTGCCGGGCAGAGGAATCCATTCATCCACCGTACGAATGTAGTGATCGGAGTCTTTATTGATGACGCCATCACGATCAAGAATGATCAGTTTGCTCATAATTTCAAAAGGCAGGCTTCATACCTGAGATACTGTTTCAATAGATAGAAAAAGTGCGGCATAAAAGCCGCACTCACTGTATCAAGCTTTGATCAGGATTTCTGTAGCGTAGACAGACTCCTAAAGTAATGAAATATCCGCAACGTGTAAGAACAGACTGCGTAGCTGTTTCAGAAGCGCGTAGCGGTTTAAACGAATCTGCTCATCTTCAGCGTTGACCAATACTTCATCAAAGAAGCGGTCTACAGAGTCTTTCAGCGGTGCCAGACTTTCCATGGCTGCCGAGTATTGTCTCTGTTCCAGGATCGGAGCAACCTTTTCCTTGCTGTCGGCCAGAGCTGTGGCCAGAGCCTGCTCTGCGGCTTCTGTCATCAGTGCCGGATCAACAGAGTCAGGAATAACCAGGTCTCCCGCCTTAGCCAGAATATTGGAAACACGCTTGTTGGCTGCCGACAAAGTTTCGGCTTCGACCATCTGGCTAAAGCGATGCACCGCCTTAACGCGCTGATCAAAGTCGAAGGGACGAGAAGGTTTCAGAGCCTTCACAGACAGGAAGACTTCAACAGGAATCTGTTCGTCCTGGTACCAGGAACGGAAACGCTCCAGCATGAAATCCAGAACCGTTTCTGTCAGCTGCTCATTGCTGGCGGCAGGCAGCTCAACTCCTTGTGATTGATAACCTGCAATTGACTGGTTAATGAGAGCACGAAGATCCAGATCCAGCTTCTTCTCAACAATAATACGCAGGACACCGAGCGTTGCTCTTCGCAGTGCAAACGGGTCCTTATTACCAGAAGGTGGTTGATTGATGCCAAAGATACCGGTGATGGTATCGATTTTATCAGCAATGGCAACGGCGCAACCCGTCAGATTGGAGGGCAGCTCATCACCGGCAAAGCGAGGCATGTACTGTTCGTTCAGGGCGAGGCATACCTCCTGAGGTTCGCCATCGTTGGTACCGTAGTACTGTCCCATAATGCCCTGTAGCTCGGGGAATTCTAAAACCATTTCTGATGTCAGGTCAGATTTGCAGAGTTCTCCGGCACGGACAGCCAGCAGTTCCTGCCCTCCTTCCTGTTTTGCGATAAATCCTGCCAGTTTGGCAATACGGTCACTCTTATCAAACAGCGATCCCAGTTGTGCCTGGAAAACGATGGGTTTCAGGGTTTCCCTGCGTGCTTCAAGGGTGGTTTTTTTGTCCGTATCAAAGAAAAATTTGGCATCGGCAAGGCGCGGTCTTATAACCCGTTCATTACCGGATACGACCTGTTCAGGCTCCAGGCTCTCGATATTTGAAATGGTTATAAAATGGGGAAGCAGCGTTCCTTCCTGCGATGGCTCTTTTGACAGGACATGGAAATACTTCTGATGCGCCTTCATGGAAGAGATCAGGGCTTCTGCCGGAACTTCCAGAAATTCATCATCAAAACGACCAGACAGGGCAACAGGCCACTCATTCAAAGCCGCTACTTCGTCCAGCAGGTCTTCATCAATCACCGCTTCGCCACCTAATCCGCTAGCGACTTCTGTGACCTGTTGCCTGATAAGGTTGCGCCTTTCTTCGAAGCGAGCCATGACCCTGCCCTGCTCGCTCAGAAGGTGCTGATAATCGGCAGGCTGGTTAATGGTCAGAGGCTGGTTAGCATGGAAACGGTGGCCCCGGGTCTGATTACCCGATTGAAGGCCCAGGATTTCGCAATCGATCACCCGTTCCCCCATCAGCATCACTAACCAGTGAACCGGGCGAACAAACTCAGTGCGCTCTGCTCCCCAGCGCATACGCTTGGGAATAGGCAATTCATTAAGAGACTGGCGGACCATATCCGGCAGCAGTTGAGTGGTTTTGGCACCCTGCTGAACCCCGCGATAGACAAGCCAGGCACCTTTGTTGGTTTCCAGTGTTTCCAGCTGATCAACAGGCACTCCGTTAGAACGGGCAAAACCTTCGGCTGCTTTAGTGGCTTTACCTTCTGCGTCGAAGGCTGCCTTTACCGCTGGGCCACGACGCTCAAGCTGTTGATCGGGTTGTGCTGTTTCCAGCCCTTTGATTAACAGGGCCAGACGACGAGGTGTGGCAAAGGCTTCAAAGCTGTCAAAAGACAGTTGAGCGTTGTTCAGGCGATCAACAATACCTTGGGTGAAAGCGTCGGAAAGGCTTTTCAGCGCTTTGGGTGGCAGCTCTTCTGTTCCCAGCTCGACCAGGAAATCTTTTTGACTCATCACTTTTTCTCCTGTGTCTTGCCGTCTTCCAGACTGGCCAGAACTTCGGTACGGATATCGTCACTGGCCAGCGGGAAGCCGAGCTTATGGCGGGCATCAAAGTAGGCTTTGGCGACAGCCCTGGCCAGGGTTCTGACCCGCAGAATAAAACGCTGACGTTCAGTCACCGAGATGGCGTGACGGGCATCGAGAAGGTTGAAGGTATGAGACGCTTTTAAAACGTACTCATAGGCAGGCAGAGGCAGGCCCGCTGCAACCAGGCGGCTGGACTCACTTTCAAAAAAATCAAACTGCTGGAACAGCGCTTTCGTGTCAGCGTGTTCAAAGTTGAAAGTAGACATCTCTACTTCCTGTTGATGGAAAACATCGCCGTAAGACACGGTGCCCTGTGGGCCTTCAGTCCAAACCAGGTCGTAAATGTTATCCACACCCTGGATATACATGGCCAGACGCTCAAGGCCGTAAGTGATCTCACCCGTCACCGGATAACACTCAATGCCGCCCACCTGCTGGAAGTAAGTAAACTGTGTGACTTCCATACCGTTCATCCAGACTTCCCAGCCAAGACCCCAGGCGCCCAGTGTGGGGGATTCCCAGTTGTCCTCGACAAAGCGAAGGTCATGCACCATTGGGTCAATACCCAGCTCTCTGAGGGAGTCCAGGTAAAGTTCCTGAATGTTATCCGGAGAGGGTTTCATTACCACCTGGAACTGGTAGTAGTGCTGAAGACGGTTTGGGTTCTCACCGTAGCGGCCATCGGTTGGACGACGGCAGGGCTGCACATAGGCAGAGTTCCAGTTTTCCGGACCAATAGCGCGAAGGAAGGTGGCTGGATGGAAGGTACCTGCCCCCACTTCCATATCCAGTGGTTGCATAATGACACAGCCCTGGCGAGCCCAGAACTGCTGAAGGGCCAAAATAAGGCCCTGGAATGTCTTGATATCAGGTGTGCTTTGAGAAGTCACAGTACTACCTCATGGAGGCTCAAAATTAGGCTTTAATTTTCTGGAAACAGCGGCGGATTATAACGGTTTGGCTCTGGAGCGGATAGCGTTGTATCCCCACGGCATTGACGGTGTTGTGCATAAACGGGTCATCATCGCCGGAAAACTCCAAGGCGCAGGGCCATGGAGTTTTGAAGAAAATGTGGATAAGTTGTTAGCAGATGTGAATAACTTTTTTCCGTCTCAGTATTTCCAGAATGTGGGTGTGAATAATACCAGCAGCGTAAAGATTTCCAGACGACCCAGCAACATGGCAAAACAGAGAATCCACTTCGCCGCATCGGGAAGGGTGCTGTAGTTTTCAGCCGCTGCGCCCAATGCGGGACCCAGATTATTCATACTGGAAGCGACAGTAGAAAAAGCCGTCGTTAAATCAACGCCCGTGGCCATAACCGCCAGAATCATGACCGCAAACAGGAAGACATAGGCGGCAAAGAACCCCCAGACGGCCTCACCGACCCGACTATGAACGGCCTTGCCACCGAGTTTGATGGAGTAAACCGCGTTGGGATGAACCAGACGACGAAGCTCTCTTACCCCCTGTTTGAAAATCAGCAGCACCCGAATCACCTTCATGCCACCCGCTGTAGAGCCTGCACAGCCTCCGATAAAGCTGGTCATAAACAGCAGCAGTGGCAGAAATGTCGGCCAGGCTGAGAAACCGCTGGCGGCATAACCGGTAGTGGTGGCGACAGAAACCACTTCAAACAGACCGTAATCCAGGGCGTCTGCCAGATCATACGTGCCAGAGAAGTAGAGCCCCGCCACGGTAATCAATGAGACCAGTAGTAGGATCAGTAAGTAAGTACGAACTTCGGGATCCTGCCAGTAGTGGTGGGCAGATTTATTGCGCCAGGCAAAAAAGTGAAGAGCAAAATTAATACCGGCTACCAGCATAAAAAAAGTGGCCGTGGCATTAATCAGGGGCGATTCAAAATAGCCAATACTGGCGTCGTGGGTTGAGAACCCGCCAATGGCGATGGTGGAAAAACTATGGCTTACGGCATCAAAAAGATTCATACCCGCCAGCCAGTAACCCAGGGCACAGACTGCCGTCAGTGTCAGGTAGAGCAGCCAGAGTGCTTTCGCCGTTTCCTTGATGCGGGGCGTCAGCTTGTTGTCTTTTATCGGCCCTGGTGTTTCGGTCCGATAAAGCTGCATCCCCCCGACTCCCAGCATGGGCATGATCGCCACTGCCAGAACAATGATGCCCATGCCGCCCAGCCACTGAAGTTGCTGACGATAAAAGAGGATTGATTTGGGGAGCTGATCAATATTCGTCAGTATGGTGGCACCGGTGGTGGTCAGCCCCGACATGGACTCGAAGACAGCATCCGTGACACTGATGGCCGGGTCGGTCATCAACAACAGTGGCAGGGAACCCATACCGCCCAGAACCACCCAGAAAAGAACGGTGATGATAAAGCCGTCACGGGGGCGAAGATCCGTTTTGATGTTCCTGAGGGGAAACCAGAGCAGCAAACCGATGAGAAAAGTCAGGAAAAAGGTATATAAAAACAGCGCAATTTCCGATTCCCCGTAGATCATCGCCACCGCCAGAGGCGGAAGACTGGAGAAACTGAACAGCATCAAGAGAATACCCAGGACAGGCAAAACGACAGAAAATTGCATAAGACCCTGTTTTTCTAGTTCTACAGACAGCGGCCATGCTGTCTGATTTGGTTATCCATGCTAATAAATGACTGAACTGTAACCATTCAGTACAGCATTCAGAGATAGCGGTAGAGTGCTGATAAAGGTACGACTGTACTATGAGAGTGATTGCTTTAAAACAGAAAACCCGCACTATGGCGGGTTTTTACATCATGCAAGATCCAGTTTTGGATTCACTTGATCGGCTCAAGTCGCCAGGGCTTACAGGTCAAAGCCATGCCGAATCCAATTTCAAGGTTAGGTAATTCTTAGCGTAACGACAACCCTGCTGGACAATCAGTGCGTATGATATAGGACTGACTCTGCCGGTCATGAACGTTTAGGCAGGCTACGGTCATTAAAGTTGATTTTTTGCAGAACAGAAACTAAGGTTTTTTTTGGTTAGATTTGCATTCTTTTTTAATAATGAATGCATAGTGAATTATAATAGTATTAAGAATTCATAAAGAGTGTGTTTTACAGGAGTGAAGTTATGGCAATGATGACCCTTAGAAATATCCCAGATGAGCTGTACAGTGCCCTTAAGGTCAGGGCTAAACGAAATAACCGCAGCATGGTTGCCGAGGTTCGGAATATTCTCAGAGAGGTTTTACAACCTGAGGATCGGGTGTTGATGGGTGATGCTCTGGTTAATGCCGGACAGGACATCGGCCTGACGGATGAAGAAGTTGATATTCTGGAGCAAAACCGGGATAAGACGCCAGCGGAACCGGTGAAATTTTGAATGATATTACTCGACACCAATATTATTTCGGAAACCATGAGGCAGTCACCCGATACGGCTGTCGTTGGTTGGCTGAATGAACAAATAAGTGAAACGCTCTACCTGTCCAGTGTGACGCTGGCCGAATTGCTGTTTGGCATTCTGGCTTTGCCTGACGGTCGTCGGAAGCAGCAATTGAGCCAGGCTGTGGATCAATACACCACTCTTTTCAGGGGCCGCATTCTGGAATTTGATGTGGCCGCTGCCAGAGAATACGCAGAGTTGGCAGTGCTGGCCAGAAAAAGGGGACGGGGCTTTCCAGTGCCTGATGGCTATATTGCCGCCATTGCTTCCGTGCACGGATTCCGGGTTGCTTCCCGAGATGTTGCACCGTTCGAAGCCGCTAACGTCCCTGTAGTTAACCCATGGTTGGATTAAAAGAACCCTAGTCCAACCTGAAACAATTGCTCCACTTCATGAATCCGTTTCTTGTTAGTCAGAAACAGGATGATATGATCCCCGGACTCTATACGAGTAGTGTCGTGTGCAATCAACACTTCGTCGTTTCTGACGATGGCTCCGATGGTGGTTCCCGGAGGTAGTTCAACCTGCTGAACGGTTTTACCGACAACCCTGGATGAATTTTCACCGCCATGGGCAATGGCTTCAATGGCTTCCGCTGCGCCCCGACGAAGTGAGTGAACATTAACAATGTCTCCCCTTCGTACGTGTTTCAGAAGACTGCCAATGGTGGCCTGCTGAGGGGAAATGGCAATATCAATTTCGCCTCCCTGAACCAGGTCCACATAGGCAGGATTGTTGATCAGGGCCATGACTTTTCGGGCACCCAGACGTTTGGCCAGCATAGCCGCCATAACGTTCGCTTCATCATCATTGGTCAGGGCGCAAAAGACATCGGTCTCTTCAATGTTTTCAGAAATCAGCAGCTCTTTATCAGAAGCATTACCGTTGAACACCATGGCTTTGATCAGGGTTTCAGACAGGAACTGACAGCGCTCCATATTCTGCTCAATGATTTTTACCTTGAAGTCATTTTCAGCCGACTGAGCCAGGCGCAGACCGATATTGCCACCACCGGCAATAATGATGCGTTTGTAATCATCATCCAGCCTCTGGAGTTCACTCATGACGGCCCGGATATGACAGCGGTCAGCGATAAAAAACACTTCATCATCGGCCTCAATCACGGTGGTTCCCTTGGGCATGATGGCTTTGCCACGGCGGAAAATCGCAGCCACCCGGGTGTCAACGTTGGGCATGTGCTCACGCAGGTAGCGCAGTTCCTGGCCAACCAATGGCCCGCCATAATAGGCTTTCATGGCCACCAGCTGGGCACGGCCATCGGCAAAATCCAGAACCTGAAGTGCACCGGGACGTTCAAGAAGACGTCGAATGTAATTAGTCACTACCTGCTCGGGGCTGATCAATACGTCGATGGGCATGGCATCATCGGCAAACAGATTTTCCCTGTTCAGGTAGGCCGCCTGCCGTATACGGGCAATTTTGGAAGGTGTGTGGAACAGGGTGTAGGCAATCTGACAGGCCACCATATTCACTTCATCGCTGTTGGTCACCGCCACCAGCATATCGGCATCATCAGCCCCGGCCTGCTTGAGGACACTGGGAAAAGAGGCCATACCCTGGATGGTTCGGATATCAATACGATCCTGTAGCTCTCTGAGAAGCTCTCCGTTGGTATCGACAACGGTGATGTCGTTCTCTTCATTGGCCAGGTTTTCGGCCAGGGTTCCGCCTACTTGTCCGGCACCGAGAATGATGATTTTCATAGATTTTTTACTTTTTTCAGCAGGCTATAGAAAAAGCCGTCTCCTGAACCGGGTAAAACCTGTCGGCCAAAGCCGGTATCCAGTCCCCATTCCCCGGGAAGGGCTTGCAGTTCAGCATTTTCTCGTTGTTCGAGGAAGGCGGCAATCTGTTTGCTGTTTTCAGCAGGCATAATGGAACAGGTAGCATAGAGCAGTGTGCCACCGGGCTTCAGCAATGACCATAGGGTATTAAGCATTGTGCCTTGCAGTTCGGCCAGGGTATCAATGTCTTCGGGTTTGCGGAGCAGTTTTATATCCGGATGGCGGCGGATGACACCCGTTGCCGAGCAGGGAGCGTCCAGCAGAATATGATCGTAATGCTGTCCATCCCACCATAGCTCAGGCTGAGTGCCGTCACCGGTTATAAGCCGGGCTTTCAGGCCAATGCGATCCAGGTTTTCCTGCACCCGGGCCAGTCGCTTCTCATCAATATCCAGGGCATCCAGCTTAATACCCGGAAACATTTCCAGCAGCTGGCAGGTTTTGCCTCCGGGAGCACAGCAGGCATCCAGAATCCTGTCGCCCTCTTTAACGGGCAGCAGGTTGCCGGAAAGCTGAGCGGATTCATCCTGAACACTGACCACACCGTCTGAAAAGCCGGGCAGCTGAGCCACCGGCAAAGCCCGTGTCAGGGTAATGCCCTGGGGAGATACCAGGGAAGATGAAGCCTGAATGCAGTCGTCCAGTAATTTTTTCAGATAACGGTCACGCTTTATATGCTGTTCATTCACTCGCAAGGTCATGGGAGGTGACTGATTGTTAGCCCGGGCAATAGCCTGCCAGTGGTCGGGCCAGGCTTGGCGGATTTTACCGATCAGCCATTGGGGATGGGCCGTAAGACAAATGTCGTCGGATTCGGACAAGGCATTGAGCATTTCTTCCTGACGCTGGGCCGAACGAAGCACGCCATTAACCAGCCCCCGACCCCAGGCTTTCCCCATCGTTCGGGTAACCTGAACTGTTTCCCCGATAGCGGCGTGTGCTGGAATACGGGTGTAGAACAACTGATAGAGCCCCACCAGAATCAGACTGTGAAGGGTCTGCTCCTTGGCTTTCAGCGGCTTGTCCATCAGGGTGCTGAGCCAGCGATCCAGACGAAAATAGTACCGCAGCGTGCCGTAGCTGAGTTCTGCCAGCAGCGGCTGGTCTTTCTGGCGAAGGCCTTCCTGATATTCAGGTAATACCTGGCTCAGGGATTCACCGGCAACCACACGGCTGACTACCTTGGCTGCCGCCAGTCGAACGGAAGATTGTTTAGCCATCAGTTAAATTTTTTCCCTGGTACAAACATATCCCTGCGGCTGTTAAGCAGGTCCTGAACGGGCATGGCACGGCTGCCAGATAACTGCACGTTAGTGAGACGGAGTATGCCTTTGGCAGTGGCAATATCCAGGCCCGATTTGTCAGCCTTGATCAGGGTGCCGGGCATCTCATCAGGGGTTCCTTCAATAAGCTCTGCTTCCCAGACCCGAATGGCGTTTCCTTCCAGCTCTGTGGTGGCCACCGGCCAGGGGTTGAATGCCCGCACCAGGCAGTCAAGATCAGCGGCGGGTTGGTGCCAATCAATACGGGCTTCTTCCTTACTCATTTTATGGGCATAACAGGCGTAGCGGTCATCCTGCTTTTCAGCGGTGACAGTGCCTTTGGCAATGGCATCAATGGCTTGGATCAGAGCAGGTTGCCCTACTTCGATCAGACGGTCATGCAAGTCGGAAGAGGTATCTGTTGTGTGAATCGGACAGTGGGCTTTTATCAGCATATCACCCGTATCCAGACCTTCATCCATTTGCATGATGGTGACACCGGACTCTTTATCACCCGCAGCAATGGCCCGCTGGATAGGGGCTGCACCACGCCAGCGCGGCAGAATCGAGCCATGGACATTGATGCAGCCATAGGTTGGAATAGCCAGCACACTTTTGGGAAGTATCAGGCCGTAGGCCACCACAATCATCAGGTCGGGCTTGAGCGCAGCGAGCTGGTCCCGGGTGGCTTCCTCTTTTTTCAGGGACAATGGCTGAAACACCGGAATGTCATGTTGCAGCGCCAGCTCCTTCACCGGACTGGGCTTGAGTTTTCTGCCCCGTCCCGCCGGTCTGTCTGGCTGGGTGTATACAGCAACGATTTCATGCTGACCGTCCAGAACCGCTTGACTGTCCAGAACCGCCTTAAGGTGGGCGCTGGCAAAATCCGGAGTACCGGCAAAGACAATACGAAGGCTTTTCATTGGATTTTCTACAAGCTCGACAGAACGATGGGGATGACGGCGATGATAGATAAAGTCAGGGGCTGAGTAAAATCTGAGTCCCCCGGAAGTTATTTTCCGGGGGATCATCAGAGGCATTAAGCCGTGGCGAGGCGCTTGTTCTTCACCAGTTTCTTGCGAATGCGTTCCTGCTTGAGGCGGGACAGATAATCCACAAACAGCTTGCCATTCAGGTGATCCAGCTCGTGTTGTACGCAGACAGCAGGCAGTCCTTCCAGATCTTTTGAGTACTGGTTGCCATCCCTGTCCAGCGCGGTCAGTCGAACTTCAGCCGGACGATCCAGCAGCTCGAAGAATCCGGGGATGGACAAACAGCCTTCAGACAGATCCGTTAACTCTTCGGTCAGAGGTTCGAAGGTTGGATTGATCAGGACCATTGGCTCGTTGCCCTCATCGGAAAAGTCCATCACGATAATGCGCAGATGGATATCGACCTGAGTGGCCGCCAGGCCAACGCCTTTGGATTCGTACATGGTTTCCAGCATGTCGTCGACAATTTTACGAATATCGTCGTTTACCTCAGCGACGGGCTCGGCGACGGTGCGGAGTCTTTCGTCAGGGTATTGGAGGATTTCCAGAAGCGCCATGGGGATGATTCTCAAGCTTTTTTGTTGGCAAAATGCAGCTTCGGCTGTCGTGAGCTCAAAGCTGTTTGTTCGATTAAAAAGTAATTTTAAATTTCTTTTAGGTATATAGGTAGTTTTAAGTGCGAACGTTCCATTTTTAAGTGTTTATTTACGTTCAGGCGATGAGCTCACGAGGAAGATGTCTGTGTTTAAAGCGTTGCCATCGGGATAAATCATTAGATAGCCGAGAGCTATAGACGAGTGCGGCTGGACAAAGTCGAAGACAGGGAGTCAAATAAGTGTCGAGTCAACTATAACAATAACTCTCTCTCACTTGTGAACCCATAATGCAAAAAACAAAAACACTGTCGGCTATTGCTATCGCAACCGCTTTTATCTCGGGATGCTCAACCCAGCAAGCCCAGAATCCAGTTACACGACAAACTTCAGCTGTTGAACAAGAGGCTCTCTCTGAATCTGAAAAAGCGAATCAGCTTTTGGATAAGCTCTTTATGGAGAGAGTGATGTTGAGTCCCAACTATCAGACCATGTTGGGGATTAAACAAGACCAGGATAAATGGGATGACATCAGCGAGGCGGGCATTAGACGATCCCATCAGCTGAAGATTAAACAGTTAGCAATCATCAGAAACAGCATCAACCCGGAAGCATTGGATGCCCAGACTCAACTGAGCTACCGGTTGGCGGTAGCCAGCCTGGAAAATGATATTGCTGATTATCGCTGGCGTTATCACAACTATCCGGTTAACCAGATGTTTGGTGTTCACTCACGGATGCCAGCGCTGCTGATCAACCTGCACCAGATTAAAGATAAGGTGGATGCAGAAGCTTACATAGCGCGACTGCAGGCGGTGCCTGTCTATTTTGATCAGTTGCTGGATGGCCTGAATATCCGGGCAGAGATGGGTATTCTGGCGCCAAAGTTTGTTTATCCTCAGGTGATTCGTGACTCTGAAAATGTCATTACCGGAGCCCCTTTTCAGAAAGGTAAAAACAGTGTGTTACTGGCTGACTTCACCCGCAAAGTGGACCGGTTGGATCTTGAACAGGAAGAAAAGTCTCGCTTGATCAAAGAGGCTGAAAAGGCCCTGGTTGATCAGGTGGGTCCCGCTTACCGAAAGCTGATTGCCAACCTTGAATTACTGGCAGCGAAGTCTGACGATCGTGCTGGTGTCTGGAAGCTACCCGAAGGCGACGCTTTCTATCGCAACGCCCTTAAAAGAACCACGACAACGGAGCTCAGTGCCGATGAGATTCATGATCTTGGACTCTCAGAGGTCGCCCGCATTCAGGATGAAATAAGAGAGATCATGAAAAAGGTGGGTTTCGAAGGAGACCTTCAGGATTTTTATGAGTTTATGCGCACCGATCCACAATTTTACAAACCGGAGAATGAATTCGGTCGCCAGCAATATTTGCACGAAAACATCCGGTTTATTGCTGATATGAGCGCGGCCCTGGATCAGATGTTTCTGACCAAACCAAAAGCTGAGCTGAAAGTGAAACGGGTAGAAGCTTTTCGTGAAAGATCCGCCGGTAAAGCCTTTTACCAGCGTCCTGCGCCCGACGGTTCAAGACCCGGAATATACTACGCCAACCTGTTCCAGATGAAACAGATGCCCACCTATCAGGTGGAGGCTCTGGCTTATCATGAGGGCATTCCCGGCCATCATATGCAGCTGTCCATCGCTCAGGAGCTGAAAGATATCCCCATGTTTCGCAAACACACCCGTTACATCGCCTACATCGAAGGCTGGGGGCTTTATGCCGAGTATCTTGCCAAGGAAATGGGGTTCTACAAAGATCCCTATTCGGACTTTGGTCGACTGGCTATGGAGTTATGGCGAGCTTGTCGTTTAGTGGTGGATACCGGAATTCACAGCAAAGGCTGGACCCGTGAGCAAGCCATTGAATACCTGACTGAGAATACCCCCAACCCCAGGAGAGACATAAAAAAAGCCATTGAGCGTTACATTGTTATGCCTTCACAGGCCACTGCTTACAAAGTGGGTATGCTGAAGATCCTGGAATTGAGGGAAAAAGCCAGAAAAACGTTGGGCAGCGATTTTGATATCCGGGAGTTTCATGATGTGGTTCTGAAAAACGGCTCAGTCCCTCTGGATATTCTTGAGGAGCAGGTCAACCTCTGGGTGAACAAAAAAAGCAGCTGAACTGCTCAGGGTTTTTGCCACCAGGTGCTGAAGCTGGTGGTGTATTCCGGCAGCTGCTCTGGCCAGCCAAATTTGTCCCGGTGAGCCACTCTCATGTAGGTGGAGTGCCACTTTGGGATGCCGTAATAGTTCCACAGCAGTACCCGGTCCAGTGAGCGGGTCAGGGTTTGCAGTTCCTGTTGTGAATGCACTTCAGTCAGTTTCTGAAGCAGTTGATCCACAACAGGATGGTCAATGCCAGCAAGATTCCTGGAGCTGTTGTCATTGGCCCGGCTGGAATGGAAATAATCGATCAGCTCGGTACCCGGTGAGAGCGTTTGCGGCAGTAACTGGGCAATCATGTCAAAGTCCCGGGATCGCATTCTGGCGTAATACTGGCTGGCGTCCATGACCGTATATTTCATGGTGATGCCAATAGACTCGAGGTTTTTCTTGAAAGGCAAGAGGTAGCGGTCAGTAGCGTGGTCGTTTTCAATAAACTCAAAAACAAAAGGTTGTTGAGTCATATTGTTGACCAGCTGATTGTTTTTCAGGGACCAGCCTGCCTCATTCAGTAGGGAAAGGGCTTTTCTCTTTTCAGTTCTTAGCTGCCCATCTCCAGACGTTACTGGAAGCAAAAATGCCTGACTGGCAATCGGGTTCGGTAATGAGGGCGTTAATGACGATAATAGCTTCTGCTCAGCCGGAGTTGGCGTATCAATAGCGCCCAGGGAGCTGTTGGGAAAGTAGCTATGAGAACGACGGTAGGCATTGTCAAAGATCACCCGGTTCGTCCATTCATAATCAAACATCAGGGTTATCGCCTGACGAACCCGGACATCCCTGAATAATGGACGTCGTGTATTGAAAAAGAAAAAGCTGCTGCCATAAGCCATCCGATGGGGAATGGTTCGTTTTTTTATGCGTCCGTCGATGACAGCGGGGAAGTTGTAAGCGTTCTTCCAGTTCTTGGCGACGACCTCAAGATGCAGATCGTGGCCACCGGTCTTGAAGGCTTCCATAGCCACCTGAAAGTCACGGTAGAAATAGATGGTTACCGTGTCGAAATTGTATTTTCCTTTGTTGACGGGTAAGTCCCTGCCCCAGTAATCCTTGACTCTTGAGAATACAATAAGCTTGCCGGGTTCCACACGGCTGACCCGGTAAGGGCCGCTGTTCAAAGGCGGAGTCAGGGTTGATTTGTCGATGGCCCTGTTCTTCCAGAAGTGGGCTGGCAGAACAGGTAGCTCGGCGGCATGAAATAACTGTTGGCGGGAACCCGGTTGCTTAAAGTTAAAGCGGACTTTTTTCTTGCCCAGTGCTGCCACCGACGCAATAGAGTCCAGCTGCATTTTGTATCGTGGGCTGCCTTTGTCACTGAGGGCTTTGAATGAAAAAAGCACATCTTCCGAAGTGATTTCATGCCCGTCGTGAAAACGGGCTTCGGGGCGAAGGTTGAAGATAATCCATTGATTATCATCCGGGTATTCAACGCTTTCAGCGATTAACCCGTAGGCCGATCGGGGTTCATCTCCCGAAGGTGCATACTGCCCTGAACCCACCATTAATGGCTCATTCAGCTCAGTGAAGCCGTAACGCATGTAGGCGAACGAAGGTAACCCGGAAAGCGTATTGCCCTGGGGGGCGTATGGGTTCAGTGAGTCAAAGGTGCCGTGGGCAAACAGGCTGATTTCACCACCTTTAGGTGCCTGTGGATTGACGTAGTCAAAGTGTCTGAAGCTGGCGGGGTATTTAAGATCGTGAAACCGCGACAGGCCGTGAGACTTGTGGATTGTCACTTCCCCAAAGAGTGGCGAGCTGAGCAGTAACAGCCAGCCTGTCAGATACAGTTCTGGAAACAGTCCTTTTGAGTTCATTCTGCTCCTGGCAACCAGCCATCTCTCATAACCTGTTTGTAGGCCCACGGGCATTCTTTTGGAAAAGTCTTTGCTGGAAGGCCAGTTTGCTTAACCGCCAGTGCAACCGCTCTTTTATAGGCCTTGCTGTACAGTTCAGGCAATTTAGGGTTAAGGCTTGGGTTTTCCAAAAGCAGCTCTTCAACATCTTCCCTGTGGAGAATAATGGAGTCTTGCCAGCTCCTTGATTGATGCTCAGGTTGATAGTGCCATTTGAGGAGATGCATGAGTAATTGCTTCAGGTGGCTGGTGAGTGACCGGGGCTCATGCTTACCCATATCGTCGACTTCCTCAATGAGATTTTCCAGGTCAAGCTGGTCAAACTGCCGGTTTATCAACAGCTCTTTTTGTTGTTTGACCCATTGGTAGTAATCAGTTTTGTATAAGTTTTCCATATATCACCTCCCTAGCTCTAGCTACTCTAATGTAGGCAAAAATCAGCGAGTTGGATAGTTCCGGGATTTGCTCAGCAGGTACAGAAAGGCCGTTGCTGGTCGAGAATAATAGTGATTTAGTCTTGCAAGGGATTGGGAACTCATGAGAAGCGCATTACTGGGCGTTCTACTACTCTGCCTGTGGTCATCAGGGATGGCTTATGATGGCCCGATCAAGGCTGATTCTCCCCAGGATTACCTGGTAAAAAAAGGGGACACGCTCTGGGATATTTCCAACCGTTTCCTGAAAAGCCCCTGGCTGTGGCCTGAAATCTGGCACGCAAATCCTCAGATTCATAACCCCGATCTTATCTTCCCTGGAGATCTGGTGAGCCTGATCTACATCGATGGTCGCCCGAGGTTGACGATTCTTCGTCGTGGCCATAGTGGCAGAACCATCAAGCTCAGCCCGAAAGTCAGAACCCTGCCCGCGCAAGCGGCTATTCCTGCTATTCCGCTCAGCGCAATCGATGCCTTTCTCAAGAGCAGCCGGGTATTTACCTCTAAACTGGCGTTGGACGGTGCTCCTTATATATTTGCTTCCAGACAGGAACGAATCATCAGCGGGGCGGGCGACAAGGTTTATGCTCGGGGGCGAATCGGTTCTTTGGATAAGAATCTCGACATTCTTCGAGGCGCAGACATTTTGAGGGATCCTGACAGCGGTGAAATATTGGGTATTATCGGTCATAAAGTTGCCGATGCCTCCCTGCAAAAAGTAAACAATGGCATTGCCAGTCTCAAGATCCGGACAAGTCTGCAGGAAGTGAAGCCGGGTGATAAAGTGGTACCGGCAGACGTCTTCAATCTGCAAACCACTTTTTTCCCCAGGGCACCTGATGCCCCGGTGACAGGCAAAATTGTTTCTGTTGTTGATTCTGTGGAAAAAGCCGGTCAGTTCAGCAGCGTCATTATTAATCGGGGTTTCCGGGAAGGCTTGCGTCAGGGCGATATACTCAATGCCTACAAGAACCTGAAGGCTAAGGATCAAGTCAGCGGTGAAATGGTTAACCTGCCTCCTGAGAGAGCGGGCATGATCATGATTTATCGACCTTTTGAAAAAGTGAGCTATGGTATTGTTTTGACTGCCTATGAAGAAATAGGTGTAGGCGATACTCTTAAAAGCCCCTGAGATACCATGACTCAGCAATTCCATGATGCCAACTGGCAGCTGTTATACAAATGGCTGCTGCTTTCATTTCAGCCCGGATTAGGGGCTGTTCGCTTCAACAGTCTGATCCGGGAATTTGGTTCAGCAGACGCTATTCTGTCAGCCTCTTATCAGGCATTGAGAATGGGGCTGCCGGAAAAACTGGCAGCGCAACTATCAGGAAATCCTGAAACTCCGGATATTGTTAAGCGTCTGAACCATTGTCGAGCCTGGCTGGAAGCCAGCACCGCTCATCACATTATTACCCTGCAATCGCCGCAATACCCGGTGGCTCTGAAAGAATTAAGTGACCCTCCTCCCCTGCTCTACGTGATCGGAAATATCGATTTATTGAATGAGCCTCAGCTGGCGATTGTCGGTAGCCGCCGACCCACTCCCCAGGCCCGCCGACTGGCCCAGGAGATGGCCAGAGACCTATCCCGAAAAGGGCTGGTCATTACCAGCGGCATGGCACTGGGAATTGATGCCGCTGCCCATCAGGGCGTACTTGGCAGTTATGGCAGCACCATAGCGGTTCTGGGAACCGGGGTGGATGTGATTTATCCAAGAAGCCATGGCGACCTCTACAAGGCCATCGCCATGCAGGGCGCCGTGGTGAGCGAATTTCCCCTGGGGACGACGGCTAACCCCGGACATTTTCCAAGAAGAAATCGCATCATCAGTGGCTTGTCAGCCGGTGTGCTGGTGGTTGAGGCTGCTCTTAACAGCGGTTCACTGATTTCCGCCCGACTGGCTGCTGAGCAGGGACGGGAAGTGTTTGCCGTGCCGGGTTCTGTGTTAAATCCTCTCAGCCGTGGCTGCCATAAGCTCATAAAAGAAGGGGCAGTTCTGGTTGAGTCGGCTGAGGATATCCTGATTGAATTGCAGAGCTATCTCAGAGCGCTTGTGGAATCTTCTCCTGAACCCGAACCCATCAGTCCTGACTTATCAGGGGTTCAGCGAGTCATCCTGGAAAATATCAACGGTGAAGCCGTCAGTGTGGATCTGATCTGCCAGGTATCGGGGCTCTCGTTTGATGAAGTGTCTGTTATTTTGACGGAGATGGAGCTGGAGGGGTTTATTGAGTCGGTGTCAGGGGGGTATATCAGAACAGGTTAGCTCTTTCTCATTAAAAAACGATCATTTTTCCAGTCGCTCATAATTTATCCCATGATTTTCCAAATGCCCATTCGCTCAAACGCAGAACTCTTCATATAATCTACCCCGAGTCACCTACCTATAACTACACGACTTACAGGAGCGTTAGATGGAAGTCGGCATTATCATGGGTTCAAAGTCAGACTGGCCAACAATGAAACGGGCAGCAGAAATGCTGGACCGGTTTGGCGTCTCTTATGAAACCCGGGTGGTTTCAGCACACCGGACCCCCCAGCTGTTGGCTGACTATGCCACAGGTGCTAAAGAGCGCGGTCTTAAAGTCATCATTGCAGGCGCGGGCGGTGCAGCGCACCTGCCGGGTATGGCAGCTGCTTTTACCAGCCTGCCGGTTCTGGGCGTACCGGTTCAGTCCAAGGCCCTGAAAGGTATGGATTCATTGCTGTCTATCGCCCAGATGCCTAAAGGGATTGCTGTTGGAACGCTGGCTATTGGCGAGGCTGGTGCGGCCAATGCTGGTATTCTGGCCGCTCAGATCATTGGTACGCACAACGAAGCGGTTATGGCTAAGATAGAAGCTTTCCGTCAAGAACAAACCGACACGGTTCTGGCTAATCCCGATCCGGCTGAGGACTAATCTGATGCAGGTTTTAGTGCTGGGGGCCGGTCAGCTGGCGCGAATGATGTCACTGGCTGGCGCACCGCTGAACATTCAAATCAGTGCTTACGACGTAGGCAGCAAAACAGTGGTTCACCCGCTGACTCAAATGACCACCGGTGATGACCTGGAATCGGCGATCAGGCAGGCTGATGTGATTACCGCAGAATTTGAGCACATCCCCCTTGATATTCTGGCTATCTGCGAGAAAAGCGGTAAATTCCTGCCTTCTTCAGAAGCCATCAAAGCCGGTGGTGACCGCCGTATTGAGAAAAAGCTGTTGGATGATGCGGGTGTGAAAAATGCCCGATACTCTGTCATCCAGTCTTATCAGGACTTCCAGACAGCGATTGAGCATGTGGGCGTACCCATGGTGCTCAAGAGTGCCCTGGGCGGTTATGACGGTAAAGGGCAATGGCGGTTAACAGAGGTCGGACAGGCCGATGCTGTCTGGGCAGAAATGGCGGAATGTATCGCAGCAACTGAACATCAGGCCATTGTTGCCGAACAGTTTGTGGCTTTTGATCGGGAAGTCTCACTGGTCGGCGCCCGCAGTGCCGATGGCACGGTTGCGGTCTACCCTCTGGCCGAGAATGTTCATACCAACGGTGTGCTGAGTCTTTCCACGGCAATCACCGATCAGGCTTTGCAGGAACAGGCAAAGCAGATGTTTATTGCTGTGGCTGAGCTTCTGGGCTATGTCGGAGTGCTGGCTCTGGAGTTTTTTGATGTCAATGGTTCCCTGCTGGTCAACGAAATAGCGCCAAGGGTTCACAACTCCGGGCACTGGACTCAGCAAGGGGCTGAAACCTGTCAGTTTGAAAATCACCTGCGTGCGATTTGTGCAATGCCCCTGGGCAGTACCCGTCTTATCCGTGAAACCACCATGATCAACATCCTGGGTGAAGACACGCTTCCTCAAGCGGTGGTTGCTATGGAAGGGGTTCATGTTCACTGGTACGGCAAAGGCAAACGACCCGGACGCAAGATGGGTCACATTAATGTGTGTGGCGAGAATACTGACAGTGTGCAAAGCAAGCTCCGTGATCTGATGCAATGGCTCGATCAGGCAGCCTATCCTGCGTTAAACTCCGCCACTCGCTGATCAAGTTGATAAAACGCTATGTCTAAAGTTCAGGCTGTTATCGAACAGGGCGGTGTCATCGCCTACCCCACAGAGGCAGTCTGGGGGCTCGGATGTGACCCCTGGAATCGGGACGCTGTTAATAAGGTGCTGGCGATCAAGCATCGTCCCGTTGAAAAAGGGTTGATACTGGTTGCTTCCTCTCAACAACAGTTGGCTCCTCTGCTCGCTAACCTGACCGAAGTACAGCTTGAAACTTTATCAGCCCATTGGCCCGGCCCTTACACCTGGTTGCTGCCAGATCCTGACCAATGGACACCGGACTGGGTTCGTGGAGCCTTCGATACGGTGGCTGTCAGGGTCAGTGCCCACCCGGTGGTTAAAAAGCTCTGTGAACAGGCCGGGCAGCCACTGGTATCCACTTCTGCCAACCGGGCAGGAGAACCCCCTTTAATGACAGAGCAACAGGTTCAGCAACAGATGGGGAACCAGCTGTCCCTGATTGTTGCCGGTGAAACCGGCCCACAGACCGAACCCTCTGAAATTCGTGATCTTCGGACAGGACAACTGATCCGGGCTGGTTGATTCCGGCTCTGTTAAACTTGCTTCTCTTTTTTATCCAGCCAGCTCAGGGAGTATTATGGTGACTGATGCCCATACTGGAAAAACCACCCGTTCAGAAAACAGCAGCGAACAGGTAGAGCACGTCAGGCAATACCTGTTGTCTTTACAGGACACTATCTGTAACGCCCTGGAAAAAGAAGACAATGGTACTGTTTTTCGTGAAGAAACCTGGGACTACCACGGTGGCGGTGGTGGCCGTGCCCGGGTGATTGAAGGTGGCTCTCTGTTCGAAAAAGGGGGGGTGAACTTCTCTTACGTGAAAGGCGACAAACTGCCCCCTTCCGCCACAGCGAAAAGACCCGAGCTGGAAGGTCGCAGTTTCCAGGCCATGGGTGTCTCTCTGGTCATTCACCCAAGAAACCCGTTTGTGCCGACCTCCCACGCCAATGTTCGTCTGCTGATTGCCGAAAAAGAAGGCGCTGATCCGGTCTGGTGGTTTGGTGGCGGTTATGATCTGACGCCTTATTATGGTTTCGAAGAAGACTGCCAGCACTGGCATCAGGTGGCCAGATCGGCCTGTGAGCCCTTTGGAGAAGAGGTTTATCCTCGTTACAAGAAATGGTGTGACGATTACTTCTTCCTGAAGCATCGGAATGAGCCCCGTGGTATCGGCGGTTTGTTCTACGATGACCTCAACGAATGGCCCTTTGAACGCTGTTTCGAGTTTATGCAGGCGGTGGGCAACAGCTATATCGAAGCGTATCTGCCCATTGTCCAGAAGCGTAAAAACACAGAATACACGAAACAAAACCGTTATTTTCAGGAGTACCGGCGGGGGCGTTACGTTGAGTTTAATCTTGTGTACGACCGAGGCACACTATTTGGCCTGCAATCCGGCGGGCGCACCGAGTCTATCCTGATGTCCCTGCCACCGGTTGTGCGCTGGGATTACAACTGGCACCCGGAAGACGGGACGGAAGAGGCTCGTTTGTACAATGAATTTCTGAAACCAAGAGAGTGGGTCTGAGATAGAAAACATTATGGCCATACCTGTTGATCACTACGCTGTGATGGGAAACCCCATTGAACACAGCAAATCGCCCAAAATTCATGCGATGTTTGCCGAGTCCGTCAGGCACAGGCTGAGTTACAACGCCCAGCTGGTTCCCGTTGATGACTTTGAGGAGGCCGTAAAACGTTTCTTTGATAATGGTGGCTACCTGGGTCTCAGTGTCACGGTTCCGTTTAAAGAGCAGGCCTGGCAGCTATCAGCCGTGCGAACGGCAAGGGCTGAAAAAGCGGGGGCCGTGAATACCCTCTGGGTGGATGACAAAGGTGTTCTCAATGGCGACAACACCGATGGGCTGGGTCTGGTTCAGGATCTGACGGTCAACAATGGTGTTTCAATCAGGGACGCGCGGGTGCTGGTTCTCGGGGCTGGTGGTGCGGTAAGAGGTGTCCTTGAGCCGATCCTTGCCCAGGAGCCATCGGAGCTGGTGATTGCCAATCGAACG
Organism: Endozoicomonas sp. 4G; assembly: GCF_023822025.1. NCBI lineage: Bacteria > Pseudomonadati > Pseudomonadota > Gammaproteobacteria > Oceanospirillales > Endozoicomonadaceae > Endozoicomonas > Endozoicomonas sp. 4G. The sequence continues at coordinate 5,223,071 of NZ_CP082909.1, read as the reverse complement.
GTCAGCAAGGCCGAGACCCTGGCTGGCCTGTTTCCGGAGCAACTCGTAACAGTTTCCGGCTTTTCAGAACTGGAAGGTTTTTTTGACATCATTATCAACGGTACTTCCGCCAGTTTGCACGGCGACCTGCCCCCTGTCCCGTCATCCGTGATTGCTCCTTCAACCTGCTGTTACGACATGATGTATTCAGCGTCTCATACCGTATTCAATCAGTGGGCCCTGGATCAGGGTGCAGGAACGGTTATTGATGGTCTGGGTATGCTGGTGGAACAGGCCGCAGAGCAATTTGCTATCTGGAGAGGGGTTCGCCCGGAGACCACTCCTGTTCTGGAAATGCTGAGAAATGAGCTTTCCGGTGGCTAAATGACCCAGCAACCAAACTCCGCACTTGTGCCAGACCTGCAAAAAGGTGACCTCCTGTTTCAACTCCGCAAGGGGGGAGAGCAGGAGTGGGCTACCAGTAGACTGTTTGCTGGTCACAATGGCATGGCTCTGAATCATGTGGCCATGGTAAGGAGCAGCGGGGAGTTGGTTGAAGCGGTTATGCCAAAGGTTCAGACAATAACCCTGAATCAATTTATCGGGAAATCTGTTTGTGATGGACTGGGACGACCTTGCATTCTGGTAGCTCGTCTCAAGTCCCCATGGCTTCCTTTAGTGGATAAAGCTTTGGCCTTCGTGGATGAGCAATTACATATTCCTCACAATGATGGTGTCTCTTCGGAAGATCATGCGCAATCCGATATTGGTGGTCGAATCTGTTATTGCAGCGATCTTGTTTTGGAAGCGTTCAGGTTGGCTAACAAGGGAGAACCGATATTTCCGGAAGCAGGCTCACATCCTGCCCTGCTCTCATCTTCCAACAGGCTTGATGTGATCAGAGTGATAGGACAGCTTCCTGCCAGACAGGCCGCCAGCGAGCAGCTTGTCTGAGCTGAATGTTTGTCAACTGTCTTTTGATTGAGATGCCTGCAAATAAAGCATCTCCAGCGCAATCGTAGCACCCGCCAGTGCGGTAATATCGGCGTGATCATAAGCCGGTGCGACTTCAACCACATCCATACCGACAATATCCAGTCCCTGCAAACCTCTCAGTAGCTGTAAAGCCCGGTCAGAGGTCAGGCCGCCGCAAACCGGTGTGCCGGTGCCCGGAGCATAAGCCGGGTCCAGACAGTCGATATCAAAGGTCAGATAAACACGACGATCACCTGCTTTTTCACGTATGTTGCCGATGATCTCCGCTACAGGAGCACCGTTAACGTAATTGGCATCAAGAACATTGAAGAGCGTATTCTTCCGGTCGTAAGTGGTGCGAATACCAATCTGGGTCGAAACGGAAGCGTCAATCAACCCTTCAGTCTGGGCATGGTAAAACATGGTTCCATGGTCGAACTGGCCACCCTGATCATAGTCATCGGTATGAGCATCAAAATGGATCAGTGCCAAAGGGCCATGATGTTTGGCGTGGGCTCTTAGCAAAGGCAGGGTAATAAAGTGATCACCGCCAAACGTCAGCATACGTTTACCAGCAGACAATAACTGGTCGGCATGTTGGAACAGGGCATCGCTCATATCCTGGGCGTTACCGCATTCAAACACCAGGTCACCGCAGTCAGCTATGGATAGATGGTCTTTCAGGTTAAAGAACCAGGGCCAGCGTTTGCCTTCCCAGGCCAGATTAACGGAAGCCTTGCGAATAGCCTCAGGACCAAAACGGGCACCACTGCGTCCTGTTGTTGCCAGATCAAAAGGAATGCCGGTAATAATCAGGTCAGCATCGGACTGAACAGGGTCGAAATCCAGAGGCCGTCGCAAAAAGCCAAAGGCATTGGCGTAGAGAGAGTGATCTTCCTTTTTTTTCAGTGTTGTCATAATGTTTTTCCCGTCAATTCAACGGCCTTTACCGGGCGCTGATCTTTGTGCTGGTAATGATTGAAACTCATATCATAGCCGCACTTCAGAGGCAGACGGCATTCCGTCAGACAACTGAACTTGCCATTTTCACGCAGGGGAGCCGGTGTATTAAAGCCAATCAGATCCCAGCTGCCCGGGCACAGGGCTTCCAGCAACTTTTCCAGAATGGCGGTGTCCTCCATATTCAGGTTGGTTTCAAAGCTGACATAGGAGCTTTCCTCCTGAGGCGTGATATGGAAAGTGGCGTAACGATCACCCCTGATGGCGTTGAGAGAGTAACCAAAAGGTTCAAACAGCCAGTCACTGAGATCAAAACCCGGCAGGATTTCATCCAGTCTGAGTAATTTCCGGATGCCTTCAATGGTTTGCCCTTCACTGCGCAGGTACTGAGCCGCGGTTCCCTTGATGTGATACATCAGTAATTCGCTGGTCTGGTCGTCGTCCTGGGGCTGATAAGGACGATTCAGATGGAAAATATAGTTGTGATGACTGTCCAGACTGCCAACGCGGAATGCGCTGCCCTCCAGTTCCGACTGAATCCGATGAATGTCCTGCTCAAAAGAAGTTTTCTGCAGATGTGACAGGTACTCATTCTTGCGCTGGAAGCTGGCAAACAGAATATGCCTGTCGGCGATGTGCTCCAGAAAGTACAGGAAGGCATCGGCCAGGGTGGTGGTGCCACAGGTCAGCATCAGGAAACGGTCTTTCCAGACAAAGAGACTGGATTCAGATAGCAGGTAGGCGTCGCAATAGTCATTGCTCAGGGTCGTCAGAATTTCCGCCTGAGCCTTGGCGACAACAGCAGACCAGAAGTCTTTGCCCAGCTCACGCAGCGAGCCTGCTTCAGCTGCTGTAATGACTTCTACTTTTTTTTCAGAGCCTTCGAAGAACATCACAGCTCATTTCCTCCAAGGTGTTCAAGGTAGGTGTAGCCTTTAAGGCCTGCTTCCAGTTCTGCCAGCACCTGAGCCCGGTTTGATTCTGGCAGGTACTCTGCCACCAGTTTCTGATAGGTATGCAGGAAGCTTTCTGGTTTCAGGTTCACGTAATTAAGAACATCTTCGACGGTGTCTCCGGCCTGGAAATCAAACATCTCAATCAATCCCAGGTCCGTGACACGAATGGATACTGTGTCGGTGTCGCCAAATAAATTGTGCATGTCCCCCAGAATTTCCTGGTAGGCACCGACCAGGAAAATACCAATCATATAAGGCTTGTCCGGATGCCACTCAGGTACGGGCAAAGTGGTTTCAATCCCCTGGCCATCAACGTACTGGTCAATGGTGCCATCGGAATCACAGGTAATATCCAGCATAACCGCACGCTTTTGGGGAGGTCGGTTGAGGCCGGAAAGCGGCAATACCGGGAACACCTGGTCAATGCCCCAGGCATCGGGCAAAGACTGGAACAGGGAAAAGTTGACGTAGAACTTGTCAGCCAGTTTTTCACTCAGTTCATCGATCAGCGGTCTGTGGGAACGGTTTTTATGAGACAGTCGTCTGGACAGCTCATAACAGATTCTCAAATTAATACTTTCAGCCCAGGCTCTCTGTTCCAGATCCAGCAGGCCCATTTCGAACTGGGAATGAACCTCGGAAAGGTCACTCTGGGTATCGTGGAACAGCTCAACCTGTGCCCGTTGCTCAACCCCTTTGACCAGGTCTTCCCAGGAGCGCCACATATTATGGAGCAGTTGCGGCGCTTCTTTGCCCGGGGCCGAAAGTTCTTCCGGCTCGTAGCTTTCAACACCCACTACGTCAGTGATCAGGACCGCGTGGTGCGCCGTCAGGTTTCTACCCGACTCGGAGATAATTCTTGGTACCGGAATGTTTTGCTCAGCGCAAAGATCCCCCAGGGTATAAACGATATTGTTCGCATATTCCTGGAGGCTGTAGTTCATGGAACAGGAACTCTGGCTTCGGGTACCTTCATAGTCCACAGCCAGACCGCCACCCACATCCAGACAATGGATCGGTGCACCCAGACGACACAGTTCGGTATAAACCCTTGCGCACTCGCTGATACCCTTGCGGATATCACGAATATTCGACATCTGGGAACCCAGATGGAAATGCAGCAGCTGCAAGGAGTCCATATTGCCATTGTCTTTGAGCCGCTTGATGACATTCAGTACCTGACTGGCAGACAGGCCAAACTTGGACTTTTCGCCACCGCTGGCCTGCCATTTGCCCTGGCCCTGGGACGCAAGGCGAACACGAAGGCCCAGTCTTGGGGAGACACCCAGTTCCCTGGCCTCCTTCAGCACCATTTCCAGCTCAGTGATTTTTTCCAGGACGATGTAGACCTGATGCCCGAGCTTTTCACCGATCAGCGCCAGACGAATATATTCCCTGTCTTTGTAGCCATTGCAAACAATGACAGAGCTGGCGCGCTTGGCCATGGCCAGTACCGCCAGCAGCTCAGGTTTACTGCCACACTCAAGGCCCAGCTGGCGATCCTGTCGGGCGGACTGACAGTCCAGAATCTCTTCGACCACGGCCCGCTGCTGATTCACCTTGATGGGATAAACCGCCAGATAATCATTGCCATAGCCATATTCCCCAATGGCCTGGTTAAAGGCGTCGCACAGTGTGTTAACCCGGTCATGAAGAATCTCCGGGAAACGCACCAGGATCGGCAGTGACGCACCTTTGCGAACCAGTTGAGCCGCAATATTATTGAGACTGACCGCCGGTCTGCCCTTAGGCAAATAGACGACTTCGCCATTGTCGTTAATATCGAAGTATCCCTGGCTCCAATAGCGGGCATTGTAGGTGGAGCGTGACGCTTCCACGCTCCATTCGCTGTTTGTGGGCTCAAGGCTGTCTATGCGCTCAAGGTTGTCAATGGGCTCAAGGTTGTCAGTTGAGACTTCCGGAAAGCCGGGTATTGCTGGGTTAGTCATGGACCTTCTGTATCGCCTTTTCTACGTATCCGGGTAGAGCAAACGCTGCCTTATGGATAGCGGGAGTGTAATACCGTGTTTCGACTCCACAGGTTGCAAAACGTTCAGTCACTGTTGCCAGAGAAATGTGACGGGCTTCAGGGTTTTTGGCACCCCAGGCAAAAGTCATGATACCGCCGACGTAGGTGGGCACAGCGGCGCTGTAGAAGTAGCAGTCTTTCATATAATGACCCAGACGGCGGGTGGTGGTTTCCACTTCGTCCAACTGCATAAAGCAGACGCCGTTCTGGGCGACAAAAATGCCATCTTCTTTCAGCAGGCGTTGGCAGCCTGCATAGAAGTCTGAAGAGAACAGTACTTCACCGGGACCAATGGGGTCTGTGCAGTCAGAAATGATAACGTCAAAACTGCCGTCGGGGGTTTGTTCTCGGTTACTGACAAAGTGGATGCCGTCGTCAATCACCAGGTTGGCTCTTGGATCTTCATAGGCACCGGCGGAGTGATTGGGCAGCCACTTTTTGCACATCTCGACCACCGCGCCATCGATTTCCACCATGGTGACGTGCTCAACGCTTTTGTGCTTGAGCACTTCACGCAGGATACCCCCGTCACCCCCGCCGATAATCAGTACCCGCCGGGCATTGCCGTGGGTCAGGATAGGCACGTGAGTCATCATTTCGTGATAGATGAACTCATCTTTTTCTGTGGTCTGGATCACACCGTCCAGCGCCATCATGCGACCAAACAGTTTGTTGTTGAAAATAACCAGGTGCTGGTGTTCGGTTTTCTGCTCGAACAGCATCTCATCGACAGAAAAACTCTGGCCGTAGCCATCATAGAGGGTCTCAAGGTATGTGTTGTCTTTCAGCATGATGCCTTTCCTTATAAAACCGATCTTAATAACGGGAAGGTCCAACCAGCCAGTTGTTGGGGTAGCAGTAGAGAGTCTGGAAATTCAGGACCAGCAGTGAATCGAAACCATTATGGAGGTGCTTCACTCTGGCGGGGGACTCGACCCTTGATCAAGCTCAGGGTTGTTAGAATGCGCGAATTAAACCCTTGAAATGCCCAGATGACAACCCCTGAGGCAGAATTAATCATTATCCTTCGGAAGGAGCAGGTCGGGGAGCCGTGTTCTTACGGCCCTGCTCAGCCGATACGCAGTACGACTGAGTGATTGAAATCCATAATAGTCGCATCTAAAATCCATAATAGTCATACTAAAAATCCATAATAGTCGTATCTAAAATCCAATTTGGTCAAAAACATGCCCTACATCGCCAGAGCTATTGAACGGTATCTTCAGGAATGTCTGACCGATACCCCCGTAGTAGTGATAACCGGCCCAAGACAGTCGGGAAAGACGACTCTGAGCCAGCATCTTCTGGCACTGCCCGAACTAAAGGGTAAGGGGAGTTATCTCACTCTGGATGACGAAAACATTCTCTCCATTGCCCGTGATGATCCTGTTGGCTTGCTGCGCCAGCAATCACGCCCGGTCATTATTGATGAAGTTCAGAGGGCTCCTGAATTGATTCGTACGATCAAATGGTTAGTGGATGAAGATCGTCAGCCCGGTTCATTTATTCTGACTGGCTCTGCCGATCTGATGACGCTGCCGACACTGGCAGATTCTCTGGCGGGGCGAGCTGAGTTCGTGACTCTCTACCCGTTCAGCCAACCTGAGCTGCATCAGGTTTTATTCAGTGCTGATCAAAACGATGTTATTAAACAACTCCTGTCTCCAGATTTTGTTCCCAAGCCCTCAATGTCCTTTGAATACGATAATGCCATCTCGGCGATTGTCCGCGGCGGTTATCCGGAAGTTCAGCAACGCTCACCTGAACGAAGGGTTCGCTGGCACCGTTCCTACACCGATGCCCTTGTTCGTCGGGATATCAAAGAAGTATTCCAACTGCAAAAACTGGATGAAATGAATCAGCTGCTGAGATTGTTAGCGGCTATTTCATCCGATGCCCTGAACTACGCCAATCTTGGAAAAGCGGTGCAGATGGATATTAAATCGGTGCAAAAGTATGTTTCGGCATTGGAGAATCTTTATCTGGTAAAACGAATTCCCGGCTGGCATCGCAATGAGCTGAAACGAAGTATCAAGCAGGCCAAAATCCATTTTGTGGACACTGGACTGCTGTGTGCCCTGAGAGGCATCAATGAAGATTCGCTTAAAGCGGATAGAAATCTGATGGGATCAATGATGGAAACCTGGGTTTGCTCAGAATTACTGAAAGCCATCGCTGTCAGTGATGAGGATTGCCAACTGTTCCATTACCGTGACAAAAGCAAATATGAAGTGGATTTTATTTTATCCGGATATAACGGACGAGCGACAGGTATTGAAGTGAAAGCAGGCCTGACGGTTAAAAAGGAAATGTTTGCGGCTCAGGAAATGCTGATAAAAGCAGGGTGTATTCAACGGGGTGTTATTGTTTATAACGGAGACAGGGTACTGCCCTTTTCGGATAAGCTAATTGCTGTGCCGGTCAGTTGTTTGTTTTGTCCGACCTCTCTCAGGGGCGCAGGTCGGAAAACGTCCTTATACCTTCACTGAACAAGCCATCTTCTTGAACAACTTGTTCAATTTCTTTTATTGCTTCCTTGTAAAGTTTTTTCAAACGCTCCTCTTCCAAGCTTCTGACTTCAGTCTTTACGCGCTGTTCCTCTGCGGACGAAATATTGATATTCAACTCATGCGCTTGTTCCAATAGTTCTTGATCGATGGGGTCTGTGGTTTTGGTTTTGCTCATATATGCCTCCTGAAGGTCTGGAGTAAAGATAGCAGGTATTTTTTAAAAATGTTCACTATACATACGTACTATTTCAGCAGAGAGCATGTTCACCTGAAACCTGTCCCTAGAGTTTTGAGCAAGTTATGACTGAGAATTGGTTGCCAGAAAGTTAACTGAACAGGAAGAAACTCACCTGCTGGTAAACAGGTGAGCTGGTCATCAAGCCTTGGGACAGGCCGCAAAATGCTGGTTGCCAACGTCCATCAACCTTGGCCGATGCTGGGCACAACTGGCTTCTGCTATCGGGCAGCGGGTTCTGAACACACAGCCGCTGGGTGGGCTGATGGGCGAAGGCAGGTCGCCTTCCAGCAATTCAATCTCCTTCTTTTTCTCCATTTCCGGATCAGGAATAGGAACCGCTGACAACAACGCTTTGGTGTAAGGATGACGGGGGTCATCATACATAGGTTCAGCTTTGGCGGTTTCCACTTCATTGCCCAGATACATCACCAGCACCCGGTCGCTGATATGCTTCACCACGCTCAGGTCGTGGGCAATAAAGATCAGGGACAGACCCATTTGTTTCTGAAGTTCTTTCAGCAGGTTAACCACCTGAGCCTGGATGGATACGTCCAGCGCACTTACCGGCTCATCACAGATCACCAGCTTGGGCTTGAGAATCAATGCCCGGGCAATACCGATACGCTGACACTGCCCCCCCGAAAATTCATGGGGATAACGGTTAATCACGTTAGGCAGCAGGCCCACTTTGGTCATCATGTCGCGAACCTGGGAGAGCACCTCATTCTTCGACAACTCCGGGTAATAGTTGCGAAGCGGCTCGGCAATAATATCGCCTATTGTCATTCTCGGGTTCAGTGATGCCAGCGGATCCTGAAAGATCATCTGGATATCTTTGCGGATCTCTCTCATAGCTTTTTCCGGCAGCCCGGCGACGTTGTCGTCCTGCCAGAAGATCTCGCCATCGGTGGCCTTGACCAGACCAATGATGGAACGGGCCAGGGTGGATTTGCCGCAGCCGGATTCACCGACGACGCCAAGGGTTTCTCCTTCAAAAAGATCGAAACTGACGCCATCCACGGCTTTCAGCACCGGGGACTTCTCCCAGGGCCAGTTTTTGGCTTTGTGAATCGGGAAGTGAACCTTTACATCCCGCACTTTCAAAATAGGCTGAAGGCTTTCTACAGGCTGAGGGCTTTCTACAGGCTGAGGGCTTTCTACAGGCTGAGGGCTTTCTACAGGCTGAGGGCTTTCTACAGGCTGAGGGCTTTCTACAGGCTGAAGGCTTTCTGTAAGCTGAAGGCTCATACTACCACCTCCCTATTGTAAGAATTAACGGACCTGCCGGAAGTATTCAGTGGTCCATCGAAGGCATTGGCTGAGTTATCGGGTGTCCAGAAGCAGGCTTTCTGACGACCGTCACCAAAGTTCTCCAGAGGTGGTGCTTCCCGCTGGCAACGTGGCTGAACATGAGGGCAACGCTCCTGAAAAGGACAGCCCGGGGGCAGACTCAACAGGTTGGGAGGGTTGCCCGGAATGGTCGGCAGAATTTCACCCTCGGTATCCAGCCGGGGAATCGCCCCCAGCAGACCACGGGAGTAAGGGTGACGAGGATCATAGAAAACCTCGTTGGTGGTACCGTATTCCATGGTACGACCGGCGTACATCACCAGCACCTTGTCACAGATACCCGCCACCACACCCAGATCGTGAGTGATCATAATGATGGCGGTGTTGAACTCGGTCTTCAGCTCATTCAACAGTTCCATGATCTGGGCCTGAACGGTCACGTCCAGGGCGGTGGTCGGTTCGTCAGCAATCAACAGTTTGGGACGGCACAGCAGTGCCATGGCAATCATCACCCGCTGACGCATACCCCCTGAAAACTCATGGGGATACATACTCATACGCTTGCGAGCTTCAGGAATTTTTACCGCATCCAGCATCCTGACGGATTCTTCAAAGGCTTCTTTTTTGCTCATGCCTTTGTGCAGCTGTAACACTTCCATCAGCTGAGGCCCGACTTTCATGTAAGGGTTCAGCGAGGTCATGGGATCCTGGAAGATCATGGAGATCTTTTCGGCACGAATGTGGTTCAGCTCCGCTTCGCTCAGGCCCAGAATATTCTGGCCTTCAAACCGGGCCGAACCTTCGATAATGCCGTTTTTCGCCAGCAGTCCCATAAGGGCAAAAGCGGTCTGGCTTTTACCGGAACCGGACTCCCCTACCAGACCCAGTGTTTCACCGGAATCCAGGGAGAAGGTCATATTGTTTACCGCGGTAACATCCCCGTCGGGTGTCGTAAATCTAACCCGCAGGTTATCGACATCTAATAAATGCATATCAACGATCCTTCGGGTCCAGGGCATCACGCAGCCCATCGCCAATAAAGTTGAAACAGAACAGAGTAATCACCAGGAAAGAAGTCGGGAAGGCCAGTTGCCAGATCGCCACTTCCATCGAAATGGCACCCTCGTTAACCAGTGCGCCCCAGCTGGTCATGGGTTCCTGTACACCCAGTCCCAGGAAGCTCAGGAAGGATTCAAACAGAATCATGCCAGGGACCAGCAAAGAGGCGTAAACCACCACAATGCCCAGCAGGTTAGGAATCAGGTGACGGCGAATAATCTGGCTGGAATTGGCACCACTGATAATGGCCGCTTCGACAAACTCCTTGCTCTTCAGGCTCAGGGTCTGGCCTCTGACGATACGCGCCATATCCAGCCAGGAGACGGCCCCTATGGCGATAAAGATCAGTAGTATGGAGCGTCCGAAAAAGGTAATCATCAGGATTACCAGGAACATAAACGGGAAAGACTGAAGGATTTCCAGTGCCCGCATCATCAGATTATCAACACGGCCTCCCAGGAAGCCCGCCATGGCACCGTAAATCGTGCCAATGATCACGGCGACCAGCGCCCCCAGGGCACCCACCATGAACGAGATTCGCCCGCCTTCAAGGGTACGCACAAAAAGATCCCGGCCCAGGTGATCCGTACCAAAAAAGTGGCCGGTTTCCATAGACGGCGGTGCCGCCATATTGGCCCAGTCAATTTCGTCGTAAGTGAACTGGCTGGCCATGGGGCCAAAGATAATCAGCAAGGTGACTGCGGCCAGCACGATCATACTGGCGACTGCGGCCTTGTTACTCAGGAAACGTCGGCGGGCATCGGCCCAAAGGCTGCGTCCTTCAATCTCCAGCTGTTGGGAAAAGTTTTCCACAGCCTGGTGGCTTTCTTTTTTCACCATGTTATTCACAGTGCGGTTTTTCAAGGAAATAGACGCCATGGTTTAACCCCCCACCCTGATTTTCGGATCGATCAGCCCGTAGAGAATATCGACGATAGCGGTGAACAGGATGGTCAGTGAGCCAATGATGATGGTCAGCCCCAGTACCAGCGAGTAATCCCGGTTCAGTGCACCGTTAACAAAATGCTGACCCATGCCGGGCAGGCCAAACACCGTTTCAATCACCACTGAGCCGGTGATAATGCCGACGAAAGCCGGGCCCAGATAAGAAACCACAGGCAGCAGCGCCGGTTTCAGGGCATGTTTAAGAATTATGTGATGCTTTGGCAAACCCTTGGCCCGGGCAGTACGAATAAAGTTACTGTTCAGGGTTTCAATCATACTGGAACGCATAATACGGGCGATGGCCGCAACATAAAGAATACCCATGGCCGCCACAGGCAGAATCATGTTCTGCAAGCTGCCATCGTTCCAGCCACCTGCGGGCAGCCATTTCAGGGTGATGGAAAATAGCAACACCATCAGCGGCGCAATCACAAAAGAAGGCAGCACGACACCCACCATGGAGAAAGTCATCACGGTGTAGTCGACCCAGGAGTTTTGTTTCAGGGCCGCCAGTGTGCCCAGTCCAACCCCGACGATCACAGTGAGTACAAACGCCAGTGAGCCAATGGTCATAGAAACCGGGAAGCTCTGGGCCACCAGTTCGTTAACGGTGTAATCCTTGTACTTGAAAGACGGCCCCAGATCGCCGTGCAAAAGATCTTTCAGGTAGTAAGCAAATTGTTGCCACAGTGGCTTGTCCAGATGGTACTTGGCTTCCAGATTGGCCAGGATTTCCGGTGGCATATTGAAATCGCCGGTGAAAGGACTGCCGGGGGCCATCTGCATCAGGAAAAACGACAACAGCACGAGAATAAACAGCGTTGGAATGGCAACGCCGATACGTCTCAAAATAAATATAAACATAGGTACACCATCAGTTAGTCATGTTCCCTCAAAAACTCGTTCCTACGCTCCCGAGGATGTCGCAAAACGTTCGCAACTCGTACAACGGGTTCCCACGCTACAGCACGGGAACCACAAGAGAGGAATTAATGCTTCTCGATATACAGATCTCTGGTGTAAATGTTGTCCTCAACATTGCTCACGGTGTAACCGCCTACATAGGGCTTAACCAGTCGGCTGATTACGTATTGGTAGATAGGAGCGACAGGCATCTCTTCAGCCAGAATCTTCTCGGCTTCTGTGTAGAGTTTGGAGCGCTCTTCGTCGCTGGTCACGACTCTGGATTTAGCCAACAGTTTGTCGTATGCCTCGTTTTTAAACTGGGCATCGTTTTTTCCATGGGTAGAAGTATTCAGATCCAGGAAGGTTGAGGCTTCATTGTAGTCGCCAATCCAGCCTGCACGGGCTATATCGAAATCTCCCTCAGCCTGAGAGTCCAGGAAGGTTTTCCACTCCTGATTCTCCAGTGTCACTTTCACACCCAGCGGTTTCCACATCTGGCCAATGGCGATAGCGATTTTCTTGTGAGCTTCGTCTGTGTTGTACAGCAGATTGACTTCCAGAGGATTGTCTGGACCGTATCCGGCTTCAGACAGCAGGCGTTTGGCTTCCGCATTCCGCTCAGCCTGAGACATTTCACTGAAGTCTGTGACAGGTGGAACAAAGCCGCTGATGGTTTCAGGGGTGAAGGTGTAAGCAGACTTCTCACCCTGACCTTTCACGTATTGAGTGATGGCGTCACGGTTGATGGCGTAGGACAGAGCCTCACGAACACGGACATCATCAAAAGGCTTGCGTTGGGTATTAAAGGCGTAGTAGTAGGTGCCCAGATAGGGGGTTACCTTAACCTCGTTTGGAATCTCTTTTTTCAGAGACTTGAAGTGTTCAAGCGGAATGACGTTGGTCATATCCATTTCACCGGCCTTGTAGCGGTTCAGTTCAGGCGTACTTTGCAAAGGCAGGTAGGTCACTTGATTGACGACGGTGGCTTTGTTGTTCCAGTAGTGGCTATTACGCTCCAGAACGATCTTTTCGTTGACTCGCCAGTCAGCCAGCTTGTATGCACCGTTGGATACCATATTACCGGGACGGGTCCAGTCGTCACCAAATTTCTCAACCACTTTCTGCGGTACCGGATAGGTGGTGTAGTGAGCCAGCATTTTGATGAAGTATGGGACAGGCTGTTCCAGAGTTACCTGAAAGGTTTTGTCATCAAGGGCTTTGACGCCGAGGCTGTTTGCGGGCTTTTCACCTTTGATAATGGCAGTAGCATTGATAATGGTCGCGATTTCCATATACCAGGCGTAACGGGAAGCCGTTTCAGGATCTACCGCACGTTGGAAAGCGAATACAAAGTCGCCCGCTGTGACCGGATCACCGTTAGACCATTGGGCGGTGTCACGAATTTTAAAGGTAAAGACTTTATTGTCATCAGAGACCGTCCAGCTTTCAGCCTGACCGGGGATGATGTTGCCTTCCTGGTCCTGGGTCACCAGACCTTCAAACAGGTCTCTGACTACAGCGTCACCTGGGGTACCTTCCACTTTCTGGGGATCAAGAGAGGCAGGCTCCCCACCGTTACCACGAACCAGTTCCTGAACTTTTGCCAGTTGCGTACCGGCCGGAACGATAGCCGCATTGACACTGGTGACGGCCATAATGCTGGCAGCCAGTGTTAATGCCGGAATGGCTGCAAACTTCAGAGCCTTGAATGGCTTCTTCATATTGTTATCCCCTTCATTGATGACCGGCCTGATCGCGGTCAACGCATAATTCTGATTGGAGTTATGGTAATGGCGGGAGCTGTTGCGCTGACCGATGGGGCAGCGCAAGACGAGTAATACACGATCCTGTGTATTGCCGTTTTATAACCCCCCATTCAGGAGGTTGTTTTTATTTGCTGGACTACTACTGTCGTCAATTCCGCCGGGTATTGCATTGATCCCGAAAAAGATTACGGAAATCTTCCCGACCATGGTCATCTATTTTTCGGACTGTGCGTTTTCAGTACAGAAAAACCGAGTCGCCGTGATTGGGTAACCGAATATAACTAAAAGTTGTGAAAAGGATCAAGAAAGTTTTGAACTTTAGTACGTAAAAGTCCCAATGTTTGATGGAGTTGACATTCTGCTGTTTGGCTTAAATTTGGTTGAATGGTCTTATTTTTTCATGAGATGTGGTTTTAAAATCTGCGTGGTGGGTTGGAGTGGTTTGTTTGTGCTGGTGGAGTGATAGTGTTTTTACGGTGCATTGGGTAATCAGTATTTTGTAGAACAGCTATAAATTAAGGGCGATTTTACAAGTTTTGATGCTGGAGCCCATCTTATGCCTAAATTGACCAGTGAAAGACAGGTAACCATACCTCAGGATGTTTGTAACAAACTCGGGCTTGTACCCGGCGATACTGTTGAGGTGTTTGAGCGGGATGGGGTCGCTTGTCTGGTAAAAATGTCCAGTGAAACACTGTCAGGTATATTAGCTTGTCCTCAAGCCGAAGAGTCAGAAGCTGCGGCAAACCGGGATGATCTGGATTTTAAGGAGGTTTTGAAGGAAAGAGCGGCCAAAAAGTTCAGAGGTCGGGAATGATTGCGGTAGATACCAGTGTGCCGATTCGCTATTTACTCCAACCTATAGAGTCGCAACAACTCGTTCCCAAGCGAAGCGAAGAAACGAGTTGTCATCTTCCACGAGAAGGATTAATGCTTCTCGATATACAGATCTTTGGTGTAAATGTTGTCCTCAACATTGCCCATGGGATAACCGCCTACGTAGGACTTCACCAGTCGGCTGGTTTTGTACTCAATAACAGGAGCTAAAGGCATTTCCTCAGCCAGTATTTTTTCAGCTTTGCGATAAAGTTCGGTTCGTTCTTTGTCTGAAGTCACCGTTCTGGATTTTTTCATCAAGGCATCGTACTCAGGGCTATTAAAGTTGCCATCGTTGTTACCATGAGTGGATGTTTTTAAATCAAGAAAGGTCGAAGCTTCGTTGTAGTCCCCTGCCCAGCCTGCCCTGGCAACCTGAAATTTTCCTTCACTTTTACTATCAAGGAAGGTTTTCCATTCCTGATTTTCCAACGTGACTTTAACGCCCAGAGGTTTCCACATTTGCGAGACGGCAATAGCTATCTGCTTGTGTGATTCATCCGTGTTGTAGAGGAGGTCAAATTTCAGTGGATTATCAGGGCCAAAACCGGCTTCTGCCAGAAGGCGTTTGGCCTCAGCATTCCGCTCGGTCTGGGTCATCTTGCTGTAGTCAATTTCAGGTGGAATAAAACCAGCTACCGATGTGGGTGTGAGAGTATAAGCGGGTGTTTGGCCTTGCTTCATTACGTGCTTGGCAATGGCATCGCGATTGATGGCGTAGGAAAGCGCCTTTCTGACACGAGCATCATCAAAAGGCTTAACCTGCTCATTAAACTCATAGTAATAAGTAGAGAGTCTTGGGGTGATTTTTACTTCATCAGGTATGCTTTTTTTCAGGCTGGCAAAGTGCTGAACAGGAATAGGGTTTGTGCCGTTGGTAAAGTCTACCTCGCCTGCTTTGTAGCGTGTCAGCTCCACATTGCCTGAAATAGGAAGGAAGCTAACCTCATCAATGACGGTTTTTGCATCATTCCAATAGTGGCTATTGCGAACCAATTTAATTCGCTCATTCACAACCCACCTTTCCATCTTATAGGCGCCATTGGATACCATATTTTCTGGCTTGGTCCAGTCGTCACCGTATTTCTCAACCACTTTTTGCGGTACCGGAAAGGTAGTGGGGTGAGCCAGCATTTTGATGAAATAAGGGACAGGTTGTTCCAGAGTCACCTGAAAGGTTTTGTCATCAAGAGCTTTGACGCCAAGACTGTCTACGGGCTTTTCACCTTTGATAATGGCAGAAGCATCCTGAATTCGTATCATAAGTGCATAACCTCTGTAACCAGAGCGCTGCAACAGAACCTTTGAAATAAATCAAGACTCAGGGGTACTCTGTAAAGCGACGAAACCGTACAGAGGAGCCTAGGATGGCCTATACGCACCTGAGTCTTGAAGAGAGACATTATATCGCAGTTCAACACAGAGAGGGCGTTTCACTGAATAAAATTGCTGAGGCACTTGGTCGCTCCCAAAGCAGTATCTCACGTGAAGTGGCAAGGAACACTGGACAACGAGGCTATAGACATAAACAGGCACACCAGAAGGCTCAGAAACGCCATCAGGAAAAGGCAAAAGCAGTCAAGTTGACCGACGATATTAAACGACAAATAGAAGATAGAATCAGGGATGACTGGAGTCCTGAGCAAGTTGTTGGACGACTCGAAAAAGAAGGGGTCATCAAGCTTCACCATGAGACTGTTTACCAGTTTATACTGGAAGACAAAAAAGCCGGTGGGACGCTTTATAAACACTTGCGTCACCAAAGAAAAACGTACCGTAAACGATATGGTTCAGCCCATAATCGGACTGGTATTCCTAATCGTGTTGGCATAGAGCAACGACCCAAGATTGCCAATGAAAGAGGTCGTGTAGGCGACTGGGAAGCCGACACCATTATCGGTAAAAATCATAAAGGGGCTATTGTCACAATAGATGAGCGCAAGACTAAACTCCGTGTTGCAGTGCCACTGCCAGGCAAGAAATCAAAAGCGGTTAAACAGGCAATGGTCAGCTCTCTCAAGCCTTTGAAGAAGTTTGTGAAAACCATAACTTACGACAATGGCAAGGAATTTGTTGAACATGAGGCGGTGGCCAGAGATCTGGGTTGTGACAGCTATTTCGCTACTCCATATCACTCATGGGAGAGAGGTCAGAATGAAAACGCCAATGGTTTGCTCAGGCAGTACTTTCCCAAGGCAATGGAGCTTGATAAGGTCTCTGAGCAAGAAGTCATAATAGCTGTTGACAAGATGAACAACAGACCCAGAAAGTGTCTTGGTTACAAGTCACCTTATGAGGCATTCAAAGAGTCAACAGGGATAGATGCAAGAAAAGTCATGGGTTATGCACTTATGACTTGAATTCAGGCATTAACAATAGTAGGAATTTCCATGTACCAGGCGTAGCGGGAAGCCGTTGCAGGATCAACTGCACGCTGGAAAGCGAATACAAAATCACCTGCTGTCACCGGATCACCGTTGGACCATCGGGCGGTGTCACGAATTTTAAAGGTAAACACTTTATTGTCATCAGAGACCGTCCAGCTTTCAGCCTGACCGGGAATGGTGTTGCCTTCTGCATCCTGACTTACCAATCCTTCAAAAAGGTCTTTGGCCACATTGGAGCCTGGAACGCCTTCTATTTTTTGGGGATCAAGAGAAGCTGGCTCAGCACCGTTACCACGAACCAGTTCCTGAACTTTTGCCAGTTGCGTACCGGCCGGAACGATAGCAGCATTGACGCTGGTAACAGCCATGATGCTGGCGGCCAGAGTCAAAGCCGGAATAGCGGCAAGCTTCAGAGCCTTGAATGGCTTCTTCATATTGTTATCTCCTTCATTGGATGACCATTCTGACGACGGTCAACGCATAATTCTTATTGGAGTGTAATGAACGGGTACCCGAATATAACTAAAAGTTGTGAAAGGGATCAAGAAGGTTTTTCGATTTGGAAATAGAAGACAATGTTGCAGGTTCTGAGGCTGGAGGCTGTCACATGCCAGCCTCCAAAGGTCAGGAATCAACCTAAATAGTGGGCAATACCATCCATAAACATTTGCACGGAAAGCATCACCAGGATCATCCCCATCAATCGCTCAATGGCAAATACACCACGGTTGCCCAATACTCTCATAAACTGATTTGAGCACATCAGGATGGCGGAAGATGCAGTCCAGGCGATCAATAATGCCGTGATCAGTTTACCCTGTTCTCCGGGGTGCTGATTACCCAACAGAATCAGGGTGGCCAGAATGGAAGGACCGGCAATCAGAGGAATGGCCAGAGGTACGATAAAAGGCTCGCCATCGGGGGTGTCGCCCATAATGCCGCCACCACGGCTGGGAGGGAAAATCATCTTGATGGCGATAATAAACAGGATAATCGCCCCGGCAATACTGACCGCTTCCTGTCTGAGATGCAGGGTTTGCAGAATGGCATCACCGACAAACAGGAAAATCACCAGAATAAACAGGGCGATCAGCATTTCCCGCATCAGGATTTTGGCCCGGCGCCTGGGAGGCACGGTTTTCAGAACAGAGATAAAGATTGGCATATTGCCCAGCGGATCCATAATCAGGAACAGCAATATGGCTGTGGAGTAAATTTCCATCAGTGCAGCTCGGTCTCGAAAAGTAGAATAAAAAGGGTTGGGCTGGCTTATATCATCTGGGCTTTAAAAAACCAACATTAATCGCGGGGTTCTCCATCCTCTTGCGAAGCAATAGGGTGGAGGGGGATAGCGAGCAAGGCGCTAGCCTTGCCCCTGGGACGCAAAGTAATTATTGACGGTATCGATATTTGCACCACCTGTACTGCTCACAAAATAAGACCTCGACCATAAAACGGGCTTTGTATAAAACCTCGATAATTGTTCACCGAACTCTTTTCGTAAGATCCGGCTTGTTCCCGTTTTCAAAGCATTAACAAAATCCGACAGTGCAGCAGTTGGCGGCAGCTCTATCAATAATTGAACATGATCACAGTTGTCCGACTCACACTCTATCAACTCCCCTCCCCACGCCTCACAACGTACTTTTGCCATTTCTTTGAAGCGTTTAACCATTGCCTCAGACAGTACTCTGCGCCGGTACCTGGTAACAAGAACCAAATGGTATGAAAGTGAATAAGTGCAGTGATTTAGGGTTTTAATACTTGATTTAGTCATAGTAACTAATTGTATAATAGAGATATGGAACTACGCAAAGCAACTTACAAGCTATATCCCACAAAGCAGCAGGCCGAAGCTCTGAATCACGCTTTGCGGTTGCATTGTGAGTTTTATAATGCAGCACTTCAGGAGCGAGTAGAGGCATACAAGAAGTGCCGTATATCCATCAAGAACAAAGACCAGCAGCCGCAGATCAAGGTGATTCGTGAAGAAATACCGGAGTTTGCGACACTCAATTACAGCAGCCTTCAGGTCACTCTAAGACGACTGGATAAAGCTTTCTCAGCCTTCTTTCGTCGTGTCAACTCGGGTGTAAAAGAACCAGGGTTCCCCCGCTTCAAATCCCACAAGCGTTATCCGGGCATCGGCTTTAGCTCGCACGGTGACGGTTGGCGATTCACTCCTGGAGAGGATTGGAAGCATGGACGATTGAGACTGACGGGTGTTGGTCACATACGTTGTCGCGGCAAAGCCAGAGTTGCAGGCAAGATTAAAAGCATGGAGCTTTTGCATCGTCGGGGAGAGTGGCTTATCAGCCTCACGATGGAATGCAATGGTGTATTAAGAGAACCGACTAGCGGTAAGGCTTGCGGCCTTGACTGGGGAGTAAACAAGCTTCTCAGCGTTGCAACAGAATCCGACGGTTATCAGGTTGATAATCCCCGTTGGTTTCAGCAGGAAAGAGAAAAACTAAAGGCTCTGAAGCAAGCGGTCAGCAGAAAGAAAAAAGGCTCGAACCGATGGAAGAAAGCCTGCAAGAAGCTGTCCACTCATCACCGGAAAGCAGCTAACCGGCGCAACCATGAACATCATCAATTATCGGCTCAAGTAGCCTCGCAATACGCTCTTGTAGCGACTGAGAAATTGCAGGTCAAGAATATGACCGGCAGTGCAAAAGGTACATCAGAGAAGCCCGGGAAAAACGTAAAACAGAAAGCAGGTTTAAACCGTGAGATTTTAGACACTGCGCCAGCGACCTTGCTGGCTATGATCGCCTACAAAGTGAAGGAAACTGGTGGGCTATTCATAGAGACACCGACAAGGAAACTTAAACCCTCGCAGCGTTGCCCTGTATGCTGGTCAGTGAAGAAAAAGACACTGAAAGAACGGGTGCATCAATGCGAAGTCTGTGGTTGCAATGAAGATCGGGATATTGCTGCCGCACGGGTTAATTTAATCTGGGCGCTATATGAGTTGGGGTCGGAAACCGGCCTACACAGGGCTTGCTCTGTAAAACCACCACCAAGTCTTTAGACTTGGTGGTGGTAGTTTATTCCTGATTTGTCGCTGTTGGGTAAAATGAAGCCCGGCCAGTGAAGGTCTGGCGGGCTTTTGTGGGCGGATAAGATCAGCAGAGCCATTAAGTACCGTAGGTCTAAATCACAAAATTCTTTTGGCTCAATAAGAATGCCAGCCTGGCCTGTTTATCTTTCACATATCCAGAATTCTGTTCAGCGGTGTTGGCACTGAGATTTTCATGAAACTTCTCAGCCTGCTTTTCGGCGTTGTAGATTTCCTGATTATCCAGTTGACTGTCTGCGATCCAGTGGGTCTGTTGCGCGGTGGCTGTGTTGGTGGGCTTGATGGCTTCGCTCATGGTAAATCTCCCCAAATCATGTGTTGATAGGGGAAGATTAGGTCTGGATAGGGCAGGCGTCTGTAATACTATGGGCGAAAATAAAATTTAGTTATATAAAAATATATTTTTAATAACTTTTTAAAGACCCAGATATTCGTTTTTCAGCTTCACATAGTTGTTTGCACCGTAAGAGAAGAGCGCCCTCTCTTTATCACTGACTGGCCGGGCTTTCTGGGCTGGATTGCCTTTGTAAACAAATCCGCTTTCCAGTCGTTTGCCCGGAGGCACCAGACAGCCCGCAGCAACAATCACCTCCTCTTCGACCACGGCGCCATCCATCACCACGGAGCCAATGCCAATCAGGCAGCGATTATGGATCGTGCAGCCGTGCAGGGTGACCTTGTGACCGACCGTTACTTCATCACCAATAATCAACGGGTAACCCTCAGGGTTAAAAGTGCTGGCATGGGTGATATGCAATACCGAACCGTCCTGAATGCTGGTGCGCGAACCTATGCGGATACGATGCATATCGCCACGCACCACGGCCATGGGCCAGATGGAGCTGTCTTCACCAACTTCTACGTCACCCAGGACCAGGGCAGTTTCGTCAATAAATACCCGGTCACCCAGTGTTGGAGTATGACCTCGGAAGGTTCTGATGGAATGGCTGTTCATGGGGCTTGGCTTCTTTTGTTGGAAGTATTGCATTGTCCTTGAAAACCGATAATCCTGCACCCATAGACATAACAACAACGACCGGACAATAAATAGCGAGCATCCGAATTATGAGCAACCCACTGCTGGAAACCTGCGAACTGCCTCCCTTTGCCAAGATCAAACCGCAACATATAAAGTCGGCTGTTGAGTCGATCATCGCCGAGAATGAGCAGGCGGTGGACGCACTTCTGTCTGATAACACTCAAGCGTTCACCTGGCAGACGCTACAGGAACCCATGGACAACCTGGGGGACAGGCTCAGTCAGGCCTGGTCTCCGGTGGGTCATATGAATGCTGTGGTGAATACGGATGAGTTAAGAGACGCCTACAACGCCTGTCTTCCTTTGCTTTCTGAATATTCAACCCGGCTGGGACAGAACCAGAACCTCTATCAGGCCTATCTGACGCTGTCTGAATCAGCAGAGTTCGAAAAGCTGGATAAGGCCCAGCAAAAAGTTATTACCGATAACCTGCGTGATTTCAAACTGGCGGGCGTTGCCCTGCCCCAAGAGAAAAAAGCCCGTTACGGTGAGATTCAGAAACGCCTTTCTGAACTGACCAGCCAGTTCTCTGACAATGTTCTGGATGCCACTATGGCCTGGTCGAAACTGATTACCGATGAATCAGAGCTGGCCGGTCTGCCTGAGTCAGCACTGGCAGGCGCCAGACAGTTGGCTGAGTCCAAGGGCCACAGTGAAGGCTGGATGCTGAACCTGGATTTTCCAAGCTATTTCCCGGTGATCACCTACGCCGACAACCGTAAGCTGCGGGAAGAGGTTTATACGGCATTCTGTACGCGGGCATCGGATCAGGGCCCAAATGCCGGTGAATTTGATAATTCAGACAACATTAATGAAATCCTCAAGCTGCGTCAGGAGCTGGCCGAACTGCTGGGTTTCAACAACTATGCAGAATACTCGCTGGCCACCAAAATGGCTGACTCGACCGACAAGGTCGTGGCGTTTCTGGAAGACCTGGCCAGTAAGAGCAAGCCCCAGGCCGAACAAGAACTCAATGAACTGAGAGCCTTCGCCAAAACAGAGCATGGCGCTGAAGATTTACAGGCTTGGGACATTGGCTACTACGGCGAAAAACTCAGGCAGCAACGTTACGCCATCTCTCAGGAAGAATTGCGACCCTGGTTCCCATCAGAGAAAGCGGTGAACGGCATGTTCTCTGTCGTGGAGCGGTTATTTGGTATCACTTTTGAAAAGGTGACCGAGGTTGAAACCTGGCACAAAGATGTTGGCTTTTTCAATGTCATACGTGATGGCGAGGTGATTGGTCGCTTTTATCTCGACCTTTATGCCCGTGAACATAAGCGCGGCGGTGCCTGGATGGATGAGTGCCGGGTACGTCGCAAGATAGGCGACAAAACCCAGCTACCTGTGGCTTACCTGACTTGTAACTTCACGCCCCCCGTGGGTAACCAGCCCGCCCTGCTGACTCATGACGAAGTGGTGACCCTGTTCCATGAGTTTGGTCACGGTCTGCATCACATGCTGACTCAGGTGGATTATTCTGCAGTGTCCGGAATCAATGGCGTTGCCTGGGATGCGGTGGAGCTGCCCAGTCAGTTCTTGGAAAACTGGTGCTGGGAGGAAGAAGGCCTGGCTTTGATCTCCGGTCACTTTGAAACGGGTGAGCCGCTGCCAAAAGACAAGCTCGATAAACTGCTGGCTGCTAAAAACTTCCAGTCCGCCATGATGATGGTGCGTCAGCTGGAGTTCTCACTGTTTGACTTCAAACTGCATAAAGACTTTTTAAAGAGCAAGAGTGAAGGAAAAACGGTTCAGGCAGTATTAGAGGAGGTTCGCAGTCAGGTGTCTGTGGTGGTGCCTCCGGCTTTCAATCGTTTCCAGCATGGCTTCAGCCATATTTTTGCGGGAGGTTATGCAGCGGGCTACTACAGCTACAAATGGGCGGAGGTGTTGTCTGCGGATGCCTTCTCCCGATTTGAAGAAGAGGGTATATTCAACCGCCAGACGGGTGAGTCCTTCCTCCATGAAATTCTGGAAAAAGGCGGTTCCGCTGAGCCCATGGAGCTATTTGTGAATTTCCGGGGCCGTGAGCCGCAGGTGGATGCCCTGTTGCGTCATTCGGGAATCTCTGCCTGATAGGAGAATTATGAGTCAGAGGCTCTGGGATCATGAGGTTCCAGAGCTTTTTTTTCGCTATTGGCCTAAGAGTTATGACAACGAAACGATTTATTGCCGGAGTCGTCTGCCCCTCCTGTGGTCATCAGGATTCGGTGAGAATGTACACCGAGCATGGTGAGAACCATCGCGAGTGCGTGGATTGTGGTTTTTCGGATGTGATGGAAAAAGACCCTTCCCTTGCGGGGAAACCTCCAGTGACGAGGGTCTCCCCGAAAGACGGGAAATTGGATGACGACGCTAAAAAGGACAACGATGTTCAGATCGTACGAATACTCGATCCATAACCTTGAGTGGGTAATCTGAGTCAGCGTTCAGATTCAGGCGGCTGACGTAAACTTCAGCTCAACCCCCATACCATTGGACAGGCCATTCCATTTTGACCAGGTCGATACCCATTGCTCCGGATTGCGGTTATTGACGAAGTCCTTGAACATACGATCGTTATAACGCTCCTGCGAACGGATCATGTGTCGTACTGTCTGCTCAACGATGCTGTCCAGCTCATTGCCGAACTCTTCACCCAGAATGGCATGAATGATCAGGTTGGCCCAGGTCATGTTGATCGGGACCAGGGCGCAGCCGATTCGAGACAGGTAACTGTCGTTGACCTCCTCAATCAGGCGATGAGTAAAGTAGGCTTTATCCAGCAGGTCAAACAGCCCCACATTATTTTGCGATTGCAGAACCGGTGCCAGAAAATTCTCTTCGGCAATGCTCAGGAAAGGGGATATAAAACTCTCAATGTCCAGTTCCTTTGCCGCCTGGTCCAGCGCTTCAAGAAAGTCAGGTACGTGATTAATGTACTCAAGTGAAAACTTCAGCAGTGTTTCACTGGCCATGTCTTCGGGAAGTTCGATCGTGTGGTGTAATTGCTCCACCTGTTGATCAATGAATGATTGAAGATGGTTTGAGCCTTCTTCGTGCTTTCGGGCGCAGTCGATCAAGTTACTTATTGCCTGCACGTCCATGATTGTCTCCGTTGCGGTTGTTATTAGTTTGGCTACTGCAACGTCACCGTGAAGGTGTCTAAAAGACCATAGTACCAATCAGAAGACAAGCTTTTTTAAATACCTCTTTTTCATAAAATAATGATCTTTTATTCTTTAAAGTAGAAGTGGAAAAAGACTGTAAATCCCGATAAAAATGCAAAAGTGCAAGCCCTTGTGCAGTCAAAATAATGACACACTATATATGGTCAACATGTGCTCAACATATGCCCAAACAGATCTGAAAGGAGAGTTCTGAAAGGATCACTTTGGGGCGTCTTGAGGCGTCATTCATTTAAACGACAGTGGGCAAATTAATTCAAGATATTTTTTGACAAGGCTCTTTTCATTTTGTGCAATCCTGTTGTTTAATGAGGTTCTGGGACTATACTCTATGAGCGATTATTGTCAGACTGAACGTCTCACACAACGCCCTCATAGGGTATCGGTATTTGCAGGGTGTTCCTGTGTTTTAGGTTTTGCAGGTTGGGTCCGAAGTAGTATGACGTTGTCGGTTACTTAGCGATCTCTTGCGTTCGGTGACGACAGTCGATCAAGTCAGTCAGTATTGCTCTGGAATGTCCAGACCATTCGGTTACTACCCAACACCTCTGAAAGCAAGACTTGGGTCTGCTCAATAATAATAAGAAGTCTCCGCCTGGTTTGGCGGACAGTCAGGGGATGTAAGGGAATGATGCAGCACGCACTAACTCTCTTTCTTTTGATAGAAACTGCCGCGAGCCGGGCAAAGAGCATGAGCCGGGCAGAAAGCATGGGCGGTCAGCGTCGCCCACCCGGAATGGTACAGATGGCGAGATTCTTGTCTTTCGGAAAACGATTCTCTTTCGTGATGCCCAAAGGCGTTGGTCAGTCTTTCCTGTGGTTCCTGATCAGCCTGTCAGGTGTGTTGGTTCCCAGTCGTTTGCTGGCTGACTGGGAAGTCAATATGACTCAGGGCGTGACCGCCGTCAGCCGTTCGGTTTACGACTTGCACATGACCATATTCATAATCTGTGTGGTCATCGGCATTCTTGTATTCGGTGTCATGTTCTACTCCATTTTCATGCACCGTAAATCAAGAGGCGTAAAGCCTCACCCCTTCCACGAAAGCACGATCGTTGAAATATTATGGACCGCAGTGCCACTTTTAATTCTGGTAGGCATGGCGATTCCAGCCACAAAAACGCTGATTGATATCTACGATACCGATGAAGCTGAAATTGATATCAAAATTACCGGATATCAATGGAAGTGGCAGTATGAGTACCTGGGCGAAGGGGTCTCCTTCTTCAGCAATCTCAAAACGACCCCGGAACAGATCTACAACGTTCGCAATAAAGACCCCAATTATCTTCTGGAGGTCGACGAACCACTGGTACTGCCTACGGGTAAAAAGATCCGGTTTCTGGTGACCGCTGCCGACGTTATCCATTCCTGGTGGGTGCCAGCATTTGCTGTTAAGCGGGATGCTATTCCGGGCTTTATCAACGAAGCCTGGACCAAAATCGAGCGTCCCGGAATTTATCGTGGTCAGTGTGCAGAACTGTGTGGCAAGGATCATGGTTTTATGCCCATTGTCGTCGATGCCAGGTCGCCTGAAGATTACCAAAAGTGGTTGGCAGAGAAGCAAGTCATCGCCGCCAAAGAACGTGAGCTGACCAGCAAGAACTGGACTATGGCCGAGCTGATGGAGCGTGGCAAAAAGACTTACGAAAAAGTCTGCGCCGCCTGTCACCAGGTCAATGGTGAAGGTATGCCGCCGCTGTTCCCTGCCCTCAAAGGTTCAGCGATGGCCATCGAGAAAGATCAGGTCAAAGCACATATCGACATTGTCGTAAATGGCAAGAAGGGCACAGCCATGCAGGCTTTTGCTGCCCAGTTAAGCGAAGTTGATCTGGCGGCAGTGATCACCTACGAACGAAACGCCTGGGGTAATAACACCGGTGATCTGGTCACACCAAAGCAGATTCTGGAATACAAGAACACCGGCGAGTACAAAACGGCAGAGACTGAACCTTCAGGTGAGCCGAATACCAACACACATCAGGCTGGACTGTGAGGAATGCAATCATGACTGCTGTGACAGACACAGGTGCCAATGAACAAGCCGACGAGCATCATGACCATCACGGCCCTGCCAAAGGACTGATGCGCTGGGTGCTGACCACGAACCATAAAGATATAGGCAGTATGTATCTCTGGTTCAGTTTTATTATGTTCCTGACTGGCGGTGCAATGGCGATGGTCATCCGGGCGGAACTGTTCCAGCCCGGGATGCAGATCGTCGATCCCGGCTTCTTTAACCAGATGACCACCATGCACGGTCTCATCATGGTGTTTGGTGCGGTGATGCCGGCCTTTGTCGGTCTGGCTAACTGGATGATTCCAATAATGATTGGTGCGCCGGACATGGCGCTGCCAAGAATGAATAACTGGAGTTTCTGGATTCTGCCTTTTGCGGCACTGATGCTCATCAGCACCCTGTTTATGGAAGGTGGCGGTCCAAACTTTGGCTGGACATTCTACGCGCCCCTGTCAACCACCTATGGGCCACCGTCGACCACGTTCTTTATCTTTGCTATCCACATGCTGGGGATTTCGTCCATCATGGGAGCGATCAATATTATCGCCACCATTCTGAACCTGCGGGCGCCGGGCATGACCATGATGAAAATGCCTCTGTTCGTATGGACCTGGCTGATTACCGCTTACCTGCTGATTGCCGTTATGCCGGTACTGGCCGGTGCGGTGACCATGATGCTGATGGACATTCACTTTGGCACCAGCTTCTTTAATGCGGGCGGGGGTGGCGACCCAGTGCTGTTCCAGCATATTTTCTGGTTCTTCGGGCATCCGGAAGTGTACATCATGATCCTGCCCTCCTTCGGGATTGTCTCAGCCATTCTGCCGACCTTCGCCAGAAAACCCCTGTTTGGTTATACCTCGATGGTTTACGCCACCGCCAGTATTGCTTTCCTGTCGTTTATTGTCTGGGCACACCATATGTTTACCGTAGGTATTCCGCTGGTGGGGGAACTGTTTTTTATGTACGCCACCATGCTGATTGCTGTGCCTACCGGGGTGAAGGTCTTTAACTGGGTCACCACCATGTTCAGGGGCGCCATGACCTTTGAAACGCCTATGTTGTTCAGCATTGCTTTCGTGGTGCTGTTCACCATTGGTGGTTTCTCCGGGCTGATGCTGTCCATTGCCCCGGCTGACTTCCAGTATCACGACACCTATTTTGTTGTGGCTCACTTCCACTACGTGCTGGTACCCGGGGCGATTTTTGCCATCTTTGCTGCCGTTTATTACTGGCTGCCCAAGTGGACAGGTCATATGTACGACGAAACGCTGGGCAAGACCCACTTCTGGCTGTCGTTTATCGGAATGAACCTGACTTTCTTCCCGATGCACTTTATCGGGCTGGCAGGGATGCCTCGTCGTATTCCCGATTACGCTCTGCAGTTTGCCGACTTCAATATGATTGCCAGTATCGGCGGCTTTATGTTCGGAACCACGCAGCTGCTGTTCCTGTTTATTGTGATTAAGTGCATAAGAGGGGGCGAGAAGGCCAAAGCCCAGAGTTGGGAAGGTGCAGAAGGTCTGGAGTGGAGCCTGCCTTCACCGGCACCCTATCACACCTTTACTACTCCGCCGGACGTGAAGTAATGAGTGAGAAGGATGATACTCCGGTCGACCTGTCGAAAAGAACCGTCATCAAGACAGGTCTGGTGGCTGGCGGTATGTTTGGCTTCGGTTTTGCCATGGTTCCCCTGTACGACGTGTTCTGCAAGGTTACCGGACTCAATGGCAAAACCGACCCGAATCCGTACCGCTACAACGCCGAAACGGCTGAGGTGGATACCAGCCGGAAGGTGAAAGTGCAGTTTGTGGCCACCAACAATGCCCAAATGAGCTGGGATTTCAAGCCCAGCGTCACAGAAGTGGTGGTTCATCCCGGAGAAGTTGGAGAGCTGGAGTTCTTTGCCCACAACCCAACCGCCAGGCGGATGACGGGGCAGGCCATTCCCAGTGTTTCACCGTTTCAGGCCACCAACTATTTGCACAAAGTAGAATGCTTCTGCTTCACCACCCAGACGTTGGAAGCAGGCGAAGAAAAAATCATGCCGCTGAGAATTATTGTGGATCAGGCATTACCCCGGCATATCACCAAACTAACTTTGTCGTACACCTTGTTTGATGTGACGACAATGGCCGAGTGAGGAGATTCTGATGGCTCAAGAAGGTGAAGGTACCTATTATGTCCCGGCCCAGAGCAAGTGGCCGATCATTGCTTCGATAGGTCTTTTTACCATGATGTTGGGTGCAGGCATGATGATGAATGACATGTCTGCCGGGGTAAAAGATTCGTTTGCGCACTATGTGTTTTTCGCAGGCTCCCTGATCATGGCCTACATGATGTTTGGCTGGTTCGGCAATGTCATCGAAGAGTCCCGCAAAGGGCTCTATAGCGATCAGATGGATCGCAGCTTCCGCTGGGGTATGGGCTGGTTTATCTTTTCTGAAATCATGTTCTTCGCGGCTTTTTTCGGAACGCTCTTTTACATCCGTTACTTCGCCGTGCCCTGGCTGGCCGGTGAGGGAGACGGTGCCTCTACCCATGAGCACCTTTGGCCAGAGTTTGAAGCGGACTGGCCGCTGATGACCAATCCGGATAATGAAACATTCCCCGGAGCCCAGGGGATTATCGACCCATTCCACCTGCCTTTGCTGAACACCCTGTTACTGGTTGCTTCCAGTATTACCCTGACCATTGCTCACCATGCCCTTAGAAAGGCGGAAAGAACCAAGGTTAAGGTATGGATGATTCTCACCCTGATTCTGGGTTTTACCTTCCTTTACTTTCAGGCGGCAGAATACGCTGAAGCCTACAATGAGCTTGGGTTGACTTTGAGTGCAGGTATTTATGGCTCAACGTTCTTTATTTTGACGGGCTTTCACGGGGCGCACGTCACCTTGGGTGCCATCATGCTGTTGATCATGCTGATTCGTATCTACAAGGGACATTTCGAGCCGGATAACCATTTTGCTTTTGAGTCATCCTGCTGGTACTGGCACTTTGTCGATGTGGTCTGGATTGGGCTGTTTATCTTTGTTTATCTGATATGAGGGGAGCCCGCCACTGTTGGGAGGGAGTGGCGGTTAACGATTATGGTCGTTTAATGGTACAGCCAGGGAGCGTTGCTATGAATATCGCCAAACAGCCAGGCCACGACAATAATCAGCATAATCAGGGCGGTCAGGCTAACCCTTGCGGTGAGCGAATTGACCAGTTTGGCAGAACTGCCATCACCTTTGAGCAGAAAATACATACCTCTGCCCAGACAGAACAGTACGGCAAGAAAGAGAAGAACAATAATCACTTTTAACCACATATAACGCTCCCTGCTGATGCCTTGGTGTATGAAGAGTGTATGAAAAACAGTTTGCCAGGCTGGCTTTTAAATTAACCTGCGACGCAAATATTTTTCTTACGTTATAGGCATTCAGACCAGAATAACAGTGGAGTTTGGTAGAGCACCCGATGTCGAAGTATAGCTATCAAGTTAAGTTGTCGTTGTTGGTGGTGCTGCTTTTGCCCCTGCTGATTAACCTGGGGCTCTGGCAGCTGTCCCGGTACCAGGAGAAGCTTGAGCTTGAGCAGACCCTGGCAGAGCGACAGACCATGCCTGCACTCAGCCTGTCTGATGTCAGTGGTTATGCTGATGTCATGTATCTGCCAATAAGTGTCCATGGTCGTTTTCTTGCCGATCGTGCTTTTCTTCTTGATAACCAGATTCACGAAGGTCGCGTCGGCTACGACCTGATCATGCCTTTGCTAGCCAATGACGGTCAGTATCTGTTGGTCAACAGAGGCTGGATCCCTGCCCAGGCCAGAGACCTGTTGCCAGACATTGAGACACCTGCCGGAGAACTTGAGTTAACAGGCACACTGTATCGATTATTGGGAGAACCGTTCACCCTGGGTGAAGATATCTGGCAGGAAGAGTGGCCCAAACGTATCCAGGCTATCCATTTTCAGCGAATGGGAGAAGCACTGGGACAGCCTCTCCCCCTGTATATTCTCAAACTGGATCAGAATCAGCCCGGCGCTTATCGGGTTCGTTCCCTGACCATGAAAACCACCTCGCAGAAACATCTCGGCTACGCTATTCAATGGTTTTTAATGGCGTTGGTCCTGCTGGGCCTGTATCTCTGGCAGATGCAATCAACAGGCCTGGATCGAAGCCAAAAAAAGCACCATAGACAGGTGCCCGATACTGATAGAAAAGAGGATGGTTCACTGTGAATAGCCGAGTTTTTTATTTGTATGGCCTGCTGATTTTTGTATTTCTTATTCCGGAAAATGGATTTGCCGTGATTCGCCATGCCTGCTTTATCGTTAATTCTGCCAGTAATAATGGGAAAGGCGCCATTGCCTGGAAAAAAATTGAAGGCGCTGTCAGTCAGTACTACACAGCAGTTGGCTCACAAGACCAGGCTGCTGCCCTGCTTGGACAGGCGACATTTGAAGTGTCTTTTACCGAATACGCGGGTCATGCAACGGATCTGGCAGTGCAGGCTTATCAGGACTGGCAGCAGGGGCAACACGCTCAGGACGATCAGCTATTGATTGTTGCCGTGGGTGGTGATGGCACGGTTCATGAAGTGGTTCAGGATCTGGAAAGTCAACCGCAAGTCGTTTTTGGGGTTATACCTGTGGGTACGGGCAACGATATAGCAAGAACACAGGGTTTGGGCAACCCGATGCATGCCCTTCGGACCCTGGTTTATGGTGTCGCTATGCCCTTTGGTGCCTACAAAATTAAAGGCTGTCAAACAGGAACTTGCCATAAGAAAACGGTTTTGGCCGTGGACGAGTTTGACCTGGGTGTGACCACCCGGGCGACAAAAAAGAAAAACGAACACGACAGTGGTGAGCGACCCAGCCGATTGCTGAGATGCTCACCCAGAAGTATGGTCTATTCAATGTCAGCCCTCAGTTCAGCGATGGGATGGCAGACACCCAACGTCATGTGTCGTATTGATGGCGGTGACAGCTTCAATGTCCCTTTGAATATTCTGGCAGCAGGAACAGGGCCGACGATCGGAGGTGGCGTCAGGCTTTTTAATGGTATGCGTCCGGACAGTAATCAGGGGCAGCTGATTTACAGTCAGCAGAGAGCTCACCCGCTTTCGACACTGGTGCAGATGACTATGCAGAGATTACTCAATTGGTCAGGTCTGCAACAGGCTCTGTTCACTCAATTGAGTATTGAGCACGAGCACGAGAACGACACACCTCAGGATATTCAGGTTGACGGTGATATTTTACTGCAAACACCGGCACAAATAACCTGGTTGCCGAGAGTGTTCCAGTTTATGAGACCTCCCGAATATGGCGATGCCGGGTATGAAGCTATGGCTCGCGAAGAAGAGTGGGACGAGCTTGATTTTTTTTAAACGTGAGTATTGCAATAGGACCTATTTCCCAGAAATAGGTCGGCTGCTCGATTCCATAATTGTTGGGATTGACGGAAAAAAAGGTGGCTCAATGTGAATAGCAGAGTTTTTTATTTATATGGCCTGCTGCTTGTTGTGTTTTTTGTTCCACAAAACGGTTCAGCAGTGATTCGCCACGTCTGCTTTATCGTTAATCCTGCCAGTAATAATGGTCAGGGTGTGAGGGTTTGGGAAAGTATTCACAGAGCTGTCAATCGTTACTTCACAGCTGTCGGCTCGCAAGATCAGGCGGCTGCTCAGGTACAGACGACATTTGAAGTATTCTTTACGGAACACGCCGGTCATGCAACGGAGCTGGCAGCTCAGGCAAGTTTTAACTGGCAGCTGGAGCAGGAAAGTCATTTATTGATTGTTGCCGTTGGTGGCGATGGCACTGTCCATGAGGTGGTTCAGGGTCTTGAAAATCAACCACAAGTGGTGTTCGGTGTTATACCGGCGGGTGAGGGAAACGATATAGCAAGAACACTCCGATTGAGGAACCCGATGCATGCTCTTTTGACGCTGGTTTATGGAGTCGTTATGCCTTTTGGTGCCTACAAAATTACAGGTTGTGAAAGAGGCAGTTGCGAGCGGAAAACGGTTCTGGCAGTGAGTGAGTTTGGGCTGGGTGTGACGACCTGGATGACAAAAAAGAAAAACGATCACGACAGTGGTGAGCGGCCGAGCCGACTGCTGAGATACTTACCCCCAAGTGTGGCCCATTCAATGTTAGCTGTAAGCTCAGCAATGATATGGGATACACCCACGGTCAGGTGCAGTATTAATGGTGAGAGGTTCAGTGTCCCCCTGAATCTTCTGGTAGCGGGGACAGGGCCAACGATCGGAGGTGGCGTTGCCCTTTTTAACGGTATGACTCCATACAGTTGCCATGGACAGATGCTTTTTAGTCAGCAGAGGACCAATCCCCTTTGGACACTTATTCAGATGACTATGGAGAAATTTCTCAATTGGTCCGGTCTGCAACGGTTTTGCTTTACTCAATTGGATATTGAACACGGGGATGAGACACCTCTGTCTATTCAGGTCGATGGTGATGTTTTACTGCAAACACCAGCACAAATAACCTGGCTGGCGAGAGTGTTCCAGTTTATGAGACCTCCCGTATATGGAGAGTACGGTCGTACTTTAATGGACCGTGACGAAGCCAGAGATGATCCGGATTGGAAAGAGGGTGATTCACTGTGAATAGAAGAATGTTTTATTCCTATATCCTGCTGCTTTTTGTGTGTCTTGTTCCGGAAAACGGCTCAGCAGTGATTCGCCACGTCTGCTTTATCGTTAATCCTGTTAGCAATAACGGTCAGAGCGTAGCCGTTTGGAACAGTATTCACAGATTTGTCAGTCGTTACTTCACAGCAGTCGGCTCGCAAGATCAGGCTGCTGCTCAGGTACAGCCGACCTTTGAAGTATTTATTACGGAACACGCCGGTCATGGTACAGAACTGGCTCAGCAGGCCTATCAGAACTGGCAGCAGGGACAGCACGCTCAGGAAGATCAGATATTAATGGTTGCCGTGGGTGGGGATGGCACTGTCCATGAGGTGGTTCAGGGTTTAGGTCATCAACAGCAGGTTGTTTTTGGAGTTATACCGGCGGGTGCGAGAAACAATATCGCAAGAGAACTTGGATTAGGTAACAAGATACATGCCCTTCGAACGCTTGTTTATGGAACCCCTGCGCCCTTAGGTGCCTATAAAATTGAAGCCTGTGAAAGAGGAAGTTCTCAGAAGAAAATCGTTCTGGCGGTCAGAGAGTTTGATCTGGGTATGACGACTCAGGCGAAAAAAATGAGAAACGATCAGGATTATATTGAACGACTAAGCCGACGAATTAGGCATATGCCCAGAAGTGCGATCTATGGAATATCAGACATCTGTTCATTAATAGTGTGGAATACACCCACCCTAAGATGCTGTATTGATGGCGGCGACAGGTTCAATATCCCCTTGAATATTCTGGTAGGAGGGAGAACAGGGCTAACGTCTGGATCCGAAAACGGAGTGAGACCGAACCGTCAGCAGGGAGAGCTGCTTTATAGTGGGGAAAGGGCTAATTTTTTTTGGACGCTTGTCCATGTGTTGATGCAGAAATTATTCAATTGGTCAGGTCTGCAACACGTTCAATTTACTCAACTGGATATTGAGCACGAGAGTGAAACACCTCAGGATATTCAGGTTGATGGTGATATTTTGCTGCAAACACCTGCGCATATCACCTGGTTGCCTGAAGCGTTGCCGTTTATGAGACCTCCGTCGTTTGGAGATGACGGTTATTGCCTAATGGCTCTTGAAGATACCGAGTTTTTTTTCGGCAGCCTTTAAATTTTGACAGGACTATCATCGGGTATAAAAAATGAAAAGAGTAAAAAAAGCAAAAGGTCGCTGGCAACTGGCTCTGGTCATCCTTATGCCATCGCTGGCGATGGGGTTGGCCTGGTACTTCTATTTTTTTGGAACACAGTTTGTGCCGGATGGACGTACCAATAAAGGCGAACTCTTGTTACCACCCGCCAGCTTCGAAAGCATGACACTTCAGAAAGACAATGAAATATTTGATCTGCAGGCCTTGGCGGGGCACTGGGGAATTCTGGTGTTTGGTGACGAAAGCTGCTCCGATCAGGCCTGCCAGGAGACGCTCTATCAAACCCGCCAGGCCCATCTGGCGCTGGGCAGGGACAGTGAACGGGTCGTCCGGCTTTTTATTTCTTCCTCATCGAATCCTGAATTAAACCAGCGGGTACTCAGTGAACACCCTGATCTGATCTGGTTAGGCAGTCGTAAAGAATCGGTGTTGAACACCCTGGGTAAGCACCCGGGTGAAAAAACAGAGTGGCCCACCAATGGCTTTTACATCGTCGATCCCCTGGGGAATATCATGATGAAGTACCAGCCGGGGCAGTACGGCGGCGATTTGTTAAAAGACTTAAGGAAGTTGCTAAAAGCTTCAAACATCGGCTGATATTCAAAGGTGTTCTATGACAACAGCATCAATTACAAAAACAATAAGCCAGGAAAAACGACAGAGAACAGGTTTTTATCTCTCTCTGTTTGCAACCTTGCTGGCCGCTGTCGTTGTTGGGTTAGGCGCGTATACACGGCTCGTTCATGCAGGGCTCGGCTGTCCTGACTGGCCAGGCTGCTATGGTTTCCTGACAGTACCTGACACCGCCCGGGAAATTGCCATAGCGGAAACACTGTTTCCCCATGCGCCGGTTGAAATCGACAAGGGCTGGGCTGAAATGGTGCACCGATATGTCGCAGGTTCTTTACTGCTGCTGGTTCTGGTTATCGCTGTCCAGGCCTTTGGCAACCGAAAGGAGCCGGGGCAGCCCGTGAAACTGCCTTTATTTATCCTGGGGCTGATTACTCTGCAAGCGGCATTTGGCATGTGGACAGTGACATTGAAGCTTTGGCCCCAGGTGGTGACGGCTCATCTTCTGGGGGGCTTTGCGACCTTCAGTTTGCTGTTTTTGCTGACGCTTCGTTTATCGGGATTGCGTTGGACAAAACTCCCCGCCTCTGACCAGAAAAATCGATTGCGGGGGTTAGCCGCTGTCGGGTTATTGGTGGTGATTGTGCAGATCACACTGGGAGGCTGGACCAGCGCCAACTACGCTGCCCTGGCCTGTCCCGATTTTCCCATGTGTCACGGGCAATGGCTGCCCGCTGCTGATTTTGCCGAGGGTTTGAATATCAGCCAGTCCATTGGCCCGAATTATCTGGGTGGAAAAATGGATTCTGACGCCCGGACTGCTATACATCTTTTACACCGATTAGGGGCGCTGGTGGCTACGATATTGCTCTTGACTCTGTTTATGCAGGTGCTTCGATATAGCAATTCGCAGTCGTCTAATAACCGAAGCAGCCTGAGAATTCTGGCTACCTTTATGCTGCTGGCTCTGCTGGTACAGGTTACCTTGGGGATCAGTAACATTCTGGGCAGCCTGCCACTTTCAGTGGCGGTGGCCCATAACCTGGGAGGTGCTGTTTTGCTGTTGACACTGGTCGCTCTCAATTTCCGTCTGAACATTTCTGAAGGATTCAGTGGGGTTCAATCATGAGTAAGGTTATTCACAAGAACGGCAGTGCATCTCTACAGGAATCCGTTCACTGGCGTGATTATCTTGAACTGACCAAACCCAGGGTCGTCGCCCTGATGGTGTTGACGGTGGTGATTGGTATGTGTCTGGCAACGCCGGGCATGGTGCCTCTGAAGATTCTGTTCTTTGGTAACCTGGGCATTGCTCTTTCGGCTGCTTCCGCTGCGGTGATTAATCATGTGGTCGACCGACAGATTGATGCGGTGATGGCCCGAACCCACAAAAGACCGGTAGCCACAGGGCGCGTTGAGCCGCTTCAGGCGTTGTTGTTTGCCTTTACCCTGGGGGTGTTGGGCATCGGGATTCTGGTGTTTCTGGTCAACCCTCTGACTGCTTGGCTGACGCTGGCCTCACTGATGGGTTACGCCGTGATTTACACGCTGATTTTAAAGCGTGCCACCCCACAGAATATTGTTATTGGCGGGATTGCCGGTGCCTCCCCTCCCCTGCTGGGATGGACGGCAGTGACCGGACACTTTGAAGGACATGCCCTGCTGTTGGTTCTGATTATTTTTGCCTGGACACCGCCTCACTTCTGGGCTCTGGCCATCCATCGCAAAGCTGAATATGCCAGGGCAGACATTCCCATGTTGCCGGTAACTCACGGTGAGGCTTACACCAAGCTGCATATTTTGCTGTACACAGTGATCATGATCGTCGTCAGTGTATTGCCTTTCCTGACCGGCATGAGTGGCATTATTTATCTGGCGGGTGCATTGATGCTCGGAGGGCGGTTTCTTTACTGGGCGATTGCTCTGCTGCGGGAAAGCAGACCTCATGCAGCCATCAAGACCTTCAAGTATTCCATCACCTATTTGATGTTGCTCTTCGTGGTGCTGCTGGTGGATCATTACGCTTTCTACCTGTGGCTTTAACAGGCATTGGTTTGACAGGAGCTGATGCGCTGAAGGCTTTATGATGCGCTGAAGGTTTTATGATGCGCTAAAGGCTTTATGATGCGCTAAAGGCTTTATGATGCGCTGAAGGCTCCAAAGAATCTTTTTATGGTATCCGGGATGAAAAATAACGTGAATAAAACAGTATTGATTCTGGTGGCCATTGTTGCCGTCATTATGGGTCTGACATTCTACAAATACACCAATAAACCATCGCTGACGCTGGAGCAGTTACAGCAGAAGGGCGCTGTCGTGTTCGACAAACCACGAACCTTTACTATGAATGGAATAGTGGATAACAAAGGACAGTCGTTTACCAAGGCGAATCTCGAAGGGAAATGGTCTCTGGTGTTCTTTGGCTACACTTTCTGCCCGGACATCTGCCCTACTACGCTGGGTCAGTTGAATCAGGCGGATAAGCTGTTGAAACAAGATAACCCTGAAATAGCGAAAAAAATGCACTATGTTATGGTGACGGTCGATCCACGCAGGGACACTGTGGAGAAGCTTAACGGCTATGTCCCTCACTTCAACCCGGATTTTGTCGGCGTGACGGGTAACCAGAAAAATATCCATAACCTGACCGTACAAATGAATGTCCCCTACACACCGGTCATTGATCCGGAGGATGAGTATTACCTGGTGGATCACGGTGCAAACCTGATCATCATCAATCCAAGGGGGGATTATCATGGCTTTATCCGCCCACCCTTCGATTCAGACAAGCTGGCACAGGTGATGGTGGGGGTTGATGAGTTGTATCAGGATTAGTACGTCACTTCAATGAGTTTGATGTGAACAATCTACGTTCATCCTGAGCGGAGTCGAAGGATGTAGACTCCGAACCAACAACGAAGAACGTGCCAGGCACCCTTCGACTCCGCTCAGGGTGAACGGAGTTTGGGTGCCATTGATAGAGGGAGCACGTCAATTGCGTTGAAACCGTGTACTAGAGTTATTGGCAGCGTTCCACGCAGAGTTCTCTGATGAAGATAACAAATGCCCGCCCCAATGCATTAACCCTTGCGGTGGCCGTTGCCATCAGTTATTCCATCATTGCGACACAGGCACTGGCCGATCGCAGGCTGCAGACCAGATCCGTTGATTTCTCGGACCATGGACGTGAGGAGTTTATCCAGGAGGTCATGGTTCGGCCAACGTTAGGTCATGACCAGCAGCCAATCCCCAAATCCTTTACCACCAGCTACCCCGACCCGGCTGAAGTCCGGGCCGGTTATGAGGTTGCTTCTGAAGGCTTCACAGGCATTCTCTCTGGCATCAAGGGTGGCGTTGCCAGTGTTGACCTGTTTGAAACCGACCAGAATGATGTTGCCCAGAAGTACACCAAACTCCTGAAAGTCGGCAACGAAGGGGTCTTCAAGTTCAGCCATAACCTTATAGAAAACAAACTGGTCATTAAGGTCAGGGAGACAATGACCCATCAGGATTCAATTGCGGCGGTTCGTGCACAATTAGGCGACACCGAACCAATAGATGAGTTAACGAAAATTGCCAGCCCCGAATGTCTGGCCGGAGTGCTCAAAGGTGCCCACGAAAGAGCAGGAAACCTTGGCGAAGCTGATCACTATATTGACCTTGTCACCATTACAGTCGATCCGGTTGACGTAAAAGAGCGCACCTTCATGCGCCTTATCGCGGCAGGCGATCAGCCTCCCAAACCGCGGCGCCTGTGGCAATCGCTCTTTGTCAATGATGAGGTGCTTTTAGCAGCAGCCGCCTCGGCCTATGCCCAGGTTCATATTCTGGGGAAAAAATTACACCAGATAGCCCTGGATGATCTGTTGTCCTACCAAAAACCCGTCGGCTACGTTGTGCACATCGAGGATGACAGGCAGGCTCATCT
The DNA here is from genome assembly GCF_023822025.1 of Endozoicomonas sp. 4G. Lineage (NCBI taxonomy): Bacteria > Pseudomonadati > Pseudomonadota > Gammaproteobacteria > Oceanospirillales > Endozoicomonadaceae > Endozoicomonas > Endozoicomonas sp. 4G. The sequence continues at coordinate 5,184,585 of NZ_CP082909.1, read as the reverse complement.
TGTGCCTAAGGGTTATCCAAAGCTGGAAGTGGATCAGGTTTCGGGAGAGAGGATTGTCTTCCGTGGCCAGAAGCAAAATCCGGCTGATGTCGCTTTTGTGGAAACTCTCTATGATCTTTGGAGGCACGAATCAGAAATCGACGACCCCCCTCCTGAAACAAACACACAGGTTAAAAAAGCCAGGGTCAAGGGCTACCAGTACGTCATTCGAAGCAGACAGATGGCACTGCTGGAGGCGTTTGCGGCAGAGCACAATGCCGGATTAAACGAAAACGGACAAACGACGCTTTCATACAATTATAATCTGGAAACCCTTGCATACTATGAATACCTTCAGCAGGCATTGACCTCTACTACCTCAGACGGAGCAGATGAATTTGAATTGACAATACCTCTGGTCAGATTCGTTTCGTCGTTCATCACGCCAACCTGGTTGCATATTCAACTCTTACAACACTTCGGCTTCAAACCCGTCATTAGAAACCTTCTGAGTGACCCACATTTTGTTCAGAATATTCATGCAGTTATGCCCTCTGTCACCAAAATGCTTGACGGTACTTTTCACGATGATGAAAGCTTTGCTTCACAAGCCGTTGCTGACTTTACCGGGAAGCTGCTTGCCGTGGAAAACGTGCGGGAAAAACTGCAGGAAACACAAATCAGGCTGGCCGGGGAAATCGAAGCGTTTCAACGGTCAACGACAAGGGCCTGGTACCTTGTTGAGGAAAAACTAAAAAAAGAACCCATCAGTCAGCACGTTGTCGATCAGCTCAAAAAGACCAATCAAAAGTTAGAAGAAGAACTGGAGGACATCAACACACCAGGTCACCCCAAAGCGAGGCCTGAAGTACTTGCGACCCTGAATGCCATATATAAAGTTTTTAGGATTACGGTATCTAGTAAAGACAATGATCTGTATCTACTTCGCCAATACATTTCTGAAAATATACAGGCATACATCAAAGACGCCAGAGAGTGGGCAGAACAAGAGGCTCTGGAAATGCTGGCAGGGGTGGAAGACGCACTTGATGTACTGGCCATTGAAGAGGAGGACAAAACAGCAAGACTTGCCTGGATTTTAGAAATGCTGAGTTACCCACTCCCAAATTACAAGCTGGTTGATATACAGGATGAGGTAGACTACAGCCTCTGGCTTCATGAAAGCAGAGATCTGCAAAGGAGCGACCTCAAACGCATCAAGCTTCTTGCCTACCTTCACCATAACCTCGAAGAACCTGACCCGGATCAGCCAACCAGAGAACAGATCAAACTGCTGGAAGACGTAGAAGAAATACTCGACATCCCAGATGAAGACCGAGAATACGCAGGAAGAGTTGCCTGGGTTTTTAAAGTCATGGATCACGACGACAATGTTTCACAAGACACGCTGGATCAGATAAACCAATCCGTCTGGGAAGAAGACAGCATCGTCCTCAACGAGAAGCAGCTCGAACTCAAGAAGCTGCGTGTGCTGATTAGCCACAAAGTCGAAGATTCGCATCTGGACAGGCAAGCTAAAGAACAACAGACAAGAATGCTTAGAGCTCTGGAGAACATACTGGGTATTTTCAATAGGGGGCGTGATATTAATCAGCGCATTGCCGCCATTGAGAATAAGCTTGACAGGGAAATAGCTCGTCTGGGACCCAAACCTCGATACGCTTCTGATCGAGAGGTAAGCACTGGCAAACGAGCATTAGCAAAAGCTGAAAGTGAGCTGAAAGGCCTGTATCGCAAACTGAACAGGCTTCGCAAAGACGTCCTGTTTTCGGGTACCCGGGCTGACCTCCAACGTATCACGGATAAAGAAGACTCAATCCTCAATCTGATATTGAAGGATCTTCAGACCGAACTCGACCTGACTGCCGGTGACCAACAAACCACTGAAGAGCGACTGGAGAGTCTCATACCTTTCCTGCGGGGATACGATGCAGAAAAAGATAAAATCCTTGAGCAACTGAAAGCTAAAAATAGTCTGAACATCCAGATAATAGAAGGTGATCGCAGTTCACTAGAAGACAATAATTACTTTGTTTTCATTACTGGTTATAAAGATAATGATGGTCTGGACGAAGACCATAGCCTTGAAGATTCAATGGGTGAGTTGCCTTTAGCCAAACTGGGGTACGCTCAGGTCACAGAATTCCTGCATAGGCATGACAGGAAAACGATGGCCCAGGCACAGCCTGAAGAGGGGAATACACTACAAGACTCGGCGAATCATGAGGCGTTTCTTAAAAACACTGAACAAGCCATGGGTCTTGAACCGGGTGCTGATGACACTTATGAAGACCGGGTTAATGCCCTGAGAAGGGCACAGGTACAGCTGGGAGGTGATGATGGTCATGGCGGCAGGATCTGGCAACTGACTCAGAAATGGAATCGTCTGAACACTAAGATTGAAAGCAAGAAAGCAAACGTCGGGAGAATCAGGAAAGCTCTGAAGGCCGCAGAGACAGCCGTCAAAAATGACGACGGTCCCCACCAACTCACTCCGAAACAGGCAAAAGTTCGGGTCGCTATGGAGGCCTTTTCGCAGCAGCACTCTCTCAAGCAACAAGCTCTGGATGCCGCACTGGGTCTGGCAGAATTAGACGAAATCAACGGTAAGCCAATATTTGTACCAGTCCATCCCCTTAGAGGCTTCGATTTTGACGATGAATTTGCACCGATTCGCCTGCAGGCACTGGCCGTAGATGAGCTGACGTTTAACCAGGCCAGTCGTATGGTAGCTGTCTTCCAGGGCCTGAAGACGACCCCTTTCGAGCCGGTAGAAGGTCAGCCTCCTGATGCTCTGGGCGAAATCCTGTTGCTGGTTTATCAGGCCAGAAGTGAGATCGGAAAAGGGACTGAACACTACGACAACGAAATTCACGGCATGGGCCAAAGAGCCATTAACTTCGTCGAGCATGAACCAAAAAAACCGAAAAGCTTCCCGGAATCTTTCGCTGACCGTTCTGCCAGCGGTAACAAGATCATAACCCTGCTGCGTGAAGGCCTGATCAGCAAGATTGAACTTGAGCACTACATAAAGGCCATCAGAGGTATAAGCGGTTATCAGACAGTGGCTGAATTTGAGTACTTCCTTCACGGCAAACACGGTGTCGATCTGCCTGGCTTCAAGACCGCCGTCAAGATGCTGTCGGACAAAAGTGCCGAGGCATTAATGGAAAGTATCTTTACCTATGCGACCGTGACGGCAACGGGCCCGGCAGGTATGAAAGAGTCGGTTGTCGGCATGAAAGAGTACGCAACGGCGGTCATCGCCAACTACGTGCTTGACGATATTGCCTTTGATAATGGCCGCAGGACGGCAGCCCTCCTGAGCAATGCTCAGGATACCCTGACACCTTACGTCAATGCCGCTGGCCTGTCTGAAACAGCTCTGATTAAGGGTATTCATGTCACATTGATACAGGCCTATGTCGCAGTATATGGACGACAGTTGTTGTATTACTGGGTCAAACCTTCCGCCTTCCTGGTACAGGCTTTCACCTGGTACTACTCCAGCTACAAACCTCTGCTGGCGATCCATACCACCATGCAGGCTTCGGTGCGGTTCCTCGAAAATATGTCGCTCCTCTACCTGTTGGATCTGACCCACCGGGGTGATTACCTGCACCGGATGCTCATACCTTTCCAGCACTGGCTGGAACACTACCGTGTTGATCCTGAGCGAACCGAACAATATGCCTACCACAACAGAATTGAACAAATCGCCGAAGTGGGCGGGCTGGCCATGCCATTGGGCAAGGCCGCTTCCTCGGCGATTTTGCTGCAAACCGGCTCGGCGCTGTTTACCAGACAGTACAACGCCAACCCCCGGATGTATCGCAGCATTTCCCGTCTGGTGCCTGAAATGGTGAAATCCATGGGTTGTGCACAAGGCGTGCAAATACCGCTGCTGCACCGGGTGACACCACAAACAGTAAAAACGCTGGCCTCTGTCACAGCCGGTCTGGTACTGGGCCCGGTTGCCACTGTCGGAGCATACGCCCATGGTCTTATATTCGGGTTGACCTACCCGCAAACTCTGGGATTTGCCCTGGCATCAAGCCTCACTTTCGACTTCTTTATGAACGACAACAAGATGCTGACCCAATGGCTGGGTGGCCCCCTGGGCCGAAGTCTTGACGGAATCAATCGCTGGTGGGGCTTAGGTGAAACAAACTATGACTATGTCAAACGCACGGCTGTTGCCAGTCCTCAAGGCTTCAATGAAACCGATGAAGCCTATGCCGACCGGGTTAAAGTCAGCAACGTAATACCTGGCTGGACACGGCACGAAAATTACCTGCAATTCCGTGAACGCCGTGATCACATGATGAACCTGTTTGAAAATGGCTGGGAGAAATACTTTAAAGAAAATGTGCCTCAATTGTCGTTCTCCCATGCAGAAAGTATTCCTTACTTCTACACTCTTGGCATTTTCGACAAATGGCAATGGGGTGATGATCAAAAAGTTCACAGTGATGATGAGAAGAATGCGCCTCAGTCAAGCTTTTTACTCAGCTCTGAGGCCGTAAAGTGACAAATGTCCGCCGTTATCAGGCTTTTTGTGATTTTGGGGTTAAAAACAGTTTGCAGTAATCCATTATAATCTCAAATTATCTTATAAAATCTCAAGCATAGGTGAGAGATTAGTCAAGATAGGTGAGGCAGCTCGTTTACTTGGTACAGACCCAGTAACACTACGAAAATGGGAAAGCACAGGTGAGCTGCTTCCTGCTAGAAAGACCAAAGGCTGAACGTTACTACGACGTATCTGAATTGATGAGCTACAGTAATGAAGCTGCACCTACGCTTTGCTATTGTAGAGTATCAAGTCATGACCAAAAGCCAGACTTAGACGGGCGGCAAGAGTTACTGGAAGCCTACTGTTCTGCAAAAGGTTGGCGAAATCAGGTTACACGAAAAAATGCTTGAGACTTTACAAGATGTTGTTAGCTCACAAGATTGAACTCAGACCGACAAAACATCAAGCCGATTATCTTGATAGGGCGTGTGGTTCTCGTCGTCATGCGTTCAATCAACTGTTAGCCCATTTCAGTCAAGAAGGCGTTAAATGGTCAAAGAAGGCTGCGAATGAAAAATACAAAGCACTCAGGCTTGAGTTTCCTTGGTATGCCGAAGTCAGCCAACGTGTAACCAGGAACACAATCGACGATCTTGATGATGCCTTTACTCGCTTCTTTCGTGGGGTGGAGAAAGGAGAAAAAGCCGGTTATCCAAGATTCAAGAAGCGAGGACTACACGACAGGTTTTCTCTCAGAGAAAAGCCCAAGTTCGATATTGATGGCAGAACACTTCGCATTGAGAAACTGAAAACCCGCATCAATATGCGCCAAGAGCTGAGATTCACTGGCACACCCTGTCAGGTGACGATCAGTAAGCGAGCCGGAAAGTATTTCGCTTCTATTTTGGTAGACACTCAGGATTACGACCCAAAAGCACAAAGCAATGAGTCTGTAGGCGTTGATTTTGGCATCAAAGATTTAGCTATTTGTTCGAATGGCAAAACCTTTGCTGCTAATCAGAAACTGAAATGTTCTCTGAAACGCCTTAACAGGAAACAGAAGTCGTTAAGCCGCAAAACAAAGGGAAGCAACCGCTATGCGAAAGCCAAGCGAGCGGTTGCCAAACTGCATTACCGGATAAGTAACCAGAGATCAGCCGTACTGCATGAGGTAAGTGATTATCTGACTTCAAGATTCAAAATAATCACCATCGAAAATCTGAATGTAAAAGGCATGGTGAAAAACCACAAACTGGCAAGAGCAATCAGCGACGCAGGTTTTGGCATGCTGAGAGAACTTGTTGAATACAAGGCAGAGCTGAGAGGTTGCCAGGTTGTGATAGCAGACCGGTTCTTTCCCAGCTCGAAGAAGTGTGCGGTTCATACTTGCGACTACATAAACAACAATCTCACTCTGTCTGATCGTGAGTGGCGGTGTCCAAAATGTAAAACTCTGCATGACAGAGATTACAGTGCAAGTTTGAACCTTGATAATTATGGTCGAGACACGTTACAGCTCGACCCTAAACCCTACGCAAGAGTGGAGTTAGACACGATTCGTCGTGCATCCGTGGTGACGGCGTAGATAAGTCTAGATAATCACAGATTATGTTAGATTTTTAGTAGCGGTGATGGTAAAGCCCAAGGCCTTCATGACATTCAAGATGGTCTTCAGTGTTGGGTTTCCATCTTCGCTGAATGAGCGATACAGTTGCTCTCGGGAAAGTCCGGTTTGTCTGGCAATATTGCTCATCCCCTCAGCCCGGGCAACAACTCCCAGCGCCTTAGCAATATAAGAAGCGTCGCCAGTCTCAAAAGCATCAGCAATAAACACCTCCCGGGCTTCCGGGCTGTCCAGTGCCGCAGCGGGGTCATAAGTGTATACGGGTTCAGTCATCACTTTTCCTCCATTCTTGTGCCAGCTGTTTAGCAAGCTCTATATCTTTGCTCTGAGTACTCTTGTCCCCTCCACACAACAAAAGAATGATTTCGTTCCCTTGTTGGCGAAAGTACACCCGGTATCCAGGTCCGTAATGAACCCTAAGTTCGCTGATCCCTTGGCCAACCGGAGCAACATCACCAGGAAGGCCATTAGCCAAGCGAAATACTCGGGCCGCTATTATGGCTTTTGCCCGGGCATTCTTCAGCTTTCGCTCCCACTTACGGTAGGTCTCAGTTTCTTTAATGGTGATCATAAAACAGATTGTAGTCTATATATTACAAGAGTTTGCAGGCAGAGCCGATCTTGTTTGCAAGCAGCTACAGCTACCTGCAATTTCGTGAACGCCGTGATCACATGATGAACCTGTTTGAAAATGGCTGGGAGAAATACTTTAAAGAAAATGTGCCTAAATGGTCGTTCTCCCATGCAGAAAGTATTCCTTACTTCTACACTCTTGGCATTTTCGACAAATGGCAATGGGGCGATGATCAAACAGTTCACAATAAGAACAATACCCCCTCAATCAAGCTTTCTACTGAACTTTAAGGTAGTGGAATGACAAATGCTCGCCCCAAGGCATTAGACCTTGGGGATGTACTTTATTGATAAAGGGCGTTATTTTTTAATCCGTTTCTGAGCGTTGTAATCCCTGAAGCCCTTGCAAGGCGTTAGCCTTGCTGTGACAATCGCTTAGAAGTTTTAACAGACTTTTCTGAAGGCGGTGTTCTCTGGCTTTCAATATATTTTTTCACTGTCTCCATACTGGCACCACCTACTGATACACAGCAATAACTCGGGCTCCAGAAGTGCTTCCCCCATAACATCGGCTTTATGCGCTCCGAGTATTCACGCTTTAAAATATAGGACGACTTTCCCTTTAGCTTGCCTGCCAAGTTAGAGATTGCCAGTTTTGGATGCACCGTAATCATTGCGTGAATATGATCGTGCTCCCCGTCAAATTCCATTAGCTCACAATCCATCTGAAGACAGGTCTCTGAAAATATTTCACGTAGCCGGTCGATCATTTCTTTGGTGAACACGTTTCTACGGTATTTGGTCACAAATACTAGATGTACGTTATTCCTAAATACACATGATCTACCCGATCTCCATTCGTACATAAAAACCTCATATTTGACTGATATTTGTAACCAGACTAGCATGAAACCATTCAGTTCAACAGGTTATGTAATGCTTCAAGGTATCCGACTCAAAGCCAATCCAACAGATCAGCAAAAGTTGGTTCTGTCTCAATGGATGGGTTGCGCCCGGTTGTCATTGTCGGAGCATACGCCCACGGTCTTATATCCGGGTTTACCTATGCTCAAACCTTCGGTCAGGCTCCTAGTATTGAGTCTCACTTTCGACCTCTTTATGAACGACAACAAGATGCTGACCCAATGGCTGGGAGAAATACTTTAAAGAAAATGTGCCTAAATGGTCGTTCTCCCATGCAGAAAGTATTTCTTACTTCTACACTCTTGGCACTTTCTGCAAATGGCAATGGGGCGATAATCAGAAAGCTTGCTGTCACGACGGGAGAAATGCACTTCAATCTGGCTTTCTACCCGCAGGATCAGCAGACTAACTGAGCTAAAAACTGCTCCCTCGCCTGCTGTTGAATCACTTTTCCCGGCAATTTTTCCCGGCAGTAAAAGTACTCAGCTCTGAGGTAGTAGCATGTCAAATACTCGCCCCAATGCATTAAGTCTTGCAGTAGCCGTTGCGATCAGTTCTTCCATCTTTAGTACACAGGCACTGGCCAATCGCTGGCTGCTGACGAGATCGGTTGAGGCTCCGGGCTTGCAACTGGTGGATTTTATCAATGGTAAAGTCTTACTTCAGCCAACGTTAGGTGATGACCAGCAACCCATACCCGAAACTTTTACCACCACCTATCCTTACAGGGAAGGCTTTCGCACTCACTTTGAAGGCTTCACAGAAGCGCTTGTTGACGTCGAGGGTGACGTTTCCAGTGTTGACCGGTTTGAAATTGACGACCGTGGCGTTGCCCGGAAATACACCAAAGTCCTGAAGGTGGGCAAGGAAGGGATTTTCAGGTTCACCCATAACCTTGCAGAAAAGAAACTGGTCATTGAAGTCAGAAGCAGCATGACCGACCAGGATTCCATTGCGGCTGTTCGAATTCAATCAGGCAACAGCCAACCCTTGGAACCGTTAACAAAAGTAGCTAACCCCCAACAACTGACCGCGGTGCTCAAAGGCGCCAGTGGCAGAGCAGGAAACTTTGGCGAAGCGGATAGTTACGTCGACCTTGCCACCATCGAAGTAGAAGAAGTTGACGTGGGCGAGCGCACCTTCATGCGCCTTATCCTCGGGGATGATCAGCCTGTTGACTTGCAGCGACTGGGCCAATCGCTCTTTGTCAATGATGAAGTGCTTTTTGCAGCAGCCACCTCGGCCTATACCCAGGTTTATGTGCTGGAGGAAGGTTTACAACAGGAGGCCCTGAATAACCTGCTGTCATACCAGAAACCCGTCGGCTATGTTGTGCACGTTGAAGATAAGACACAGGTTTATCCTGTGCCTGCCGGTTATCCAAAACTGGAAGTGACTGATACTCCACACAGGGAGGTTCTCCTTTATGGTCAAAAGCAGAATCCGACCGATGTCGCTTTTGTGAAAAATCTCTATAGCCTCTGGGAAAAAGATTTCGCTAATAATCCTGCTACGCCAACAACAGAAATACCGATAAAGAAAGATAAAATCAACAGCTACCTATACGTCATTCGAAGCAGGCAAATGGAACTGCTCGAAGAGATGGCAGCAGAGCAAAATACCGGTCTCAACAAAGACAAACTGGTTACGTTTGCACATTATGATTCTATCGAGCGGGCACTGGAAGGCGCTTTTCCATATCTGGCAGATAATGATGAATTTGGACTCACAACGAGGCACATCAGGCTCGCTTCGAAAGCCGCCGAGCCAACGTTAATACATGATCAATTCTTAAAACGTTTCAGCTCCAAACCCGCACTTAAAAACCTTATGAGCCAGCCGAGTTTTCCTCAGTATATTGAGGAAGTGAAAAATGTTCTCAACGCCATCGAGCTGGCGCAGGACAACATTCGTGAAACCGGGAAAAAGCCTGTTTCCGAAGATGTGGGCGACACACCCAGACAGCTGGTTGATGTGGAATACAATCTGGAAAAGCAGAAGGTAAAAGAAAATGAACTCAACCACCTTAGAAACCTGTTGGCAGAGGTGTTAACGGAGAACGCCGCTATCAGTGAACAGGCCAGGGCACTTCAACTCAGGCAAGACGTTGAGGATGAGCTTGAGCAGACTCGTATACTGCTGGCAGGACTGAAATACCAGTGGCGTACACTTCAGCAGGAAGTCAAACGAATTCCGGGACAGCAACAACAAGTTGATGATGCCAGGGCAGATGTCACAAAAGCTTACAAAGCCCTACTGGCCAAAAAGCTTGGTATTGATAATTGGGATGAAACCCTGCCAGTTGAAGAACGGGTCAGCCTCATCGAAAAAAGATTTCATGAAAGCAAACAAGTGCAGCCCGAAAATGAAGCCGTAAAAGTCAATCTGGCAGCCCTTGAAAGCCAGCACGGTATTATCGACGATGAAAAGGATCTGAATGCCCGCTATCAGGCCAATGAGGAGAACGAGCAAAGAATGGCCGTTCTGGAAAGTCAGCTCGGCCTGAAACCGCACAAAAATGATGACCTTGACGCCCGTCACCAGGCCATTGTTAGGATCCTTGATCGCCAGAGAGCTCAGTTCGATGAACAATCTTCTCAGAATCAACAATATAAAGACAAGATAAAGAAACTTGAGCCCAAAATAGAGGAACTTGCTGCTGTCAGGAAGATTGCCAGACAATATCGCTACGCTTATATGGCAGAAAAGCTTGGTATTGATAACTGGAACCTGAAATTGCCATCGGAAGAACAAAGGGAACTCGTAGAAAAAAAAATCGATGAAATCTACAAATGGATGGGGATGGCCGCAACAGGACAACCTGATGAAGAAGCTGCAACTGCAAAACCGGCGGCCATAGGTGGACAGCGCGATGTTGCTTTGCTCAATAAAAACAAGCCCAATAAAAACAAGCTCAATAAAAAAAATCTGGGCCCTGTTCAGTTCGTTCAACATCTGCTGCAAGGAGAAAAGCCTAATGAGGAAGTCCGGAAAAAGCTGACTATCTTTGAAGGCTTTCTCGGTCTGGTTCCGCAGGACCAAGAGGATTTTGAAGCCCGTCACCAGGCTATTCAGCAGCAACTTGAGCAGCAGGCCACTGAGGTCTTTCAACGACCTGTTGACAATCAACAAGAGCTGGAACAACCACTTCGCGATGTCCGGATGGTTCCCGCAACAGAGCAGCCTGATGGAGAAGCGGCAAAATCAAAACCGGCAGTCATTGGTAGCAAACGCCGCTTTACTTCGGTCGAAAAAGACGACCTGGATACCCTTCGGCTTGTTCGAGAGCGACGACGGCTGGAACAAAAGGCAGGGCTGCCCGAGGATGAAGTCGAGAATAAACTGGCTTTCCTTGAAGGTGTGCTTGGCCTGGTTCCGGAACCGGAAGATGATGTTGAAATCCGCCGCGTGGGCATTCTGGACAAGATTCGGCAGCAGTCACAGGAGGCTTATCAACAACAGGTTGACATTCAACAATCGGTGGCAAAACAGAGAGACCGGCTACAGTATTTACAGGAGGAAGTCAATCAAATTCCACTGCTGCAAAAAGTGGCTCAAGAATCAGCAATGAGAAAAGAATACAACACTGAATTTGCAGAAGTACTGGGTATTAGTGACTGGGATGATAGCCAGCCACTGGGAAAACAAGCCAGAAGGATCGTAGAAGCAATTCGTGATATCAAGGAATCGGTTGCCCCGACATCCATTGCCCCGACATCCATTGCCCCAACATCCATTGCCCCGAGATCTATTGCCCCGACACCGGTTGCCACAAGGCCGGTTGCCACAATATCCATGGCCCCGACACCGGTTTCCAAAATAGATGATGCGCTAGCACAATCCAGGAAAGAGTCTTTAAAGAAAGCAATGGAAGCTATTGAAAGTAAGCATGGCATTACTCCAGACAGCGAAAGCGATCTGGGTGCCCGCTATGAGTTTATTCAACAGCACCTGGAACAAAAGGAAAAAGAAGCTGATCAGGTGCGCAGGAATACTCTGGTTATAAGAGAAACTCTGATGAAACTGGCACAGGATAATGATAAAAACCCCGGAGTTCGTCATCAGGCCTTTCAGCAACAGGACATCAGAACAGATGATCAAAAAGAAGCTGAAATAGTAACCCGCTTTAAAGCCTTTGCCAAAGCTTTAGAAATTGAAGATTTTAATAGCGATGAAGGTTTTGAAGCTCAACGAAAATGGCTGATCCAAGAGCTTGAGGCAATGCAAACAAAGCTGGTTCGGCTGACCTCTGAAAATTACGCACATGACGATCGACGCGCTCAGGAGTATCGTTACACCATCGCCAGGAGAACGGCTCTGGCAAAGGCTCTTGGTATTGACCTGACAGACCCCAGACTGGACGACCGCCAAGCCCTGGAGACAACAGTAAATGACAAGCTCTTCAGGCTTGCCGAGCTGGAACAAGAACTGGAAGACATCAGAACACCAGGCCACCCCAAAGCCAAGCCGGAAGTACTTGAGACAATTCGTGCCGTGGGGAGCGTTCTGAAAGGGAGACCCCTCAACGAGGAGCACGATGTGTATCTCCATCGTATGTCCATTTCTCGAGATCTGAGGGAGCGCATCAAAGAAGCCAGACAGAGGTCAGAGAGAGATGCCCTGCTCACACTGAAATACTTAGAAATGCTATTCAAAATCAAAGCCGATGAGGGTGATGACATAGCGGTAAGACTGGCAAGGCTTGATACAAGGATTGATCCCTACATCACAGATAAGCAGTTCGATCAATTGCGCATGATTCTCTGGGATGACGACCTCCCTCTAGCTTTAGAGGGCAAGCTAAATAGCGTTGATACTTCAGATTACGAGCCGGATCCAATGGACATGATCCTCTGGAGGGACATCGGTCAGGTTCGGGATGAGAAGGCGATGGAACCGAAACTCAAATTAATTCGTGAGCGCCTTGTCTTTAAAATCGAAGAATGGGATCAGCGAGCCAGAGAAAAACAGGCAGAATACCTTATAGCCATAGAAGACATACTCAACCTCTACCCTTGGGAAAACCCCGCTGTTATAGAAAAAGGTAAGGCTTTCACCGCTAAACTGGCCAGTGATCTGCAGTTACCGCTTGAACAGGATCAGAGCCTCTATAAGCAGAAGTATGCTCTAAGAGACAAAATTCAGGCATTAAGGGAAGAAGTAAATGAACCCTATGACGATCAAGCGGTTAAAAGAATCAGAAACAATGAAATGGCTCAACAACTCAACATTGAGGACTATCAGGATCATGCCCCGTTAGACGACCAGAAAAGTCTGATTGAGGCAAAACTGCAACAGTTGGATGAAGACGTTTTCAATGCCGGTCAACCTGATGTTAATGAACGTGTCGAAACCATTGAAAATAAACTTGACAGGGAAGTGGGTCGCCTGGGACCTAAACCCCGATACGCTCTTGAACGCGAGGCAGCCAGGGCCAGAAAGGCAATAAAAGTCGCTGAAATTGAGCAGGAAGGTAATTATCGCGAACTGAATAGTCTGCCGGGCAAAGACGACACACACCTGAGCGGTTCTGATGGTACTGACGACAAGACCCGGGCGCTGATTCAGAAACGGCGGGCTCATCTGGAACGCAAGGTTGAAGCCAGGAAAGCAGACATTGAGGAAAGGAAGGAAGTTCTGAGGGCGGCAGAGAAAGCCCTCGAAGATGATGGCGGCCCCTCCCAGTACACGCCGGAACAGGAAAAAATTCTGGAAGATATCGACGCATTCACACAGCATCCTCTCAAAAGACAAACTCTGGAAGCCGCCATGGGTCTGATAAAACCCGGAATGGAGAACGATGAGTTAATATTCTTTACGATTTTCGATGTTGACGATGAATTTGCCTCCATTCACTTGCGAGCAACGGCCGGAGACAAACTGACGTTTACACGGGCCAGCCAGATTGTAGAAGAGTTCAAAGATCTGAAGACGACCTACCCGGAATTATCTTCGGATTCTGCAAAAGGTCGACCCCTGAACGTACTGAAAGAACTCGAGAGTCTGGCGTTCTGGGCCAGATGGCAGATGGGACAAGGAGCAAAACAATACGACAAGAGAATTCTCAAGATGGGCTCAGCGGGCATTGACTACGTCGAGCATAAACCAAAAGACCTGAAAGACTTCTCGGAATACTTCGCTGCCCATTCTGCCAGTGGTAACAAGATCATAACATTGCTGCGTGAAGGCCTGATCAGTAAAGCTGAACTGGCAAACTACATGAAGGCCGTCAAAGGTGTCGACGGTGATCAGGCAGTCGCTGAATTTGAACACTTCCTTGGTTCTAAACACGGTGTCGAGGTGCGCAGGTTCAAGAGAGCAGTCAGGAGACTATCCGACAAAGACACTGAGGCATTCATGCAAAGTGCCTTTGAACCCGTGACCGTAACAGCCACTGGCCCGGCAGGTATGAAAGAGTCGGTTGCCGGCATGAAAGAGTACGCAGCGGCGGTCATCGCTAACTATGTTCTTGACGATATTGCCTTTGACAATGGCCGCAGGACGGCAGCCTTCCTGGGCAATGCTCAGGATACCCTGACACCTTATGCCAATGCTGCTGGCATCTCTGAATCGGAAATGATCATGGCGATCCATGACACATTGATGCAGGCCCATGCCACAGCCGTTGAGCACCAGCTGAATAATTACTGGCTCAAGCCATCAGCCTTCCTGGTACAGGCTGTCACCTGGTACTTCACCAGCTACAAACCTCTGCTGGCGACCCGAACCGCCCCGGCGGCTGCCGAGCAGTCCCTGGTTAATATGTCGTTCCTCTACCTTCTGGATCTGACCAACCGGGGTGATTACCTGCACCGGATGCTCATACCTTTCCAGCACTGGCTGGAACACTACGGTGTTGATCTTGACCGAACCAAACAATATGCCTACCACAGGGGAATTGAACAAATCGCCGAAGTGGGCGGGCTGGCCATGCCACTGGGCAAGGCCGCTTCTTCGGCGATTCTTCTGAAAACCGGTTCCGAGCTGTTTGCCAGACAGTACCAAGCCAACCCTCAGATGTATCGCAGCATTTCCCGCCTGGTGCCTGAAATGGTGAAATCCATGGGTTCCGCCCAAGGTGTTCAAGTACCGCTGTTGCACCGGGTGACACCGCAAACAGTAAAAACGCTGGCCTCTGCCACAGCCGGTCTCGTACTGGGCCCGATTACCACTGTCGGAGCATACGCCCACGGTCTTATATCAGGGTTTACCTATGCTCAAACCTTCGGACTGGCCCTGGCGTCGAGTCTCACTTTCGACTTCTTTATGAACGACAACAAGATGCTGACCCAGTGGTTGGGTGGCCCCCTGGGTCGTAGTCTTGACAGGATTAATCGCTGGCGAGGCCTGGGCGAAACCGACGATGACTATGTGAAACGCACCGCGGTTCTCGGTCCTCAACGCTTCAATGAAACCGATGAAGCCTATGCCAACTGTGTAAAAGCCAGCAACAGAATGTACGGCTGGACACGGCATGAAAATTACCTGCAGTTCCGTGAACGCCGTGATCGCACCATGAAACTGTTTGACAACGGCTGGGAGAAATACTTTAAAGAAAATGTGCCTAAATGGTCGTTCTCCCATGCAGAAAGTATTTCTTACTTCTACACTCTTGGCATTTTCGACAAATGGCAATGGGGCGATAATCAGAAAGCTTGCTGTCACGACGGGAGAAATGCCACTCAACCTGGCTTTCTACCCGCAGACTCAGCAGACTGACTGAACTAAAAACTGCTCCCCCGCCTGCTGTTGAATCACTTTTCCCGGCAATTTTTCTCGGCAATAAAAGTACTCAGCTCTGAGGTAGTAGCATGTCAAATACTCGCCCCAATGCATTAAGTCTTGCAGTGGCCGTTGCGATCAGTTCTTCCATCTTTAGTACACAGGCACTGGCCAATCGCTGGCTGCAGACGAGATCGAACGAGATGCCGGGCAATGAACTGACGGAGTTTATCAATACTAAAGTCTTGGTTCAGCCAACGTTAGGTGATGACCAGCAACCCGTCCCCCAATCCTTTACCACCACCTATGCTTTCAGGACAGGCTATCGCACTCCCTTTGAAGGTTTCACAGACGTTTTTGTTAACGCCCAGGGTGACGTTTCCAGTGTTGACCAGTTTGAAATCGACGAGCGTGGTGTTGCCCGGAAATACACCAAAGTCCTGAAGGTGGGCAAGGAAGGGATTTTCAAGTTCACCCATAACCTTGCAGAAAAGAAACTGGTCATTGAAGTCAGAAGCGGCATGACCGACCAGGATTCCATTGCGGCTGTTCAAACTCAATCAGGCAACAGCCAACCCTTGGAACCGTTAACAAAAGTCGCTAACCCCGAACAACTGACCGCGGTGTTGAAAGGCGCCAGTGGCAGAGCAGGAAACCTTGGCGAAGCGGATCATTACGTCGACCTTGCCACCATCGAAGTAGAAGAAGTTGACGTGGGCGGACGCACCTTCATGCGCCTTATCCTCGGAGCTGATGAGCCTGTTGACTTGCAGCGACTGGGTCAATCGCTCTTTGTCAATGATGAAGTGCTTTTAGCAGCAGCTACCTCGGCCTATACCCAGGTTCATGTGCTGGAGGAAGGTTTACAACAGGAGGCCCTGAATAACCTGCTGTCATACCAGAAACCCGTCGGCTATGTTGTGCACGTTGAAGATGACACACAGGTTTATCCTGTGCCTGCCGGTTATCCAAAGCTGGAAGTGACTGACACTCCACACAGGGAGGTTCTCCTCTATGGTCAAAAGCAGAATCCGACCGATGTCGCTTTTGTGAAAAATCTCTATAACCTCTGGGAAAAAGATTTCGCTAATAATCCTGCTACGCCAATAACAACACAAGTACAGATAAAGATAGATAAAGTCAAAAACTACCTATACGTCGTTCGAAACAGGCAAATGGAACTGCTGGAAGAGATGGCTGCAGAGCAAGATACCGGTCTCAACAAAGACAAACTGGTTACGTTTGTACATTATGATTCTATCGAGCGGGCACTGAGCGAAGCTTTTTTATCTCAGGTAGGTAAAGATGAATTTGAGCTCACAACGGGGCACATCAGGCTCGTTTCGAAAGCCGCCGAGCCAACGTTAATACATGATCAATTCTTAAAACGCTTCAGCTCCAAACCCGCACTTAAAAACCTTCTGAGCCACCCGAATTTTCCTCAGTACATTGGGGAAGTAAAAAATGTTCTCAACGTCGTCGAGCTGGCGCAGGACAACATTCGTGAAACCGGGAAAAAGCCTGTTTCCGAAGATGTGGGCGACACATCCGACGCACCCAACACCCCCGACACACCCAGACAGCTGGTTGATGTGGAATACAATCTGGAAAAGCAGCAGATAAAAGGAAGCGAACTCACCCAGCTTAGAGGCCTGTTGACAGAGGTGCTAACAGAGAAAGTCGCTATCAGTGAACAGAATAAACTCAAAGTACTTCAGCTCAGGCAAGACGTTGAGGATGAGCTTGCACGGACTCGTACACGAGTGGCGGGACTGAAATACCAGTGGCATACACTTGACCAGAAAGTCAAACGAGTTCCGGGACTGGAACAACAAGTTAATGATGCCAGGGCAGATGCCACAAAAGCTTACAAAGCCCTATTGGCCAAGAAGCTTGGTATTGATAAGTGGGATGAAACTCTGCCAGTTGAAGAACAGGTCAGGCTCATCGAAGAAAGATTTTATGAAAACAAACAAGTGCAGCCCGAAAATGAAGTCGCAAAAGCCAATCTGGTAGCCCTTGAAAGCCTGCACGGAATTATCCCGGACGATGAAAAGGATCTGAATGCCCGCTATCAGGCCAATAAGGAGAACGGGCAAAGACTGGCCATTCTGGAAAGTCGACTTGGCCTGAAACCGCACAAAAATGATGACCTTGACGCCCGTCAGCAGGCCATTGTGAGGGCCCTTGATCGCCAGAGAGCTCAGTTCAATGAACAATCTTCTCAGGATCAACAAAATAGAGACCAGATAAAGACACTTGAGTCCAAAATAGGGAAGCTTGAGTACGAAATAGAGATGCTTGAGGATAAGGTCGCCATTGAGGCTGTAGAGCATGGAAAGCAACTTATTCATGTCAGGGGGGTTGGCAGACAATATCGCTACGCTTTTATGGCAGAAAAGCTTGGTATTGATAACTGGAACAACAGATTGTCATCGGAAGTACAAGAGGAACTCATAGAAAAAAAAATCGATGAAATCTACAAATGGATGGAGATGGCCGCAACAGCAAAACCGGCGGCCATAGGTGGACAGCGCGTCAATAAAAACAATCTGCGCCCTGTTCAGTACGTTCAACAGCTGCTGCAAGAAAGAGAAAGGTTGGAAAAGCTATCCAACGAAGAAGTCCGGAAAAAGCTGACTATCTTTGAAGGTTTTCTCGGTCTGGTTCCACAGGACAATGATGATTTTGAAGCCCGTCACCAGGCTATTCAGCAGCAACTTGAGCAGCAGGCCGCTGAGATCGTTCAACGACCTGTTGAGAATCAACAAGAGCTGGAACAACCACTTCGCGATGTCCGGACGGTTCCCGCAACAGAGCAGCCTGATGGGGAAGCGGCAAAATCAGAACCGGCAGGCATTGGTAGCAAGCGCCGCTTTGCTTTGGTCGAAAAAGGCGACCTGGATACCCTTCGGCTCGTTCGAGAGCGACGACGGCTGGAACAAAAGGCAGGGCTGCCCGAGGATGATGAAGTCGAGAATAAACTGGCTCTCCTTGAAGGTAAGCTTGGTCTGATTCCGGAACCGGGAGATGATTTTGAAACCCGCCGCTGTGGCATTTTGGATAAGATTCGGCAGCACTCAAAGGAGGCTTATCAACAACAGGCTAAAAGTCAACAAGAGCTGGCAAAACAGAGAGACCTGTTACAGTCTTTACAGGAGGACGTCAATCGAATTCCAGTGCTGCAAAAAGTGGCTCAACAAGCAGCAGCAATGAGAAAAGAATACAACACTGAATTTGCAGCAGTACTGGGTATTAGTGACTGGGATAATACCCAGCCACTGGAAAAACAAGCCAGAATGATCGTAGAAGCAATTCGTGATATCAAGAAATCGGTTGCCCCGACATCCATTGCCCCGACATCCATTGCCCCGACATCCATTTCCCCGACACCGGTTGCCACAAGGCCGGTTGCCACAATATCCGTTGCCACAACACCGGTTGACGAAACAGATGCCACAACAGCACAACTTAGGAAAGAGTCTTTCAAGAAAGCACTGGAAGCCTTTGAAAGTGAGCAGGGTATTACTCCAGACAATGAAAGCGATCTGGATGCTCGCTATCGGTTCATTGAACAGCACCTGCGACAAAAGGCAATAGAAGCCGTTCAGTTGCACAAGAAGACTATGACTATGATGGGAGGTCTGATCAATCTGGCATCGGATAATGACCAAAACCCGGAAGTGAGTGGTCAGTCTGTTCAGCGACAGGGCACCCAAACAGATGATCAAAAAGAAGCTGAACTCAAAACGCACCTTAAAACCCTTGCCACCGCTTTAAAAATTAAGGGTTTTAATAACTATGAAAGTTTAGAAACTCAACAAAAACGCCTGACTAAAATAACTGAAAGTCTTGAGGCACTGGAAACTCGGCAGCAGCATGACGCACTGCACACTGCACTTCGGGATCAACTCGATCTGGAGTTTTTTTACACCTTGGTCAGGAAAGAGACTCTGGCAAAGATTCTTGGTATTGACCCGAATGAAGACATCACCCTGGAAGACCGCCAGTTCCTGGAGTCAACCGTACAAGACAAGCTCTTCAGGCTTGCCGAGCTGGAACAAGAACTGGAAGACATCAGAACACCAGGCCACCCCAAAGCCATGCCGGAAGTACTTAAGACACTTCGTGCCGTGGGGAGCGTTCTGAAAGGGAGACCCCTCAACGAGGAGGACGATGTGTATCTCCAACGTATATTAATTTCTGAAGGCCTGCGGGCGCACATCAAAGAAGCCAGACAGCAGTCAGAGCAAGATGCCCTGATGACACTGCATTACTTAGAATTAGTATTCAACATCAGAGCCGATGAGGGTGATGACACAGCAGTAAGACTGGCAAGGCTTGATACAAGGATTGATCCCTACATCACAGATAACCAGTTCGATCAATTGCGCATGATTCTCTGGGATGACGACCTCCCTTTAGCTTTAAAGGGCAAGCTAAATAGCGTTGATACTGCAGATTACGAGCCGGATCCAATGGACATGATCCTCTGGAGGGACACCGGTCAGGTTCGGGATAAGGAGGAGATGGAACCGAAACTCACATTAATTCGTGAGCGCCTGGTCTTTAAAATCGAACAATGGGACCAGCGAGCCAGAGAAAAACAGGCAGAATACCTTTTAGCCATAGAAGACATACTCAACCTCTACCCTTGGGAAAACCCCGCTGCTATAGAAAAAGGTAAGGCTTTCACCGCTAAACTGGCCAGTGATCTGCAGTTACCGCTTGAACAGGATCAGAGCCTCTATAAGCAGAAGTATGCTCTAAGAGACAAAATTCAGGCATTAAGGGAAGAAGTAAATGAACCCTATGACGATCAAGCGATTAAAAGAATCAGAAACAATGAAATGGCTCAACAACTCAACATTGAGGACTATCAGGATCATGCCCCTTTAGACGACCAGAAAAGTCTGATTGAGGCAAAACTGCAACAGTTGGATGAAGACGTTTTCAATGCCGGTCAACCCGATGTTAATGAACGTGTCGAAACCATTGAAAATAAACTTGACAGGGAAGTGGGTCGCCTGGGACCTAAACCCCGATACGCTCTTGAACGCGAGGCAGCCAGGGCCAGGCAGGAAATAAAAAGAGTTGAAATTAAGCTGGAAGGTACTCATCGCGAACTGGGTAGTCTGCCAGACAAACAAGACGACACACAACTGGGCGATTCTGATGGTGCTGACGACAAGACCGGGGCGCTGACTCAGAAACGAGCCCGTCTGGAACGCCAGATTGAAGCCAAAAAAGCAGAGATTGAGGAAAGGAAGGAAGTCCTGAGGGTGTCAGAGAAAGCCCTCGAAGATGATGGCGGCCCCTCCCAGTACACGCCGGAACAGGAAAAAATTCTGGAAGATATCGACGCATTCACCCAGCACCCTCTCAAAAGACAGGCTCTGGAAGCCGCCATTGGCATGAAACTAGCCGCATTGGAGAGCGGTAAGGTAGTGCCCCTCTTTACGAATTTCGATTTTGACCATGAATTTGCTCCCATTCACTTGCGGGCAATAGTCGGAGACAAACTGACGTTTACACAGGCCAGCCGGATTGTAGAAGAGTTCAAAGATCTGAAGACGACCTACCCGGAATTCTCTTCCGATCCGGTAACAGGCCGACCCCGGAACGCAATGAAAGAACTGGAGGGTCTGGCGTTCGGGGCCAGATGGGAGATGGGACAAGGAGCAAAACAATACGACAAGAGAATCCTCAAGATGGGCGAAGCGGGCATTCACTACGTCGAGCATGAACCAAAGGATCTGAAAGACTTCTCGGAATACTTCGCTGCCCATTCTGCCAGTGGTAACAAGATCATAACATTGCTGCGTGAAGGCCTGATCAGTAAAGCTGAACTGGCAAACTACATGGAGGCCGTCAAAGGTGTCGACGGTGATCAGGCAGTCGCTGAATTTGAACACTTCCTTGGTTCTAAACACGGTGTCGAGGTGCGCAGGTTCAAGAGAGCAGTCAGGAGACTATCCGACAAAGACACTGAGGCATTCATGCAAAGTGCCTTTGAACCCGTGACCGTAACAGCCACTGGCCCGGCAGGTATGAAAGAGTCGGTTGCCGGCATGAAAGAGTACGCAGCGGCGGTCATCGCTAACTATGTTCTTGACGATATTGCCTTTGACAATGGCCGCAGGACGGCAGCCTTCCTGACCAATGCTCAGGATACCCTGACACCTTATGCCAATGCTGCTGGCATCTCTGAATCAGAAATGATCATGGCGATCCATGACACATTGATGCAGGCCCATGCCACAGCCGTTGAGCACCAGCTGAATAATTACTGGCTCAAGCCATCAGCCTTCCTGGTACAGGCTGTCACCTGGTACTTCACCAGCTACAAACCTCTGCTGGCGACCCGAACCGCCCTGGCGGCTGCCGAGCAGTCCCTGATTAATATGTCGTTCCTCTACCTTCTGGATCTGACCAACCGGGGTGATTACCTGCACCGGATGCTCATACCTTTCCAGCACTGGCTGGAACACTACGGTGTTGATCTTGACCGAACCAAACAATATGCCTACCACAGGGGAATTGAACAAATCGCCGAAGTGGGCGGGCTGGCCATGCCACTGGGCAAGGCCGCTTCTTCGGCGATTCTTCTGAAAACCGGTTCCGAGCTGTTTGCCAGACAGTACCAAGCCAACCCTCAGATGTATCGCAGCATTTCCCGCCTGGTGCCTGAAATGGTGAAATCCATGGGTTCCGCCCAAGGTGTTCAAGTACCGCTGTTGCACCGGGTGACACCGCAAACAGTAAAAACGCTGGCCTCTGCCACAGCCGGTCTCGTACTGGGCCCGATTACCACTGTCGGAGCATACGCCCACGGTCTTATATCCGGGTTGACCTACCCGCAAACTCTGGGATTTGCCCTGGCATCAAGTCTCACTTTCGATTTCTTTATGAACGACAACAAGATGCTTACCCAGTGGCTTGGCGGCCCTCTGGGCCGCAGTCTTGACAGGATAGACCGCTGGTGGGACGAGGGTGAAACGAACGATGACTATGTGAAACGCACCGCGGTTCTCGGTCCTCAACGCTTCAATGAAACCGATGAAGCCTACGCCAGCTGTGTAAAAGCCAGCAACAGAATGTACGGCTGGACACGGCATGAAAATTACCTGCAGTTCCGTGAACGCCGTGATCGCACCATGAAACTGTTTGACAACGGCTGGGAGAAATACTTTAAAGAAAATGTGCCTAAATGGTCATTCTCCCACCCAGACAGTGTTCCTTACTCCTACACTCTGGGTGTCTTCTTCGGCACCTCCTCCACCGAAAGAAAGACCGCAGCGCCTGAGGAGATTCCACCAGCCGTAGAAGCATCACTGCCCGAGGTTAAGAGCTTCAATCCTGATAAAAATGAGGATACCCACGACGAATTTTGATACTGGTTTCTTGTCACGGCAAGTATTCATTCAGTTGAGGTAAAACGATGACAAATGCCCGTCTCTGTGCATTAACCCTTGCCGTAAGTGTTGCCATCAGCTCTTCCGTGATGGCTACACAGGCACAGGCCGATCGCAGGCTGCAAATAAAGTCTGTCGGTATTTTGGGCAATGAACCGGTGGAATTTATTCATAGTGAGGCCGCGGTTAAGCCAACGTTAGATCATGATCAGCAACCCATCCCCGGATCCTTTACCACCACCTACCCTGCCCAGACTCAAGCCGGATTGGGCTACGACGCTCCTTCTAAAGGCTTCACAGAGATTCTTTCTGGCATCGA
Source organism: Endozoicomonas sp. 4G (assembly GCF_023822025.1). Lineage (NCBI taxonomy): Bacteria > Pseudomonadati > Pseudomonadota > Gammaproteobacteria > Oceanospirillales > Endozoicomonadaceae > Endozoicomonas > Endozoicomonas sp. 4G. The sequence continues at coordinate 5,161,492 of NZ_CP082909.1, read as the reverse complement.
GGGTGGCGTTTCCAGTGTTGATACTTTTCAAACAGGCGAAAATGGCGTCGCTCAAAAATACACCAGGGTTTTGAAAGTGGCTGATGAGCAAGTCTTCAGGTTCATCCATGACCTTGCTAAAAGCGAGCTGGTGATTGAAGTCAGAGATGGAATGACCGATCAGGCTTCAGTTGAGGCGGTTCGTGCTCAATCAGATGATATCCAACCATTAGATCCACTAACAAAAATCGCCAGTCCCGAACAACTGGCCGGAGTGCTCAAAGGTGCCAATGAAAGGGCGGGAAATCTTGGCGCAAGTCATCACTATGTCAGCCTTGCCACCATTAGAGTAAATAGAGTTGAAGTGAACGGACGCACCTTTATGCGTCTTATTGCTACAGGTGATCAACCCCCTGAGCTGCAACGCCTGGGTCAGTCGCTCTTTATCAATGATGAGGTGCTTTTAGCCGCAGCCACCTCGGCCTATACCCAGGTTTATGTTCTGGAGGAAGCATTACAACATGAGGCACTGTGTGATCTCTTGTCACACCATAAACCTGTCGGCTATGTTGTCCACGTTGAGGATGAGACTCAGGCTCACTCTGTGCCTGCTAACTATCCAAAGCTTGAGGTGGAACAGGCTTTGGATGAGGTTATTGTTTTCCGTGGTCAGAAGCAGAATCCGACCGATGTCGCTTTTGTCGAAAGTCACTATCACTTCTGGAGAAAATTTAAGTTTCAAGAACTCATTGCCGGGGTTAAAAAAGACAAAATCAAAAGCTATCAGTACGTTATCAGAAGCAGACAGATGGCACTGCTGGAGAAGTTTGCTGCCGCAGTACAGCACGAGGCCAAACTTGATGAAAATGAACTATCGAAGCTTGTTTACTATGAATCTCTTCAGCAGGCATTAGCCAGTGCCACCCCGGATGGAACCGATGAATTTGAGTTCAGAACAGGATACATCAGAGTCGCTTCATCCATCATCACGCCACTCTGGATACAGTTTCAACTCTTCAAAAACTTCAGTTTCAAACCTGCACTTAAAAGTCTTCTGACTAACCATCACTTTGTTCAGAATATTTATACGCTTGTTCCTATCATCACAGAAGTGATGGAGGACCCTGCCAATAGGGAAAACAGAAAATTTTCCGCCAAAGTCACAGACGATATTAGCGAACAGATGCTTGAGATCGTCAGCACGCTGGCAAGGCTTCGGGCAAAGCTGCGGGCAAGAGAAGCCGAACTCAAAGCGATAGCCACCTCCTCGGAAGATCTCGAAAAAGCAGCCTATTTTGAGCGACTCAAGCTTGCAGAACTGGATAAAGTAATTCACCGCTCCAGAACATTAAACCGCCCCGAAGGCAGACCTCTGGTACTTTCGAAACTGGCTGATCTGGAACAAATCCTGAAGATAGATAACTTCAATAGTGGCGACGATGTGTATCAGCGTCGTGACGCCATTTCTCAGGAAATTAAGGCATATATCACCAAAACCAGGCAGAAAGCAGAGCAAAAGGCGCTGAATATACTGGAAACCGCAGAAGAAGTACTCGGGATCAACCTCAATGAAGGTGATGACAACTTAGCAAGGCTTGACAGGGCTCGTACAAAACTTGAAGGCGACGATGTCTCAGAATCCATGCTGGATACTTTAGTACGCGGCTTGGGGATAGAAAGCTTCACACCTGCGGGTGAAAAAAGGGAAACAAAACTCGAGAAACTGCATTGGCACCTTACCTTGTATGTTGGAGGCAGGGATGGGGAGGTCATAAGAGAACAGGAAAGACTGCTTAAAGCTATAGAAGACAAACTGCGCATCCGCCCCATATTAGAAGATGCGGTTACAGAAAGAGGCAAGGCTTTCATGACTAAGCTGGCCAATGATCTGAGGGTAATATTTGAAAAAGATGCCCCATTCCATCAGAACAAGTACGCCCTTGAAAAAAAAATCTGGGAATTAATAGCAGAGGTAGATACAACTTATAGCAATGAAAATGTCAGAAGAGCCAGAAACAATGAAATAGCCCATCAACTCAACATTGAGGCTTATGAGAATGACGCCACCATAAACGACCAGAACATAATAATAAAAGAAAAACTACAACATCTGGAACAAGAAGTTTCGAATGCAGGCATTGCTACCATTGATGATCATATCACAGCCATCGATGCTGAACTTGACGAGGAAATGACTCTCCTGGGGCCCAAACCCCGATACGTTCTCGAACGTGAGGCAGCCCGAGCCAGGCGGGCAGTAAAAGAAGCTGATACCTCGCAGGCAGACATTGAGAGAATGAAGGACGTTCTCAAGGCAGCAGAAAAAGCCATCGAAGATGACGGCGGTCCCTCCCAGTACACACCGGAACAGGAAGAAACTCTGGATGCTATCCAGACATTCACGGGCCAGCACTCGCTCAAGAGACAAGCCCTGGAAGCCGCAATAGGTCTGGCAGAATTAGCCGTCGCAAATGGTAGGGTAATGCCCGACTTAACGGCGTTTGATTTTGACGGTGAACAGGCACCGGTATACCTGCGGGCATTGGTCGGAGATGGTCTGGCGTTTGCTCAGGCCTATCGGATGGTGAAAGTCTTCAAGGGCCTGCAGGCCACCTTCCCTATCCGCCTTTTAGAGTCTAAGAATGTCCTGAAAGACGTCCAGCAGCTGATGCATAGGGCCAGGGGTGAGCTGGGTAAAGGAGCCGAACACTACGACAAAGACATTCGCGCCATGGGCGAAACCGCCGTTCACTTCGTCGATTATGAACCCGATCGCATGAAAAGTGTCTCTGAATACTTAGCGACCCGTTGTGTCAGTGCTAAAAAGATCATCGCTCTGCTACGTCAAGGTCTGATCAGTAAAGTTGAACTTGAGAACCACATAAAGGCCGTCAGACGAGTCGGTGGTTATCAGACAGTGGCTGAATTTGAACACTTCATTTTCCACAGACAGCGCATCAATTTGCCTCACTTCGACAGCATTATCGAGATGCTGCCCGACAAGGACGCTGAGGAATTTATGCAAAGCATCTTTACTCCTGTAATCGCGGCCGAACCGACAGCTATGAAAGAGTCGGTTGCCGGTATGAAAGAGTACGCAGCGGCGGTCATCGCTAACTATGTCCTTGACGATATTGCCTTTGAAAACGGCCGCAGGACGGCCGCCTTTCTAACCAATATTCAGGATACCCTGACGCCTTACGCCAATGCCGCTGGCCTGTCTGAATCAGATCTTATCAAGGTTATCCATGACACATTAATGCAGGCTCATGCCACAGCAGTTGAACGACAACTGTTTGATTACTGGGTCAGGCCTTCCGCTTTCCTGGTACAGGCTAAGACCTGGTACTACACCAGCTACAAACCTCTGCTGGTGACCCGTACCGCTCTGGAGGCTACCGAAGTGTCCCTCGTTAATATGTCGTTGCTCTACCTTCTGGATCTGACCAACCGGGGTGATTACCTACACCGGATGCTCATACCTTTCCAGCACTGGCTGGAACACTCTGGTGTTGATCCTGACCGAACCGGGCAATATGCCTACCACAACGGCATTGAACAAATCACTGAATTGGGCGGGCTGGCCATGCCACTGGGCAAGGCCGCTTCCTCAGCAATTCTTCTACAAACCGGTTCCGAGCTGTTTGCCAGACAGTACAGTGCTAACCCTCAGATGTATCGCAGCATTTTCCGCCTGGTGCCTGAAATGGTGAAATCCATGGGTTCCGGACAGGGGGTTCAGATACCACTGCTGCATCGGATGACACCCCAAACAGTAAAAACCCTGGCCTCTGCCACAGCCGGTCTTGCGCTGGGCCCGATTGCCACCGTTGGAGCATACGCCCACGGTCTTATATCCGGCTTTACTTATGCCCAAACACTGGGATTTGCCCTGGCCTCAAGTCTCACTTTTGACTTCTTTATGAACGACAACAAGATGCTTACCCAGTGGCTTGGTGGCCCTCTGGGCCGCAGTCTTGACAGGATGAACCGCTGGTGGGGCGAGGGTGAAACGGACGATAACTATATGAAGCGCACGGCGATTGCCAGCCCTCAAGGCTTCAATGAAACCGATGAAGCCTATGCCAACCGTGTGCAAGCCAGCAACAGGATGTACGGCTGGACACGGCACGAAAATTATCTGCAATTTCGTGAACGCCGTGATCGTACTATGAAGCTGTTTGAGAATGGCTGGGAGCAATACTTCAAAGAAAATGTACCTAAATGGTCGTTTTCCCATGCAGAAAGTGTTCCTTACTTTTACATGTATGGGGTTTTCCACCAATGGCAATGGGTTGATGATCAAAAAGCTCACAGTGATGATGAGAGGAATGCGCCTCAGTCAAGCCTTGTGCATCCTGAGTAATCAAACCCCGTTCAGGGTGAACGTGGATTATTCACATCAAACTCATTGAAGTGACGTACTCAGTTATATCGAGTACAAAAAACGACACCTGAAGGGTATAAAAATAAGTGGTTACTGATGAAAATGAAACGAGATGGGCCAGACCAGAATAACCGGCCCAACCCAATCAACTGCGCTTAAAGCTCAAACTCAAAACAAAAATCAGGAAGCTACAGACGACAACGGAAGGCCCTGACGGTGTATCCAGGTACCAGGATGCAGCTAACCCTCCTGCAACACTCAGCAAGCCAATGATGCCAGCCATGATAGCCATCTGTTCCGGGGTTCGGGAAAACCTCTGGGCTGTTGCCGCTGGAATGATCATCAATGATGTGATCAACAGGACACCGACAATTTTCATGGCCACCGCAATCACCAGCGCCATCAGTAAGGTCAGGACCAGTTTGGTTCTTCGAACCGGAAAACCTTCAACCTGTGCCAGCTCGGCATGGATGGTCATGGCCAGCAGAGGTCGCCACAGCCAGGCCAGTGTGGTGAGAACCAGTGCACCACCGCCGTATATCCAGAACAGGTCTTTGGGTGAAGTGGCAAGAATGTCTCCAAACAGGTAAGACATCATGTCGATCCGGACGTTCTCGGAAAAACTGACCGCAACAAGGCCCAGGGAAAGGCTGCTATGGGCAAGAATCCCCAATAAGGTGTCGGATGCCATTTTTCGTTGTTCCTGAAGTGACACCAGCAGAACCGCAAGAAACAGCGAACACACGACGATGGACAGGTTAAGATCAATGTTGAGCAGTAGCCCCAGGGCCACTCCCAGAAGTGCCGAATGAGAGAGGGTATCGCCAAAGTAGGCCATCTTCCTCCAGACCACAAAACAACCCAGTGGGCCTGCCACTATGGCAACCCCTGACCCTGCCAGCAGGGCAGTGAGGAGCAATTCAGGCATGAGAGCTCCCCTTGTCATTTTTGTGGATGATATGACCATCAACGGTGTGTTCATGGTCATGATGGTGGGTGTAAACCGCGAGCTCTTCGGACTCTCCACCAAACAGCTTCAGGTAAGCGGGGTGCTGACGAACCTGATGGGGATGACCTGAGCAACAGAGATGCTGGTTCAGGCAAACGACCCGATCTGTTGAAGCCATCACCAGATGAAGGTCATGGGAGACCATTAATACCGAACAGCCGTCGCTCAGCTCAAGGCTGTTACCTTTGTTCAGCTCAAGGCTGTTACCATTTCTCAGTTCGGTAATCAGGTGATAAAGCTCTTTCTGGCCGTTGACATCTACGCCCTGAACCGGCTCATCCAGCACCAGCAGATGAGGTTTGTTCAGCAATGCCCTGGCCAGCAATGTTCGTTGCAGTTCTCCGCCTGAAAGCGAATGAACCGGTGCGTTTATGACGTGGGCGACACCGGTTTTGTCCAGTGCTGAACGAATCTGTTTGGTCGATTGTCCGGTCAGGGAAAGAAAGCGTTTAACGCTCAGGGGCATGGTTTCGTCAACGTGCAGTTTTTGCGGCATGTAGCCGATACGCAGACCTTCCTTCATAGTCCGGCTGCCGGAATCGGGAGCCTGAAGACCCAGAACAACCCTGACCAGTGTCGTTTTACCGGCCCCGTTCGGGCCTATCAGGGTGACAATTTCGCCCGCTTTCACATCCAGTGAAACATCGGAAACCACTTCTCGTTTCCGAAAGGCAACACGAATGTTGTTCAGCCTGACTAGCGTCTCTTCAGACATAGGTGGATGCTGATCCTTTGTGGTTGCTGTTCTATGGCCTGTGTCTGAACTCATAGTGACTCCTTGACCTGCTGGCAGTTTGAGCATAAACCGGTGAGTTCAATAGCCGCATCAGTGATTTTGAATCCCTGCTCAGAAGCACAGGAGGCAATGGACTGGTTAATAGCCTGATGATCGATTTCCTCTGTCACGCGGCAGTTCTGGCAGATCAGAAAACAGCTGTTATGTTTTGTACCGGGGTGTGGGCACCCAATAAAAGCATTAAGGGAGGACAAACGGTGAATCAGGCCCTGCTCCATTAAGAAATCAAGGGCGCGATAAACCGTGGGGGGTTGGGCTACCCGTTCTTCCTGCTTCGCCAGCTCGGCAAGAATGTCGTAGGCTCCCACGGGCTGGTGACTTTGCCAGACCAGTTCCAGTACTTTCTCTCGGAGATGGGTCAGCCTGACTCCCCTCTGTTGGCAAAGAGTACGCGCTTCCTGCAAGGCTTCCAGGATACAGTGGTGATGGTCGTGAGGCTGGTGGACACTGGTCATAACAACGAAAAGTAGCGAGCGAACGGTGTTACATTATAACCAAACTTTCAGGTATAACTGAAAGAAAACTCCCGTCAGGCTCGGCGGGAGTTTAATGGCGGCTCTAATCTTGAATAATTCTATTTATCCTCGGTCATCTGCCAAATATTGTAATTGTGTTCTTCACAAACTTTTTTGTCACAGTAAGGGCAAGGAAGCCACACAGGGGCATACTCCTCATGTTTAAACCTTGCTTTTTCGTTACTTGCAGTCTCATTTCCCTTCTCTTCAGGTTCATTCCACGAGGTGGTTCGATCCTCATCAGGGTATGATAGAGCTTGCCTGGGAAGAGTTGAGGGGGTCATTGGTGGGAGTGCTACGTTGTATTTCAGTTGTGAAATACTCTGGGAAGATAGTCCGAATTTGATGCTTTTAGAGGGCTTGAGCCAGATCCGGGTAGGACCGTCGTTCCCGAAACACACCTGTTGTCCTTCGATTTCTGTATACAGGCATTGTGTGCCAGAGTCTGGCATGGCGTTGCCTTTATTGAGATAGATAGCTTTCGTGGATATGAGCTCGACAGAGTGTGGTAGGGGGCTCATGAGCTTTTTACCGAGCGCCATAAATAGTGAAGTAAAACTTTCGTCCGTTGAGTAACAGTTTGAGCTGTTTATGCTCAAAAGTGCGATCCAGGCGAGTGATGATTTTTTCATTGCTTTCAAGGTTTGAGTTCCTTTGAACGTAAATTGAAAGCTCAGGTTAGACTATGGCTGGTGATAGCGAGGAGATTTTAATGGGAAATCGTCAGAAAGTTGCTGTTCGACGAGAATGCCCCGCCCTCAATGTGTGGGAGGGGCAGCTATTCTCGGTCAGGCTCCTGGTTACTTCCACTTAAAAATAGTCCAGGACGGAATCAGCGTTTCGGGTTTGGTGGGATCTATAAAGTTACCCATATTATCGGCTGCGACCAGGTAATAAGGTTCACCCACCTTGGGGATAACCTGAATTCCATAAAGAAACCCATTAATTCGGTATTCCTTGATGGTTTCATTTTCACCAGGACGAATGACTACCGTGGTGTCATTCCTTTGCTCCAGGTCTTCCGGACGCAGGTTTTTAGGAATTTTTTCAAACTCTTCTTTGCTGATCGCTGCCGATTCAGGTTGAGCGACTTTGGGAGGCTTTTCCAGAGCCGCTTCCGTTGGGTTAGACGACGGTGGAGGGCTGGCACAGCCGACCAGAAATAAAGGTATGATTGCCGCAAAAGCCAGAGAGCCTGTTATTGATTTCATGAGAAGCCTCAAGTAATAACCATGTGTCCAGCGAGAAAAGAGATTAGAATACCAGTCTACTCCAACATTTGGGAGGCCGTAGCTGTCAGTGCCCTACTGCTGCCCATTAACCTGAGATCGATTCAGCAATGTCAGATCAAGCCAATACGCCCCTTGTGCTCGTAGATGGGTCTTCTTACCTCTATCGGGCTTTTCATGCTTCAGAGCGCGCGAACCTGAGAACATCAGACGGTCGTCCAACAGGGGCTATCCGTGTGATGACAAACATGCTGAAGAGCCTGCTTAAAGAGTATCCGGGCAGTTCTGTGGTGGTTGTCTTTGATGCCAAAGGGAAAAACTTCCGGCACGATCTGTACCAAGAGTACAAGGCCACCCGTAAGCCCATGCCCGACGATCTGCGCTCACAGGTTCAGCCCATTCACGAAATGGTTCGGGCCCTGGGAATGCCATTGTTGATGATTGAAGGTGTAGAAGCGGACGATGTCATTGGCACTCTGGCCAGACAAGCCACTGAGAAAAAAATTGCCACCGTCATCTCAACCGGTGACAAGGACATCGCTCAGTTGGTGTCTGAGCATGTCACTTTGATCGATACCATGAACGATACCCGGACTGACCTGGACGGTGTTGTGGATAAGTTTGGTATTCCTGCCCACCTGATTATTGATTACCTGGCCCTGATGGGCGACACCAGTGACAATATTCCCGGTATGCCCGGAGTGGGTCAGAAAACCGCTCTGGCGCTGTTGCAGGGGATCGGCAGTATTGATGAGATTGCCAAACGTCTGGATGAAGTGCCTGCCCTGGGCTTCAGAGGCAGCAAGAACTTTGCCCCCAAGTTTGAAGAGCACAAGGATATCGTGCTGCTTTCCAGAGATCTGGCCACCATCAAAACCGATGTGGCGCTGCCCGTTGCCATCGAAGACCTGAAAGCGGAACCGGTTGATCAGGAAGCGCTGTTGGACCTGTATAGAGAGTATGAATTCCGTTCCATGATCGCTGAGCTGGAAAAAGGTCTGGACGGAGGGGCAGAACCTGAGCCTGCCGAGCCTGCTATTGATACAGAATATGAGACGGTTCTCGATAAAGAGACGTTTAGCCGCTGGCTGAAGGTATTGAATGACTCGGAGCTGTTTGCTTTTGATACCGAAACCACCAGCCTGAATTACATGGAAGCGGAACTGGTCGGACTCTCTTTTGCTGTAGAAGCCGGTAAGGCCGCCTATGTGCCAGTGGCTCATGACTACGTGGGGGCACCGGATCAGCTGGATCGAAGCTGGGTGCTGGAGCAGATGAAAGCGCTGCTGGAGAACCCTGAAAAGAAAAAAGTAGGCCAGAACCTGAAATACGATAAAAGCGTACTGGCTAACTATGATGTCTGTCTGGAAGGTATCCACTGGGATACCATGCTTGAGTCGTATGTGTTGAACTCAACCGCTACCCGTCATGATATGGACAGTCTGGCCCAGAAGTACCTCGACCATCAGTGTATTGCTTTTGAAGAGATCGCTGGCAAAGGTAAAAAACAGCTCACTTTCAACCAGATTGATCTGGAAACAGCAGCGCCCTACGCCGCTGAAGATGCCGATATTACTTTAAGGCTCCATGAAACGATTGCCCCGCAACTGGAGCATGAACCGTCTTTGTACTCGGTATTCCGTGAAATAGAAATGCCACTGGTAGGCGTGATGTCACGGATGGAAAGGCAGGGAGCCAGGGTGGATGGTCACCTGCTGGCACAGCAGAGCATGGAGATTGGCAAGCGTCTGCATGAGCTTGAAAAGCAGGCTCATGATGAAGCGGGCGAGCCTTTCAACCTGGCCTCTCCCAAGCAGTTGCAGGCCATTCTGTTTGAGAAGTTGGGTCTGCCTGTCATCAAGAAAACGCCTAAAGGGCAACCTTCCACTGCGGAAGAAGTGCTTCAGGAACTGGCGCTGGATTATCCTCTGCCAAAACTTCTGATTGAGCACCGTGGCCTGAGCAAGTTGAAGTCGACTTACACCGATAAGTTGCCCCAGATGATCAATCCGGCCACTGGACGCATTCATACCTCTTACCATCAGGCGGTGACAGCAACCGGTCGTTTGTCTTCCTCTGACCCTAACCTTCAGAACATTCCTATTCGTACTGAGGAAGGTCGTAAGGTTCGTCAGGCCTTTGTTGCCTCTGAAGGGTATCAATTGATTGCGGCTGACTACTCTCAGATCGAGCTGAGAATCATGGCGCACCTTTCTGATGATGCCGGTTTGCTGGACGCCTTTGCCCGGGGGCTGGATATTCACAAAGCTACGGCTGCGGAAGTCTTCGGTGTTGCCCTGGAAGAGGTGACTTCTGATCAGCGAAGAAGTGCCAAGGCGATTAACTTTGGCCTGATCTATGGGATGTCTTCTTTCGGACTGGCTAAACAGTTGGGTATTTCCAGAAAGTCCGCACAGGAGTACATCGATCTTTATTTCAACCGTTACCCCGGCGTTCTCCATTACATGGATCGAACCAAGGAGTCTGCCAAAGAGAAAGGGTATGTTGAGACTTTGTTTGGACGAAGGCTCTACCTTCCGGAAATCAATGCCCGCAATGGTATGCGTCGTCAGGCGGCTGAACGAACAGCCATCAACGCTCCAATGCAGGGCACCGCGGCCGATATCATAAAAAGAGCGATGGCCCATGTGGATCAATGGCTTTCAAACAGCGACCTGGATGCCAGAATGATCATGCAGGTGCACGATGAGCTGGTGCTGGAAGTGGCAGAAGATCAACTGGAGACCGTAAAAACGGGTGTCGTGGAAAAGATGTCCAGGGCAGCAGAGCTCAAGGTGCCTTTGCTGGTAGAGGCAGGTACTGGATACAACTGGGATGAAGCGCACTGATGCTTGACCGATGGTTTGAAATTTTTTTTATTTTTTTTCATCTTGTCGGGAACTTTTTTCAGATTTGCCTGTCTCAGTTTATGTAGCAAGGCAAAAAAGCCTTTCTCCAAACTCCTTGTGTGTTGAGTGTTGGTAAAGTGGCAGAGCTGTGTTCCCCGACACAACCTGCAAATAACCGGTAACCGCCCTTTTTGGTTGCCGGTTTTTTTTGTCTGAATGCCTGCCAGAAAAAAATCAAAAAAATTTTCATCTGCCGGGAACTTTCTCCAGATTCCGTTGTCTCAGTTTATGTAGCGAGGCAAAAACCTTTCTACAAACTCCTTGTGTGTTTAGTGTTGGCGATAAAAGCAGAACTGTGTTCCCCGACACAGTCTGCGATAGACCAGTTATCATCACCCCTTTGGTAACTGGTTTTTTTTTGCCTCAAAGAAAGTGAAACATTAGACGGTAGTCTTTTATTCCTGCTCTTCCGGTTCGTCATCATCCACCAGCAACCAGCTATCCAGGCGCTGCGCCAGTTGATCGACACCGGTTTTCTTCAGGGCAGAAAAGAGTTGGATGGAGATTTGCGGATACTCCGAAAGTTCTTTTTTCAGAGCATTCAGGGCCTGTTTGGCGACACCGGACTTCAACTTGTCACTTTTGGTTAACAGAATATGAAGGGGCATGTCCGATTGCATGCTCCACTGGACCATCATCCGGTCAAACTCCTTCAGGGGGTGACGGATATCAACCAGCAGCACCAGTCCCACCAGAGATTCCCGGTTGTTTAAATAATCATCAAGATGTTTTTGCCATTCGATTTTCATGGCTTCTGGTACTTTGGCGTAGCCGTAACCAGGAAGGTCAACCAGGTGGATGCTCTCTTCAATATTGAAATAGTTGATCAGCTGGGTGCGTCCGGGGGTTTTACTGGTGCGGGCAATCTTTGAGCCGGTCAGAGTATTCAGGGCACTGGACTTACCGGCGTTGGAGCGACCCGCAAAAGCGACTTCCCTGCCATTATCGGGCGGGCACAGTTTCAGCCTGGGGGCGCTGGTCAGAAATTGGGCCTTGCGATAATTCAGACCGCTTCTGGGTTCACTCATGAGTCAGACCTGCTGGGGAAGCTCCCTGTTCCGGCAGCTTCATAGAAATGAAAAGTGGCGCAATTTTGCTTGACTTGTGAGCCAAATGGAATAGCTGAGTGGCATTTGCCGACAATCGGCAATGGGTTGTCATAATGGGTTGTCATAATTTGACTGTTCGTAGCGAATTTAGCGGGCTTGACGATCTACCGGAAAATAGCATTAAGGTATATAATGGCTGTCGTTTTGAGGCATATGCAGCCATTTCAAGCCATCTTTTCAGAAAAAGGCCGAACACAGGCCGAATGAGCAGCTGAACAGCTGACTGGAAAGGTTGAGATAATAACAGTCACTCATGGCAAGTGCCGTAGCTGGGTCAGGTTAATGAAAAAAGTTATTTTCGGTCTGGTAGTATCTTTAGGGGTATCAGGTGTGGCATTTGCGAAGGGGGATGCAAATGCCGGAGAAGCCAAAGTGGCCACCTGTGCCGCCTGCCACGGAGCAACAGGTGTAAGCCCGGTGCCCAATTACCCCAATCTGGCAGGACAAGGCGAACGCTACCTGGTTAAACAGATTTCAGAGATTAAGGCGGGTATCCGCAGTGTGCCGGAGATGGCGCCTTTTGTCGGGAATCTGACAGCACAGGATATCGAAGATATCTCTGCTTTTTATGCCAGTCAGCCTGCGCCACAAGGGGTTGCTGACCCTAAACTGGTGGGGCTGGGTGAACAGCTGTACCGTTTTGGTGATCAGAAAAAAGGCATTCCTGCCTGCGCTGCCTGTCACTCTCCAACCGGTCAGGGAAATGCTCTGGCGGGCTTTCCAAAAATCAGTGGTCAGCACGCTCAGTACACAGCCAAGCAGTTGCGTGATTTCCGCGAAGGGGATCGTGTCAACGATGGCGATACCAAGGTGATGAGAACCATCGCTGAAAAGCTGAGCAATAAAGAAGTGGATGCTCTGTCCAGTTACATCAGTGGCCTGCGTTGACATCCGTTTAAGCAGGGCCAGTCTGTGGCGATTCAGCCACAAGTGCAAAAACGGTTTGCAATGATGAGTTGTAAGCCGTTTTTTTATCTTTATTGTTCGTTAAGATAGATGACAGGGAAGGTTGCCCACGCCTATTCTGTTAACTTGTCGCTAAGATAGATCATTATAAAAGCCTTGGAGTGTATTTAGAGATGCCAAAACAACTGAAATTTTTATGGTTGGCGCTGGTTCTGCCGTTAGTGGCACAAGCTGCGGTACAGGATCCATATAAGGAAGGTAAGGATTACCGGGTTCTGCCAGAGCAGGTTCAGACTTCAGTGAAGAAGAGTCAGATCGAAGTGGCTGAAGTCTTCTGGTATGGCTGCCCCCATTGTTACACTCTGGAACCCATTGTTGAACGCTGGAAGCCTTCTCTGGAAAAGGACACCCGTGTCGTTCGTACGCCGGGTTTCTTCGGCCCTAATATCTGGAAAACCCATGCCCAGCTTTACTACACCCTGGAAACCATGATTCCTGATGCGAAAAAGCTGCACGACGTACACACCAGTATTTTTGCTGAAGTTCAACACCGAAATAACCGTCTTGGCGACGTAAAAGCCATGGGGGATTTTCTTCAGGAACGCCACGGTATTGATCCCAAGCAGTTTGCCAGCTTCTACAATTCTTTCGGAGTTCTGAACCTTATGAATCAGGGGGGGACAAAAATCAGCGGTTATCAGCTGAACGGTGTTCCAGCTCTGGTAGTCGATGGCCGATATGTTATTGAACCCACTGTCGGGTTGGAAAATATGCCTGTTATTGCTGATTTCCTGATCAAGAAAGTGCGTGCTGAACGTGCAGCCAAGGCAAAAGGCTGAACGTCATCACCCCTGCAACACGATGGATGTCGAGTTGATCGGCATCCAGAATTCAGGTTTCACTGATGCCGATTAGAACTTTGAAGGGGGCCTTGTCTTCTCGCCTGAAGAGAGACAGAGCCCCGCGAGCCGTCCACTGCAGTGAACTGGTCTACAAACCCCGGTCACGAAAGCCCGGACACATTCGTCTGCTGAGCTTTAATATCCAGGTAGGCATCAATACCCAGCAGTATCGTCACTACCTGACCCGCAGCTGGCAACATCTGTTGCCTCATTCCAGACGTGCAGGGACACTGGATCAGATTGCTGCCGCCCTTCCCGATTTTGACCTGGTGGCGCTGCAGGAAGCCGATGGTGGCAGTCTCAGAAGTGGCTTCATCAACCAGACCGAATACCTTGCCCTGAAATGCCAGTTTCCCTACTGGTATCACCAGCTGAATCGAAACCTTGGCAAACTGGCGCAGCACAGCAATGGTCTCCTGAGTCGATACAAGCCCACTATTCTTGAAGACCATAAACTGCCCGGATTGATTCCCGGTCGGGGAGCCATTATTGCCCGGTTTGGTGATCCCCGAGATCCCTTGGTCGTGGTGATGATGCATCTGGCTCTTAGCCAGAAGGCCAGAAATGTCCAGCTTTCCTATATCAGGGATCAGGTCAAAACTTACAACCATGTGGTGCTGATGGGCGATATGAATACCCACGCTGAACAACTGCTAAACAGCTCACCACTGAAAGACACTGATTTGCAGGCTGTTCACTCTGAACTGCACACGTTTCCCAGCTGGCGTCCCAGCCGTTCACTGGATCATATCCTGGTCAGCCCTTCTCTGATCGTGCATCAGGTCGGTGTTTTGAATCTGCCTATTTCCGATCATCTGCCCATTGCCGTAGAAGTAGAAGTGCCGAAGGGTGTCATTTTGGAATGAATAAAAAAGGTCTGGCACCGCGCCCCATCGAAACCGACAATATTATGACCGACAAGAAAATAGGTATATTGGGCTCTGCCTTTAACCCGCCGACATTAGGGCATCTGGATGTACTGGAACAGGCCCGGCAACAGTTTGACCTGATATTACTGGTACCCAGTGCGGCCCATGCTTTCTCCAAGCCCATGTTACCCTTTCATCATCGGCTGGCTATGTGCCAACAGCTGGTGAACTCGGTACAACTGCCTCAATGCCAGCTAGAAGTCTCTGAAATTGAACAGGAAATGCTGGCAGATAATCCCGGAAAGCCCGTGTATACCTTTGATTTGCTGGCATTGTTAGAACAAAAATACCCAGGGGCTCAGCTGGGATTTATCAGAGGTCCCGATAATGCCGATCCCCAGACCTGGAAGCGCTTCTACCGGTCTGAAGACATTGAGCAACGCTGGCAGGTCTTTACTGCCCGGGAACGTCAGAAGATTCGAAGTACTCAGGTAAGGGAGCTGTTAGTTTCCGGCAGCCCTGACGATAACAACAAAGAAGCCGTAGCTGCTTTGTTGCTGCCTTCGGTTCACGATTACATTCTTCAGCATCATTTATACCAGTAAGGTGAGCTATGAAACTATCCGGTTTGGGAGCCGACGACGTTCGTGTTGAAAGTGAGGAGCGAGTCTGGTCTGGATTCTTCAAGCTTTGCCGATATAAAGTCAGACATGCCCTTTTTCAGGGGGGATGGAGTAAGACACTGGAGCGGGAAGCGGTTTTGCGAGTGCCTTCTGTCGGTGTCCTTCTCTACGATCCGGTTCTGGAAAAAGTCGTGTTGGTCGAACAGTTTCGCATAGGCCCTCTGGTAGGTGATGATGACCCCTGGTTACTGGAAATTGTTGCGGGCATATCCGAGCCGGGTGAATCCCTGGAATCGTTGGCAATTCGAGAAGTAAAAGAAGAAGCGAATTGTGAAGTGAAGCATCTTTTACCGGTAACCAATGTTTACCTCAGCCCCGGTGCAACCAATGAACGGTTGATGCTTTATTGCGGCATTATTGATGCCTCATCGGCTGGAGGGGTTTACGGGCTGGCGGAAGAAGGTGAAGATATCAAAGTGCATGTGTTGACCGCAGAAGAAGCCTGGCAGATGGTTGAAGATGGTCGTATTGCCAACGCTCCGGCTATCATTGCCCTGCAATGGTTAAGGCTGAACCATGGAGAACTTAAAGGTTATGTTCAATAAAATCAGGCCCGGATTGTTAACACTGATTTTTACCACCGCGCTGGCTCTGACAGGTTGTCAGTACTCAGGCTTTAACGAC
Source organism: Endozoicomonas sp. 4G (assembly GCF_023822025.1). Taxonomy (NCBI): domain Bacteria; kingdom Pseudomonadati; phylum Pseudomonadota; class Gammaproteobacteria; order Oceanospirillales; family Endozoicomonadaceae; genus Endozoicomonas; species Endozoicomonas sp. 4G. The sequence continues at coordinate 5,145,575 of NZ_CP082909.1, read as the reverse complement.
TCTGGTGGTCTGGGCGGTACGGCTGCTTCTTCAGGTCTCTATCTGGAAGGGTTGCCAGGCACGGCTAACTGGGCTGTCCTGCCTTTTGTCAATCACAGTAAAGCGAGCAATGTCACCACCCAGGTAGAAAGAATACTGATGGTTAATTTGCCTTCACAGGGCATTGAAGAGGCTCGTTTGTATCCTGAGTCAGAAGTAACGACCGCCTCAAAATCACTGGCATCGGCGCATCGCTACCAGAATGGCAAGCAGTGGGCTCTGCAAAACGACATCAGCTTTGCCATCGCCGGAGAGATTTTCGAGTGGTATTACGACGACACTGGTCGACCAAAAGTAGCCATGGGGCTCACGGTGATTGATATCCGCAGTGGTGAAGTGATCTGGGATACAAACGGTGCCAGTGAAGGCCAGCAGGGTGACGATGTGTATGATATCAGCCGGAGCCTGATATCGGATTTGCTACAGTCTTTACCTATAAACCGGCGGATTTAGGAGCAGCAGGATGCTATACGCACTTAAAGATGAGAAAGGTGACATTCAGGCGGTTGCTGACAAGCCGCTCACGGAGGACTGGGAACTCGTCAATCTGGAAGATGAAGCGGTTCACGCCTTCCTGCAACGAAACCCGACCATCGGTGGCAAGGTCATGCAGGCAGCAGATGCTGACTTTATCCGGGTACTGGAAGACTTGATCGACCTGCTCATTGATAAGCAGGTCATTCAGTTTACCGAGCTGCCAGACCCAGTACAGAATAAATTGTTGAACCGTCGCCGTTACCGTGAAGAGTTACGTGATCGGGATGACACGACTCACCTGATTGATAATGATGATGAGATCTTTTAACTTGATTAACGAACATCAGACAGCTGGCCACGGATCGTGTTGTGAGCACTTTCTGTTGGCCAGCCTTCCGCCCATGCTTCCTGATGCTCAATCGACTGGTTGGGAATAATCAGACTTTTATCTTCCACGATCATAGGAAACAGCTTCCCGTTAAGGTGATCCAGCTCATGCAGAAACACCCGGGCAGCAAAACCTGACAGGCTTTGTTCCTGTCGCTCTCCCCGCTCGTTATAGCCAACCGCTGTGATGCTTTCAGGGCGCTCAATCCAGGCTCTCATGCCCGGAACTGAAAGGCAGCCTTCCCAGGTCCAACAGGTGTTTTTACTGAAATCACTGATTTGTGGATTAATCCAGAATGCAAAAGGGAGGTCCGGAGCCTGTGGATATCTGGACCGGTTAAGCTCTGAAATCCCCATACTGAAAACACGGGCAGGCCAGCCCACCTGGGGAGCGGCAATGCCCACGCCCAGGGTACTCAATTGCTTTTGCTTGAGAATCTCAAGGTTGTGCTGAAAGTCATCGGAAGTGATGTCTCCGACGGCAACCTGGGGTTGTTCCTGAAATAACAGAGGGTGGCCCATGAGAAGTACGTCGGGGTTTTGATTTAGTCTCATAACTAATAGGTTCCAGAATAAAAAACGTTCTTTGGTTTATAGCCTACTATCGTTGCATCAAGATAGTCTGTTGCTTAACTTTTCTCTCTCAATCCATAGTTTTTAAACTTATCCAGAACTACCGTAATTTCTTCATCGGAAAGCACCGGAATATCAATCCCTGTTTGTAGCAAATTGACGTACATTTTCGCCAGTGTTTCAGTCTCTTCCGCTAACCACATAGCTTTTGCTAATGATTTGCCGGCAGCGGTCATGCCGTGATGCTGCATTAAAATACAGTTTCGGTCTTTAAAACCTGTAGCCACATAATCGGACAGTTCCGGCGTGCCGTAAGTTGCATAGGGTACGCAGGGAATATCCTTGCCACCACTTGCTGCGACCATGTAGTGAATAGCGGGAATACCTTTGTTCATAATGGCAAGCGTACTACTAAAAAGAGCGTGGTTGTGAACCACTGCATGCAGGTCAGTGCGAGTCTGATAAATGATCTGATGAAAGCGCCATTCACTGGAAGGAACCTTGCTTTCCTCGTATACACCATCATCACCCACAAAAACAATGTCGTTTTCTTCCAGTTGCTCATAAGCGATGCCGGATGGAGTGATCAGCATCCCCCCTTCGTAACGGCAACTGATATTACCGGCGGTGCCTTGGTTTAAACCAGAACGGTTCATATCCAGACAGGCTTCTATGATTTTTCTGGATAGTTCGTTTCTTGTGCTCATGGGTATTTGTCCTACATCTTAAACAAAATTGGGAAAGATAAAGTGTTGTCGTAATATGGATGTGACTGAATATGACCGAATGCGTTTTGGAATATACGTCAAACGAATTTAAAGTATCAATATGGAATTTTATATTTGCTGAATAAAAAGCGGAGAAATAAACCGTAAAATTCGGGAAAAACCTGAAGTTAGATGATTTTTTTATACTATTTTTCACTCCTATTGATTTAAATCAAAGATGACCGATTGTGACCGATTTATCGTGTAGCTATTGAGTTGAAGTGTTTTGATGAAAAAATCATCAAAGCGTTCAGTCATGCTTTACGACTCTTCCAAGGTTGGAAAATCGAGCTTATTCAAGCTCTGTAACACCAGTGAACTTGACCAGATTATCACCTGTTAAATTATTTCACATCGACATTATTACTCTGTCGAGGGGGTCTTTATGACGCACGACGCTGTCATTGTTCTGGATTGCGGAGCAACCAATGTCAGGGCAATAGCCGTTGACGTGAAAGGCACGGTTTTAGCCAAAGCCTCACAACCAAATATAACTGTTCCAGCCGAAGAAAATCCTGACTGGCACCAGTGGCCTGTAGAGGGAATCTTTGAAAAGTTCAGCGACTGCTGTCGTCAGATAATGAAGGACATCAGTCCTGAACGCATTAAAGGGGTCACCGTAACGACCTTTGGTGTTGATGGTGCCTTGATTGATCGTCAGGGGAACCCGATTTATCCCGTCATCAGCTGGAAGTGCCCCCGAACCAACGATTCACTACAACACCTGAAGCAGTATCTTGATCCCGATAAGGTCGTTACAGAATCCGGCGTTGGCCACTTTGCCTTTAATACACTCAACAAGTTGATTTGGTTTAAAGAAAACAGACCTGAACTCTTAGCCGATGCGCACGGATGGTTATTTATCAGCTCACTGTTTAATCACAAGTTAACAGGCAGGTTGACCACCGATGCGACAATGGCAGGAACAGCCCAGCTGACGGATCTGAAGTCACAAACGTTCAATACCAGAATATTATCTGCCATTGGCATTGAAAGTGATTTCTTTCCTGAAATGGTACAGGCGGGAGAGATGATCGGTCACTTATTGCCAGAGGCAGCAGCAAAGCTGGGACTGCCTGCCGGTATTCTGGTGATCTCATCGGGTCACGATACCCAATTTGCCGTTTTCGGATCGGGAGCTGAAAAGGGGCAGCCTGTTTTATCATCGGGTACCTGGGAAATTTTAATGGTGCGCTCTTCAGAAATATCAGGGTTGGCACCCGATATGTTTGATAACGGCTTTACCTGTGAGTGGGATTCACATAAAAACCACTACAATCCCGGCATACAGTGGTTGGCATCCGGGGTTCTTGAATGGGTGGGGCGGCAATTCTACCCGGATGTGACCGGTTCAGAAAAATACAAAAAGATGATCAGTGAAGCCTCCGCTGTACCTGAAAAAAGCCACGGCATAACCTTTAACCCGACGTTCCTGCCAGACGGCAATGGTCGTACCCATGGAGCCATTAGCGGATTATCACTGAATACTGAGCGTGGAGCCATTTACCGCTCGGCACTGGAAGCTTTGTCTAAAAAACTGAAAAGTAGCCTGCATCAGCTCGAACAAATAGGTCAGTTTTCTGCATCCGAGATCATACTGGTGGGTGGTGGCTCGAAAAACCCGCTTTGGAACCAAATTAAGGCAGACACATTACAGCTACCCATCAAGATACTCAAAGAGTCAGAAACAACAGTACTCGGTGCCTCAATGTTCGCAATGTCCGGAGCCGGGTTATACGACAGTCCCGAAGCAGCAAGAGTGGCTTTTGATATTCAGTACGAAACCATTCAACCCAACGTTTAACAGTTATTCCCGCTGAATATACGCCTAAAAACCAGGCTCCTGGCATGGCAATAATCTGTTTGGGCTCCCTGGCAAATGCCTTTGATTTTGCAAAATAATCATTGAGCTACTTTATGACTCAGATCATAACTTTATCTTTCGGAAACGGTATTCTTGCTAACATGACTTAGCACGGTATTGTGTGTTTCTGTGTTCTCATTCCGGGATCAGGACAATCCATTGCCGGGTTGGGGCTTGGTCCAAAGTGTGATTGAGAAAGGGAGTATACTGTGAGTGAGCTATCCATAAAGCAACTGGACAATGACAGGCAGGCTATCGGAAACAGAATACCTGTTGTACCAAGGGAACTGCTGATTCCATTTATATTGCTAACCAGTTGTTTTGCCTTGTGGGGACTGGCAAACAACATGACCGATGTACTCATTGCCTAGTTTCGTAAGGTTTTTACTTTAACAGATGCTCAGTCAGGTCTGGTGCAAATGGCATTTTACGGTGCCTACTTCTGCCTGGCTCTCCCCGCGGCCATATATATTAAAAAGTTTTCATACAAATCTGGCGTACTTCTGGGGTTAGGTTTGTTTGCAGTAGGTGCCCTGCTGTTTTACCCTGCCAGCAAGACCATGGAGTATTACCATTTTCTGATAGCCCTGTTTGTTCTGGCTGGTGGGCTCTCAATTCTTGAAACCAGTGCCAATCCATACATTATTTCTATGGGGCCAGAAGCAACGGCTACTCGGAGATTGAATCTGGCCCAATCATTCAACCCTCTCGGTTCAATTGCCGGGGTATTGATTGGAAAGTTCTATATCCTCAGCCAATTAAATCCCGCCACAGACGCAGAGCGTGCTGTTATGCCGGTTGAGCAGATCGAGGTCATTCAGTCTCAGGAGTTAATGGCTGTTATGGGGCCATACCTAATGACTGCCATTGTCATTCTGGGAGTATGGTTCTCTATTGCCTTTTGCAAAATGCCAAAAATGGTCGGTAGCTCTGAATCTTACAGTTATTTTGCATCGTTCAGACGGCTGTTTAAAAAGAAAGTATTTCGCCGGGGGGTCCTGGGTCAGTTTCTTTACATGGGCGCACAAATTGGCTGCTGGTCCTGGACTATCCGCTATGTCATGAACAATGTTGGAGGCAATGAAGCGGAAGCCTCAACCTATTACCTCTACTCCATTTTGTTGTTCAGCGCTGCCCGTTTTGTTTGTACTTCCCTGATGCGTTTCATAGAACCTGCGAAATTATTGGGTGGGTTATCTATAGTTGCAGCTGTTATGACTGGCATTGTAATGATGAGTGACGGTTATGCTGGCGTTTATGCTTTGGTTGCTATCTCCGGTTGCATGTCCCTGATGTTCCCTACTATCTATGGTGTTTCAGTAGCGGGCCTGGGTAAAGATACTCAGTTAGGAGGCAGCTGTATGATTATGGCCATCCTCGGTGGTGCTGTCCTTACTGCTTTGATGGGACAAATTTCAGATACCGCAGGGATTAGCTGGGCCTTCATCGTTCCGCTCGTCGGGTTTGTTTACCTGATATGGTTCGGCCTGAAAGGCATTAAAGCCTGATTCAAAACAGGATACAAATAAATGGCAGGCCAAAAGTACTGTGCCTGCCAGCACTCAAAAGCCAGATGAGGTCAATATGTTAAAAAATATTTCCCCTTTAATTTCACCTGAGTTACTTAAGGTTCTTGCTGAAATGGGTCATGGCGACGAAATTATTTTTGCAGATGCCCACTTTCCTGGTCACGCTCTCAACAATAACGTCATTCGTGCAGATGGCTTGGGCGTGGATCAGCTACTAAAGGCCGTTATTCCATTATTTGAGCTGGACTCTTACGCGCCACCGCTGATCATGATGGCAGCTGCAGAGGGTGATGAACTCGATCTCTCTGTGGAAAAAAAGTACTGTCATGCCCTGTTTGGTGATAACCCTGGTCAGGATATTTTGCGTATTGGGCGTTATGAATTTTACGACCGTGCCCAATCTGCATTTGCAGTGGTTATGACTGGAGAAACCGCCAAGTATGGCAACATTATTTTGAAAAAAGGTGTAACGCCCGCCACCTGAAACCAGAGAATGCACAAGCTAGCCTGCCTCCGCAGGCTATCCTTTTGACAAAGACTCCCTGACCACGATTTCAGGCATAATAATGTATCGTCGTTTATTTACCACCTCACCGTTAATTAGCTGTTGCATCAGCGTTAAAGCTGACCCGGATAAGGCGGGTATATTCTGCTTCATAGCGACAACATGATTCTGGCAAAACTCAAGCATGGGGTGGTCATCGAAAGAGCCTATCACCATATCGGCAGGTACGTTTCCGTAATGCTGGTGAAGAAACTCCATGGCACCTTCCAGTACAGGCAGAGACACTGAAACAATAGCTGGAGGTATTTGGCCCAACCGTTCGCAGAGCTGCTTCATGATCCTGTAACCATTTTTACGCTCACTCTTGCCCTGAATGATGATTTCATTTTCGGTGAGTGTATAACCTTTTTGACTCAACCCTCTGGTGAGTCCCTGCAAACGAGCCTGAGCAGTAGGCAGTGAAAAGTCAGCACCCAAAAAGAATAACTCGGTATTCAGTTGAGCAAGCTTTTCGCCAACCCGCATACCACCGGCATCGTTATCGGTTGCAACCACCGGGCATTCAGATGTTCCAAAATCACGATCCAGAAGGACGATGGGTTTTTTCTGCTTATTGTTACCAATTATTTGCTGTCGTTCAGCGGTCGACGGTGTAACGAACAAACCATCAACATCCCGCATCAACAAGTTTTGAACCACCTCGGTTTCAATGTCCTCATCATCGTCTGAGCAGGCGGTAATCAGCTGGTAACCGGCTTTACGGCAGCCACGCTCAAGTTCTTCTGTTAAAGCTGAAAAAAACGGGTTTGTCAGCCGGGGAACCACCAAACCGAGGGTCTGGGTTTTTTTCAGTTTCAGGCTTCGGGCAGTCTGGTTAATGACATAACCATGCTCATCAATAATACCCTGGATTTTACTTCGGGTTTTTTCACTGATTCGGTACTTCTTGTGTTGGCCATTGATCACCAGGCGGACAGAGGTGACCGACACACCCGCTAATTTCGCTATTTCATCGACTGTTTTTGACATGCTGAGTACTAAGGCACTGTATGGATTTATGAGGCAGGCTCCCAGGATATTAGCTATGACGAAAAAGTGAACCTTCTTTGTTCACTCCCTGAGATATTGACTTGCATCAATCCGGACAACAATTCACACAAGATAACGCTTGATGCCCACTTTCTGCTGCTATAATCTCTAAGCTACTTCGTATTAGCAAATCTCGGTAGTCATATTATGCAACACTTGTACATAGGTGTCGATGTCGGTTCAGGTAGTGCCCGTGCGGGATTGTTCAAAGCAACGGGAGAGAAAATCGCTCTGGCCGTCAGTCCCATCAAACAGTTTCGCCCTGCTGCTGATTTTGTCGAACAATCGTCGTCTGATATCTGGCAACAAGTATGTAAGGTAGTAAAAGCCGTAGTGACTGATGCAGCTATCAATCCAGAACAAGTAAAAGGGATTGGGTTTGACGCAACCTGTTCCCTGGTCTCTTTGGATGCAAATGACAACCCTGTGACCGTTTCACCCACGGAACGGGATGATCAGAATATCATCATGTGGATGGACCACCGGGCGTTAACCGAAACCGACGAGATCAATGCCACCAATAGCGAAGTTCTGAAGTTTGTCGGTGGCGAAGTCAGCCCTGAAATGGAGATGCCTAAACTGAAATGGCTAAAACGTCACCTGCCACAACATTACGAACGGGCGGCACGCTTTTTCGACCTGTCGGACTATCTGGTTTATCGCGCCAGTGGCAAGGATGTTCGAAGCACTTGTACCAAAGTATGCAAATGGACGTATCTTGCCCATGAGCAACGCTGGGACACTTCGCTGTTCCAACAGCTGGATTTGGAAGACCTGATTGTTGGTGAAAAAATCGGCCAGACCATCGTTGATCCTGGCACACCTGCCGGACAACTCGCTGATGCGGCAGCCAAAGAACTGGGCCTGACCACCCAAACCATTGTTGCTGTGGGCATGATCGATGCTCATGCCGGTGGTGTTGGCATTATCGGCGATCAGCCGGAATCCACCCTGGCGATTATTGGCGGAACCTCGTCCTGTCACATGGCGGTCAGCAAAAAACCGGTCTTTGTTGAGGGTGTCTGGGGGCCTTACTGGGGTGCCATGGTGCCGGGCATGTGGCTGAATGAAGGAGGGCAGTCAGCGGTCGGCTCCCTTATCGACCACGTTATTCGTGACCATGCTTTTTATCTGGAGCTTATGAAAATTGCCGAACAGCAAGAGTGCAGTAAATATGAGGTCCTGAACGAAGAGGTTGCCCGGCTTGAGTCTGAAGATCCTCATTTTACCGCCCATTTTCATTTGCTGGGCTACTATCATGGCAACCGTTCACCCCGGGCTAATCCTTATTTGAAAGGCATGGTTTCGGGTTTGTCGCTCAATGAAGACCTGACTGAACTGGCCAAAATTTACATGGCTGCCATTCAGTCAGTGTCGTACGGCACACGTCACATCATTGAAACAATGAACAATGCCGGCCACCAAATAAAACGCATTCATATGTGCGGCGGAGGTACAAAAAATCCTCTCTGGCTTCGTGAGCACGCTAATGCAACAGGTTGTGAAATTGTGCTTAGCGAAGAGGACGAAGCGGTAATCCTTGGCTCCGCCATGCTGGCAGCGACAGCCTGCGGTGATTTTGCCGAGTTAAAGGACGCCATGTCGGCCATGTCATCCACTGGCAAAGTCATCAAACCTCAAACATCAACCCGGGCTTTTCATGATGCCAAGTACAAGGTCTTTCACGAAATGTACGAAGACCAGATGAAGTACAAAACCATGATGAGCGAATTTTAATCAGCTTTTAATCAGCTAACCCGAATTTTGTGTGCTCAAAGCACAATGGAGTTTTAAATTATGACTGCTCTAACACTGAACCTGCCAGAGAAAAAACAACGTATCGCCCTGGGAAATAAAGAAGTATTCGTTATTGCCAATGGCGACTTGAGGGACACGGCTAACCAGACCTGCTGGAACGTTCAGCAGTCTTTTGAAACAAAGCTGGAAGCTGTCTTAAAAGAGAAGTTTGATTTCACAGTCCGTCGTGCTCATCCCGTAAAGGACGAACAGGGACACGGCTTTATCAGTAACCAACGTGAAGGCTCTGATGTATTGGCTTCCATTGACCCTAAAGCGCCAGTTATTGTGCTGATGACGGCATGGCAATACTCACATCATGTAGCGCCATCCCTGGTGCATCACGAGGGCCCTGTTCTGTTGCTGGCTAACTTTGATGGTACATGGCCTGGTCTGGTGGGAGCCCTGTGCATGGCGGGCACCCTGACCAGCCTGGGCAAAGACTACAGCCGCCTGTGGTCTGAAAACTTTGACGATGATTTCTTTTACATGGGTCTGCAATCCTGGCTGGAAAGCGGGCAGATTGAACACGACACTTCTTACCTGAAAGAAATCACTAAAGAACACCCTGTGACTGCTACTAAAGCAGGCAAAATTGGTCAGCAGGTAGGTGAATACATTCTCGAAAACAAGGAAATTATGGGGCTATACGACATGTTCTGCATGGGCATGATGAACGGCGTATTCCCACAGGAGTCCCTGGTCAAGATTGGCATGCCCATTGAAGCCTTGTCCCAGTCTGCCCTTTTGCACGACATGAGTCTTGTTTCAGAAGAGCAGCGTGAAGAGTGTTTGCAGTGGTATATCGATCGTGGCATGGATTTCAAATTTGGTACCGATGCCGCCACTGAACTGACCCGTGAGCAGGTAAAAGAACAATGTGCCATGATGATTGCCATGGCCCGTGCGACCAAACGCTTTGGCCTGACAAGCGTAGGCGTTCAGTATCAACAAGGTTTGAAAGACAGCTGTGCAGCTTCGGATTTTGCTGAAGGTGCCATCGGCTCAAGCGAACGCTTTCCTATTAAAGACGACAATGGCGAAGTGATTTCCGAAGGGAAGCCTATTCCCTGCATTAACGAAGTGGATATGGGAACCGCGATTCCACAAACCATGCTGTTCCGCCTGCTGGACAGCCTGGGTCTGCCATCGGAGACAACTCTGCACGATATTCGCTGGGGCAGTGAGTTTGAAGGTACATTTTACTGGGATTTCGAAATTTCCGGTTCTGTACCTTTCGAACACATCAAGGGAGGGATTGCCGGTGCTATCGGTAACCGTCAGCCTGCCATGTACTTCCCGTTAGGTGGTTCTACCGTGAGTGGCCAGTGTAAAGCAGGTACGTTTGTCTGGGCTCGTGCACATTATAAAGGCACTGACGTTCATCTGCATATTGGCACCGGTACAGCTTTTGAACTGCCTCAAGAAGAGTTCCAGCGTCGTCTTAACGCCACCTCTAAAGAGTGGCCTTTGATGAACTGTGTGCTGGACGGTGTTGGTCGTGATGACCTGATGGCAGGTCACCAGAGCAACCATATCTCCGTTGCCTACGTTCCGCAGGAAAACCTGAAAGAAGTGGTTCAGGCGTTTGTCACACAAGCCCTGACACAAAACATGCGTGTTCATTTAGCGGGTGGTATAGCCATCTAAAACCTTCTGCTGGGGCGTGGCTTCCCACATGGCCACGCCTCTTATTTTGATGCACTGCTCGCCTTTTCAGGAACTTTTCAGTAGTTTCTCGTAATTGAGCCTTTCTCCGGGTCGGACAATCTTATGAACCAACTTGAACAATTAAAATCCATGACCAAAGTGGTAGCAGATACTGGCGATGTTGATGCCATTAAACGCTATCAGCCGGTAGACGCAACCACTAACCCGTCATTAATACTGAAAGCTGCCACACTGCCACAATATTCAACGTTACTTGATAAGGCGCTGGAATACGGTCGTCAGAAATCGGATTTGCAATCAGAGCAGGTACGTCACGTTTGTGACTATCTGACCGTTGGCATCGGTAAAGAAATACAGGGCGTTGTGCCTGGTTTTATTTCCACCGAAGTGGATGCCCGGCTCTCCTTTGATACCGAGGCCACCATCGCCAAAGCCCGTGAGTTAATTAAACTCTATGAAGCCTCCGGCGCCGACACATCAAGAGTCCTCATTAAAATTGCCTCCACCTGGGAAGGCATCAAAGCCGCTGAAATCCTTGAAAAAGACGGTATTCGCTGCAACCTGACATTGTTGTTTAATCTGGCTCAGGCAAAGGCCTGCGCAGAAGCTGGTGTTTACCTGATCTCGCCTTTCGTGGGTCGTATACTCGATTGGTACAAAAACAGCACAGGCACTGAACACTACGCGCCAACTGAAGATCCCGGCGTGATTTCCGTCAGTGAAATTTATAACTATTACAAACAGCATGGTTACAAAACCGTCGTCATGGGTGCCAGCTTCCGCAACATTGATGAAATACGGCAGCTGGCCGGTTGCGATTGCTTAACTATCAGTCCGACCCTGCTTGATGAACTGGAGCAGTCGTCTGAACCTCTGGAGCAGAAACTGTTTTCTGACAACCCTGCCAGTACGCTCAATAAAGAAAGCTTGAATGAAACATCATTCCGCTGGGCGATGAATGAAAGTCCGATGGCAACAGAAAAACTGGCAGAAGGTATTCGAAACTTTGCGATTGACCAGGGTAAGCTTGAAGCCTTGATTGCTGAACAAGTTTAAGTCTTTAAGCTCCATCGCCAAGGGAAATTTCTCCTTCTGGTCTATGAGTTTCAAAGGGATTGATAAGATTTGGCGCTTATTGGTTTACTTTGTATTGATCTGAGTCATAACGATAGAAAGACAATAGCTTATTATAGTTGCTAACTCGAGTAAGTAGAACTCCTTCTCTTGTTGAGGGAATGAACCGTCTCTCAACAAGAAGTACAAACTCTGGAATAGTGCTTGCTCTGCCAGAATGAACACACACACATCTTACATCCAATTTATGGTGCTGGTATGTCTCTTGAAGTATTGAGTTTGCTATCAGATGCACAGTCACGAAGTATAACGGCGGAAAATCCAACGGGCGAAGTCGGTAAGGGAGGGATGGCTACATCCGGATTTGCTGAAAGGCAATCCAGTGAACTGGGACAAGGCTGGAAAGTCAATCCCGCTATTAATATTGAACCAGGTGAAACGGCGGTTATTGCTGATATTAACGATATGGGCAATATTCAAAGTATGTGGATGACTGGCATGGTCTCCCGCGAACTGATTATCCGAATCTATTGGGATAACCAAGAATACCCATCTGTTGAGGTACCCTTCCCCGATTTCTTTGCTTATGGCTGGTGTGACAATACGGATGATTTAGTGGGAGGTTCTTTTCAACCTCTGGTTTCTTTGCCTGTTAGTGTTCTTCCAAAAAATGCCTTTAACTGTTTTTGGAATATGCCGTTTCGTGAACGCTGTTATATGACCGTTGAAAACATTGGTGAACAAACACGTTGCCTTTATTACCAAATCAATTATCAACTGACCGATATTCCTGAAAGGTGTGCTTATTTTCATGCCAGTTTTCGACGGACTAACCCGGTTCCCTTTAAAGGTGTTCACACCATTATTGATGGCATTGAAGGTGAAGGGCATTATATTGGTACAGCTATGTGTGTTGGCCTCAATGGCGCAGGGGGTTGGTGGGGTGAAGGGGAAGTCAAATTCTATATTGATGAAGACGACAAATTCCCAACCATTTGCGGAACCGGTACGGAGGATTATTTCCTGGGTGCATTCAACTGGGAGGTTGAGGATAAATACGCTCCCTATAACTCGCCATACGGTGGCATGGCGCAGGTCATTGAGCCAGATGGCCTCTACCATTCGCAGCCTCGCTTCTCAATGTATCGCTGGCATATTCAGGACCCAATACGTTTTAAATCAAAACTAAAAGTCACCGTTCAGGATCTGGGCTGGAAAAACTTTAATGCTAAAAAGTTTGATCATGTGCCTGATCGCAAGTATTTACCAAGGCAGGATGATATCGCTACCGTTTCATTCTGGTATCAAACACTTCCAACCGCGAAATTAGCACCACTGCCCGATTGGGATGGCCTTCAAAATCATTAAAAAACAGTAAGAGCATGCAAAGGGGTCTGATATGGAATAAGTGATTCACTTTGCATGAGAGGTTTTTAACCACTGCCAGGACTTAACTTAAATTAGTTGATTTACTGTCTTGACAGTGGGACCCACTTTAGAAGGAAACAAAAATGGAAAGCACGATTAGTGGCTATAAAGCTGCATCAAATGTAAGTAGTGATCGCTTAACTATGACCGAAAAAATTGGTTATAGTCTGGGAGATATGGCAGGAAACTTTGTTTATGCCTCGGTCACCATACTGCTTGGATTTTTTTATACCAATATTTATGGTTTGGATGCGGCAACGGTCGCCAGTATATTCCTGGTCGTTCGTATTTTCGACGCAGTCAACGATCCACTCGTCGGGTATTTTGTGGATCGGACCAAGTCCCGCTGGGGACAGTGTCGGCCATGGATACTGTTTGCCTGTATTCCCTACGCAATATCCAGTGTCCTTGTTTTCACTGTGCCTGATTTTGGTGAAACGGCAAAAGTCATTTATGCCTATGCCACTTATGCAGTACTGATGACATTATTCACTGCCACCAATATCCCCTACGGGGCGTTGACCTCAAAAATGACAGCCGACCCCAGCGAACGTGAAAGCTTAAACTCTATGCGTTTTATGTTTGCGACCGGTGGTGGTTTGATTATCACCTCTTGTGCATTACCTCTGGCAGAATGGTTTTCAGATGACCCTGCCATCGGTTACAAATATGCGATGGCAGTGATGGCTGTGATCTCAGTGGTCATGTTCTTTATTACTTTTTTCACAACAAAAGAGCGTGTTGTGGTAGAAGCTGATCGGGCAGAATCCATCAACATTAAAGAGTCCCTAGGTCTGTTATGGAAGAACAAGGAGTTCGTTTTATTAGCCATTACTACATTTGTTATGGTTAGCTCACAGATCGCCAAGGGGACCGTACAAATGTTTTATATCAATGACTACGTCATTGGTGGTGCAAAATACGTTACTTACTTCCTTTCTGCCTGGATGGTCGGCGGGATGATTGGTGCTAATCTTTCCAGCAAACTGTTAACCTTCATGTGCAAAAAGAAAGCCTGGATAATGTTGCAGATTGTTAGTGCAGTGCTATCAATGGCAGCGATTATTATTGGTAATACCAGCATCTATTTAATCATTGGGTTAAGCTTCCTGGTTGGTTTTTCAAATCAGATGATTGCCCCAATTTGGTTTACTTATTGTTCTGATACTCAGGATTACAGCGAGCTTCAGTTCGGTAAGCGCCAGGATGGACTGGCCATATCATTCGTCCTCTTTGCCCTGAAAATGGGGCTATCCGTAGGTGGTGCCGTGGCAATGTGGGCGCTCTCACTCTACGGTTATGAAAGTGGTGGTGTAAAGCAAAGTCAGGAAGCTATTGAAGGAATACTCTACACCTTCTCAATCGTGCCTGCCATCGGCTTCATCCTCACGGCTGTGTTAATTGCCAGATTTAAACTGAATTCAAAAACCATTGGAGAAAATGCAGAAAAAATAAAACAGATTCGTGCTAGAAAAGCTTAGAGGTAACTGACTCTTCATTAAGCTGCGAATGATTAAAAACAAGCCTTAAAATTCAACAAGAAGAGAAAGTTTTAATTTCTCTTCTTGTTGAATAAAAATCAAATCACCATAAACCTGGAAACAGCGGAAACATGAAAAATAGAAAAGTAATATCTACTTTGGCTCTATCTGCTTTGGCAGTAGCTATAAGCGGTTGTGATAATGAATCCAATGATCCTGTAAACAGTGACTCTACATTTTATGTATCCCCACAGGGTGATGACAGTAACTCAGGCTCTATTGAATCCCCATGGAAAACATTAGAAAAAGCAAAGGAGCATGTACGCTCAATTAACACAGGTATGTCACAGGATATCGAAATTATTCTTGCTGATGGTGTGTATCAGTTAGACTCCACTTTTGAACTCACATCCAGTGATTCAGGTTCTAATGGATTCAATGTAGTCTACAGGGCTGCAGAAGGGGCGTCTCCTGTTATTAGTGGTGGTGTTGAAATTACAGGATGGTCGGATACAAATAGTGATGGTGTCTGGGAAGCTCCTGTGCCTGCTGGAGCAGAAAGCCGTCAGCTATTTATTGATGGTCAACGCGGGGTGAGAGCCAGGAGTGTTAATGGGGAAGGCTGGATAAGAGATGAACCATCTAGTTCAGAGGGGAATAACCGGAATGCTGTAAACACCTATCAGGCTCCGGGAGAATATGCAGATTTTAAAAAGCCGAAAGATTTAGAAGTTGTTTCTGTAATGCGCTGGAAAATGTATCGAGGTAGTGTATCCCGATTTGAGGGAAGCACCGCCTATATGAATGATACTTACTGGGCTCTCGCACGAATGGGACCTTTCGGAATACTGGAACCGTCCACAACTGTAAACTGGGTTGAAAATGCTTTGGAGCTGCTTGATCAACAAGGTGAATGGTATCTGAACAATGATATCAGCCAGCTCTATTATATGCCTTCGGCAGAACAAGACCTTGAGTCTGGTGATGTTACAGTAGTATTACCCGTTTTGGAAGAGCTGGTTTCCGTAACCAATGCTAAAAACATAACCTTCCAGGGGTTAACGTTTGCCAATGCAACCTGGATGGGGCCCAGCGATCCGGAAGGTTATGTGAGCATTCAATCGGGTGCCCGATTGACTGACCCCGGATATGAATCAATTGAAGACTCATTTGAGGGGCTATCGGAAACCCCTGGAAATATTCAGTTAAATGGTTCTGAAAATATTATTTTTAGGGAAAATACTTTTAAAAACCTTGGGGCCACAGCATTACGAATGGCTCAAAAAAATAAAAATATTACGGTTTTCAATAACCGTTTTGAAGATATATCTTCCAGTGCAATTACGGTAGGTGACCTTCAGGAACATCACATCAGTAAAGATGAGTTGAATTCTAGAATTGTTATTGACAACAATCAAATTCATGATATTGCCAATGAATTCTATGATGCTGTAGCTATAAAGGTTAATTATGCCGATACAGTGGCAATTGTTAATAACTCAATAAATAAAACATCGTCCGGTGGTATTTCCCTGGGATGGGGATGGGGAAGGTACGATGTAGAGAATTTTGCTTTTTGGTATGATCATACTGACAAAGGATATAACTCTCCCATAAGTTCTAATAAGTATTTAGTTGCATTTAATGAAATCAGCAATATTACCAGGAAGGTGGGTGATACAGCAGGTATATATAACCTGGGTGCATCTCAAAACTCCAGGTGGTATGGCAATCTTGTTTATGATGCTAAAAGTCCTTCTGCTCCAGGTGCTGCTACGTGTATGCACGCTTTTTATATTGATAACGGTTCCAGAAATATCGAGATCACCGAAAATGGTTCATATCGAATAGCAGGTGACTCATTTTTGGCAAATGGCTCTATTGGATATAATACAATTGGTACTGAGTATTATAACAGTCATGGTAGTGGATCTGAGGACTCAATACCGGAACATATCTTAGAAAATGCTGGTTTTAAAGAGGGTATTGTTGATATACGGACTATTGAAGATATTGAAAATACATTACCAGCGAGATTACCAGTTGAAGATGAGAAACAGGAGATTCCGCAAGAGAGCCTGTTGATTGGTAAAGTGGCCGATGCTTCAACCAACCCAAGTGAAGCCGTTTTTGCTATTGATGGTAAAACGGAAACATTTTGGTCTGCAGGAACCGATTCAGGTTGGCTATCTGTTGATCTTGGTGAGCCGACTAACGTTGAAAGTCTGATCGTAGCATTTGGTGAAATAAAAGAAGGACGTGAATTTTATCATAAAACTGGCTATGACTTTAAATTTGAAGGAAAAAGAACAAGTGGCAGTGAATGGGAAGAGATACCTTTACAATCTACAGGAAGCGTAACTGAGCCAACAATCCCGACAACTCAAGCCATTAATCAACATTATACTCTGCCATCTTCAGATAAAATGTATCAAGAAGTTAGAGTTAATGTATCTGCATCAGTCAACTACCCTGTTGGAATTCTGAGATTCAAGGTTTACGATAAAACTTTGGATCCAGATGAAAGGGAATTCCGTTAATCGTTAGGATGGGTAGGGTAGAGCCAAATGGCTCTACTTGTGGATAACCTGTTAAAACATGTGGAAAAAGCTATCACTGATATGTGAATAAATGCAAGGAGCTGTGATGAAGCTGGAAAAGTGCCCCTGCTGTCTGGGCGAAGCCGAACTGGCAAACATGATGGTTGGCGACACTGAAATGTGGCAGGTGACCTGCTCCAGCTGCGGGTTATCCACAGAGCTGGATGATGATCAGATCTTTTCGGCAGAACGCTGGAATCGGCGTCTGGAACGCTCAAGGCTGAAAATGTGGGTAACTCTGCTGGCTTCTCTTCTGCCTTTTCTGGTGGTAGCCGCATTTCTTGGTGGTAGTTTTATGGGGCTCAGGATTTAGCGAATCGACGGGAACCTGAAACTCTGGTTTCCATGCTTTTAGCCTTTTGCACCGTCAGTGCATATTTTTCGGTTTTACTGGCCGTATTTGAGAAAAAAGCGTTGTCATTTAATCCACTCTTGTTATTCCATTGAGCGCAGCTTGTCGCGCGCGACTTCCTGAAGGAAACCAGAGCGGGTTCGGTACGCCGGGTCGGCTTCCACCAACTTATCAATCTGCCGCAACAGCAGGATCGGCAAGGTGATGTTGATACGCTCTGACTTGCCCAGGAATGGCGTGATGTCTACATCCACCAATGCCCAAATACCACCTTCATAGTCGGGGTTGTTCTGGTGGTCGGCAATACGGCCTGCTTCGGGTATTGTCATTTCATCTTCCGCCAGGATCTCAAGATGACCTTCGATGGCTTCTTTGGCGTTTGCCAGGGCTTCTTCGATACTGCTACCGGCGGAGAAGCATCCTTCGATGTCGGGCACCATTACGCTATAGTTTTCGCCATCGTCTGTATGCAGAACTACTGGATATTTCATGGCTATCACCTCCGGGGGGGTTCATTATGCCTTTTGATGCCGCTGCGGTTTCGCCCGGCCCGGCATTTCAGTATTCATTACCAGCCTATACATTTATCCGTGACTGGATAGCACTGACAACTATCCTGCTGGTGGGTTCTTCATGCCAGCCTGTTTGCGAATACTGTCCAGCGTCTTTTTGGATATGTCGTGTTTCGGATGGGGGACTGTCACTAACCCTGGGCGCTCAGAATGCTTGAAGTGATGGTGACTTCCTTTCACTCGGTGCAAAACCCACCCTGCATCCTCAAGCATGCGTATAATTTCTCGGCTTTTCATACAACCTCAACCAAGCTTCCCGGAAAGCCGCAACCATACGCACGACAAGCACTATAGCGTCAATATTAGAATACACACAGTGTGTATTCAAGAAGGATTTTAAACAATGACTACTGCTCCAGACAGCTGACAATGCTACTCGTCAAACTATCCATGAACTCTACATAGCCATCGGGGCCGACCGCTACATCAGTGGCCAGAGGGTCAAGCACGGCAACATGGGCATTGGTGCCTTCAATGATCCGGTCAATATAAGCAGGCTGGAATTGTGGTTCTCGGAAAACACAGCTGTTACCGGCGTCGTTTAGTTTTTCCTGCAACTGAGTCAGATGTTTCGCACCCGGCTGCTGTTCCGGACTGACCGTGAAGTGATCGACAATATTCAACTGGTAATGCTTTTGCAGGTAACCGTAAGCGTCATGGAAAACAAACATGGGCTGATTATGGTAATCAACCAGTTTGCTGTTATTACGCTTGTCTGCTGCCTGAACTGCTTTTTCGAATGCTTTGTAGTTATCCTGATACTGTTGTTTATGTTCAGGATCCAGCTTGCTCAGCGTCTCTGACATGGTTTTGGCCATCGCTATGGCATTATTTGGGTTCAGCCAGATATGAGCGTCGTACTCGCCGTGGTGATGATGGTGGTGGTGATCGCTTTCTTCGGCATGATGGTGATGGACTTCTTCATTTCCTTCATTCATCTTCAGAAGCTCCAACTGGCTTTCCTGCATTAAGGGTACGGAGACCGCTTTTGTCGAACCTGACAGGGTTTTATCGAGAAAGGTTTCCATATCAGGCCCGACCCAGAAAACAACATCGGCTTCGTACAGCTTTCTGGCGTCTGAAGGCTTCAGGCTATGACTGTGGGGAGAGGCACCCGGAGGAAGCAGCACATCAGCCGGAGTGACACCTTCGGTGATGGCAGCGGCAATCAGCTGTACCGGCTTAATGGACGATAGTACTTTGGGTGGCTCTTCACTCCAGGCTGGCAGGGCCAGAGAGAGTAAAAGGCCAGCCAGCCAGATCATTGTCTTTGGTTTTCTTGAGAGTGTCATAAGAGGCAGTTGATTCAGCTTGTAAAGGAAACGTTATATTATAACCATTACTGTTCGTGAATGCCTGTGTTTTTAATAGATGGGTTTGTTGGCCAGATGTTCGGTCAGGTCACGGTAGAGAGTTGGGTGATATTAAATGGTATAGGGAGGTTTCAGCCCCTTGAATAAGAGGCTGAAGAATGGACTGTCAGACATCGCCCCAATAGCTGTCGCCAAAGAACGAACTGAGTCTTTTGGTTTCTTCTCTGTCTTCCAGGGCTCTTCGAATCTGCAGTGCGCGTTTTGAACCTTTGTTTGGTAAATCGTCTCGAATAATTTCTTCTTCCTGAAGATAATCTTTCTTGAGTTGTTTATCTTTGTTAGCCATGCCGACACCCCTTTGTTTTTTATAGTTTTTTATGATGCTTCCTGACCATTACGAAGTTATGAAAAATGCTTAAGGAGAACAAGAGAAAAATACGACAAAGTATGTGAGACATGTCTCACAACCGTGATTTTTGGCAGTTGGTTTTTTCAGGAGAGTGGTAGTAAACCCTCGTCCAAAATAGAGTTTACGACGATGTTGCTAAAAACCTGTACAATTCCATAGCAGCTCCGGTTTCAAATTGAGCAGCCGGACTGCATAGTGTTTATCTAGCTGGAAAGAATGCTGTCTATGGACGTAACCCCTATCATTGACTCCCTGAACGATGCCCAGCGACAGGCGGTCACAAGTCCTCCGGGTTCACTGCTGGTTCTGGCAGGGGCTGGTAGTGGTAAAACCCGGGTTCTGGTGCACCGTATTGCCTGGCTGATTCAGGCTGAAGGCATGTCGCCCTACTCTATTATGGCCGTGACCTTTACCAACAAAGCGGCGGCGGAGATGCGAAGCCGTATTGAAGAGCTGCTTGGGATTCCACCCCGCGGCATGTGGGTTGGGACGTTCCACGGTTTGGCTCACCGGTTGTTGAGAACCCATTATCAGGATGCAGGACTGCCCGAGAACTTTCAGATACTCGACAGTGATGATCAGCTCAGGGTCATAAAACGTCTGATGAAGGCCATGAATCTGGATGACCAGAAGTGGCCGCCCCGACAGGCTCAGTGGTACATCAACAGCAAGAAAGACGAAGGGCTGAGACCTGACTATATCGATCCTGGTTACGATCCTTTTGAGAGAACCATGCTGGATGTTTACCGGGCTTACCATGATTACTGTAACCAGACAGGCGTCGTTGATTTTGGTGAGCTGCTGTTACGTTCACATGAACTCTGGCTGAAAAGGCCGGATATTCTTCAGCACTATCAAGAGCGATTCCGTTACCTGCTGGTGGATGAATTTCAGGATACCAACGCTATTCAATATGCCTGGTTGCGAATATTGACCGGTGATCAGGACAAAATGATGATCGTTGGTGATGACGATCAGTCGATTTACGGCTGGCGTGGCGCCCGTATTGAAAACATACGACAGTTCTCACAAGATTTTCCAAAAGCCCAAACCATCCGGCTGGAACAAAATTACCGTTCTACCAGCAACATCCTGCGTGCGGCCAATGCGGTGATTGCCAATAACCCGGACAGGCTGGGTAAAGAGCTATGGACCAGCGGCAATGAGGGAGAGCCCATCCGGCTTTATGCCGGTTTTAACGAAGTGCAGGAAGCTCAGTTTATTACCGATCGCATCCGTGACGCTTCGGAACAGGGAATGGATCGCAGCGGTATGGCGATACTTTACCGCTCTAATGCCCAGTCCCGTATTCTGGAAGAAGCTCTGCTCAAGGCAGCTATTCCCTATCGAATTTATGGTGGTCAGCGGTTCTTTGAACGAGCGGAAATCAAGAATGCCCTGGCCTACCTGAGACTGGTCAGCTCGCCCAATGACGATACTTCCCTGGAAAGAGTTATCAATATCCCTACTCGTGGCATTGGTGAAAAAACCGTTGAAAAGCTCCGTGAAACAGCCCGTTCACAGGGCTTGAGCTTATGGGGTGCTATCAAAACGGTGGTTGCGGCCAGTACGATTGGTGGCAAAGCCGGTCGTTCCCTGGGGGAATTTGTTGAGTTAGTAGAAAGCCTGAGTGCTTCCGGTGATGCGCTGAATCTGGGGGAATTAGCTGACCATGTTATATCGGTCTCTGGTCTGATCGATCATCACCAGAAAGAGAAAGGGGAAAAAGGTCGTGCCAGGGTAGAAAACCTGGAGGAGCTGGTCACCGCCTGTAGTGAGTTTGATATTGACGACATGGATCAGGATGAAGAGGCCGAGCCTATGTCTCCCCTGGATGCGTTTCTGGCTCATGCGGCTCTGGAAGCCGGGGACAATCAGGCTGACGCGTTTGCAGACAGCGTCCAGATGATGACGCTTCACTCGGCCAAAGGGCTGGAATTTCCGCTGGTTTTTCTTGCCGGTCTGGAAGAAGGTTTGTTCCCTCACAAGATGTCTCTGGAAGAAGGTAACCTGGAAGAAGAAAGACGACTCTGTTATGTCGGGATTACCCGGGCGATGGAAAAGCTCTATCTCACCTATGCAGAGAGTCGCAGGCTTTATGGGAATGACACCCTGAATCGCCCTTCCCGCTTTATTCGGGAAATACCCGGTGAGTTGCTGCAGGAAGTGCGTCTGGGTGGAACAATCAGTCGTCCTGTTTCTGTCCAAAAATATGTTCCAACCTCTGACCGTGGACTGGCTTTGGGCCAGCGGGTTCATCACGATGTCTTTGGTGAAGGCGTGGTCCTGAACTATGAGGGTGAAGGCAGTCAGGCAAGAGTCCAGGTGAACTTTGATTTAGAAGGCTCAAAATGGCTGATGATGGCTTATGCCAACCTGAGCCCACTGTAGGTATCGGTGCCTGGCCAGTTAGGCTTATCTCCAACTGGTTAGGCAAATGATAATTATTTCATTTGAAGCAGAATATCACCATTACCAGAAGTATAATCGTTCCCAATAAGGTGATCGTTCTGGTTGTTTTGGTAATGACGAGCAAAAATGAGAAGACGCGCAGCTATAGCCACTATAACCGCACCTGTGGGGATTCCTATGGCGATTCCTGCTCCTATTCCTTCACCGTAAGTTCGTGATGACGTTTTCTGTGCCGGGTCAGGATAAAGACAGCCCTGTTGAGATTGCTGCCCAGTTATTGGTGCATGGGTAGCGGTGGGTAAGCTGAGTTTAATCGTCAGAGCTTTTTTTCTGCTGGTAGTCTCACCGGAAGTAGTCCTGTCAGAAGTAGTCCCATCGGAATGGAGAGCATGGGTTTTCGGAGCTGGACTTTGGCTTGATGATTCTATCATCTCAGGCTCGGTGAGACTGGCATTGACAATAAGGTTTGTGGTGAGCGTATGAAGCGTTTTTAGAGAGCGTGTCACTTCTATATCACAAAGATAACGACCAGTATCGTTTACATTGACTCCATGCAGAATGACAGCGAAGGTATAGTTTCCAAGATCTGAAAGATCCAGTGATATAGTTCTTGGATTGGAAAGGCTCACTGGAAGGTGTTTTTCAGCATTTTCATGGAGGCCACTTTCTCCCTCGTCTTTCTGCCAGTAAAGATAGGTTTCGATACTGCCATTTTTTTGTTGGGGGCCAAAGCGAACTGAATCCAGTGAGGGTATTTCATTATCAACCGTAGGATTGAATCTATATTGGAACCTGGCTTCATTGCCCTTAAGAACAGCAATATTTGGACGCACGGGTCCATGAAAAATGTGTCTCAGCTCAACCTTGCATGTGAACATAACTGACGGCCAGGAATCATAACGGAAGCGTACACCATAAAATCCGGCTTCTTCTTGTTGTACATCCTTAAAAACTATTTGGAGGTTAGCGCCCTGATTCTCTACTTTATAAGAATAAGAAAAGCGTCCACTATAATCCTTTATTGTTGACAATGTGCCGTTCATTTGTATTTTCATCATAAATAAACCGATGAAATTCAATTCATGATCCCAGTCCCCAAACCAAATCTCCTTTTGATCATCAAATTCATCAAAAATGCGGTGTGCGCAAGGGGATTGAACGGCCCTGACAAAAAGAACAACGCTGCTGCCTTTAAAGTATTCATGCAGCTGTGGCTCAAACTGGCAACTACCGCGGCAAGAGCCAACACTGCTGGCGTCTGCTAAACCGGCATTGTGATGACCGGGAGGGTTAATAGCGGAGTGAAGAACAAACATGGTTGCCAGAGAATTTAGCCAAGAATTCGAGCCTAAATACGGAGAAGAAAAGGCAGAAGGTGAAGCAAGTGACAGTATAAACAGCATGAATAGTGGCGTGTAATTTGAATATCTCAATTTTTGAATAAGCATAATATCGTCTCTCAAGTTGTTTTAAAAACATGGCATTGAGAGTAGACGATAATCAGGGTTACTTCAGGCGGGTTATTTCCGAAAAATTCATGGCTGCCAGAGTAGGCAGCAAGGGTGTGACCGATTTGTCAGAACCTGTATAAAAGAAGCGATGTTCAGGTTCTTCATGGTGGGAATGGAGCGTCTGCAGCAAAGAGGCCACTCTGCGGGCAATAGCCTCTCCTGAATCAACCCAGGTAACGGGAGCAGGTACGATAGAATCCAGAAGCCCCCGAATCAGTGGAAAGTGGGTGCAACCCAAAACAATACAGTCTGGCCAGTTGTTGCCACTGAACAGCGGTTCAATAATCTTTTTCAGATCATCTGGATTGATTGTTTCACCGCGCAGATGCTGTTCAGTAAGATGCACCAGTTCAGTGCTTCCGACCTTGATCACCTCACAGTCTTTGGCAAACTCATGGATCAGCTGATCGGTATAATCTCTTGCAACCGTTCCCGGTGTCGCCAGAAGACCAATGATGCGCTTTTTTGACCTCTGGCTGGCAGGTTTGATGGCTGGCACCACGCCAACAACAGGAATGTCCAGTAACTGTCGGGCCCTGGGCAATGAAACGGTGCTGGCCGTATTGCAGGCGATGATGGCCAGGGCTGGCTGAAATTTAACCACCAGTCGTGTCAGGCAATGCAGGGTTCGGTCAATCACATCATTCTCAGGCTTAGGGCCATAGGGAAAGCCTTCGTTGTCAGAGCAGTAAATCACAGGCATAAACGGCAGCTTTGCTCTGATTTCCTGGTAAATACTGAGACCCCCGACTCCGGAGTCAAAAATGATGATAGGCTTCTGTTGCATGGGTGGCAGAGACACCAGTGAAATGAATACAGACAGCATAGACTAGAGCCTTTGTTGCTCTTTGAAAATAGTTGGCTGCCAAATACTTCCTTAGAGGTACCATCTAAAGAATATAGGGGTAAGAGTGGTTTCCGGGTGGAAAGAAATCCAGATTGAGGTATGGTTGCTTTCCGTACATCATTGCAGCCGGAAAACGCAATGCAAATCACTTCAGACTTTAATCAAAAAATTGCCGAATTTCCTGCCTCTGC
This sequence comes from Endozoicomonas sp. 4G, assembly GCF_023822025.1. NCBI lineage: Bacteria > Pseudomonadati > Pseudomonadota > Gammaproteobacteria > Oceanospirillales > Endozoicomonadaceae > Endozoicomonas > Endozoicomonas sp. 4G. The sequence goes on along the minus strand of NZ_CP082909.1, from coordinate 5,120,687 downwards.
TGTGCCTCTGCTCGAGAAAATCCCTGCGCAACTGGGTAAGCTCGATGCTGCTCAGGTTGAGGCATTAAAAGAGGCTCTGGATCTCTCCCTGGAAGGGCTGATGATCCGGTTATTATCCGTGGCAGCCTCCTTGAGCGTGGCTGAAATCTCTGATTTTCGGGTTGGTGTCGTGGCGGAAGGGCTGTCGGGTTCGCTCTATCTGGGGGCCAATCTTGAATTCACCGGGCAACCCTTGAAAGTGACAATACATGCTGAGCAATTTGCCGTGGTCAATGCCTGGCATCGTGGTGAGCAAAGCTTGAAGCGTCTGGTGGTGAATGAAGCCCCCTGCGGTCACTGCCGACAGTTTCTGAATGAGTTGTGCCGAGCCGATCAACTGGAAGTCATTGTTTATCGTCATGCCCAAGATACGGTTCAGCGCTATAGGCTCGATGACCTGCTTCCGGACCGTTTTGGACCGGCTGACCTGGGCATGGAAGACGGTGCCCTGATGTGCGATCTCAGTTACCCACTGGAACTGCCAGCAGAGCTGGAAGGAGATGAGCTGGTAGAGGTCGCTCTGTTTGCAGCTTCCAAAAGTTATGCGCCTGTCTGCCAGAGTCGTGCCGGAATAGCTTTGAGATTAAGGAGTGGACGAATTGTGACGGGGCGTTACGGTGCCAATGCGGCCTTTAATCCTGGTGTTACCGCTATGGAGTCCGCTGCCGTAAACTGGCGGCTGGCGTTGTTGAATAATCCTGAAGATACCATTGTAGAAGCGGTTATGGTGGAGCAACCGGTTAAGTCTTCCCAGAGAGAGCTGGCCGCTTCTTTCCTTAACAAGTACGGTATCACCCTGCGCTATATCCAGCTCTGTTGACATCTTTTAAACGACCGGTATTCCTGATCAGGCTTCCTGATACAACATGCCTTCCCCGGATGGTTGCTTATGCAGCCATCCCAGCCTTAGAAAGCGCGCACATTTCCCTTTGTCTATCCTTACCGGTTCTGATTTGTAGAAAAACGAAAGGACAGGGTCATTAAATATCTAATCTTCCACTTATTAGTCTTGGTGCCTTTCGCCTGTCTGGCTGAGTCGCAGACCCACGGTTTTATCGTTGAGGTTGACCGAAATACCGCCTCGACAAGCCAGCCTTTTTCCTGGGTTCCAATCATCACTTTGATGGGCAACACTGGCGGCGGCAACGATTTCTGGACAACGAGTCCAGGGGATTACGGTCAGCCCCTCAATATACATTCAGGCAGCGCAGGCAGCTCGTATTTTTCACTCATTAACGATGGTCATGATGACCATTCGGGCTGGCCCACTCACTCTGGACATACCTATGGCGAAAATTGCTACGAACAGCCATGTGGTAGCCAGCAAGGATTCTGTATCTTTGCTCCGGATGTTTTTGACAGACATCCTTTGAATTGTTTTTGCCAACAGTGCTGTGAGGTACTTGAAAACATTGTGGCTCCCTGCGCAAGCTCCCAGTGCGACTCAACCTTTAATGTTCTTGACAGGCATCCTTTGGAGTGTTTTTGCAACCAGTGCCGTGAGGCGCTTGAAAACATTGTGTTTCCCTCCACAAGCAGCCAGTATTCAACCTCGGATGTTCTTTACAGACATCCTTTGGAGTGTTTTTGCAACCAGTGCCGCGAGGCGCTTGAAAACTTTGTGGTTCCCTCCACAAGCACCCAGTGCTATTCAACCTCGGATAACTCTTTCGCTTGCAGAACAGATAGCTATCCGCAAGCAAGTGGCCAGGAATCTGACTTGAATTTGGTAAGCCACTCTGCTGAAGTTCTTGCTGCTTGCAGAGAAGCTGACAGTACAACTAACGATCTGACCCCCCCTCCCACTAAAAGAAGGAAAACGTCCGGGAAAACCGGCTCTGCAGATGGGCATGGCGCGGGAGGGGGCGAGTGCGGTATTGATGGCTGCACCTACTGGTACAAGAAGCCTGCAGATTTTGCTTCTCATAAAGCTCATAAACATCGTATGGGGGGTTATGAGTGCGACATTGATGACTGCAACTACCGATACACGAAAAGTTCAGAGTTTGTTGTTCACAAAGCTCATAAGCATGGCTTGGGGGGTGAAGAGTGCGGCATTGATGGCTGCACCTACCGCTACCACCCCACGACCCCTTCAAGCTTAGCTGCTCATAGAGCCCAAAAGCATGGTCTGGGGGGGTGCGTGTGCGGCATTGATGACTGCACCTACCGATCCACGAAGCCTGCAGATATAGCTTCTCATAAAGCCCGAAAGCATGGCGTGGGGGGGTACGAGTGCGGCATTGATCGCTGTACCTACCGGTACACGAAGCCTTCAGATTTTGATACTCATAAAGTCCGAAAGCATGGCGTGGGGGGTTACGAGTGCGGTATTGATGGCTGTACCAGCCGGTACACGAGACGTTCAGAGCTTGATGCCCATAGAGCCAGAATGCATGATCAGGATGGAGGTAAGTAGGGGAGGAAGTCAAAAAAATCAATGCGCCTACCAAGTACCTGATCAGGTACTGGCTCTTGGTGGTAAAAGATTTTTCAGGGTACACTCTCTTGTAGGTCAGCAAGGAAGCGCAGCGAATGAAGATCAATCCATCTTCTACTTCTACGGCCCTGGACTATGGCGAGAACCCAAACAAAAGCTCAGGCGACCAGAGTAAAAGTGCTGAACAGGCAGGTGATGAGTATCAGCCTATAGTCCCCCAAAAAGAGCGGGGGCAGGAATCTGGCCGTAACCTGCGATCCAGAAAAGCCTCAAAAAAACGTAATAAAAAACGTGGGGCCCGAAAGCTTTCTGAGCGGCGGGCCCGGCAAAAAGACGAAGACGAGGATCACGATGAGAGCGATCCGGACGTTTAGATGCTGCCAATATCAACGAACTGTTTTCGTTCTTTGGATGACATACCTTTCTGCTGTTCTCTTTTGCTCGAATGATCGACGGGCTTCTCTGCATTGTCCGATAGCGGTGCGCTTGTGTCAGGAGTATCAATGGTTGTTTCTGTTTCAGGAGATCCCTGATCAGAATTACAAGGTGTTTCCGGGGGGGAGGGTGTCCTGGACGAAGCTCCCTTCGCACTACCGGATTTAACACCGAGGATATCCAGTCGCAGCTTCCCTTTTCTTTTGCCTTGAACGGCACGACGTGTCAGCCTGTCATTGACAGACATTTCCTCGTCAGATCTTACCTGGGCATCTTGCTGTTCAGCTTCATCATCCGTAGGTATCAGGAAATTGGTCTCATCATATTCTTCAAATTCTTCAAAGTCGTTTTTGTCTGCCGGAAGTGTTTTGGAATAATCTGTCGGTTTTCTCGGTGGTTCATTGTCTTCACCGTCAGAGCTGGAACCGGACCCAAGCCTTTGATAAGAGCCGCGAGTATTCCCTATCCGAAAGTTAGTAAAGTCGGCAGGAGCAGGTGTATAGGTCGTCTTTCGTTTGTTGCTATTAGACCCTTTTCCTTTTTTGCCATCCGAAGGTTCATCGGAGGAATAAGGATCGCTGATAATGGCCGCTTTTCCGTGCCCTGAATAAACCAGCCAGGCGTATTGGCCTAGGGGAATACAGTGACTGCTGCCTCTGCAAAAGCTTGTGTTGGGATAAGTAGGAAACAGAGGAAAGTCGGAAAAAATCAAATACTCATTCACATCAGTCTGTTCGAGCATTCCTCCGGCGAAAGCTTCCTCTCCTTCTATACCTTCAGGGTGCTCATTCAGGTGCTGGATCAGGTTTACGACCAGTTGGAGGACTTCCGGCATTAATAAGACCGCCGGGACCAGGAATGACTGATAGGGTTCAGAAAGTTCAGAATCGCTGAATTCGCGAATAATGAACGTGTTTCCGTGAAAAGAAAATCTCAGGGTGTTGTCCTGAGTGTCAAACACCAGCCTTATCTTATTCAGTGTCAGTGTATCCAGCTGATTCAGATAGACCTGCCCTGATGTGGATGTTGCTCTGGAGTCGCTTTCTGAGGTTTTAAAGTCAGTGACGAAAACACCGTTACTGGCTTTGGAAATCTGAATGGTTGAGGCAGAAGGAGTAACAACTTCCAGTTGTAAAGATTCTTTTATCCGATCATTGGCTGTTGGTTCGGATGGGTAAAACAACTCATCATTCTGATGTTGTTTTAAAGGGACAAGAAGCGGCAATACATTAGCCAACGGTTCAGAGAACCTGGTCAGGTCATGCAATAGCATTGCCTGATGTTGATGGTAAGACGCCGGTCGTTGGGTTAAACCCTGCCATTGCCCAGCCTTGCTGTGAAATGACACAAGGAAAAGAACTATCGGAAGAAACCGATACTGCATTTTAATACTCACTTAATAAATTTTATTTATGATGACATTGTATTTAGCAGTAGTTGATAAATATGCAAGATTGATTTGGGTGGTTTGATTTGGTTGGTTTAATTTGAGTAGTTGAGCATTCAGTAACCTTGTGGTCATATAGGCCAGCCGTTCACAGACTCTGAGCTAATGGGAAAGTCAGGCTATGGTGAAATCAGAAAACTACGATGTAATAGTGGTTGGCGCAGGTATGGTAGGTGCTGCAATGGCCTGCGCTTTGGGTCTCAAAGGTATTCGGGTTGCGGTTTTTGACCGGACTTTACCTTCAGCATTTAAACCTGATCAGTTACCGGATCTGAGAGTCTCGGCGCTGAGCTATGCATCGGAGCAGATTCTGAAAAACCTGGGAGCCTGGCCCCACATGCAAGCCATGAGAATGTGCCCTTACCGACGCATGGCGGTGTGGGAGAAATTGCATTTCCCATCCGGAAGAGAGTTGGCTAAGCGTTCTAATCAAACCCTATTCAATGCGGCAGATATCAGGCATGAGCAGCTGGGTTTTATTGTTGAGAATCGTGTCACTCAGCTGGCGCTGTTAAGAAGGCTTGAAGATATAGAGTCGGTATCGGTGTTTGCCCCGGCAACCATTGAACGTATGAATCTCAAGGGTGAAAAGCCTGAAGTCATGCTGCAGGACGGACGCCGGTTTACTGCGAATCTGCTGATTGGGGCTGACGGTGCCCGGTCCAGGGTCAGGGAGCAGGCTAATATCCGTCTGAGCACTCGTGAATATGAGCAGCAGTGTCTGGTGGCGACGGTTGAAATTGAAGGGGGCTTGCAGGATATTACCTGGCAGGCTTTCACTGCCACGGGACCGGAAGCCTTTCTGCCATTGCCTGATATTGATGGCAAAAGTTATGCGTCTATCGTCTGGTATAACCTGCCTGAGAATGTCCGGAAACTGATGAAGCTTTCGGACGGGGAGTTTCTGGAAGCGCTTTCGACGACCTTTCCCAAAGAGTTACCGCGCTTGGTCAAGCTGCACGAGAGAGGATCGTTCCCGCTGGCCCGTCGTCATGCCATGAACTATTTTACCCATAGCGTAGTGCTGGCAGGTGATGCTGCACACACTATCAACCCTCTTGCGGGTCAGGGGGTCAACCTGGGTTTTCAGGATGTTGCCTGGCTGGCAGAGGTACTGACTGATGCTTTTCAAGCGGGTGAGTCCCCTGGAGATCAGAAGGTGTTATCGAGGTATGAAAAGGCTCGTCGCACAGACAACCAGGTCATGATGAGCACCATGGATGCTTTCTATCTCGCTTTCAGCAACAACAATGCACCTCTGAAAATGTTGCGAAATGTGGCACTGGGTATTGCGGGTAAATCCAAACCGGCTGTCAGGGAAGTGATGAAATACGCTATGGGTATTTCTGGCCGACAAGCTCAATTGGCCAAAGGGCACTGGTGAACGGTTTACTTTTGAACAGCCAGCAGAGCCATTTGTCTCTGTGGCTGCTCCTCTGTTCAGCTTCATTATTGTTTTAGACGACGCCTTTCTGAAGGCCCCGTCACAGGACTGTTGGCGAGCGTACCCACCAGGTCTTTGGCAAAGTACTCTCTGACCTCGCCACTGTCCATCAGTACCCTGACCCGACCATTTCGCAGGCATTGATACAACCGCCCCTGCTCGCAGGTGACTCGATCTTTCACTATCAGATTTCCGGCCATCTTCTTAACCTCATCACTCAACTATCTGAACGAAGTTCCCTGTTATGAAACTTGCCGTCACAGCCTTTTAAATACTTAATATCTTTCTATGAGGTTGTCAGTCATTGTTGATGAATGGGTCAAACCTCGTGGAAACCCTATTATCGGGCCTGACTCCTGACTCTTTAGTGACAGTTCTGTTACGGATAAATTAATTGAAAAGTCCAGACCAAAACGCCGATAACGACGGTAATGAAGTTACTCTTCGGACGGCTTATGAGTTTTCAATCAGGCATGCTGGGTCGGCTTTTTTTACCTTTTATCATCGTTATCCTGACCTATGGTTTCTGGGTAAGCCCCCAGTTTCGTGTGATAGCGGCGGGTGTTGCCATTTTTTTGTTTGGTATGGTTTACCTGGAGCAGGGCTTCAAGGTCTATACCGGAGGGCTGCTTGAGACTCTGCTCAAGAAAACCACCGATAAGATATGGAAAAGCTTGTCTTTTGGGGTGATTTCCACCGCTTTTCTCCAGTCCAGTTCCCTGGTCTCGGTTATTGTCATCTCCTTTCTCAGCGCCGGATTAATAGGGCTGACGGCAGGCATTGGCATTATTTTTGGTGCCAACCTTGGCAGTACTGCTGGTGCCTGGCTGGTGGCTTTGTTTGGCTTGAAGGTTAAATTGTCGGCCTATGCCATGCCGCTGCTGGTGATAGGGCTGATCCTGAAATCCAATAAGCACAGGAATATTAATGGGTTTGGCTACATCCTGCTCGGGATAGGGTTTCTCTTCCTCGGTATTGATTTTATGAAGGTGGGTTTTGATGCCTTCAGGAGTTCCATTGATCTGGCTGAATTTGCCATGCAGGGCTTTCTGGGCGTGTTGGTGTACACCGGGGCAGGTATGCTGGCCACCATTATTATGCAGTCAACCAATGCAACAATGGTGCTGACATTCTCGGCTCTTGCGGCAGGCCAGCTCAGCTATGAGAATGCTTTGGCACTGGCCATCGGTTCAAATATTGGTACCACCATTACTGCTATCCTCGGAGCCATCAGTGCCAATGCGGAAGGAAAAAGGCTGGCGGTTGCCCACCTTGCCTTCAATATCATCACCGCGTTCATTGCTATTGTTGCTCTCAAGCCTTTGATGGGGGCGGTGGACTATCTGGCTTCCGCATCTGGCATTGCTGCTAATAACTACACCCTGAAACTGGCCATCTTTCATAGCTTGTTCAACATCATTGGCATCATGGCCCTGTTACCCTTCCTCAATAAAATGGTGCACTGGCTTCAGAAGCTTTTTACGGATAACACACCGCAGGCTCCGTTGAATCTTGCGGGAGACGAATCTCTGAAGGTAGAAAGAGCCATTTACCTGAACCCGGTCACACTCAGTTATCCCGATACCGCATTGAGAGCCATTACCAAGGAGTGTGGCCACCTCTATCGCAATACTCTGGAGCTGATCTGTTATGGCATTTATCTCAGTGGTGAGAAGCTTCGTGAGTCTGACAACCTTGAAGAGTTGGTTCAAAGCTGGCGCAGGGAAGATCAGCCCTGGACCATCAAGGAACTTTATATTCGCCATGTGAAAGGTATCTATGCCGATATTATCCAGTACTCTGGTGCCCTGGAGGGAAAACTTCCCAGGCAGCAGGCCCAGGAGCTGTTTGCCTTGAAGGTGGCCTGTCGTGACTTTGTTCAGGCCATTAAGCACGTCAAGCATATCTACAAGAATATGGGCAAATACACCCAGTCGGAAAATGAGCAGATTCGAGAGCAGTACAACCAGTTGAGGCTCTGTCTGGCTTCTGTGCTCAAGCTGGTTGATATTTTGGGCGTTCGACGCAGCTACAGCCATATTCGTGAACACGCAGACCAACTGAAGAAAGAACTCAGGGAACGAGACGGGCAAACCCACGAGACTCTGAACAAACTGATTCGCTCCGGACAGGTAGACCCGTTTATTGCCAGCTCGCTATTGAATGACAGCGCTCATGTTCACGATGCCTGCACCAACCTCATTGATGGTGCCGTCATCATGCTGACAAGAGACAGGGAAGAGTACCATGAGTTTGACATCTCTTCGGAGCAGTCTTCGGAGCAGTCCCCGGACCCATCAGCTCACAGTTAACTTGAAGCCGACTTTGTTCAGATACATTTTTTCTCGTTCAAAGTCCGCTGCTGTCAGTGGATGATCCCTTAACCAGTCTGGCTCAAAGCTGACCTTTAAAGTACGGTTGCCCGCTGTTAAATCATAATGGGAGAATGTCCCGTCCCGTATATGGTTGAGTACAATCGCCGTACGCAGGAGCACGGTCAGTTTTAACAGCAGGTGGCTGTCTGAATGTTCAAGCAACCCTTTTGGAAGGGTCCTGCGATGACCATGCACCAGTAGGGCCAGTTTTCTCTGCTGCTCTTTATTGAATCCCATCAGGTCCGAGTGCTGGATCAGATAAGCGCCGTGGCGGTTGTATTGTGAATGTGAAATATCCAGACCCACCTCGCACAGCAGTGAGGCCCAGTTCAACAACTCCCGGTCCGAAGCCTCCAGTCTCCAGCTTTGGCTGACCTGATCAAAACAGGCCAGAGAATATCGGTTAATGCCTTCGGCATTGGTGCGATCAACATGATAGCGCTCCATCAACGCCGAAAGGGTTCGGCCCCTGACATCCTCATGACGATCCCGCCCCAGCATGTCATAAAGCACACCCTCCCGAAGAGCACCGTCTGAATAATGCATCCTTTCTATCTCGAATGCGTCAAAACATGCCATTAAAATGGCCATCCCGGCTGGGAAGATAGCCTGACGATCTGGTTTCAGACTGGGGAAGCGGACTCTGCCGGTATGCGAGAACTCCAGAATCCGGCTTTTCAGCAACTCCATTTTTTCCCGGGTAATGACTTCACCGTGACCCATGGCCGAGAGAATTGTACTCACTGCCCGAATAGAGCCAGAGGATCCCACTGTGTCCACCCAGCCAAGTTTTTTGTAGGCCTGTTCAATGTTCAGGAGTTCCAGGCGTGCGGCATAGTAAGCCGACTGAAAGCGTTCGGAGGATAGCTCCCCACCAGAAAAAAAACGGTCGGTATAAGCGACACAACCCATATGAAGGCTCTCAAGTAACCTGGGCTCGAAGCGTTCACCTATAATCAGCTCGGTACTGCCACCACCAATATCGATCACAACTCGACGATCGTTGTCGTCTGATTGAGTTTGAGCCACGCCCAGATAGATCAGGCGTGCCTCTTCCCGACCGGCAATGATTTCAATAGGATGATTGAGGATTTTTTCGGCTTTTGCGACAAAATCGCCGCTGTTTTTCGCTTTTCGAAGAGCGTTAGTGCCCACCACACGGAGTGCTTGAAAGCGCCTTCCCGACATATACTGGGCAAACTGTGCCAGGCAATTCAGCCCCCTGGTCATGGCCTGTTCAGAAAGGCGGTCATCCTTACTCAGGCCGGCAGCCAGCTGCACTTTTTCTCCAAGCCGTTCAATCGGCCTGATTTCTCCCTGCTCCACTTTGGCGACAATCATGTGAAAGCTGTTGGAACCCAGATCGATAGCTGCCACCAGAGGCTGGCTATCGGACTCAATACGACCCTGGTCTTTCATAATATTTTTCTGCGACACTCCCGTCGCCAGTCGGCTGACGGACGGTTGGTTGAATGATCGGGCCAGAATATGCGAAAGCAACTGGCCAGTACTTAACTACTCAGCAATATAACAGAAGGCTCTCGTTACGGCACATTATCCGGTGAGTACGGCGAATGACCCACGAATTTACGGGCAGTGGAATCTAATTCGGACTATCAGCCGTATACAAACAAAGATAACCCTGTAAACTACCGCTTACTACTAAAATCAGAGCAACGAATTTGTTACCGGGACGATCCCTTTGCTATGATTCGTGCTCTGACATTAAGCAAAATGGCTAGGAGATTCGTTCCATGAGCGAAATTGTCAATGTGACAGACGCTACCTTCGAAGAGGACGTACTGAAGGCAGAAGGCCCCGTACTGGTCGACTACTGGGCTGAATGGTGTGGTCCCTGTAAAATGATCGCACCCGTGCTGGACGAGATCGCACTGGACTACGATGGTAAGTTGAAAATCTGCAAACTGAACATTGATGACAACGAAGCCACACCACCAAAGTATGGCGTTCGCGGTATTCCAACACTGATGCTGTTCAAAGGCGGCAATGTTGAAGCAACCAAGGTCGGGGCCCTGTCCAAATCTCAGCTGACAGCATTTCTTGACAGCAACCTGTGACCAACCCACCTTTCTGTCTCAGAAGTCCCAGAGTTTTTCTGGTACTTTCGTCAAAAGGCGGCTGAGCCACAGAGAGTCAGCCGGGTGGTTTGCTATCATCCGGCCTGCTTCAGGGCTCTGTTTGTTATCCAGCAAGAACCATGAATAATCAGGTGTCTTCTCAGGATGTGGTTTGTGGAAGCCAGAGACAGGGGTGAGGCTGCGGTTTTTATGCCTGATCCGGTCGTGAAGTTTTCTCAATAAAATGTGTCTGAAAAGTTGACGTAACAGGAGTTCTTGATTATTTTCCAGAAAAGGATATAGACTGTGAATTCGGGAGTTATCAGATCTGCCTGTTTCGGGTGTAACTGTTGATGTGTTCCTGGAGCCTTGGTGGTTCTTCTGATAGTAGTAGACAATACTCCGGCCACGTTTGTTTCGAGCTTGCCCCTCTCGATTTACAGGGTATAGCTTGAAAGCCGTTTTTTTAATGAGCTTAGGCAGGCATCGGTATTAAACGATGCTGAATATAATAATCTCAATAATATCTGATCTTCCTGCAACTACGACGGCCATTACCTTTCAATTTAACGTTCGCGAACTCTTATGCATCTTACCGAACTGAAAAAAAAATCTGTTCCTGAACTTCTGGCGATCGCAAATGAAATGGGCCTGGAAAATCTGGCCCGTTCCCGGAAGCAGGATGTCATTTTCTCAATCCTCAAGCGCCATGCCCGCAGCGGGGAAGACATCTATGGCGATGGTGTTCTTGAGATCCTTCAGGATGGCTTCGGCTTCCTGCGTTCCTCCGATAGCTCGTATCTGGCGGGACCTGATGATATCTATGTTTCACCCAGTCAGATTCGTCGCTTTAATCTGAGAACTGGTGACAGCATCGCGGGTAAAATTCGACCACCCAAGGAAGGTGAACGCTATTTTGCACTGCTGAAAGTGAATGAAATTAACTTTGACCAGCCAGAAAACGCCCGCAACAAAATACTCTTTGAAAACCTGACCCCATTGTTCCCACAGAATCGTCTGGTTATGGAGATGGGTAACGGCTCCACCGAAGATTTAACCGGTCGTATCATCGACCTGGTGGCTCCGATCGGTAAAGGCCAGCGTGGTCTGATCGTGTCCCCGCCCAAAGCGGGTAAAACCTTGATGCTGCAAAATATTGCAGCCAATATCACCCGTAACAACCCTGAATGTCACCTGATTGTTCTGTTGATTGATGAGCGTCCAGAGGAAGTGACCGAAATGGCTCGCTCCGTGCGTGGTGAAGTAGTGGCCTCTACCTTCGACGAGCCGCCATCACGTCACGTGCAAGTGGCTGAAATGGTTCTGGAGAAGGCCAAGCGTCTGGTTGAACACAAAAAAGACGTGGTCATCCTGCTGGACTCCATTACCCGTCTGGCTCGTGCCTACAACACGGTTATTCCTTCTTCCGGTAAAGTGCTGACGGGTGGTGTCGATGCTCATGCACTGGAGCGCCCCAAGCGTTTCTTTGGTGCTGCCCGTAACATCGAAGAAGGTGGCAGCCTGACCATCATGGCTACCGCCCTGGTGGACACGGGTTCCAAGATGGACGAAGTGATTTTCGAGGAGTTCAAGGGTACCGGTAATATGGAGCTGAACCTTGATCGTCGTATCGCTGAAAAGCGTGTCTTCCCTGCCATCAACTTCAACAAGTCCGGTACCCGTCGGGAAGACTACCTGACCACCGAAGAAGAACTGCAGCGTATGTGGATTCTGCGCAAGATCCTGCACCCTATGGACGAAATTGCCGCCATTGAGTTCTTGCTGGACCGTATGAAGCACACCAAGACCAATGAAGAATTCTTCCAGTCTATGAAGCGGAAGTAATCCGTCATTTTCCGGGGACAGGCCAGCCTGTCCCTTTCCTCTTTCAGCCTCGGCTTATACTTCCAATGAAATACAGGGACCTCCGGGACTTCATCAGGCTACTGGAAAAGCAGGGTGAACTCGTCAGAATCAAGACCGAAGTCGATCCGTATCTGGAAATGACCGAAATCAGCGACCGAACCCTTCGCAGGAAAGGACCAGCACTGCTGTTCGAAAATCCAAAGGGTTACGATATGCCGGTACTGGCCAACTTGTTTGGCACAGAGCGCCGGGTTGCCCTGGGCATGGGGCAGGATAATGTCAGCGCCCTTAAGGAAGTTGGTCAGCTTCTGGCCTACCTGAAGGAGCCCGACCCACCCAAGGGCTTCCGCGATGCCCTGACCAAGCTGCCTGTCTTCAAACAGGTATTGAATATGGGACCTAAAGTGGTCAGTAAAGCGGCCTGCCAGGAAGTCGTGCTGAAAGGTGATGAGGTCAATCTGAAACAGATCCCTGTTCAAACCTGCTGGCCCGGCGATGCAGGCCCTCTGGTCACCTGGCCTTTGGTCATCACCAAAGGACCTGAAAAAGATCGCCAGAACCTCGGAATCTATCGTCAACAGCTGATTGGTCGTAACAAACTGATTATGCGCTGGCTCTCTCACCGGGGGGGCGCCCTGGACTTCAGGGACTGGCAGCAGCAACACCCTGACAAACCTTTCCCGGTGACAGTGGCCCTGGGGGCCGACCCGGCGACTATCCTGGGTGCTGTCACCCCGGTGCCTGACAGCCTTTCTGAGTACGCCTTTGCGGGCTTACTGAGGGGCAGTAAAACGGAACTGGTCAAAAGCATCACCAATGATCTCCAGGTACCTGCCAGTGCCGAGATTGTGCTGGAAGGGCATATTTATCCGGGAGAGATGGCTGACGAAGGCCCGTTTGGTGACCACACCGGTTACTACAACGAAGTGGAGCGCTTCCCGGTCTTTACCGTAGAGTGCATCACTCACAGAAGGAATCCCATTTATCACAGCACTTACACCGGCAGACCTCCCGATGAGCCGGCGATTCTGGGGGTAGCCTTGAACGAGGTGTTTGTTCCTATTCTGAAAAAGCAGTTTCCGGAAATTGTGGACTTTTATCTGCCACCGGAAGGGTGTTCTTACCGAATGGCGGTAGTCACCCTGCGCAAGGAATATCCGGGCCATGCCAAACGGGTCATGCTGGGTGTATGGTCATTCCTGAGGCAGTTTATGTACACCAAGTTCGTGATCGTCACTGATGATGACGTCAACGCCAGGGATTGGAACGATGTGATCTGGGCCATGACAACGCGTATGGACCCTAAGAGGGACTGTGTTTTTGTTGAAAACACTCCCATTGATTATCTGGATTTCGCTTCACCGGTTGCAGGTCTTGGCTCCAAAGTCGGTTTTGATGCCACCAATAAGTGGCCTGGGGAAACCGACCGTGAATGGGGTCAAACCATCACCATGACACAGGAAGTCAAAGATCGGGTTGAGGCACTCTGGGGTGATTTAGGTATAGACTGAAACGGTTACTTTAATCCAGTCAGCAGGGGCTTCCCGGACATCCCTGCTGATGGTGACATTCAGGAGGGAAGCATTGTGCAGACAGCCAAGTCGTTAAAGCTGCAATGTTCAGTTGCCGATACCCAGCTGCTCAGTTCCGACATCTATCGGGTCAGACTGAGGGCTGACTCAGATGGCTTTCCTGACTATTACCCAGGCCAGTACCTTATTGCTCATCTTCAGAATAGTGAAAGCTGTTGTTTTTCCATTGCTTCGGCGCCGCAAAAAAACCAGCAACATCTGGATCTGCACATCCAAAGGTTGAAAGGCAGTCCTAACTCTCAACAGCTCTTTCGGGAAATAAGAGAAGGTTTACTGACTGTCAGTATGCCCGCAGGAAATTGCTACCTCCCTGGCTCCGTGAACCAACAGCAGGCTCTGCTTTTTATTGCGGCTGGCACCGGTTTTTCGCAAATGAAAAGTATGATCGAGTATTGCCTGCGTTGCCATCATAGCGGAGAGATGCATCTCTACTGGGGAGCCCGGACGCCGGCCGACTTCTATCTGCCCAATCTTCCAGTGCAATGGTCGGGCCAGGGCCTTCACTATCATCCAGTGGTCAGTGAAGCCAGCCATGAAGATGACTGGTGTGGACGCCACGGATTGCTCTATGAAGCGATACTGGCCGACCGCGAAAAGCTACTTGATTGCCAGACTTATATCAGCGGCTCACCACAAATGGTTTATGCGACACATGACGTAATGATTGACAACGGATTCCCGGAAGAAAGCCTGCACTCTGATGTTTTTGACTATGCCCCCAGAAAATAACATCACGATAAGCCTTGCTGGCTCCCTGAATTCCACACGAAAGTGCTGACCCATAGTCCGAGGTTGCAGCGGAGCATCTTTGCAACCTCGTCATCGTGGTTTGTGGGGTCAGCTCTGAATAACCTCAACACGGTCCACTTTCTGGAAGCCACGGGGTAGCTTGTTGCCTCTGCGCCCTCTTTCTCCGTGATAATGTTCCATGTCTGCCGGTTTCAACGTCACATGACGTTTTCCTGCGTAGAGAACCAGAGCGTCACTTGAGTGCATCACCGACAGATGAACCATCAGTTCGATTCGGTCCGATGCCCGTGCCGCAGGAATATTAATGATCTTGTTGCCCTTCCCTTTTGCCAGCTTGGGCAGTTCAGACAGCGGAAAGACCAGCATACGCCCCTCGTTGGTAATGGCGGCCAGCACCTGACCCTCGCCTGTTACCGGTATAGGCGACAAGACCTGGGAATATTTGGGCAGAGTCAACAGAGCCTTACCGGCCTTGTTCTTGCTGATCATATCGGAATGCTGAACGACAAAACCATAACCGGCATCGCTGGCCAGCAGATAACAGTCGTGACTGTCACCGATACACAGCCCTTCAAAGGTTGCCCCGGAAGGTGGATTAACACGACCGGTCAGTGGTTCACCCTGACCCCGTGCAGAGGGAAGCGTATGAGTCTGAATAGAATAAGCACGACCGGTGGAGTCTATAAAGACCGAAGACTGGTTACTCTTGCCTTTGGCAGACAGTCGATACTTATCCCCTGCCTTATAGTTGAGGCCGACAGGATCAACCTCATGCCCTTTGGCGCACCGCACCCAGCCTTTTTCAGACAGCACGACCGTCACTGGGTCGGATGTCATCAGATCCATTTCCGAGAGCGCCTGGGCCTCCTGACGAATCCGCAGAGGTGAACGACGATCATCGCCAAACTCGGCAGCATCGGCCTTGATCTCTTTTTTGACCAGAGTTTTTAATCGGCGCTCGGAGCTGAGGGTCAACTCAAGATGCTTGCGTTCGTTTTCCAGCTCTTCCTGCTCGGCACGGATCTTGATCTCTTCCAGTTTGGCTAACTGGCGCAACTTGATTTCCAGGATGGCATCCGCCTGAACTTCAGAGAGAGCAAACCGGGTCATTAAGACTTCTTTGGGTTTGTCTTCATTGCGGATAATGTCGATAACTTCATCGATATTCAGGAAGGCTGCCAGCAACCCCTCAAGGATATGAAGCCTGGCCAGCACTTTA
This sequence comes from Endozoicomonas sp. 4G, assembly GCF_023822025.1. Taxonomy (NCBI): domain Bacteria; kingdom Pseudomonadati; phylum Pseudomonadota; class Gammaproteobacteria; order Oceanospirillales; family Endozoicomonadaceae; genus Endozoicomonas; species Endozoicomonas sp. 4G. Next base: position 5,105,002 of record NZ_CP082909.1, on the reverse strand, counting down.
TCCAGACGGTGCTGCAGGCGACGCCGGACGGTATCGGTTCTCCAGACCAGCCACTCCTTGAGCAGAGTGTCCAGGGCCTTGACCTGGGGCTTACCGTCGACACCGATCATGTTCATATTGACCCGATAGGTCTTCTCAAGATCGGTGGTGGCAAACAGATGATTCATCAGGCCATCCACATCAATACGATTGGAACGGGGAACGATCACCAGTCGGGTAGGATTCTCATGGTCTGATTCGTCTCTCAGGTCCGCCACCATGGGCAATTTTTTGGCCTGCATCTGGGCGGCCACCTGCTCCAGAATTTTCGCCCCGGAAGCTTGGTAGGGCAACGCTGTGACAATGATCTCCCCGTTATCCTGCTGGTAGACGGCTCTCATTCTCAGAGAGCCTCGCCCCTGCTCGTAGATCTTAAGAATGTCTTCGCGGGGGGTAATGATTTCAGCTTCGGTGGGGAAATCCGGCCCCTGAATATGCTCAACCAGCTCGGCAGTGCCAGAGTCCGGATGATCCAACAGATGAATGCAGGCGTTTGCCACTTCTCTCAGATTATGGGGAGGGACATCCGTCGCCATGCCGACGGCGATACCAGTGGTACCGTTCAACAACAGGTTAGGTAATCGGGCGGGTAGAATGGACGGCTCTTCCAGTGTTCCGTCAAAGTTAGGCACCCAGTCCACGGTGCCCTGCCCCAGTTCACCGAGCAGCACATCAGAATATCGAGTCAGCCTGGACTCGGTGTATCGCATGGCAGCAAAAGACTTGGGATCATCTGGCGAGCCCCAGTTTCCCTGGCCATCCACCAGTGGGTAGCGGTATGAGAAGGGCTGCGCCATCAATACCATGGCTTCGTAACAGGCTGAGTCGCCATGGGGATGAAACTTACCCAGCACATCACCCACTGTCCGGGCTGACTTTTTAAACTTGGCGGTATTTTTCAACCCCAACTCGCTCATGGCATAAACAATACGACGCTGTACTGGCTTCAGGCCATCGCCAATATGGGGCAGAGCGCGATCCAGAATGACATACATGGAGTAATTCAGGTATGCGCTTTCTGTGTAGGCTCTCAGTGACTGACGTTCTATTCCATCATCACCGATGAAGGTCTGTTCCATTCTTAATAAACCTTGGGGGCTTTAAAAGTGAGCTAATCGAAATATGATAATACCCTGATCGTGGATAGGACAGTGGAATGAGTGCATTCGTTCCTGTAAGTGCCCTGTGGCGCAATAGGGGAGCGCAAACAGAGTAAGGATAGTCAGTGATCTTCTCCATCAGATCGAATTATTGCTCTTCGGCGAAGCCTCTCGTTATGCTCAGATTCATCATATGATGGTGGCGCATTGGTTCTGTCTTCATTCCGGGGGATGCTTGAAGTCAGGTTAGAGCCTCCCTGTGGCTGAGTAGTAACTGCTTTTTCAAGATCTTGTAATCGCTGACATTCTCTAATAAAAGCTGCCTCGGCCAGATAACCTGCCTGACCGCCGAGAATGAGCCCAGTTGCTGCAGAACCCATTATTCCTAAAGGGCCAAGTGACATTTGTCGCGCGGCAGCCAAACCGCAAGTGACACCGATAGGCATACAGATTCTCCTCATTAGTAAGCCCGGACCACGCTGTATATCATCAGGATTACTATGTCTCCACTTACGGGCATCCCAGAGGTAGTTTTCGTAGAGTGATCTTTTTACGGTCAGCCGCAGAAACTTGCCAAGATTTGAGTCTATGCTCAATTCTGTTTGTGTGCCCCGATCAATTGTTTGATGACTGGGTGCTTGAATGTTTGGATTCATAGTAAGATACCTCCTGTTTCTAAATTATGAATCGTTCAAATTACTTTACCTTCATAATGAAATTAAACTGATTCCTTTAATCCCTTTAGCTCTAGACAGTGCAACTACAAACTAGTTCCACTAATAGTATTTTCAGACTCTAATCATTTATCATTTCTAAAAAGTCCGCTTTCAAACCTGCCTGCAAGGCGTCAAACAGAGTAAGAGCTGGTGACCCAAATCCACAGCAATTCAGACGGGTCACAGTTAATGAAGACTGGAAAATTAGTGATTAAGCCAGCTTTTCAAATCGGCTTTCTGATGAACCACGCCAATAATGTCTGGTCGGTATAACCCAAACTCACCCATGTTTTCTTCTCATGTTTTCCCGAAACTTTTCAGGATCAAAGTCTTCCACTACTGGACTGTTCTCGCCTTTTTCGAGCTTGGCCCTCAGGGCTTCGAGCTTGTCTTGCTTCTGGTATTTCTGCTCAAGCTTGCGCAAAGCATCCCTAACAACTTCATTAACTGTCTGATAAAGCCCCTGCTTGATCAGGTCTTCCACAAACCCGTCAAAGTATTCACCCAAAGTAATGGGTGTATTTCTAGCCATCAGCTGCCTCCCTTATCAATACCTGTTACACCTGTTACATATTAATTCAGATTTTAGAAATATGGTCGTCTATCTGGAGGTAAGAGACCGCATAGATTACCCTACATGGGCGTCAGCTCATACTTCTGCCTTTTGAAAAACCAGGCCTGCTGAAGTTTTGTCCTGTACATAGCTCATTGAGATAGGCCGTTTAACCCCCCCCCTTTAACGAACGGCTGAAGGAAGTCTCTAAAGCCCTCTTTAATTTTTGGGTATGAATCGCTACCATGCTCCAGCGTGGGAGCGTGAGGCACTGCCGGTATGCATTCCCACGCAAAGCGGTGTGCCACAAGGTGAAGCGCGAGGCTGCCAAGTGGCGCACAGTATGTGTGTCGGTGTTGAGCGAAACGGAATCGTGAACTACCTTTCAGTTTCCTTCAATGCAAATAAGGTGGCTGAGCCATGTCAAACCTGACAGAAATCGTGAGCCGACTCCAAAAAGTCGAGTTCAACCAAGAAAACACTGATAAGATTTTGTCGGGGCACCAAGCGATTTTGTTGGAAATGATTAAAGAGCAGAAAGAGTTTAGGGAAGAGTTTAAAGAGTTTAGGAAAGTCGCAAAAGAAAGATTCGAACAAAACGAATTAACAATAGTTGAGCTGAAAATAATGGTAGAAGAACAGAAAAAGTTCAACCTGGAAGTCTTTAAGAGATTTTTAGACTTGAATAAGTGAAGAAAAATAGAAAGCAAACAGGATGGCCCTGATTTCTCAAGCCGCCTTCCGGCGGAGCGTCTACAAAAGACAGAATAAAATTTCCGACGATTTAAGGGAAGAGTAAAACCCAATGAAAATAGTCATCGCCCCCGATTCCTTCAAAGAATGCCTGACTGCCGCCCAGGTCGCCTCTGCGATCGAAACCGGTTTTAAGGAAATTCTTCCTGATGCCCAGTACGTCAAAGTACCGGTTGCCGACGGTGGCGAGGGAACCCTTCAGTCACTGGTGGATGCCACCGGCGGACGTTTTGTAGAAGTCCCTGTTACAGACCCTTTGGGCCATCGGATTAAAGCTGAGTTTGGCCTGCTGGGCGACGGCAAAACGGCGGTCATCGAGATGGCCAGGGCATCCGGATTGGAGTTGGTCAGTCCTGATCAGCGTGATCCGATGACTGCGACCACATTGGGTACCGGCGAACTGATTCGCAGTGCATTGGATCAGGGCGTTGAGAAAATCATCGTCGGGATGGGTGGCAGTGCCACCAATGACGGCGGTGCTGGAATGATGCAGGCCTTGGGAGTCCGTTTATTAAACGACGATGGCAAGGAGCTGCCTTACGGTGGAGGGCCGTTACAAAACCTCGGCAAAATCGATACTTCTGACATGGATCAACGCCTGCGATCGGTTGAGATCATTGCTGCCTGTGACGTTGATAACCCTCTGATTGGTGAAAACGGAGCTTCTGCGGTTTTTGGCCCGCAAAAGGGTGCTACACCTGACGCGGTGGCAGCCCTCGATCACTCCCTCGGACATTATGCCAGGATTATGGAGCGTGATCTTGGTGTCTCAGTCTGTGACGCGCCGGGTGCTGGAGCAGCCGGTGGCATGGGGGCGGCATTGCTGGGCTTTCTCAATGCACGGCTTGAGTCGGGTATTGATATCGTCATGGATGCCGTTGGGCTGGCGGAAAAAGTCAAAGGAGCCAATCTGGTCATTACTGGCGAAGGCCGCATCGATGGTCAAACCGCCCAGGGTAAAACCCCTGTGGGTGTTGCCCGTATCGCCAAATCCTTTGATCTGCCGGTGGTGGCACTGGCCGGTTCTGTGGGGCAAGGTGCGGAGGCCGTTTATGCCCGGGGCATTGATGCCCTGTTTCCTGTGGTACATGGAGCTGTGACTCTGGAACAGGCATTGATGAAAGGGGAAGAAAACCTGATCAGGGCTGCCAGAAACCTGGCCATGGCTTTGACGATGAAACTTTAAACATGTGTGTTGACAGCCCCTTAATAAAATCTTTGAGAAACGATCATTCCTTAGCCGGTACCAGTACCTCAGATAAATGGCAGCTGGCCATGCCAGCAATGAAAACAGTCAGGGCAATACCCGCACCTGATTGTGCCGAGGCCCAGAGGGAATCCCCCTGTAAAACATAGTAATACGCGGTACCAATAAATAACCAAAGCCACCAGAAACTCAGTGAAGCAATAGCTGCTACTTTCAGCAGCGCTGACAATGCAATCCTCATCCTGATTTTTTCCTCATTTTTGTGATGCCAGTGAAGTATCAAAACAATGAGCGACAAGACTAGCGCCGGGAGTTGCAATGAGGCATCAGGGTTTAACGCAGTTTTTGGTGTAGTCCCTGATAGTGGTGAGAGAAAGACTTCAAATTTTGGAAATAGCATTCACAAATCAGAAATCTGCTCTATTTTTTGAAGAAAAACTCTATAACAAGCTGTGAATGGCTAAATACTTGAACGAATGAAGTCTAAAAATATCCACAAGGTAGCAGCCTGTCTGCTCTTAACTGTGTTCCTGAGCCCGGCACTCAGGGCGCTGACGCCTTCTGTCGTGATTGTCGGTGGCGGACCTGCAGCCATGACAGCCGCCCAAACCATTGCCAGATTCAACCCATCGGTCACAATACGGGTGATAAAGAGTAATAAGAGCCAAGGTCAGCTTGAAGGGGCTGGCATTATTGAAAACTGGCCCGGCAGTCTGACCATTCAGGGAGCAAGCCTGCAACAATTGATGGAAGACAAGGCAAGAAGCCATCCTAATGTCCAAATCATTGAAGATCATATTGTTGGCACGCAACTGAAGAACACCCTTAAGGTGCTACAGGGTGAGCGCGCTACCTATTACGCCACTCTGGTCATATTGGCATCGGGGGCGGTGCCTGATCTGCCGACGGTTCTGAAGCCTTATAAAGGCAACGGGGTATTTACCTGCACCGATTGTGATGGCCCCAGGTTTGCGGAAAAAGAGGTGCTGGTGGTTGGTGGTGGAGCTTCAGCCATTGAGCAGGCCATCAGCCTGATCAGCCTTAATGCTCACAAGGTTCACCTCGCTGTTCAAGGTGATCGCTTCAAGGCCGAAAGCGTGATGATCGATCTTCTCTACAGTACGTGGGAGAGAAGCAAAAAGGCTCTTTTTCTCTATTTCGGACACCGCTTGGAGTCTGTTTACACCAATCAGAATGGCTTGCTAAACGCCAGTACGTTGAGTTTTGAGGGCGGTCGGCGCAGGCTGAGCCTTCCCATCTCAGGCGTATTCTCAGCCATTGGCCAGAGGCCGCAGTCTGGTATGTATCCCGATGTTTGTGTGAATAACAAGGGCTATATCCAGCGCTTTGATCCTGACAAAACGCTATGGTCTCAGCCCTTGTTGAAGAGCAATATGCTGACACTGGGTTTTGTTGACGCCCCGACGCTCCTGATGGCTGCGGCCAGGGGAACAGCTTCTGCCCAGTTGCTGCATAAAAGGGTGACAAAAAGTAGTTGGCCGAAAAGGAGGGTCGCTATTCTTGGTGCGGGGATAGGTGGAAAAACCGCCGCCTTATACGCCAGTCGATCAGGATTTGAAGTTGTTCTTATTGATACCCGAAACAGAAAACCGCTGAAAAACGTCTGGCCGGTTTTTGAGAGTGAATCCAGCCTGCTCAGAAGTCTGGATCAGCAGCTTCTTAAGTTATCCGTTTCTACCATCACGGCAGATACTATTACCTTGACGTCTTTAGAACATCTCTACTATGTTCAGGCTGACAAGATTTCCATCACGGTGGACGGCATTATTGCCAATACACTGGAATACTCTTCAGAAAGTCTGGGTATTGGCTCGATAACGCCTGAAAGTTTCGACAACGAATACCGTTGGAGCCATACCTGTCGCAGTGGGGTGTTAACTGCTGGAGATGTTGCTGTCCAGTACGATCTGCCCAGACAGGCGATTACCGCCGCTTATTCTGGCTACCTTGCTGGCTTGCAGGCACTTGAGGAAATCCTGATTACGGAAGCACAAGAACCTGTTCAAAGACCCTGAGCCACTGTTCAACCAAAAGCACCGCAATTGGATTCAGACTTGTTACTGTGAAAAAATAACATCAACTTTATTGATGACGACTATGATAGTGAAAACGGGTTTGATCGGGTAAGGCTGTTAGTAAGAGTAAGCCTCAGGATCGCCCAAGAATTAAACGACTTTCAGGTTTTATGTTTAATGTTGAATAGCGCCTTCTTACGGCGTACGTGTCATACATTGAGGTCCGATAATGAATATTTTTGATGAACTCCTACATCGCTTGGGAAGTAAAACCAGAATCCGTTCTCTCTTCAAAGACGTGGGGATGGATGAGATGGAGCGTGTCATTAGCCGAATGAATGAGGTTATGGAAGAAAAAAATCAGGAAAAAGAAGCTGAAGACCTGAAACGAAAAGAAAAGCTGGAAAGTGTAGAAGAGATCAAGAAAGTCATGGAGGCCAAAGGTCTCTCAATGTCTGACCTGAATCTTCTTCAGGAAGCAGGCAGGGAAGGCAAGCGTAAGAGAAATGTTTCCAAGCACAACTTCGAGTATCAGACCAGCACCGGAGATACGGTGCGCTGGTACGGCTCAACAACAGGACGTCTGCCTAAAAATTTTCAGGACTACCTTGATCGTACCGGTAAAAAGCGGATTCAGTGTGTTGTTGTTGATGAAGAGTGAACGTGAACCTTATCAGGCTTGCAGGTGAGTGATCAGGGAACGCATCCATAAAGACAGGTCACCGATGTCGTCCAAAATAAGAAAAAGCAGGGCGACATCGACCGGATCTATCTCGCTTTCCATCAGGCAGGTTTGTTCCCGGATGTCATGACTGATCTTTCTGAGTCTATCGACATCATCGGTCAGGCTCTTTCTGAAGCCATTTTGAGATTTATTGTGTTGTTTTCTGAATCCGCCCTGACTGAGTGTATTTAATTCCATGACCCCTTGTCTCAGTTGATAAACCGTCTCAGCAAACTGTCGGGTCAGGTTGTTCAGTGGCACAATCATTTCGGCGGGTAATCGAAGGGGGCGATAACTTAATCGTTCTGAAAGTCGAAAGATTTGATGAGCCAGTTGGTTCTGGGTCTGCAATAAATCGATGACCACTTCTCTGGGCTGAGCCATCAATGATGGTTTTTGCAGTCGGGAAAGCACTTCCTGCTCCATGGCTTCCAGTTGATGTGGAAGCTCTTTGATCCAGGGCGTGCAGGCCGGAGCCTGTATGTGTTCAGAGACCAGGCTTTGCATCTGCCGGTTAAGCTGCAACAGGGCATTCAGTACGGCATTACGATGTCGTAGCAGGGGTTTGTACGGTGAGCCTGAGAACAGGCTGGCAAAGGTTTCAAGATCCATAAGGCCGTTATCGACCAGACAGAGCGTTGCCGTAGTGAATTGAGTTGAGTTGAATTGAATTGAATTGAAAGAAGCACTGCCACCAGAACAGTGCTTTTTATCGTCAGGGCAGGTTGCGAACCAGTAAAGACATCTCGTCAGGCTCAACGCCTTCGGGTAGGGGAATCTTGACGACATGGCCTGAGCCCGGCGCCACAGAAACGGATTCGCCTTTTTTGTTCTCTATATTGTCGAGCGTAAAGGCAACATTGCCTCTGGGAGTCATCAGTTCCATTGTGTCACCCGTCTCAAAACGGTTTTTCACTTCGACCGTGATTTGCTGGCCGTTGTTGTCCAGAATCTCACCGACAAACTGCTGTTTGGAACCTCTTGAATTGCCATACTCGTAGTTCTGATATTCATCGTGGACATGACGGCGGTAGAAACCTTCGGTGTAGCCGCGATTGGCGAGGTTCTCTAGTGTATCCATGGCACTCATATCAAAAGGAATGCCAGCGGCGGCATCATCAATCGTTTTGCGATAAACCTGAGCGGTTCTGGCCACGTAATAAAAAGACTTGGTTCGTCCTTCGATTTTCAGGGAGTGAATGCCCATGCCCGTCAGACGATGGACGTGTTGAACCGCCCTGAGGTCTTTTGAGTTCATGATGTAGGTGCCATGCTCGTCTTCAAAGGCTGGCATGTACTGGTCGGGTCTGCCCTCTTCCTGCAACAGGACGATCCGGTCCGATGGCTGGCCGTCTCCCAGGGTCGGTTGAACGATTTGGGGTTCTGTGCTGACCGGCACTACATCACCACTGTCGGTTTCTTTGGCGTCGTGAGCCTGATAGTTCCAGCGGCAGGCATTGGTGCAGGTGCCCTGGTTGGGGTCTCGTTTGTTGATATAACCGGATAACAGGCAACGACCTGAGTAGGCAATGCATAATGAGCCGTGAACAAAGACTTCCAGCTCCATTTGTGGACACTCTTCACGAATTTCCTGAACCTCTTCCAGGGACAGTTCACGGGACAGGATGATTCTCTCAACGCCCTGTTTTGCCCAGAACTTAACGGTGGCAAAGTTTACAACATTGGCCTGCACGGACAGGTGCACGGGCATCTCGGGAAAGGCTTCCCTTACCATCATGATCAGACCGGGGTCGGACATAATCAGGGCATCCGGCTTCATGGCAATGACCGGCTCCATATCCCTCAGGTAGGTTTTTACCTTGGTGTTATGAGGTGCGATGTTACTGGCCAGATAGAACTTTTTTCCCAGCCCATGGGCTTCATCAATGCCTTTTTGCAGGTTTTCATTTTTGAAGTCGTTGTTACGAACTCTGAGGCTGTATCGGGGTTGCCCTGCGTACACTGCATCTGCGCCATACGCGAATGCGTAGCGCATGTTTTTTATGGTTCCGGCAGGGGATAGGAGTTCCGGTTTCATAGGTCTGCAAGTGCTCTGTTATCAATGCAAGGGCGGGCAATTATATCAGGGTGATAACGATAGAAAATAAGCAGTTTGTGAATGATAGCCAGACAAAAGTTTGCAAAATTTCTATCGACCTTGATTTTATTAGCGTCTTCTTCTGGGTTTAGGAGCTGGGCTGACAGGTTGGTGGCTTTTTAGTCCTTTGTCCCCAGTTAAGATTTCCACTTCTATGGCGCTGGTACTGGCATAATAATCCGCGACATCTTTTATCGTTGTATCGCCAATCCCTAAACCCTGAATCGCGAGATCCGGCCAACTTTCGGCCAGTTTTATCAGCTTGTCTGCTCCCCATAGCTCTGATTGATGGCCAAACGCTGCCCATGGGTCCGTATCGGTAGCAGCTTTGTGGATATATTTTGACAAGTTTTTTGCCAATGAATACCTGTCACCTGATGCAAAGGCAATATGATTTCCAGTTTCTATGATGGTCGCTAAAGGTAATACAAACGTACTGCCTGCCTGTAACTCCTCTGAAACTTTTTGTTCTATGCGTTCAAAGTTCCAATGGTCACCTTCTGGGCCACAGGTATCTTTTCCTGGCACCTGCAACCAGCAACATAGTACAGAAGTATCAAAGATAATGACTTTACTGCTCATTACTGACCCATCCCCCCAGACCGTTGCTCCTGGTGAAGCGCTTGTTCAAGCTTTCCCTGGCTTGAAAGAGTACCAACAGGGCCTGTAGCCAGCAGTTTGGGGAGTTTTGATACATCTTCCAGAAGAGTCAGACGACTGTGCCCTGTTTCATTATCACGATGACTGATCGTGATAAAAGGCGTCATTTCCGGCCCCAGACTATCCAATAGTGCCGGATTGTGTGTGGTCACCAGGATATCGATATGACGTTGTTTTCCAATAGACCTCAAAACGTTCAACAGGACACTGGATCTTGAAGGATGGAGACCATTATCAATTTCTTCCACTACCAGAAGGCTATGCTCCGGGCGGGTGAGTAAAGCAACCAGTATGGCCAAAAACCTTAATGTGCCATCTGACATACCTCTGGCATCGACGGAAATCTTCTTGTCGCCCCATAACTCATCGCAATATAACATGGCATCGGAGTTGAAATGGCCAACCGTTTCTGAGTATATACGACTAATGTCTTTTTCTGGCAATAGGCTGACATGCTTTGTCAGTGTTTCTTCAATTTGTTGTTTCTGTTGCGTATCAAGAGCGGCAATAACTCCGGCCATATTGGCTGCATCGCTATCCAGATCTTTTGACAAGGGGGCGTAGTCCCTCATGTGAGATGGGATGGGATCAAGAATAAAAATACTTTTTAGTGCCCTGATAACCGCTTCAATCCCATCGGTAATATCTTTACTCAGATTTTGAGAGAATGCTTCCGGGTGTAGCTGACTCAAAATGGTGGATTGTCGTGCCGAGGGTCTTGGTTTACCTTGTTTTCTGTTGTAGAGGCGGGCCGTAATAGCGGGTGCATCAAGTGTGCAATCATCAGTTCTGAATAAATAGATATCTGAAGAGACGGTTTGGGCTCGTGGTCTGTACTTCACTCGTCTCAAGCTTTCTGATGCAATTTTTGGCAAGCCCTCAATATTGACTTCAAGCCTGTAAATATAATCAATGATTTCATTGCTCCCAGGCACCTTTACTTCAAGAGCAAACTGTTGCGTCCCCGAGCGACATGCCCATTCCGTGCTGCCACGTAATCCCGGGAAATGACTATCCCCCTGTAGAATAATATGCAAAGGCATGCCTGATGCACTGAGGTTCAGGAATAGTAAGGCATCCAGCACATTGGACTTACCACTGGCATTGGTGCCGATGAGAACCGTGAGAGGATCAATATACAGGGTCGAGCTCTCGAAGCTTTTCCAGTCTTCTACTCGGATTTCTTTTATCATAAAGCTACCGTTTACTTAATCTGCTGAGAGAAAAGTCCTCTTGTCTTTGTCTTTTGACACTTCTCCAGATAGTAAGTGCTGGAACGTTTGGAATGAATAGTGGATTCAGGGTCGGCCAAACTGGTCCAAAATAGACAATCCAGTTAAGAGTAGTTGCAGATTATATAAAATCAGAAGGTATTTGAAGGAGAGAAGGGGCTGGGGAAGAAAAGCGGGCCCGACAGAACATCGGGCCAGAAAGAACTCAGGATCTTACTTGATCTTGTATTCTTTGTACTCAACGTGCTGGCGTACAACCGGGTCGTACTTCTTGAATACCAGCTTGTCTGGAGTGTTACGCTTGTTTTTGGTGGTGGTGTAGTAGTGACCAGTGCCAGCCGATGAAACCAGCTTGATCTTTTCACGAATACCTTTAGCCATGACTTATTGCTCCCGCTATCTTAGACTTTTTGACCGTTAGCACGCAGTTCGGACAGAATGGTGTCGATACCCTTCTTGTCGATGATGCGCATGCCTTTAGCGGATACACGCAGGCGAACGAAACGCTTCTCGCTCTCTACCCAGAAACGCTTATGGTGCAGGTTTGGCACGAAACGACGCTTGGTCTTATTGTGCGCGTGGGAAACGTTATTCCCGGTAACCGGGCGCTTGCCGGTAACCTGACAAACTTTGGACATAGTAGTGGCCTCTCAAACCAAAAAAACCCAGCCATGAGGCCGGAGGATTCCGTTGTTCGTTTTTCGGGCAGGTCTGCCCAAGGTTAAGAGTCAGAACTCTCAGCAGCTACCCATATACAAAGACCGCGCTTTATATCAAAGTCAAGGCTTTGGTGCAAGTTGGGTGCTATTTTTGGTCAGGCTCCTGCAAAACTGAAAGAGTCAGTTCTACAGGAGCCGCGGGCTGAATTATCCACTGATTTCAATAGAATCTGTAGTCGTAAAAAACGATATTTACGGTGTCAGGGTTTCTGATTATCACCTATATTGTGTGTCGCGAGTGTGTCGCAATTGTGTCGCAGGATTTTTCAGCAGGGTTCATTCACATAAGACCCTGCTCGGCCAGCGAAACCGAGACGCCTTTACCGATGATAATATGATCCAGTAGCCTGATATCCATCAATGCCAGGGCTTTTTTGAGGGTGTCTGTGATTCTGATATCCGCCTGGCTGGGCTGTGGATCACCCGATGGGTGGTTGTGGCTGGCGATAACGGCTGCGGCGTTCAGCTCCAGAGCTCTTTTTACCACTTCCCTGGGATAAACCGGTGCGGCGTCGAGTGTCCCCTGGAACAGGGTTTCCAGAGCCAGAACCCGGTGTCGGGTGTCCAGGAAAAGACAGGCAAACTCTTCTCTGTGACAACCCCTGAAATGAAGTTGAAGGTATCGACGGGTGGCATCCGGGCTGTTGATCGTGCTTTGTTCCGACATTTTTTCCGAGAGCACTCTCTGGCAGATTTCAAGAATGGCACTGAGTTCAGCCGCCTTTGCTTTCCCCAGCCCTTTTAATGCTTGAAGTTGAGTAGGGGTCGCACAAAGTAAGCCATCCAATGATTGAAAACGCTCAATCAGCTGGGAGGCAAGGGCCAGGACATGAGTGCCTTTGTAACCGGTGCGCAGCAGAATGGCCAGCAGTTCCGCATCGCTGAGTACAGCAGGCCCCCGGGCGATTAACTTTTCCCTGGGACGCTCTTCTTCCGGAAGTGCTTTTATGGCGGTGCCCTGAGGGTGATGCGTCATAAGTCTCAAGGATCGACTGTTAAGTTGGTACCATTTCAGACACAATAAAGCCCAGAAAATTCCCTGATTTATTATCTTCAAGGCCATTCATGCAACGTTTAAGAAAGAAGCGGATTTTGCTCGGCGTGACCGGTGGCATTGCTGCCTATAAGAGTGCTGAGCTGATCCGCATACTTCGCAAATCGGATGCCGATGTTCGGGTAGTCATGACCAAAGCTGCCTGTGAATTCATCACGCCTCTGACGCTTCAGGCGCTTTCCCACAATCCGGTACATCTGGACCTGCTGGATGCCAGGGCCGAAGCCGGAATGGGTCATATTGAACTGGCTCGCTGGGCTGATGTGGTGCTGGTGGCTCCGGCTACGGCTGACTTTATTGCCCGGCTGACCGGCGGTCAGGCCGACGACCTGCTGACCACGCTGTGTCTGGCGACCAGTGCTCCTATCTGTCTGGCACCGGCCATGAATCAGGGCATGTGGCGTGACCAGACCACACAGCAAAATATTGAACAGTTAAAAGAACGCAGCGTTCGTATCTTCGGCCCTGATAATGGCAGTCAGGCCTGTGGTGATGTGGGGCCGGGTCGAATGCTGGACCCTGAACTTATTGCCCGGCAGACCGCCGACCTGTTTGAGCATGATGCCTTGAGCGGCCTGAATGTTCTGATTACCGCCGGGCCTACCCGGGAAGCATTGGATCCGGTACGTTTCATTTCCAACTACAGCTCCGGAAAAATGGCTTACTCTCTGGCGGTTGCCGCCATGGAAGCTGGCGCATCGGTGAAGCTGGTCAGTGGCCCGGTTGCCCTGGAGACTCCTGACCGGGTTGAGCGTATTGATGTTATCAGTGCCAGAGAGATGCACCAGGCTGTTCTGGATAATATCGAAGGCGTTGATATCTTTATCGGTTGTGCGGCGGTCTGTGATTATCGTCCTGTTGAAATTCAGAAAGACAAGATCAAGAAGAATCCTGATTGTCCCTCTGAAACGTTGGAGATCAAGCTGGTTAAGAACCCGGATATTATTTCATCGGTAGCCGATCTAGAGGATCGCCCCTTCGTTGTCGGGTTTGCGGCTGAAACTCAGAATGTTCTGGGTTTTGCGGCGGATAAACTGCGTCGCAAGAAACTGAACCTGATTGTTGCCAACGACGTGTCGGACGGTGACATAGGTTTCAGCAGTGACAATAATGAAGTGACCGTTTTGGGTGAAGATTTTGAAGAGCCCATGCCAAGAGCGTCCAAGACCGTTCTGTCCAGGAAGATTCTGAAAATTATTGCACGTCGTTTTGGCAAATGGAAAAGAGAGCAGGAAAACACGTTAGGTGACCAATGAAAGCACTGAAAACCCGAATTCTTGATACACGACTGGGCTCTGAATTCCCAATGCCAGCCTACGCGACCGATGGCTCTGCGGGCATTGACCTGCGGGCTATGCTGGAAAAGCCCCTGAACCTGGAGCCGGGTCAGACGGAGCTGCTGCCTACCGGTATGGCCATTCATATTGAAGACGCTGCCCTGGCGGCTATGATTCTGCCCCGTTCCGGGTTGGGACATAAGCACGGTATTGTGCTGGGTAATCTGGTGGGGCTGATTGACTCTGATTACCAGGGTCAGTTGATGGTGTCCTGCTGGAACCGGGGGCAATCGACGTTCACCATTGAGCCCGGTGAGCGCATTGCTCAGCTGGTGCTGGTGCCGGTAGTCCAGGCCAGGCTGGAGATGGTTGACAGTTTTGATGAAACCGATCGCGGTGCCGGTGGCTTTGGTCACTCAGGCACTCGATAACACTGTGCAGGCGGCGTGTGTCGCCTGACTTCCAACGTTTGCCCTGCTATTTTTTCGGTTGATTGTTTTTTTGGTTGATTGTTTTTTTGGTTGATTGTGTTTTGTGAGGAGTATTGATGGATAAAGCGGCCCAACTGCCATTGCATGATCGTGCCCGGGTACTCACTGAGGCTCTGCCCTACCTGCAGCGCTTTTCAGGCAAAACCATTGTCATCAAGTACGGTGGCAACGCCATGGCAAGTGAAGAACTGAAAAATGCCTTCGCCCAGGGGGTCGTGATGCTCAAAGCAGTGGGCATCAATCCTGTTGTGGTTCACGGGGGTGGCCCTCAGATCGGGTCTATGCTGAAGCGCCTGAACCTGGAAACCCGGTTCGTGCAGGGAATGAGGGTGACAGACTCCAGCACTATGGATGTTGTCCAGATGGTGCTGGGTGGACTGGTCAACAAAGAAATTGTCACGCTGATTAATAACAACGGTGGTCGTGCAGTGGGTGTGACGGGTAAGGATGGTTGTTTCATCCGGGCACGTCGTCTGAAAGTGACCCACAAGACGCCGGAAATGTCAGCACCGGAAATCATAGATATTGGTCATGTGGGTGAGGTGGACTCCATCGACACCCGCATTGTTGAAATGCTGCAGAACTCAGACTTTATTCCCGTGGTAGCGCCTATTGGTGCTGATGGCTCGGGCCTGTCCTACAATATCAATGCCGATCTGGTAGCGGGTCATCTTGCTGAGGCTCTGAAGGCAGAAAAGCTGTTACTGCTGACCAATACTCCGGGGCTGCTCAGTAAAGAAGGTGATTTGTTGACCGGGCTGGATGCCGGACAGGTTGAGAAGCTGATTGCGGATGGCACGATTTATGGGGGTATGCTGCCAAAAATCCAGTGTGCCCTGAGTGCCGTCAATAACGGGGTAAACCGGGCTCATATCATTGACGGAAGAGTCCCTCATGCCCTGTTGCTGGAGCTTCTGACCGATCAGGGGGTGGGGACTCTGATTACTGGCGGTCAGTCTTGGAAAAAAGATAGTAAGAGTGTGTCGAGAAGTAATGGATAAAACCAGAAAGTTTTCCCGAAAGGATCAAATTCTGCAGGCACTGGCTCATATGCTGGAAGATGCCCCGGGAGAGAGGATTACTACCTCCTCTCTGGCCAAAGCAGTGGGGGTGTCTGAAGCAGCGCTCTACCGCCACTTTCCCAGTAAGGGCAAAATGTTTGAAGGGCTGATCGAGTTTATCGAAGACTCTCTGTTCTCAAGGGTTAACCTGATACTCGAAGAAGAACAGCAGGCTTTGCAGCGCTGCAGCAAGATTCTGCAACTGCTGTTGGGTTTTTGTGAAAAAAACCCCGGTTTAACCCGTCTTTTAACGGGCGATGCCCTGGTTGGAGAGCCTGATCGCCTGAGACAGAGAGTTTTCAAGCTGTTTGACCGACTGGAAACCCAACTCAAGCAAGTCCTGAGAGATGCTGAACTGTATGAGGGGCTGAGAACTCAAGCCACCCTGGCTTCTACGGCCAATATGTTGCTTTCAGTGGCTGAAGGACGTATCTACCAGTTCGTGCGCAGTGAGTTCAAGCGAAAGCCAACCGAGCAGTGGTCAGTGCAATGGCAAGTGCTGGCAACGGTAGTTTTCAGGTAAACACTCTACGTAAAACTCCGTGCTTTGATTGCCTGAGGCTGGCAGCACAAGCCTCAGGCTCTCGTTTCAGGAGACCCCGTAACGCTCCCTGTATTCCCTGATGGCAGGGGCGTACATTTTTATGTCCTGGTTTTCCTCGGCATACGACAACAGGTCACTCAGTGTCACAATGCTGATAACAGGGATGGAAAAATCTCTCTCAACTTCCTGAATGGCTGAGAGTTCGCCTTTGCCTTTTTCCTGTCGATCCAAGGCAACGATGACTCCGGCGGCACGGGCAGGGCTCTGATTAATAATGTCCATGATTTCACGAATGGCAGTACCCGCCGTGATCACGTCATCGACAATAATGGCGCGACCTTCAAGCGGAGCTCCGACAATATTGCCTCCTTCGCCATTGCCTTTGACTTCCTTACGGTTGAAACACCAGTGAGTGTTGATGTTGTGATGCTCAGACAATGCAACAGCAGTTGTGGTTGCCAGGGGGATGCCTTTGTAAGCCGGGCCAAAAAGCAGATCGTACCCGACAGCTGAATTGACCAGAGCCCGGGCATAAAACTGCCCCATTTTGTTGATGGCCTCTCCTGTGTTGAAAAGGCCTGCGTTAAAGAAGTAGGGCGATTTTCGGCCTGATTTGAGGGTGAACTCACCGAAGCGAATCACCTGTTCCTTTAAGGCGAAGTCCAGAAACTCTCTCTGATAATCGAGCATGATCTATTCAAGTGCCTGTTGTAAAAAACCGCCATTTTACCCTGAAAATTTTGCTCATGCAGGTTCTGCAACGATTTGTGACGGCTTCCTGCTCTACCGGACGGGGCTTCTGATTTTTCAGGCAGCGACGGGCCGTGTGCCGTACTCAGGAAAGTCACTCTTACGACTTCGGTCTTATGTTTGCCAAGTAAGGCTTTGATAGCAAAGTCAGTAAACTGTATTGAACGTCTCAATTTGGAAAATACCTTTGCTAATTATCCATGGGTGCAGCTATTCTCCGGGGTGGTTTCTTGAAAATGAGAAAAACCAAAAATAATGTTTTGATGCCTGATGGCGGTAGTCTGCCCTGATGTTTTGAGAAGTTGAGGCAGCATTTATGCGGATAAACATATCGGCGACAATCCTGTATCATCCGCCAGTTAAAATTCCCTCTTTTCCTGTGTTCTGTGTAGTTGACTCCCAACATTGGCGTGAGGCAGATGCAGGATTAAGCCTGTTTCAGTGGTTGTCGACCCCGGTCGACAGTCCAGTCAGGTATTTTGCTTTATGCCGGGCCAGATCTGGTCCAGGCAAGGTGTAGTCAATAATGAGAGTTATCAGCTTTAATTGTGAAGGCATAAAAAACGCGCATGACAAAGGTCTGTTTGACTGGTTAATAGACCAGGATGCCGATGTCATCTGCTTGCAGGACATCCGTGAGGATGAGTTTGCAATGGAAGGAGACCGGTATCAGCTTGATGGATATTTCTGTTATGCCTACGGTGGCTATGAAAGGAAAGATCGTGGTGGTGTAGCGATCTATACACGTCAGGCGCCCAAAGCCATTATCAGCGGTCTTGGCTTTCCCGAGGCCGATGAAACCGGGCGTTATATCCAGGCTGACTTTGATAAGATCAGCATTGCCAGCATGTATGTGCCTGAAGGTCATGATACTGCTAGTCAGAACTTCAAGTATCGCTTTCTGGACAATTATTCCCACCATCTGAACAAGCAGCGCCGAAAGCGCCGTGAATTCATTATGGCGGGTACCTGGAATATTGCCCATCGCAAAATTGATGTGGCTAACTGGCGCGACTCTGAGGAAGTTTCCGGCTTTCAGCCTGCAGAGCGTGGCTGGATGGAAGGCCTGCTGGGTGACATGGGCTTTGTTGATGCCTATCGTGAAGTGGATCGTGAGTCTGGCAAATACAGCTGGTGGCAGGATGAGCTCCTGCGTCACGACAACCTGGGTATGCGTCTTGATTATCAGATCATTACGGCCGGGATGCGTCATTCTGTTCTGAATGGTGGAATCTACAAAAACCAGGCTTTCTCCCAACATGCTCCAGTCATCATTGACTTTGACTGGGAACTGGAGAACTGATCTACATTTCCTCTTGATACTCCAGGCCGACAGGCGGCCTGGATCAAGGCTTTTACTCTGCCAGAGCTTCTTTTTGCAGCTTAACCAGGTCATCAATCCCTGCTTTAGCCAGGGCCAGCATGGCCGTCATTTCGTTTTGACTGAACGGTGCCGCCTCAGCAGTGCCCTGAATTTCAATAAAGCCGCCCTCTTCTGTCATGACCACGTTCATATCGGTTTCAGCGTTGGAGTCTTCCGGATAATCCAGATCCAGAACCGGGCTGCCCTGGTAAATACCCACAGAAACAGAAGCAATCATCTGCAGGAATGGATCATTCTTGATCATCTTTTTCCTTTGCATATGGCGGATAGCATCAACCAGGGCCACACAGGCACCGGTAATCGAGGCTGTGCGGGTGCCACCGTCGGCCTGGATAACATCACAGTCGATGGTGATGGTGTTCTCACCCAGTTTCTTCAGGTCAACAGCAGCGCGCAGGGAGCGGCCAATAAGACGCTGAATTTCCAGGGTGCGGCCACCCTGCTTGCCCCTTGCGGCTTCGCGACCCATACGATCGGTTGTTGAACGGGGCAGCATACCGTATTCGGCGGTCACCCAGCCCTGTCCGGAACCTTTCAGAAAGCGGGGAACCGATCTGTCGACCGACGCCGTGCAGATCACCTTTGTGTTGCCAAACTCAACCAGCACTGATCCTTCCGCGTGCATGGTGTACTCACGAGTAATTTTAATGTCGCGTAACTGATCCGCAGTTCTTCCGCTAGGACGCCGCATGGTCTTACCTTCTACCGCCAAGAATGTTAAAAGCGGAAGTATAACCAAGGCGGGCTAAGGGCTCTATGTTTCCTGTCAAATAACTGTTGATGGCTGGTAGCTCATCGGAGCTTGATACTGGTTGCTGTTGATGTATCCTGCAACATTTTGATAAGGAAACTTATGACTTCCAGTATGACGGCCTTTGCCCGTACTCAGATCCAGGAGGACTGGGGTAGCCTGGTGTGGGAAATTCGTTCAGTTAACCATCGCTATCTGGAGCCTCATTTTCGTCTGCCAGAAGCGGTTAGGGAAGTAGAACCAGCGTTGCGGGAGGCGTTGAGAAAGCACTTGCACAGGGGCAAGGTGGAATGTTCCTTAAAGTTGCAACTGGCAGAAGGTCAGCAGCAACTGAGCGTCAATGAATCGGCCCTGGAAGCCCTGCAATCGGTGGTCAATAAAGTTGAAACCTACTTTATCAATGCTTCTGGCGTAAACCCTCTGGAAGTCCTGCAATGGCCCGGCATTATGGACAATAAAGAGGCCAATATGGCTCCGGTTCATGCCGCGGCCATCAAAGCTTTTGAAGAGGCTCTGCTGCAACTGTCGGACTCCCGTCGCAGAGAAGGCGCCGAGCTGGAGAAATTCATCCGGTTAAGACTGGAAGGTGTGACCGGAGAGGTCGAGAGCGTGCGTTCGATTCTCCCTGATTTACTGGAGTCCCAGAGACAGAAAATCATGGATCGCCTGAAAGAAGCCAAAGCTGAACTGGATCCTGATCGACTGGAACAGGAGTTGGTGATTCTGGCTCAGAAAATGGACGTTGATGAAGAGCTGGATCGGTTATCCACCCACGTTTCTGAAGTTAAACACACCCTGGGCAAGAAAGGCGCTATCGGGCGCCGTCTTGATTTTCTGATGCAGGAACTCAACCGGGAAGCCAATACGCTGTCGTCAAAATCCATTAACGCTGGTCTGACACAGAGTGCTGTTAACCTTAAGGTGTTGGTTGAGCAGATGAGGGAGCAGGTGCAGAATATCGAATGATTAGTGCCGTGGCTTCATTAGGAAAGGTGGGGTGAGTTCACCCCATCATTTAAGGCTGAGCTGAGACATCCCGCAAAGCACCCGCTCCTGGGAGCGGTAAGCGTTGTTGGGGAAGGTGGGTTAAAGACGCCTCTGCGCTTCCCGGTAAACTTTCTGGCGATCGCGTTTGCCCACAGCAATAACAACAATCACAATCTCTTTGTCCCGCACTTCATAAACCAGCCGGAAGCCGGAAGAACGTAATTTTATCTTGTAACAGTTCTTTATATCTCTGAGTCGAGCCGATTGCACTTTAGGCGATCGTCGTCGTTCATCAAGTTTTTTCCTGAACTGATCCCGAAGGCTCTGGTCAAGCTGGCGCCACTCTTTCAGAGCTTCTTCCTTGAAGATCAGCTCATAAGTCATCGAGGTCTACCGGGATTTCTTTCTGGTTTTTGCGCTCCTCAACCAGCCTGGCCAGTTCGATGTCTTCCAGCTGATCCAGTACCGCTTCCCAGACGACAGAGGGTACGCAGTAAAAAGCAGGTTCATTGCGGTTCAGAACAGCCACCGGCTGGCCCCCTCCCTGATGAATGACGGCCATGGGATTTTTTTTGAATTCGCTGATACTGGTCGCCATATCGGCCAGTACGGGATGAACATTTGGCATGTTGAACCTCCATAAAGCTCTTTTAACAGAGCTAATCATAGACCATTAAGAAGAAAAAAATGGATCATTTACAGGAAAAAACGGAAAGCGAACCGGACGATAGTGACTCAGTGGTTGGACTTTCTGCGATTGCATTCCCGGCAAAGCACCTGGCCATTATCCAGCTCTGTCTTGCCGCCCTCGGACCACGGGGTGATGTGATCGGCTTCCATCTGGTCGATATCGAAAGGCTCTTTACACTCGGTACAGATACCTTTCTGGCGTTCAAAAAGCGTTCGTTTCTGGCTATCCGTAAAGGCTCGCAGGTTCAGGTGTTTTTCGTTGCCGGTCAGTAAGTATTGATAGACGCCTTTTTTAATGGCCACTTCATCATCGGCCATCAGTCTGCTTGTCTCACTCTCCAGGTGAGTCGGATCGAGGATGTCATCTTTGTGGGCGTTATAGAAATCACCCCAGGCAAGACCCTTCATCTCTTTGCGATAGGCCGGGAAGGTAGCCTTTACCCAGGCAATCACTTGCTGAAAATAAAGCCATAAATCTTTGGCGCTCTTATCATGTTGATGCTTGGCCATGTACCCTTCGATGTCACCCTTGCTTAACCATTTAACGGCAGTTTGCAGGTAATCCTGCCGAATGGGGGAGCCCTTCATATAGTCTTTCGCCAGTTGCCAGGCGGAGCACTGGTTTTTGGAAAAGAAGCGTTTAGCGTCCATCGTCCAGGAACCGGCATAAACCGCATTGCGTAACTCCTGATCGGTTAATTGTTCGCCTGCGATGTTGATGGTGCGAAACCAGTCCAGCTTTTCGCTGGGGGTGCCCTGGCACTGGTACACGGTCAGTTCGTAATTGAGAATGTCGTCCTGCTCATTCGATTGAAGGTTGTGAAAGTAGCGCTCCTTATAAGCAAAGACCCCGTCCACGTACTGGCAAATCGAAACGATGCGCTGCTGGCCGTCGATGACCTCGAAGCCATCGTTGGTTACTGCCCAGTAGATGGTGTTAAGCGGGAAGTCTTTGGTCACGGTATCAATAACCGCCTCCCGCTGTTTTTCGTTGTAGACAAACTCACGCTGGAAGGGTGGGCGGATATTCACTTTGCCTGCGAAGCCGATGACACCGGCTTCCTGGTTGTCTTGGTAATCTTGGGTCAATTCACGGATAGTGATGTGCTTTAGGGTGATGTCCATTTATGCGACCTTGGCCAGGGGTTTGCGGTGGCGGATGAACAGCCGTGTGTAAACCCCCTTGCCATTGATAACAGGGGCATCTCGACGATCATGGGGTAAATAAAGATGGTTAATTAAACCGTCCCCGCCTCGGTCTGAAGTGCCTATGATTTCAAATTGTTCTGGGTTGTACTTGTTCAGGAATGTGACTGGAACTCCCATGACCCCATCGTAATCCGCGGGAATGTCCTTAACGAATGGCACTTCAATGGCATCGTAATTGTCATAGCGCGGCTGACACTCCCCGCCCTTTCGGGCGAGGGTTCTTAGATCGCTCCAAGAACCTTCCTGCTTCGTCACGCCTTCCCTAGGTAGGGGCTTTTAAGCCTCTACCCCCGTTCCAGTCGCTCCACAGGCTAACCCCGCCAGTCCGGCGGTTTTGATATTCTTCGCTGCGTTAATGTCCCTGTCGTGATGGGTTTTGCATTCCGGGCATTCCCATTCACGAATAGACAACGGCAGACTTTCATGGACAAATCCGCAACTGGAACAGCGTTTAGAGCTTGGAAAGAAACGGTCTATCTTAACCAGACCTCTACCCGCCCAATCAGCCTTGTATTTCAACTGACGGACAAACTCTCCCCAGTTTGCATCGGCTATATGCTTTGCCAGCTTTGGATTTTTGATCATGCCCTTCACGTTCAGAGACTCTACGCAAACAACTTGGTTCTCGTTAATGAGTTTGCGTGATGCCTGGTGGGTGGCATCCATCCGACAATCGGCAATCTTGGCATGAAGTCGTGCAACCTTGAGCTTTGCTTTGGCTCTGTTGCTACTGCCTTTTTGCTTTTTTGACATCTGACGCTGAAGATAGGCGAGCTTTATCTCGTAGCGTTTGGTGTGCCTTGGGTTACCGGATTTTTCACCCTCTGAAGTGATGAACAGATCATTCAAACCTAAATCAATGCCTACTGTCTTGTTACTAATAGGCATTGGTTTAGCTTCAAACTCACACAGCATGGACACAAAGTACCGGCCTGCCCGATCTTTGATGATGGTGATACTTGAAGGATCAGAAGACAGCGGTCGGCTCCACCGGATATTCAGCGGATCTTTGCTTTTGGCAATGAAAAGCTGACCATCTTTGTATCTGAAAGCGGCCTTTGTTAGCCGGATACTTTGTCTTGAGTGTCTTTTCTTGAATTTAGGGTATTTGGCTTTTCCATTACAAAATTTCTTGAAAGCCTCTTGCTGATCTCTAAGCTTTTGTTGAAGAATCACGCTGGATACATCAGCCAGAAATGGAAACTCTGTCTTGAGCGAGACAAGCCTTTTTTCTACCTCAGAGTGGGATATGGATTTCCCGTCTTTGTAGTAGGCATCAGTGCGAAAACGAAGCGTATTGTTATAAACAAATCGAGCACAACCAAACGACTGAGCAAGTAGCTGAGTTTGCCCAGGTGTTGGGTAGAATCGTTCTTTGTAGGCTCGCTTAGTCTTCATGCGAAATATTTTACAGAAAGCATTGCCTTTCGTAAACCTTGATGTTTATTATCAGTCCTGCGGACTGACCGCTTGTATCACCGCCCGATTGGGCGATGCTTTACGCGGGAATTGGTAAGTGATCTCATTGCCGGAATACTGTTTCACCAAGATCAACTGCTCATTGCGGTTTTTATGCTTGAGGTTGGTATACCAGCACATATTGCCCAAACTTCGCCATTTCTGACCGTCTTCGTCTTGCCAATAACGCGTTTTACGGGGTTCGTAGTAATCCGGCACTTTAAACCGCATGTCACCGTTTTTGATACCAAGCCAGAGCTCATTATTTTTAATAAGGGGGAAAACTTGTTTGTAGCTAATCGCGTTCTGATTGCCGACAATGATGAACTTTTTTCTGGCCTGAACCAGCTGCGAGACATATTCCCTGAACAGGGAAAAAGGTGGATTAGTGACGACAATGTCAGCCTCTCTCAACAAGGCAATACATTCAGGACTGCGAAAGTCGCCGTCACCCTTGAGGTGTGTTACACCAATATCGTCAGGTCCCGGCAGGCTATTGGCTGCACCACCCGTGTATTCCAACTTGATGGCCTGGGCTGAATCGTTCTGGCTGAATTGCTTCACCTGCTGACTCTTGTAGCATGTGGTAATCAGCTTTTTTAGCTTCAGGAACTCAAAATTCTTGGAAAAGTACTCAAAGAAAGCACTGATATAAGGGTCGTCGCAGTTGCAGTACACCACCTTGTTTTTGAAGTGGTTTCGGTAGTGCTTCATCTCCTTTTCGATATCGGTAAGTTGCGTATAGAACTCATCGTTCTTTTCCTGCTTTGCTTTATTCAAGCCGTTGTTTTCGTTTGGCATCCTTGCCTCGATACGGGTTGGTCCTTGCCTGTACTGCCTGAGATCTGATTATGCTTTGTATCGTTTGATGACGGGAATAGCTTGAGTGTTGAATAAGCCGGAATCCAGTTTCATGTATTACACTTCACTCCTTTAGTACACTGAAGCAGGTTACGTATGGGGCTTAGATTTCATCCCGAACAGGGGACTGTTGTTATTTGTGATTTCAAAGGGTTCGTTCCACCGGAAATGGTTAAGCGCAGGCCTGCAGTAGTCGTGTCACCAAGGCTTCGCCACAGAAGTGGCCTTTGCACAGTTGTACCCCTGAGTACAACAGCTCCTAATGAGGTAGCGCCTTACCATTTTAAGCTCCATTTCACCCCAGTCCTCCCAAAGCCGTACAATGCCGATTTTCACTGGGTCAAAGCCGACATGATCTATACAGTGTCCTTTGACCGACTGTTTATACCGTTTGAGGGTAAGGATGCGTCTGGGCGCAGGCAGTATGATGTACGTGTGATAGACAAGGCGGATCTTCTTAAAATCCAGCAATGCATGCTGAATGGCCTCGGTTTAACCGCTTTGACAGACTATTTGTAAGTGTCTATAGTTCACTTGTCCCCGCTCTGCTCAGGCATCGGGCTTAAGTCCTCCCCGGAGGCCGTCATACGCAGGAGATTGCAATCCGGTATGCCGCCTAAAAGGCTCTGCGCTTGCGTAGAGCCTTTTGCTTTTTTGGCTCCCGGTTACGTCCCTTCCTGAAGTCTTGATTGAAAGTAGCCCTGTTAACCCCGGACACTGAACCCTCCCCAACAACGTATCAACCCCCTTCACCGTTTTCGGCGACAATTCATGCACTGGCGTCTGCTCTTTTTGCCCCCCAGCTTTCCGTGGGCTTCAGTCGTCTTCCGAGTCCGACGACATCCTATTAATTTTATCCATCGATATAGACTGCCAGTGCGGGCAACCCGTATATCGCCAGTTCCGTATGATGCCTTTGGAGGAAGTGGTAAACGACTGTCGACAGGTGCTCATCAGGTAGGCTGAGCCCCAGTTAGAGACCCAGCTATAAACGCTCTGACCATCTTCCAGTTGCAGCATGGAGCTGGGAGCTCCCCAATAACGGATCACTTCCTCTATGTGGCGACCCTGCCAGGAGTGCATGGTTTCCTGTGTGGTGGTGCAGCCTGTCAGAAGGAAGATAAAAAGTAGTAAATACTTCAAAGAATGTTTGCTGAACACCCGCCTGCCTTGCTTCGATCTATAGGGTTGAATCGAAGAAGTATAGAAGCGATTAGTACTGATCTTCCAGCAGTCGAAATTTGAACTGCCTGTAGCCTGGTGAGCTGGAGACGCACTCCAGCAGTTGCCCTTTTCGGATCTTGCCTCCCTGAAGCAGAGTGAATTTCAGTCCGCTTTTGAAGGACACCCTGGGTGTTATCAAGGTAGACGTGTCATTCACGGGGGGCATAACCGGCAAAAGGAATGCTCTTTGGTAGTGCGTTGCGTCGACATTTTTTTTCAGAGGTGTGAGCGCACAGGGTTTGGTTGAGGCGGACAGAAGCTCCAGACCTATAAGCAGATCTTTTTGATCATTCACCTGAACCCAACGCACTGCGGCCAGTAACCAGTTTTTCTGGCCGGGTTCCCGGATGGCCAGCAGCTCTCCAGTGTGCAGTTGGTGTTCAAGGTCACTACGGGTGCTCAGGCAGTAACCCCCTGCGCAGGTGTTGATGATTGAGCACTTATAAGTGGGATACAGGCTGCCCTGGTCGTCAGGCTGCTGGGTAAAGTGTACCGGTGAAGTGCTTGTGGACATTTTGGTATCTTCATCCGTATGGGCATCATGGGCCTCGGACCAGGCATCACTGCTGTCGTTGGAAGAGAAGGTGCTCTTGCCGGATTTGTTCTGGGCAATATGTCCGGAAACCATCTCATCAAACGTCTGTTGATCGTGCAGGAAGTAATGAACCGCACTGAAGCCAAAACAGATTTCACAAGAATCTGAGCTGCTCTGACGTTGGTGCTTTCGTTGTTCGGGCAGGCTCCAGGCAGTGGTCAGATGATCAATGACCCGTTTTGTCAGAGCCCCGGGTTTTTCTTCCGAGACTGATGCGCTGAGCTTTTTCAGGTGCGCACTCAGCAGTCTGGAATCCAGAGCCAGAAGGTGATCATTTTTTTCTCCTTCCAACAGCGAGCTGTAGAGTAGCCCTTCGTCAGAATCCAGATTGACCACAAAATGTGACCGGCTGTTTTCTACCGGCTCGAGTTTGCTGTGGGGTGCCCATAGACAGAGTGCTTTGAAAATCTGTCGGATTTCCTGAGGTCTCAACTGGTTGGATCGGGACCGACTGAGTAGCAAAGCTCGCTTATAAAGATCTGAAAGAGATAATTTTCTGGCTTTGGTGGTGATGGGGTCCTCAAGACTGAAGGTTTTCAGATTTTGTCCGCGGGCAGTGAAGTACAGCGTGTGCATTTCCAGCCATACGCGTTCGGGGACAGGTCGATAATACTCGCAGGTAAAGAGCAGAATAGAAGCACTTTCAGCCAGCGACCGGTGTAATGCGGCAGCCAGGGGGCTGGAAGGGTCCTGTTGGCTCTGGCTGCTGCGGACAACCACTTTATAGACTTTTAACAGCCTGAGAAGCAGCTTCAGGCAGTTGTTGTACTCTTCTTGCTGAGCATCATTAAAGGTGACGATATTTTTCAGAGCCTGGTTTTGACTCTGATGGATCAGAAAATAAACGACAGGTCTAAACTGTTCGACCAGAGACCATTGGAGAGAAGGTTGTACTTTAAGGCGAGCTAGCTCTTCCAGTGCCTGCCCTATTGATTTAAACGACAGTGGTCTATTGGTTTTAGGCAGCTCACTGAGCCATTGATGAACCGCGTGCACATCCGTCTGGCTGAACGATAAACTGTTCAGGCTTTGAGACGGAAGCTGCAGCGGAATCCTTTCATTCTGTACGTCCATGAAATCATCCTGATTATCTGTCCGTTAAAA
This sequence comes from Endozoicomonas sp. 4G, assembly GCF_023822025.1. Taxonomy (NCBI): domain Bacteria; kingdom Pseudomonadati; phylum Pseudomonadota; class Gammaproteobacteria; order Oceanospirillales; family Endozoicomonadaceae; genus Endozoicomonas; species Endozoicomonas sp. 4G. The sequence continues at coordinate 5,077,725 of NZ_CP082909.1, read as the reverse complement.
ATAGCTTTGGACCAGACTCTATACTATGACCACAGGCTTAAAGAATCCAGTGTGGCAAGCAGGCTAATTGACCGGTATGGGGGTTTTGCTGGCTGCGCCTGCTACTTCCCTGACCAGTCTTGGGACCAGGTAACCGGGGCATGTTTGCATCAGCTCATTAATGAGCAGCCTGGCTTTCTCATCCGTGACTTCAAAGTGAGCAGCACCCTTAACCCGATCCAGAAGATGCAGGTAATAAGGCAGTACTCCGGCATTAAAGAGCGTCTGGCTCAGATCGGCCAGTGACTTCGAGTCATCATTAATGTCTTTAAGCAACACCGTCTGGTTCAGTAATATTGCTCCCGCCTGCCTTAGTTTTTGCAGTGCCTGTTCAACCTGTTCATCGATCTCATTGGCATGGTTGCAATGAATCACCATAACGGGTTTAAGCCTTCCGCCACAAAACCACTGGAGCATTTCCCCGGTGACTCTCTGGGGAATGACGATGGGCAGGCGGGTGTGTATTCGCAGCGTTTTTACATGGGGAATATCGGACAACGTGTCCACCATGCGGGCAAGGCGACTATCTGTGGCAGCCAGTGGATCTCCGCCACTTAATATGACCTCGTGAATACTTTTTTCTGAGCGAATGTATTCCACCGCTTCTGTCCAGCTGTCTCCACTCAGCTGGTTGTCTCCATAAGGGAAATGTCGCCGAAAGCAAAAGCGGCAGTTGACGGCGCAGGCTCCGCTGGTGATCAGAAGCAGTCGTCCCTGGTATTTATGAATAATGCCCCGGCTCGGGTTCTGGGACTGTTCTGCCAGAGGGTCGAGACTGAATCCACTGACTTCCTCACACTCTTCTCCCAGGGGCAAAACTTGCCTGAGCAATGGATCGTACTGGTCACCTCTGGTCATCCGGTCTATATAAGGACGTGGAATTCGCATACTGAAAGATTTATTGCCCCTGACGGCTCCTGGCAACAGAGTCTTTGGAAGGTTCAGAATGTTGAGCAGTGCTTCAGGGTCGGTGACTGAATCGGCCAGCACTTTTTTCCAGTTCTCTGGCTGTTCTTCTGGAAGCAAAAGACGGGTTGATAGCTTATCAGTATGCACACCGCCCTCGTAACGGGTTATCATAGGGGTTTTCATTTTGCTGGTAGTGTCCGATGGCTAGTTATAGTACCAACGAGTTTCGTTCAGGTCTCAAAGTGATGCTGGAAGGTGATCCCTGCGTCATCATCGAGAACGAGTTTGTAAAACCGGGTAAGGGTCAGGCCTTTAACCGGGTTAAGTTTCGCAACCTGATGAGCAACCGTGTCTGGGAGCGTACCTTCAAGTCAGGTGAAAGCATCGAAGCTGCAGATGTGATGGACTACGACATGGAGTACCTGTACACCGACGGTGAATTCTGGCACTTCATGATGACTGATGGTTCTTTCGAGCAGCACGCTGCCAGCAAAGAAGCGGTGGGTGACACCCTCGATTGGCTTAAAGAGCAGGAAGTATACTCTGTAACTCTGTATAACGGATCCCCTCTTTCTGTGTCGGCACCTAACTTTGTGGAACTGGAAGTGATTGAAACCGATCCGGGCCTGAAAGGTGATACCGCTCAGGGGGGCTCCAAGCCAGCTAAACTGAGCACCGGCGCTTCTGTGAAAGTGCCTCTGTTTATCACTGAAGGTGAAGTTCTGAAAATCGATACTCGTACCGGTGAGTACGTGGGTCGTGTGAAGTAATTGTCCCTTTCCTCCAGTCCCTGGCTGGAGGGTTTTTTTGCTGACTCCTGTCTGCTGCGATCCTTCCCTGCTTTACCTTGATTAGCTCCCCGCGAAAGCTAAGATGTGATTCATTTTGACCCATGGAGTACCACTTGCATGTCATCTGATAACTGGAAACCCTCTGCCTCAATGTCGACATTGCAGGAAAGGGCGCGGCTATTTAGCAGAATCCGACATTATTTTGATGAGCAGCAAGTGATGGAAGTGGACACCCCGATGCTTTCTGCCAGCGCGACGGTGGATCTTCACATCGACAGTTTTGTCACCACCTTTCTTCCCATCGGTGGAGGTAGTGAGAAATCCTGCTACCTGCATACATCACCGGAGTTTCCAATGAAAAGGCTTCTGGCTGCCGGCAGTGGCGATATTTATTCCCTGGGTCGGGTGTTCCGCAATGGTGAAGCGGGTGGGCGGCACAATCCTGAGTTCACCATGCTTGAGTACTACCGGCTGGGAATGGATCAGCATCAGTTAATGGACGATATGACCTTGCTGTTATCTTCAGTTGCAGCCTTTAAAGAAATGGGGAGAGTCAGCTATGGCGACGTTTTTCAGAAAAAGCTGGGGTTGAATCCCCATACGGCATCGGATGAAGTGCTTTCTGCGCTGGTCAAAAAACATGTGGATAAGGGGCTGTCAGGTCTGGAAAGAAATGACTGCCTCGATGCGTTGTTTTCAAAAATGATCGAACCTGAGCTGGGTGTGAGTGAAGGCGGTGCACTCAACGGGGTTTATGTTTACGACTACCCTGCCAGTATGGCTGCTCTGGCGAGACTTCATAGCAATAGTCAGGGTGACCAGGTGGCTGCGCGATTCGAGCTTTTTATTAACGGTGTTGAGCTGGCTAATGGTTATCACGAACTGACCCATGGCGAAGAGCAGCAGGCTCGTTTCAAGGCGGAGCAGACTAAACGTAAGGAACAGGGCAGGCCTGTTTACCCCTACGACCATAACCTGGTTGAAGGTTTGAGATCAGGTATGCCCGATTGCGCTGGCGTTGCCATGGGGCTCGATCGCCTGCTGATGTTAATGCTGAATAAAAAGCAGATTGCAGATGTTATTGCGTTCGATTTCTTCAGGGCTTGAACCAACTGATTGTCGGGCAGGTTTATAAGCGATATTTGTCGTTTAATCATGGAGTCGTTGCATAAGCACCAGCGAGTATTAGGTATTAACCCTCTATTGCCATAATGGGTTTCAGACGTATAATTCGCTCCACTTCTTCGGCGCAATATCCCATTACTGGCAAACACAGCGCAATCAATAAAATATTGATTGACAGTTTCGCTTTGAAATGTAGAATGCGCCGCCGCTGAACGGGAAAAGCAGCACTGATTAAGTATCAGCGTTCGCCAGTTTGGTGGGTTGGAAAGCGGTTTTGTTTCTTCAGTAGAAGCAGTGCTTGACAACGAAAATGGTCGCGGTAATATAGCGGCCTCGCTGAACGGCACTGACTGCTGATTCAGCCGGTTAAAACCTTATTGTTTTAACTCAGTTCTTTAACAAATTATCAGACAATTCGTGTGGGCGCTTGTGCGAATGGCATCGGTCAACAGAGCTTTGCTCTGGAATGATTTAAATGCTGATCAAGCAAGTGAACATACCTGTAATTCATGTACGTTTAATTGCAAATGATTGAGCAGTTAGCTTGTTCTTCGGGACAGCTGACAAAACGATTTAAACTGAAGAGTTTGATCATGGCTCAGATTGAACGCTGGCGGCAGGCCTAACACATGCAAGTCGAGCGGTAACAGGACTAGCTTGCTAGTTGCTGACGAGCGGCGGACGGGTGCGTAACACGTAGGAATCTGCCCGGTAGTGGGGGATAGCCCGGAGAAATCCGGATTAATACCGCATACGCCTTAAGAGGGAAAGCAGGGGATTCTTCGGAACCTTGCGCTATCGGATGAGCCTGCGTCGGATTAGCTGGTTGGTGGGGTAAAGGCCTACCAAGGCGACGATCCGTAGCTGGTCTGAGAGGATGATCAGCCACACTGGGACTGAGACACGGCCCAGACTCCTACGGGAGGCAGCAGTGGGGAATATTGCACAATGGGCGAAAGCCTGATGCAGCCATGCCGCGTGTGTGAAGAAGGCCCTAGGGTTGTAAAGCACTTTCAGCGAGGAGGAAAGGTTCAAGGTTAATACCCTTGAGCTGTGACGTTACTCGCAGAAGAAGCACCGGCTAACTCCGTGCCAGCAGCCGCGGTAATACGGAGGGTGCGAGCGTTAATCGGAATTACTGGGCGTAAAGCGTGCGTAGGCGGCTTGTTAAGTTGGATGTGAAAGCCCCGGGCTTAACCTGGGAATTGCATCCAAAACTGGCAAGCTAGAGTGCGGAAGAGGAGTGTGGAATTTCCTGTGTAGCGGTGAAATGCGTAGATATAGGAAGGAACACCAGTGGCGAAGGCGACACTCTGGTCTGACACTGACGCTGAGGTACGAAAGCGTGGGGAGCAAACAGGATTAGATACCCTGGTAGTCCACGCCGTAAACGATGTCTACTAGTCGTCGGGGATCTTGCATTCCTGGTGACGCAGCTAACGCGATAAGTAGACCGCCTGGGGAGTACGGCCGCAAGGTTAAAACTCAAATGAATTGACGGGGGCCCGCACAAGCGGTGGAGCATGTGGTTTAATTCGAAGCAACGCGAAGAACCTTACCTGGCCTTGACATCCTGCGAACCCTTTAGAGATAGAGGGGTGCCTTCGGGAACGCAGTGACAGGTGCTGCATGGCTGTCGTCAGCTCGTGTCGTGAGATGTTGGGTTAAGTCCCGCAACGAGCGCAACCCTTATCCTCAGTTACCAGCGATTCGGTCGGGCACTCTGGGGAGACTGCCGGTGACAAACCGGAGGAAGGTGGGGACGACGTCAAGTCATCATGGCCCTTACGGCCAGGGCTACACACGTGCTACAATGGTGCATACAGACGGTTGCCAAGCCGCGAGGTGGAGCTAATCTGAGAAAGTGCATCGTAGTCCGGATTGGAGTCTGCAACTCGACTCCATGAAGTCGGAATCGCTAGTAATCGTGAATCAGAATGTCACGGTGAATACGTTCCCGGGCCTTGTACACACCGCCCGTCACACCATGGGAGTGGGTTGCTCCAGAAGTAGCTAGCTTAACCTTCGGGAGAGCGGTTACCACGGAGTGATTCATGACTGGGGTGAAGTCGTAACAAGGTAGCCCTAGGGGAACCTGGGGCTGGATCACCTCCTTAAACGACGACCGACCTTTCATAAGCGTTCACACGAATTGTTTGATAACACCAACGACGAAAGTCGTCTGGTGTTGTTTTGTTCTTTAAAAAGTGTGTTTAATGAATCGGTTGTTTTAGCATTGCGCTGAACCAACAGGATTGGGTCTGTAGCTCAGTTGGTTAGAGCGCACCCCTGATAAGGGTGAGGTCGGCAGTTCGAGTCTGCCCAGACCCACCAATCATGATTCGGGATATGGGGCTATAGCTCAGCTGGGAGAGCGCCTGCTTTGCACGCAGGAGGTCAGCGGTTCGATCCCGCTTAGCTCCACCATTAATCCGGACAACCCATTCATTAAGCGTATTTTGCTTCATTGTCCCCTTCTTTAACGGGAAGCGGATAATGCGATCTTTAACAATGTGGAATCCAAACTTAAATTAAGCTGAGTTGATTTAAAAGACGTTAGTCTTTTAATGAAATTCTTGCTGAGACACTCTCAAGTTATTTGCCGAAAGGTAATAGCTAATGTGTATGGCGTTCAGTTGTCAGTGGTCAGTTAACAGTGGCCAGTGATGAACTGAAGATCGTTAAAGGTAGTTATAGGAACCTTTGATTCAATCAATCATTAGATTGCTTTGGGTTATATGGTCAAGTGACTAAGCGTACACGGTGGATGCCTTGGCAGTCAGAGGCGATGAAGGACGTGGTAATCTGCGAAAAGTCTTGGGGAGCCGATAAACAGGCGTTGATCCAGGAATGTCCGAATGGGGAAACCCACTCACACAAGTGAGTATCCTTTACCTGAATACATAGGGTTTAGGAGGCGAACCCGGGGAACTGAAACATCTAAGTACCCGGAGGAAAAGAAATCAACCGAGATTCCCCCAGTAGCGGCGAGCGAACGGGGAGCAGCCCTTAAGCAATTTTTGGTCTAGTGGAAGGCTCTGGAAAGTGCCGCCATAGTGGGTGACAGCCCCGTACACGAAAGGCCAGTTATTGTGAAATCGAGTAGGACGGCACACGTGAAATGTTGTCTGAACATGGGGGGACCATCCTCCAAGGCTAAATACTCCTGACTGACCGATAGTGAACCAGTACCGTGAGGGAAAGGCGAAAAGAACCCCGTTGAGGGGAGTGAAATAGAACCTGAAACCGTGTACGTACAAGCAGTGGGAGCATCCTTAGGGGTGTGACTGCGTACCTTTTGTATAATGGGTCAGCGACTTACATTTTGTGGCAAGGTTAACCGAATAGGGAAGCCGTAGGGAAACCGAGTCTTAATAGGGCGCCAAGTCGCAAGGTGTAGACCCGAAACCGGGCGATCTATCCATGAGCAGGTTGAAGATCAGGTAACACTGATTGGAGGACCGAACCCACTGTCGTTGAAAAGCCAGGGGATGACTTGTGGATAGGAGTGAAAGGCTAATCAAGCCCGGAGATAGCTGGTTCTCCTCGAAAGCTATTTAGGTAGCGCCTCGTGTCTCACCATCGGGGGTAGAGCACTGTTTGGGCTAGGGGGCCATCCCGGCTTACCAACCCCATGCAAACTCCGAATACCGATGAGTGCAATCACGGGAGACACACGGCGGGTGCTAACGTCCGTCGTGGAAAGGGAAACAACCCAGACCGTCAGCTAAGGTCCCAAAGTAATAGTTAAGTGGGAAACGATGTGAGAAGGCCCAGACAGCCAGGAGGTTGGCTTAGAAGCAGCCACCCTTTAAAGAAAGCGTAATAGCTCACTGGTCGAGTCGGCTCGCGCGGAAGATGTAACGGGGCTCAAACTATTCACCGAAGCTACGGGGTTCAGTGGTCAGTTTTCAGTGGTCAGTTGTCAGTATGAGAAGACTGATGACCGACCACTGAAAACTGACCACTGCAACCGGTAGAGGAGCGTTCTGTAAGCCGTAGAAGGTTCACCGGGAGGTGGGCTGGAGGCATCAGAAGTGCGAATGCTGACATGAGTAACGATAAAGGGAGTGAGAGGCTCCCTCGCCGGAAGACCAAGGGTTCCTGCGCAACGCTAATCGGCGCAGGGTGAGTCGGCCCCTAAGGTGAGGTCGAAAGACGTAATCGATGGGAAACAGGTTAATATTCCTGTACCCCTTTTGACTGCGATGGAGTGACGGAGAAGGCTAGGCCAGCCCGGTGATGGTTATCCGGGTTTAAGGTCGTAGGCTGTGGACTCAGGAAAATCCGGGTCCACAAAGCCGAGAACTGATGACGAACCCACCAAGGTGGGGAAGTGGTTGATGCCAGGCTTCCAGGAAAACCTTCTAAGCACCAGGTCAAAAGGGACCGTACCCGAAACCGACACAGGTGGTCAGGTAGAGAATACCAAGGCGCTTGAGAGAACCTGGGTGAAGGAACTAGGCAAAATGGCACCGTAACTTCGGGAGAAGGTGCGCCGCTGCCGGTGACCGGACTTGCTCCGTAAGCTGGCGGTGGTCGAAGATACCAGGTGGCTGCGACTGTTTATTAAAAACACAGCACTGTGCTAACACGTAAGTGGACGTATACGGTGTGACGCCTGCCCGGTGCCGGAAGGTTAATTGATGGGGTTATCTTCGGAGAAGCTCTTGATCGAAGCCCCGGTAAACGGCGGCCGTAACTATAACGGTCCTAAGGTAGCGAAATTCCTTGTCGGGTAAGTTCCGACCTGCACGAATGGCGTAACGATGGCCACGCTGTCTCCACCCAGGACTCAGTGAAATTGAAATCGCTGTTAAGATGCAGTGTATCCGCGGCTAGACGGAAAGACCCCGTGAACCTTTACTACAGCTTCACAGTGGATCTTGATGTTGCTTGTGTAGGATAGGTGGGAGGCTTTGAAGTGTGGACGCCAGTCTGCATGGAGCCAACCTTGAAATACCACCCTGGCAATATTGAGGTTCTAACCCAGGTCCTTTACCAGGATCGGGGACATTGTGTGGTGGGTAGTTTGACTGGGGCGGTCTCCTCCCAAAGAGTAACGGAGGAGCACGAAGGTTGGCTAAGCACGGTCGGACATCGTGCGGTTAGTGTAATGGTACAAGCCAGCTTGACTGCGAGAGGTACATCTCGAGCAGGTACGAAAGTAGGTCATAGTGATCCGGTGGTTCTGAATGGAAGGGCCATCGCTCAACGGATAAAAGGTACTCCGGGGATAACAGGCTGATACCGCCCAAGAGTTCACATCGACGGCGGTGTTTGGCACCTCGATGTCGGCTCATCACATCCTGGGGCTGAAGCCGGTCCCAAGGGTATGGCTGTTCGCCATTTAAAGTGGTACGCGAGCTGGGTTTAGAACGTCGTGAGACAGTTCGGTCCCTATCTGCCGTGGACGTTGGAAGTTTGAGGAGAGCTGCTCCTAGTACGAGAGGACCGGAGTGGACGAACCACTGGTGTTCGGGTTGTGTCGCCAGACGCATTGCCCGGTAGCTAAGTTCGGACGGGATAACCGCTGAAAGCATCTAAGCGGGAAGCCCCCTTCAAGATGAGACTTCCCTGGCCTTAAGGCCCATAAGAGACGTTGAAGACTACGACGTTGATAGGCGGGGTGTGTAAGCGTTGTGAGGCGTTGAGCTAACCCGTACTAATGACTCGAGAGGCTTGACCATATAACGCCAAAGCGATCTAGCAGCTGAAAGCTTGAAGCTTGAAGCTGGAAGCTTGAAGCCGTACACAGTGAACGAGAGTGTTGAGCAAGAATAGACACACAGCTTAAAAAAAGATTTGGATTCCAGAGCCTTAGCTTTCGAGAAACAGCTTCAAGCCTCCAGCTTAAAGCTTCCAGCTCAAAAGCCACCGGCTCGACCAGTTTTGCCTGGTGACCATAGAGCGTTGGAACCACCCGATCCCATCCCGAACTCGGTAGTGAAACGACGCATCGCCGATGGTAGTGTGGGGTTTCCCCATGTGAGAGTAGGTCATCGCCAGGCATTGAATACAGAAAAACCCCAGTTGAGAGATCGACTGGGGTTTTTGTTTGTTGTCATTTCTTTTGGTTCACAGGGGTACGGCAGACTTTGTCTCCATAATAATCATTGCTGAAGTTGCAATCGCTTTGCTTGTTGGATTGCTGGGTTGGAGTATTGGTACTATCTTGTTTTTTCTCTGTTTGCTTAGTTGTATTCATGGATCGTCCTCTTCTTGTATGAAATAAATTCTACAGATGAGTCGATGAGGCTGGAAATTGGTAATGGCTATGACAGCAATAGAAAAACTGTATTCAAATTGTTGCAGTGCGGTGAGCCTAACCGGTCTTATTTATAGATAAAAGTCTCGGTTATCAGATTACTCCGCAGCATATAAAATACCGGCCTTCAGTCAACAGAGGTTTTGTTATGGCAATTAACTGGTTTCCCGGGCATATGCACAAGGCTCGAAAGGAGATCAAGAAAGTGGTTCCGGAAGTCGATCTGATTATCGAAGTTCTGGACGCTCGTCTTCCTTTCAGTAGCGGAAACCCTCTGGTGCCTTCCCTGCGCGGTAAAACGCCTTATATCAAGGTGTTGAACAAGAGTGATCTGGCTGATCCTGCTGTCACAGAGCAGTGGATCAGGGAGATGGAAAAGGAAGAAGGCGTTAAGGCCATTGCCCTGACCCAGAGTCAGCCAGAAAAAGTGCGTGGTGTGCTAAAACTGGCCGAGAGCATGGTGGAACGCAAGCTCGATATCAAAGGCATGAGAGCCATGATTCTGGGGATTCCCAATGTCGGCAAGTCCACCATGATCAACACGCTTGCCAACCGCATTATTGCCAAAACCGGAAATGTCCCGGCAGTCACGAAACAGCAGCAGCGTATTAAATTGCCTAATGGCATGATCCTTTTAGATACGCCCGGATTCCTCTGGCCCAAGCTGGAGCCGGAAGCCTGCGGCTATCGACTGGCCATTTCCGGAGCCATTAAAGATGCGGTTCTGGAATACGAAGACATTGCCCTGTTTGCTGCTGAATACTTTCTGAAAGCATATCCGGAAGCGCTCAGACAGCGTTTTCAGATCAATGAGTTACCCTCGACTGATATCGAACTGATGGATGCGATTGCTACCCGTAGAAATTGCATGAGAAGAGGTGGCATAGCTGATCTACACAAGGTCTCCGAGATTCTTCTGAATGAGTTCCGCAGTGGCGGCCTGGGACGGCTCAGTCTGGAAACACCGGAGATGGTCGAACAGGAAAGACCTGAGCCAAAAGATTAGCCGGATCAATAAGAAAGCCCGCTGAGCGGGCTTCTACAGGATTCAATCACTCGCTGGCAATCAATGATTCCCTGGGTGCGTAGGTTTTGTGGACATACTCCTCAATCATTTCCTTATACTCTTCAGTGATATTACCGCCTTTGAGCGTCGTTACTTTTTCACCGTCGATAAATACCGGTGCTGAAGGCGCTTCACCGGTTCCGGGCAGGCTGATACCGATATTGGCATGTTTACTCTCACCGGGGCCGTTAACAACACAACCCATAACCGCGACTTTCATTTCTTCCACACCCACAAACTGGTGGCGCCAGGTCACCATTTTAGTGCGCAGGAAAGCATCGACTTCGTCCGTCAGCACCCTGAAGAAAGTACTGGTGGTTCGACCGCAGCCCGGGCAGGCGGTCACTTCAGGGGCAAAACTGCGGACATCCAGTGCCTGCAGAATTTGTTGGGAAACAATCACCTCCCGGTCACGGCTGCCATTGGGCTCTGGAGTCAAAGAGGTGCGAATGGTGTTACCAATGCCCTGCTGAAGCAATACGCCCATGGCAATACTGGATGAAACAATGCCTTTGCTGCCCATGCCTGCTTCGGTCAGACCCAGGTGAAGGGCATATTCACAACGCTCTGAGAGCATCTCGTAGACGCTGATCAGATCCTGCACCCGAGAGACCTTGCAGGAAATAACAATTTTGTTGGCTCCCAGCCCTCTTGCCACGGCTGCATCGGCACTGGTCAACGCCGACAGGACCAAAGCTTCGTGCAGAACTTCCTGAGAGGACTTGGGGTTTTCAGAACGTGCATTCTCATCCATCAGACGAGTGGATAATTCTTTGTCCAGACTGCCCCAGTTCACCCCGATACGAATTGGCTTGTCGTATTTGATGGCCACATCAATCATGGTATTGAAGCGATCATCCTTTTTGTTGCCAAAGCCGACATTGCCCGGGTTAATGCGATACTTGTGCAGCAGGCGGGCCGTTTCATCATACTTGGTCAGCAAAGTGTGACCGTTGTAGTGAAAGTCCCCGACAATAGGAACGTTATAGCCCTGTTGGGCCAGCTTCTCATAGATGGCTGGCACTGCTGCAGCTGCTTCTTCGGTATTGACCGTCACCCGGACAATTTCGGAGCCAGCGTCTGCCAGCAGCTTGATCTGCTCAACCGTTCGTTCGACATCAGCAGTGTCCGTATCTGTCATGGATTGGACGACCACAGGGGCATCGCCACCGATGGTAATGTGTCCCACCTGAACAGCGTGAGTTTTATGGCGTCGGCCCATGAACTTGACTCCTCCGGAATAGGTTATCGGGTTGTTTCGAGAAAAAACTGGCAAGTGCCTGTAGCGTGATGACAGCGAATGTGCAGGCAGGCACACAGTCCAGATAGTTTAACACTTATCAGGGAAAGCGTATCAGGAAGAACGCATCCTCAGGCTAACGGTTTCATGTACCGTGGAAGAAATTATTGGTTTCAATCAGCAATGTGCCACGGGAGAGAGACTATGGCCAAAGAAACCACCGTCAGAGCGCGTATCGACGAAGCTTTAAAGGAAGAAGCTGAAGAGGTACTTCGTAAACTGGGACTGACGACCTCTCAGGCTATTAATATCTACTTCAGCCAGATTGCCCTGAGAAAAGGGCTGCCGTTTGAGTTCCCAAGCTGGAGTGGAACCAGGGTTTTACGACACCCTCTTTAAGGTGGAGGAGGGTGTCAAAAAGGATAGTGATCTTTCAGTCGGTTCACACCGTCACGAACCTTTTACAACTCGCTTTTGCTATCTGCCTGGAAATTGCTTGTGTAGCTTTTCAGGCACTCCTGTTTTGAAAGATTGGTATCTTTTAACAGTCTCTCCTCAGAGCATACTTTTTCTTTTACCTCATCGGATGAGAGATGCTTCTCAATTGCTGGTGCAGGATCAGGATCGCCGACACCATGCCTTTCAACGCAAAAAGCGACCAGTTGCATTAAGCTCAATGGTTCAGACGTTTTGTTTAAAGTCCCGGTGTAGCAACTCTTATACTTATACGCAAATCTCAGGTTATAGCCATAGAGGTTTAAAGTAGTGCCAGTGGCATCGTCCGTCCATTGCAGCCTGAGAGTGTCGGCGTGGCGGCTGCTATCATCTCGGCACAGATTGTTTTCTGGGGAGTCTGTCAGTTCTCCGCTCCATAAACGATGGGGAGGTGCTTTTTCCGTGAATGTCATTTTTCCGGAAAACATTCTCATATGGCCTTTTTCATAAACGCCTGAAATCAGCTCTCCTTCAAGCTTGTCTCCCGACAAAACCCCTTTTCCTAACAGTTTTACATGGTCTCCGGGTGGACCAAAATTCTCCCGACAGGCTGAGGATGCTTGGGTTTGATTAGAGGAAAACAGTATGGACAGTAGCAGTAGGGTATGTATTTTCATCGCTTTATCTCAACTGGATACCCCGTCCTTCAGGGCGGGGTTCAGTGACAACGGACTACACAAAGGAAGAGGATGGAAGACACAGACAAAAGTCAGTTACAAAAGAGTAGTAGGGAAAAGCGTGAATCGCCTCTTTTTTCAAAGAAACTGCCTACACTGAACCCGTTGCGAAATTTAAATAGTGTACAGGCATGATGACCAAACAAGAGAAGCACAACGCACCAGGTGTTCAGTGGGTGACACTGGATAATGGCTATCGAGTCTGGACTCAGAAGATGGGCTCTGGGTCGTTAAAGTTACTGACACTGCACGGTGGGCCGGGATGTTCCCATGAGTATCTGGAATGCCTGGAAGCTTTTCTGGTTCCTCAGGGAGTGGAAGTTATTTTTTATGACCAACTGGGTTCATGGTGCTCAGATCAGCCTGAAGACAAGTCACTCTGGCAATTGGAACGATTTATTGATGAGATCGAACAGGTTCGGACGGCATTGGGTCTGGAGGATTTTTATCTCTTTGGCCACGGCTGTGGCGGTTTATGGGCCATTGAATACGCACTTAAGTACCAGCGGCATCTTAAAGGACTGATTCTCGGCAGTATCACCGGCAGTGTTCATTCTTATACCGCTTATATCAATCATCTTCGGGAGCAGTTGCCACTGGCAGTGCTTGATAAAATGACGCAGCTTGAAGCAGCGAATGATCTCGATAATGAAGAGTATTCCTCTCTTTTGATGGAACATCTTTATCGTAAATACATATGCAGGCTGCCTGACTGGCCTGAAGCTTTGAGTCTGACCTTCGATCATAAGAATCACAGTGTTTATAACACCATGCAGGGCAATAATGAGTTTGTTTTCACCGGCAACCTGCTTGGCTGGGATCGGTGGAATGAGCTGGCAGAGATTCGTGCTGCAACACTGGTACTGGCTGGACGCTACGATACCGTAGCGCCGGATGATCAAAGGCAAATGGCTTCCATTCTGCCTCACAGCAGGCTGGTACTCTGTGATAATGGCAGTCACTGCTCCATGTGGGACGATCCGGAAAATTACCGTCAGGCACTCGTGGACTTTTTAAAGGACGTAGAAAATAGAAGAATTTAAGCATCAGACCCTTTGGTTTCGCCAGAACGAGCGAAACCAAAGGGTCTCTTTTAAAGTGCCGAGACGATCAGGCATTAATCTGCCAGGTTGGATTTTTGCCTGAGAATATCCCTTCTCTGTTTTTTGTCCGGACGGCGATCTGGTCTGGGAGTCATAACACCGCGCATAGCCTTGCGTTGTTCTGCTGACGCCTCACGAGACTGGATACTGTCCGGGGTCTCTTCGTAGAGTTGTTGTGCCAACTCGGCTTTCTGGCGTTTGTCAGAGAGCTCTCGAACAATCACCACCCTTTCATCCCAGCCAGTACGCAGTTTCAGCTCATCGCCTACTTTAGGCTCTTTGCCGGGCTTGCAGCGCTGGCCATTCAGGTGCACCTTGCCACCTTCAATGGCTTCTTTGGCGATACTACGGGTTTTGTAAAATCGGGCTGCCCAGAGCCATTTGTCCAGACGTACTTTGTCCGGTTGTTTGTTGTGAGCACTGCTTTGCTTGGCCATTCATTACTCTCAAAATTCGTTGGATTGTTTTTTCAAGGCTGGTTTTTAAGTCTGATCAAAGATGGATAAGCTCACGAAAATCTTCAACAGCCTGATATTGACCGGTATCTTTGGCACCCTGCTGGCTATCAGGATATCGGATAGCCAGTAAGTGAGCGATGCCATAGGTTTTGGCAGAGTCCAGAACAGGAAGGCTGTCATCAATAAACAGAGCCCGTTCCTTATCCGTTCCTATGTCAGCTTCAAGATTATGCCAGAATGCCTGGGTTTCCTTGGGGTAACCGTAATCGTGGGAGCTGATCAGTTTGTCAAAATAGTGGGCCATGGAGAGTCTTTCCAGTTTTAGCGACAGACTGTCCCGGTGAGCATTGGTGATCATGATCACTTTTTTGCCCCGGTCGCGGATATTTTGCAAAAAGGTGTCGGCACCGGGCCTGAAACGGATTAAATGAGCGATCTCGTGCTTCAGGGCGACGATATCCAGGTCCAGCTCTCTGGTCCAGTAATCCAGACAGTACCATTCCAGCTTGCCGTAGGTTTGTTTGCCCCTTGGATGCAGCTCTGCTTTCGACTGCTCAAGGGTAATACTGTGCTTCTCGGCATACTTCCCGGGCACATGTTCCATCCAGAAATAGTTATCAAAATGGAGATCCAGCAGAGTACCATCCATATCGAGGAGGACGGTATCTATCGCATTCCAGTTAATCATAAACACCTCGATTTTCTTTTCTTGGCATCACGATTCATCCGTGTTGTATCGTGGGCCTAAGGTAAACGTGCATAGACGTATGTAAGCAACGGGTTGGGTGTTTATAATAGCGGCAGAACAGGAGGCAGGGAATCATGTCAGAAAAACCAGTCATCAAAGCGTGCCGTGAAATTGCACGCACTCGTCTGTTCAGGATAGAAGAACTGGATCTCAAATTCTCCAATGGTGTTGAAAGAACCTATGAACGGTTGGGCTCTTTTGGAACGGGTCATCAAGCGGTCATGGTGGTGCCGCTGCTGGATAATCATCGTTTTCTGATGATCCGCGAGTATGCCGGTGGTACTGAAGACTATCAGTTGACTCTACCCAAGGGGCTGGTTGAGCCGGGGGAAAGTCTGGAGGAAGGGGGTAACCGTGAGTTAAAGGAAGAAGTGGGTTACGGTGCCCGTCATTGGCAGTACCTGAGTGCATTTACCCAGTCACCCAACTACATGAAAAGCACAATACACTCAATGGTGGCCTGGGACCTTTATGAAGAAAAGCTCGAAGGTGACGAGCCAGAGCCCCTGGAAGTGGTGGAGTGGTCTTTTGACCGTCTGCTGGAACTAAACGACAGGCCAGACTTTTCCGAAGCAAGAGCATTGGCTACCCTGTTTCTGGTTAGAGAGAAAATGCAGGCCGGATGGCTGGGAGACCCCCGATGTTTGACGACAAGTTAATTGAGTCCGTAAAGCACATTGCCCGGCAGGCCGGAGAGGCTATCCTGACCCTGTATCATCAGGCAGATCTGAACATTCAGCATAAATCTGACAAAACGCCTGTCACTGTGGCGGATCTCAAAGCCAATGAAGTCATTGAGCAGGGCCTTAAGGCTCTGCAGGTTCAGTACCCGATGTTATCAGAAGAATCAGAGCATACCGCTTTTCCCGAACGCTGCCAGTGGCAGCGTTACTGGCTGGTGGACCCTCTGGATGGTACTCAGGAGTTTATCAATGGCAATGGCCAGTTCACCGTGAATATTGCCCTGATGGAAAAGTCAGAAGAGGGCCCAAGCTACCCGTTATTAGGTGTGGTTCAGGTTCCTGATGAACATACTCTCTACTGGGGTGGCCGTGGTCTGGGAGCTTTCAAACAAATTGGCGATCAGCCTGCTGTCACTATTACGCCAAGAATATTTCAGCCAGAAAAGAGGGTTGTGGCACTGGGTAGTCGCAGCTATGGAACTGAAAGAGCAGCGGTATTTGTTAAAAAGCTCAAGGCGCTCTATCCCAATCTGGAGATAAGGCCCGTCGGCAGTGCCCTAAAGAGTTGCCATATTGCCGAAGGGCTGGCGGATATCTACCCAAGGCTGGGCCCCACATCCGAGTGGGATACCGGGGCGGCACAGGCGGTATTGGAAGGTGCCGGAGGTTTACTGCTGGACCCTGATGGCAAGCGGTTTTCCTACAACTTCAAAGAGAGTCTGCTGAACTCTGATTTCCTGGTGGTGGGGGATCCTACTCAAAACTGGTCGAAGATCTGGAACCCGCAGGTATTGGGTAGCCTTTAGCAACAACGACGATTCCAGAGGCTTCCGGGGCGCTTTTGGGTTTCGTGTGGTTGAGTACTTAGACTCGGAACAATAGAGAAGCACTGTTTTGACAAAACTATCCCATTTCTGGACTGATTTTAGAGCGGACCCGCTTGGGGCTATCCGTGACTGGCAGAATCACAGAACCACCTGGCTGATCATGCTGTTAACTGCGGTTTTCCTGGAGTCTGTGGCTTTTTATTTTCAGTACGTTATGTATCTGGATCCCTGTGAACTCTGTGTTTATCAGCGTCTGGCAGTATTGCTGATTGGCCTGGCGGCACTGGTCATGCTGGTGGCACCGCGAAACAAACTGGTAAGAGGCCTCGGATATAGTATCTGGATAGCCGGTGCTGCCTACGGGTTGGATGCTTCGATCAAAATGCTGGGTTACTACTCATCTAAAGACCTGTTTATGTCCTGCAAGGCTCTGCCCACTTTCCCATTTGATCTGCCGCTGTACGAATGGTGGCCTCAAATGTTCCTGCCGTCCGGTTTCTGCGGGCAGGATGGCTGGTTATTCCTGGGTATGAATATGGCTCACTGGATGACGTTTATTTTTAGCGTTTACATAGTGGCTTATGTGGTTTGTCTGGTGAGCCTGTTCAGGAAATCAAAGTAATCGCGTAAGCACACCGACGAGCACCCTGAAGTATATGCTCCAAACGCTCGACCTTTGCCATTCCCTCAAAAAGCTCTTCAAACACTTCTAATTCGGAACGGCAAAATCCCTGGCAGGCCGAGGCTGCTGAGCAGATCGGGCAATGATTTTCATAAAAGATAAACCCCTCATCGGTGGTTTCGTAATCTGCCATATACCCTTCGCTGGAGCGAACCCTGACCAGTGCTTTGACCTTGCCTTCCAGATCAGTATGCCGACCCAGAGCTTCATGATATTGCCGGGCTGTTTCTTTCGACCGGTGTTCTATCAGTTCATCCAGGCCTTGCTCGCCAAACACATCTTTGATGGAAATCAGCATGTCCAGAGTGAGCTGATCATGACGATCAGGAAAGTGTGACTGGGCCTTTTCTGTTAATTGCCAGAGTTTTTTGGGGCGACCGACTCCTCTACTGACTTCCTTGCTGGATACCAGACCCGCTTTCTCCATTCTTTCGAGATGTTGTCTGGCACCCATACTGGTGATGTCGAGATTTTTGCCCAGCTCCACGGCTGTTTTTGCGCCTTCCGTCTTCAGGAGCTGGAGAATTTTATCTTGGGCTTTTTCATTTTTCATGGCCTCAGTATATGAAGGGCATCTTAATTAGTAAATAAAAAGCTTTACAAAATCAGAGTGGTTGCCGTAGTCTGAATATATAAATAAAAAACTTTATATATCTGGAGAAGATTATGAATGCCTATCTTGAACATGCCAATATCACCGTCCCTTCGATTGATGAGGCTACTCGTATCCTGGGAGCTGCTTTTCCTGATTTTCAAGTGAGGGGTGAAGGAGAGTTTCGTGGCCGCCGTTGGGTACATTTTGGCAATGACACAACCTATATGGCTTTGAATGAATACCCCGAAGGTGAAGCAATTAAACCGAACTACAGCCACTTCGGTGTGAATCATATTGGCTTTGTGGTTGAGCAGCTTGATGAATTGGATCAAAGACTCAAAGACGAAGGGTATGAACTGATTCCGGACTTTCAGGAGGAGGGTGAGTTCCGTAGACGTCACTACTACTCTGACGGTAATGGCATGGAGTGGGAGTTTATTGAGTATTCAACCAAAGATGTTGCAAAAAGAAATAGCTATTGAATCAGGGCTGACCTGTGAAAAAGAATAAAATTTCTGTCGTGTATTATTCAGCTTCAGGTACCACTGAGCAGCTTGCAGAGTCCATTGCTAAAGGGGTTAACGCAGTAACACGTTCGGAAGCGGCGCTGATAAAAATCTCCGGTAAGGATATTTATGAGGGTCGTTATACAAACCATGAGGTGATGACAGCACTGACTGAGTCTCAGGGGATTGTATTCGGTACACCGACCTATATGGGAGGAGTGACTGCACAGTTCAAGGCTTTTGCGGATGCTACCAGTAACCCGTGGTACGTCAGAAGAGAATGGCTCGACAAAGTGGCTGCCGGATTTACCGTGGGTAGCTGCCCCAGCGGTGAGCAGCTTGCAACCATTCAATACCTTCAAACCTTTGCTGCCCAGCATGGTATGCATTGGACAGGTGTTGATGCCCGCCGTTCTGAGCATATCAACAGACTGGGAGCCAGCCAGGGCCTGATTGCCCAAACTGAAAAGGGAAAACTGGATCCTGCTGATTATAAAACAGCTGAACTGCTGGGTATTCGCGTTGCCACTCTGGCAGAAAAACTGACCTTAAGCTGACTGCGAGTTAGTAGTCAGTCTTTTCTACTAATGATTTTATGGACCTGTTCTTTTCAGTTATTTTTTTATCTATCATTGGCTTACTGGACTTGCATGTTGCTTTGTGCCTGTAAGATGGACAGTAGGATTAGAACAACAAAATTGCAGGAGACTCTTACCATGAAAAAAATTGGACAAATGATTCTGATCTCGATTGCAGTGGCCTTGACAGGCTGTGCCTCGACCCAGAAGCCAATAACATACAACCCTGAGAAATCCCGTGCTCTCAATCTTGTGAATGCAGCAGGCATTGGCTCGACACTGAAAGATACCAAGCTACCTCAAGATACAGTGAACACCCTTATGAAGAGTGATGCCGCTGACCTCAGTTTTGCGCTATCAGGGTTTGGGGCTCCGCTGCCTGGCCTTAGCGGTCTCAATACTGCCGGACTCAACCTATTGGCTACTGTTCTGGCTCCTGAAGATGCTGCTGCCAGAAACAGTATTTTTGGCTGGATGCCTGAAGATTTTGCTCAAGGTAAAGATCCAAAGAAGGCATTTATGAATGAACTTGAAAAAGCTTTTGAACATGCGTTAGCAGATAGAGGATTCGAGGTCATAAAACACTATTCTAATGATAAAAGCATATTAGTTTTAAGTTTTATAAATGATAAATTAAAATGCCCAAGCCCAGAAACTATAACAAATAATCAAAAATTTTGCTCACTAACATTATACGTAGATGATTATGAATTAGAAAACCCTCCCTCTTTTATAGGTAAAGAAACTTATCCGAGTTTTCATTTTAGTGCTGGAAATATAAACAACACTAGATTCAGATTTAAGAAAAATAAAAATAGCAATTTCAATGAATTCGAGATTGTGGAATCAGCAAGTAGCTATTTACCCGACTGGGCTTTTATATATCTAGCCCCAAAAATGATAGAAATGGATAATAAACAAAAAAACCCCGTGCCTATTGTTTTTGAAAAAGGAAAAGCTCTTTACTTTGTGACTACAGAGTAAAGCCCCCTCATTGACAGTTTTTTTCTATTTGAAAAGAAATCAGACATTGAAGCCTGAAGATAAAACACCACTTCAGGCTTCATTCATTCTTTCTTTCTTTGTCACCACTTCTGGATTAATTAATCCCAGAAGTAGACTGAGATTTTACTGTTTTTCTCTCACACTGATTCTTCTTCAGAGTCCAATCTATGGTGGACCCCACTGTCAAGACAGTAAATCAACAAATTTAAGTTAAGTCCTGGCAGTGGTTGAAAATCCCTCATGCAAAGTGAATTGCCTTCGGTGTCTTATAGTCCAGCGACTGATGTAATCGCTCAGTGTTGTAAAACTCAAAGTACTCATCCAGCCCTGCGTGAAGCTCAGGAACCGTCTGAAACTCATGTGTGTATAGCCATTCGTACTTGACGGAACGCCAGAGCCTTTCTACAAAAATGTTATCCAGTGCTCGGCCTTTGCCGTCCATACTGATCTTGATTTCCCGTTCCTGTAAGGGTGCCAGAAAATCATGGCTGGTAAACTGACAGCCTTGATCTGTGTTGAATATGTCAGGCTGTGCCCGCTCCAGAGCACGGTTCAACGCATGGATACAAAAATCTGCATCCAATGTATTTGATAACTCCCAGCTCACCACGTAACGGCTATACCAGTCAATAATGGCAACCAGATACATGAACCCCTGCGGCATAGGGCAGTAGGTAATATCAGTACTCCACACCTGGTTAGGCCTGAGAATCTCAACCCCTCGAAGCAAGTAAGGGTACACCTTGTGCTCCTTGTTCCTCAGACTGGTTCCAGGTTTTGGCCCTACACCCTGTATGCCCATCAGCTGCATGAGCCGCTGAACACGCTTCCTGTTGACTGGATAGCCCTGGTTATTCAGCCACGCTGTTAACCTGCGACTGCCGTAAAACGGTGTACGTGTATACTGTTCGTCAATCAAGCGCATCAGGCTCAGGTTCTCCAGGCTTTCCTGAGCCTGAGAGGCTTGGTAATACCAACTTGACCTGTTTAACCCAATCAGCTCACATTGTCGCTGAATGCTCAGTTCTGGATGATCTGGCTCAATGCACCTCCGCTTCTCATCAGTGGACATTGCCTGATTTTTTTTTCAACCAGTCCAGCTCCATTTTGAGCCGACCGATCTCTTGGTAAAGTGGCGCTGTCAGCGTTTCCGGATCAACCTCTGGTCTTGTCCTGCCGAAGACCTCTGAAATCCCTTGGAGCAGTTGACGCTTCCACTGACTGACCTGCACAGCTGCAACTTCATGCTCACTGGCCAGCTGGTTTATAGTCTTATCGCCCTTGTAAGCTTCCAGTGCCACCTGTGCCTTGAACTCGGGCGCGTGTCGTTTTCTTTTTGCTGCCATGATTCCCTCCTTTAGGGTCATGTTACAGCCAGAAAACTTAACTTAGCTAGCTGTCCAGTTTATGGGGTCCACTATAATCTGAGGGGCAAGAACAATCATAACGAACAAAAGTAGCATCAATGGCTGTCTGGGAAGCCCTGAGTGACTTTAAGAACGCAAAGCGTAAGGACGCGAGCTTTGCTGGTTTGTTTCTTGAATACTGGCTCTGTCCCATCGTTAGAAGGGTTGGCTATATATGAAGTAGACCGACTAAAGCCTGAGCTTGTTGACCATGCCTCTACCCGACAAACGTTTTTCTTAGGGGATTTTCTTATCTTGATGATGGGGTGTCACTTTTATCCCCTCTAGCCCTGAAGCATTGTCTCTTCTATAGCGGCTAACATGGGTTTTTAATCCGTCGATATGTTCAGCCAGATCGCCTTTGACCGTTCTCCCCATAGCATCCAGGATAAAATGAGCCCCTTCCACACGGGCAAGCTTTGCTGCTGGTACGAAGTCGCTATCACCAGATATAAGTATTATCTTGTTTGCCAGCTTCTTCAGTACAACGCTGGTGATGTCGATGCCAAGCTTCATATCAACACCTTTTTGCCGTGGCCTGAGAGAAACATTGTCAGGATTGATCTCCTTCGGATCGACATCGCCCCGAATCAGCTTTTTAAAATCGTGAATCTTATCCTGACGAATAAATCCCCATTGTTTATCCACCGTGCTCAGGTGTCCCATTCTGCAAGCAACGTAAGGCTGCTGCATGAGAGCTTCATGAAGCTTATTCTTGTACCTTGTAATATCACTTTTAGAAAAGTCGATCTGTCTGTTTGTTATAGGGTGATGGACTTTGTTTGTGAGCGGTGGACAGTCATAGTAATAAATGCGGTAGAGGTCTTCGCTTTTACGGTCAACATGCTTGATCCAGTAGTGCCACATCCTTTTTGCAAGTTCGGAGGGCTTCATGCTCATGTCCGGATCGACCAACTGAGTAAACAGCCTATTAAAGAAGCCTGCGTCAACAAAGATAGCAACTGTCCGCCGTGCCATTATGACCTCTCGAAAAAAAGCCCTTGGGTCGTCACTTCCCGTATTGTGGGAGGAGTCGCCAAGGGCTGTATGTTCTTTTCAATAAATTGTTTCGTAATAGTAGCCGGATTGCCTTTTTATGGCAAGCTGCGTTCTATCGCCTGCGTCATGCAAAAAGCATCGCAAAAACTCACAGAATGACAGTAATAATCTGTATCTGCTATGGAAAAGCGTAGCTTATGCGGTGCTTCTTGTTACAAAACACTTAACTTTCCATACAGCCACAATATCGGCTTGTTAAGGAGTTTCGTAACTGTTAAAGGCTCCAGAGGAAGGGGCAGAGGCAAGCATGCCGTGCACATGGTCAGCGCCTGGAGTCATCGCCATAGCTTGATATTGGGGTAAATGAAAGTAGACTCGAAATCCAATGAAATTACGGCTGTCCCTAAAGGGGGTTTACAGGGGATTGTATTCGGTACACCGACCTATTACATCATTTCAATGAGTTTGATGTGAACAATCTATGTTCATCCTGAGCGGAGTCGAAGGATGTGGACTCCGAACTAACAATAAAGCCCCTGCCAACCACCCTTCGACTCCGCTCAGGGTGAACGGAGTTTGGGTGCCATTGATAGAGGGAACCCGTCAATTACATTGAAACCCTGTACTACATGGGAGGAGTGACTGCACAATTCAAGGCTTTTGCGGATGCTACCAGTAACCCGTGGTACGTCAGAAGAGAATGGCTAGACAAAGTAGCTGCCGGATTTACCGTGGGTAGCTGCCCCAGCGGTGAGCAGCTTGCAACCATTCAATACCTTCAAACCTTTGCTGCCCAGCATGGTATGCATTGGACAGGTGTTGATGCCCGCCGTTCTGAGCATATCAACAGACTGGGAGCCAGCCAGGGTCTGATTGCCCAGACTGAAAAGGGAAAACTGGGTCCTGCTGATTATAAAACGGCTGAACTGCTGGGTATTCGCGTTGCCACTCTGGCAGAAAAACTGACCTTAAGCTGACTGCGAGTTAGTAGTCAGCCTTTTCTAATAATGATTTTATCGTAACCCGTGAAAAACCCCGTACTTTTAGTGCGGGGATGTAAACGGGGAAGCCGCCAGGCTTCCTTGTATCAACAATATCAATGTAGCCATTGGCTTTCTGTAGTATAAATATATAGAGAAAAAAGGAAATCGCGTGAAAAAAAATCGTGTCATTCAAATCAACATAGGCAAGCCAACAGATGGACAGACGCAAGTCCGTCTGGAAGCGGCTCGCCTGTGGAATGACATAGTTCGTTTGCACAAATATATCCGCAAGCGCCACTGGAAGTGGCCTACCGAGTCTAAAATGAAGACTCACGTCAAAGGCAAGTATGCATTGCATTCGCAGACCATACAGAAGCTCGTCGAGAAGTTGTACGACTCCATAGACTCAACTCGAACCAAAAGGGAACAGGGCGACACTAAAGCCCGTTACCCTTGGAAGTGCAAGAAGAAATTCCAGACTGTGACTTGGAAGCAGTCAGCCATTCGCCGCAAGGGGAATAGGCTGAATCTGTCCAATGGTCGTGGGGTAAAGGGTCTATCAATCAAAATTCCACTGGCTCAATTGCCGCAAGGCAAGATCACAGGAATTGAGCTTGGATACCGCACTCTCTACATTTCCATTCAAGACGTAGTTGAGAAACCAGAATCAGCCGGAGACAACACCGTTGCGGCTGATTTGGGTATCATTCATACCGCTGTCATGACGGACGGCATCAAATCAACGGCTGTTGTTGGTCGTGGCTTGCGTTCATTGACGCAAGGCAGGAACAAGAAAATAGCAGGCTACACACGTCTAATAGACAAATGCCAGAAGGGTTCCCGTCGAAGACAAAAACTCAAGGCTGAAAAGGCCAGATGTCTGGCACGATACCACAGGCAAGTTCACAACTTGCTACATCATACCGCAAACAAGATGATCGACTTTGCCATTGAACGGCAAGCCGGAACATTGGTTGTTGGGGATGTGACAGAAATAGCACGTAACAGGCGTAAGCAGAAAAAGGGATCAAGACGCAGCAACCAGGAGAACAGCGGGAACCCGCTAGGTCGATTGGTTGAGTACCTGACCTACAAAGGCAAGCTGAGAGGGGTTGATGTGGTTAAGATCAACGAATCCTACACCACTCAAACATGCCCTAAGTGCGGTCACAGGCATAAGCCAAGTGGGCGCAACTATAAGTGTCAGGGTTGCGGTTATGTTGCAGCGAGAGACGAAGTCGGAGCCTGCAACATCCTGAACAAATACATCCACAATGGACGTATGGTTCCTGATTCGATTCTGCCTACGGGAAGCGTGAAGTATCTACGACCGACCTTGCTACGCAAGTCGCCCGTAGTAGTGGCTTTGAATGAGCCTACTTTGCTTGGTACTACCCTTGAATCAGTTTGGGCGTCCGAGGACGCAGGTTTGGTTGAACCGTCCAAACAGAGTCTTGTGGCTTAACCAAGAAGAATCGCCTTCCTTTAGGAAGGGGAGCATTCAAACATTGCGATAAGTAAAGTGATACATTATCTTTACTATGCGAAAAATGTAAAGAGATAAAACTATGCCTAAACTCAGCGCCAAACGGCAAATCACTATCCCTGCCAGTCAGTGTGAAGAACTCGGCATCCAGCCAGGAGATGAAATCGACAGCTTTATCGTCGATGGTCGGATTACCTTGATCAAGAAGCATAAAGGGGCAGCAAAAGGGTTTCTGAAGCATGTCAAGGCCAAGCAGGACATCTCAGACGACGATTCACTTCAGAGTGCTTTACAGTGATAGTCATTGATACCAATATCCTGCTCCGGTACTTGCTGAAAGATGATAACAAGCAGTCAGCGCAGGCCTCCCGGTTGATTCAGGGAGGGGAAAAGGTTCTAGTGACTGATGCTGCCTTAGTTGAGACAGTCTGGACGCTAAAGGGCAAAAAATACCAGCTTACCAAAGCTGAAATCATTGAGACCGTTTTGCAGCTTTTTCAGGAAACCAACCTCCACTTTGAGGACGGCCAGGTTGTTTGGAAAGCCCTGAGTGACTTTAAGAACGCAAAGCCTGTAAAAGGTAAGGAAGCGGACTTTGCTGATGCGCTCATTGTTTGCAAAGGTCGAAGTGTGGTTGAGAAGCAGAAAGAGGCGTTCAATGGCTCGTTCACTTTTGACAAAGCTGCACAAAAACTACCTGGAGCCAAGGCTCCGAATTAATGTGATTTCATGAAGATTTCATCCAGTTACGAGCCACGCACGGAAATTGAAAGCCTGCTCAAAACAGTTATCAAAAGATCACAAAAAAATGGCATAAAAACTTTATTTCAGAATGTTTCCGAAGAAAAAGTAAACGCGAAACAATTAATTAAACATAGTCGTATATCATAAGTCCATTTTCCGATAAAACCATAACCACTTGTTTTTATTATCATAATTGCACAAAAAAGAAAGCGGTGTTCAGCCCGAATGCTCAGCTTGGGGGTATAAAAAACACCACTATTCACGAAATAAATAGCAGAAATAAAAACAACAGGATTGTCACAAACCTTCACAAATAACAAAATTCAGGCACCGGGTCGGTAAGACTCCAACAACGAAAGCCAGTCATCAAACCCTGTTGATGACGTCGCGAAAATGGAAGAACTCATCATGTCAAACTACCTGAATGATATTGACGCAATCGCTTCACTCAAAGCGGCTCAGGGCTCTTCCTGGGAAGCGATCAACCCCGAATACGCTGCGCGCATGAAAGCGCAGAACCCTTTCAAGACCGGTCTGGATATTGCCCGCTACACCGCCAGAATCATGCGCGAAGACATGGCAGCTTACGACGCTGACACGGCAAAATACACCCAATCCCTGGGCTGCTGGCATGGATTTATCGGTCAGCAGAAAATGATCTCCATCAAGAAACATTTCAACAGCACTGACCGTCGCTACCTTTACCTGTCCGGCTGGATGGTTGCGGCATTGCGCTCCGAGTTTGGTCCCTTGCCCGACCAATCCATGCACGAGAAAACGTCTGTAGCTGGCCTGATTGAAGAACTCTACACATTCCTGCGTCAGGCTGACGCCCGTGAACTGGGTGGTCTGTTCCGTGAACTGGATGCTGCCCGCAAGGCGGGTGATACCGCTAAAGAAGCAGAACTTCAGAGCCAGATCGACCATCACAAGACACACGTCGTACCTATTATTGCCGACATTGATGCGGGTTTCGGTAACGCAGAAGCGACTTACCTGTTGGCCAAAAAAATGATTGAAGCCGGTGCCTGCTGTATCCAGATAGAAAACCAGGTGTCTGATGAGAAACAATGTGGTCACCAGGACGGCAAGGTCACTGTTCCTCACGAAGATTTTCTGGCCAAGATCCGTGCTGTTCGCTACGCCTTCCTGGAGCTGGGGGTAGACGACGGAGTTATTGTTGCCCGTACTGACTCTCTGGGTGCCGGACTGACCAAGCAACTGGCAGTCACCCACCAGCCTGGTGACCTGGGCGACCAGTACAACAGTTTCCTGGATGTTGAAGAAGTGACTCCAGAGAACACGAAAAACGGCGACGTCATCATGAACCGCAATGGTAAGCTGGTTCGTCCCAAACGTCTGCCCAGCAATCTGTTCCAGTTCCGCCAGGGCACCGGTGAGGATCGTGTGGTCCTGGACTGCATCACTTCCCTGCAAAACGGCGCTGACCTGCTGTGGATCGAAACCGAAAAACCCCACGTTGGCCAGATCGCCGGGATGGTCAACAGGATTCGTGAAACCTGCCCGAACGCCAAGCTGGTCTACAATAATTCACCGTCCTTCAACTGGACTCTGAATTTCCGCCAGCAGGTATTCGATGCCTGGAGCGAACAGGGTAAAGACGTTTCTGCCTACGATCGCAGCCAGTTGATGAGTGCGGAGTATGATGAAACGGAACTGGCCCGGGTGGCTGATGACAAGATCCGTACCTTCCAGGCTGACGCTGCCCGTGAAGCCGGTATCTTCCACCATCTGATCACCCTGCCAACTTATCACACTGCCGCACTGTCCACTGACAATCTGGCTAAAGAGTATTTTGGTGATCAGGGCATGTTGGGCTACGTGGCTAACGTTCAGCGCAAAGAAATCCGTCAGGGTATCGCCTGTGTTAAACACCAGAATATGGCCGGTTCTGACATGGGTGACGATCACAAAGAGTACTTCTCCGGTGATGCCGCACTGAAAGCGGCCGGAGCAGACAACACCATGCATCAGTTCAGCTAAAAAAACTCACCTTTCTCGTTTCACATAGCTATTCAAATAGCTATTCAAATAGCTATTCAAATAGCCGTACAGGGTAGTTTATTACTACCCTGACTCATTCCGATTAAGCAAAGCCCTGATTCATTGAGTAGACTTAGCAACCAGCTGCCCCTGTTTTTTGGCGACATTAGGTGATTGATATGCGGATAGGAATCCCTGGAGAAATTCAGGATAACGAAAACCGGGTTGCCGCTACGCCTGATACCACAGGCAAGCTGCAAAAGCTCGGTTACGACGTCATCGTTGAGCGCGGAGCTGGCAGTAAAGCCAGTTTTGATGATGCCGCTTTTGAAGAGGCTGGTGCTCAAATTGCAGAACGTTCAGAAGTCTGGAGTTGTGATATTGTCCTGAAAGTGAACGCACCGACAGACGACGAAATATCTCTATTAAAAGACGGCGCTACCCTCGCCAGCTTTATCTGGCCCGGCCAGAATGAAGAACTTATGAACAAGCTCAGCCAGCGCAACATCAACGTGCTGGCCCTGGACAGCGTACCCCGTCTCTCCCGTTCCCAATCACTGGACGCCCTCAGCTCCATGGCCAATATTGGCGGTTATCGGGCTGTTGTTGAAGCTTCACATCACTTTGGCCGCTTCTTTAACGGCCAGATTACCGCCGCAGGTAAAATTCCACCGGCCAAGGTCATGGTTATTGGTGCCGGGGTTGCCGGTCTCGCTGCCCTGGGAGCGGCGGGCAGTATGGGGGCTATTGTTCGTGCTTTCGACACTCGTCCTGAAGTCAAGGAACAGGTAGAAAGCATGGGCGCTCAATTCCTGGAGCTGGACTTTTCAGCCAACGAGGAAGAGCAGCAGAAATCTTCTGACGGTTACGCCAAAGAAATGAGTCAGGCCTTTATTGATGCCGAGATGGCCTTGTTTATGGAACAGGCCAAAGAGGTCGACATCATTATCACCACTGCCCTGATTCCGGGTCGCCCGGCACCCAAACTGATCCTGGAGGACATGGTTAAAGCCATGAAGCCGGGCAGTGTTATTGTCGATCTGGCTGCCCAGACCGGCGGCAACTGTGAATGCACAGAAAAAGACAAGGTTGTGGTCAAACACGGTGTTACGGTAATCGGATATACCGATCTGCCCAGTCGACTGCCGACTCAGTCTTCCCAGTTATACGGCACCAACCTGGTAAATATGCTGAAACTGATGACACCCGAGAAAGACGGCAACCTGACCATCGACTTTGATGACGAAGTGGTTCGTGGCCTCACTGTTGTTAAAGAGGGCAAGATTACCTGGCCTCCACCACCTGTTAAAGTCAGTGCAGCTCCGGCAGCCAAATCTGCCCCGAAGGTTGCTGACGTTAAGCAGGAGAAGCCTTCCCGCCCCTGGCTGAAGCCAGTCCTGATGGCTGCCGGTGCTGTCATTTTCAGCTGGGTTGCCCATTCAGCTCCGGCCAGTTTCCTGCAACACTTCACCGTATTTGTTCTGTCGTCCATTATTGGCTACTACGTCATCTGGAATGTCACGCCTGCCCTGCATACACCTCTAATGAGTGTGACGAACGCCATCAGCGGCATCATCGTTATTGGTGCTCTGACGCAAATGGGAGGTGATCACACTATTATCCTGACTCTGTCGGGTATCGCCCTGTTGGTGGCCATGATCAATATTGTTGGTGGTTTCGCTGTGACCCAGCGGATGCTCAAGATGTTCATCAGAAATAGCTAAACACAGCGGGAGTTACAGGAATGTCAAAAGGATTATTAGAATCCGCCTACCTGATAGCAGCACTGCTGTTTGTCATGAGTCTGGCGGGTCTCAGTCGGCAGGATTCTGCCAGAAGCGGGAATCTCTATGGCATGGTCGGCATGGTCATCGCCGTTTTGGCCACTCTCGGTTATGCCCATCTGGAAGGTTTCACCTATATCACCATTATGATGATTGTCGGTACAGCCACAGGGCTGGTGCTGGCAAAGACGGTGGAAATGACAGAAATGCCCCAGCTGGTCGCCATTCTCAATGGTTTTGGTGGGCTGGCAGCGGTATTGATCGGTTTTTCCAGTGCTATTCAAGCTTCAGAATCAGTGGTCAGGATAGCCTCCAGTCTGGTGTCGTCTACTGATCACCTGATCCACAGCATTGAAGTTTTCGTTGGCATGATCATTGGTGCCATTACCTTCAGTGGTTCGGTGGTTGCCTGCCTGAAACTGAACGGTAACATCAGCAGTCGTCCCGTATCATTGGCTGGTGGACACTGGACTAATCTGGCCCTGATTGGTTTGGCTATTTTGATGGGCATTGTTTATGTGCAACAGGGTAGCATTCTGGCATTGATTGTTATGACAGCCCTGGCCCTTATGTTTGGTATCACGCTGGTGCTTGGCATTGGCGGTGCTGACATGCCGGTTGTGGTTTCCATGCTGAATGCGTACTCCGGTCTGGCCGCTGCGGCTACCGGTTTTATGCTGGGCAACAACCTGCTGATTATTACAGGTGCCATGGTAGGCTCTTCAGGTGCCATTCTTTCTTACCTGATGTGTGCCGCCATGAACCGCTCCTTTATATCGGTTATCCTGGGCGGTTTTGGCACCGAAGGTGGCTCTGTAGCAGGAGGTGAAGAACAGGGTGAGTACACTGAGGTCAATGTTGAAGAAGTCGCCGAAATGCTTAAAACGGCTTCCAGTGTGATCATTACTCCCGGCTACGGTATGGCCGTTGCCCAGGCTCAGCACCCCCTGAAAGAGCTGGTCAACAAGTTGCAGGCCCTGAACATTAAAGTACGTTTTGGTATTCACCCGGTTGCGGGTCGTCTGCCAGGTCATATGAACGTTCTGCTGGCCGAAGCAAAAGTGCCTTATGATGTCGTTGAAGAGATGGATGAGATCAACGACGATTTTGTTAAAACCGATGTTGTTCTGGTGATTGGTGCCAACGACACGGTAAACCCGGCGGCAGAAGACCCAGACAGCCCGATTGCCGGTATGCCCGTGCTTCGTGTCTGGGAAGCAGAAAGAACAGTGGTTTTTAAACGCTCTATGGCAACAGGCTATGCCGGTGTTCAGAATCCTCTTTTCTTTAAAGACAATGCTCGTATGCTTTTCGGAGATGCCCGCGGCACCGTCGAAGGTATTCTCAAGCTGTTCTGAGCTTAACCACCCCGCTCCAGGCGGGGTGGGGTATCGTTAAAGCTCACGACTTGGGGGGGATTGCTCTCCTGCAGGTTCCGGGCTCAGGGTTATCGTTAGCTTACTGCTCTCTGAGAAAGGTACCTTCTTGAAGTAAGTGGGTGAAAAGTTACTTTGCTTGTCTGTTTTCACCGGGCCGTAATCTCTACCATCCACTGTCAAGGTAATCTGGTAGGTTCGTTCATTAGCATAATAGAATTTACCACCGGCAAAAACGGTAAACATATAAGTAGGTTCATAGACATCTGGACTATCTATGCTCCAGGCTACCTTCCCCTCAGGGTACTTGGCGTCAGTGGGATAAAGATCATTATCCACGTTCTGGAGATCAATAATGGTATTAATGGGAATATAAACACCGGACTTTATGACATTGTCCAATGAGACCGACAAGCCATTTACCTTTCTGAAATACCTCATAGAATCATGTGCAAAGCCCGGTGCCTTGGCACTGAAACCATAACCGCTCCCCACCGTTTCGTCTCTGAACGTCACGTCCACCGCAGATGCCACGGACAGAAAGCCGGAAAGGATTACACCAACAGGAACAGCCAGTAAAACTTTCATAATTAAAAAAGCCTCTTCTGATGTCGTAACCCGGAAGTTCCATAAAGACGCTTTGACTTCATAAACACTGGCCTGTCCGTCGTTTGACAGGCACAAAAAAAATGAACGTCGCTCGTCGGCTGTTGCCAACGCTTTATGAAATCTCCGGGTTAACCCAACGCGAAATTATAGATGGTGATTTCCATAACTGCTTTTTTTGCCATGAAAAATATTTTGCCCAGCCGTCAAATACTGAGCCTCTGGTTATTCAGAGACCGCGAATATTTTCAGCTTCCAGCTCGGCAAAATATTTCAGGGTTTTCACTCGCAGTTCCATGGTGGCGTCTTCATCACAGACGATCATGGCTTTTGGGTGCATCTGCATGGCAGAAATGGTCCACAGATGATTCACAGAACCTTCTACCGCCGCATGGAGAGCGTAGGCTTTGTCGGCACCGGTGACCAGAATCATAACCTCACGGGCATCCATTAACGTGCCCACACCAATGGTCAGGGCCAGTTTGGGTACCTGGTCAATGTCGTTTTCAAAAAAGCGGGAATTAGCCTGACGGGTCTTGTCAGTCAGGGTCTTGATACGGGTGCGTGAAGACAGGGAAGAACCTGGCTCGTTAAAGGCAATATGACCATCATGACCGACCCCACCCATAAACAGGTCAATACCGCCGTATGATTTGATCTTTTCTTCATAGCGCTGGCATTCGGCTTCCAGATCTTTCGGATTGCCGTTGAGCAGATTAATGTTCTCGTGACGGATATCAATATGTTCAAAGAAGTTCTTGAACATGAAGGTACGGTAGGATTCCGGATGATCGGCGGGAATACCCACGTATTCGTCCATGTTGAACGTCACGACATGCTCAAAGCTCACTTCGCCGGCACGGTTCATCTCAATCAGGTTCTTGTAGGTAGCCAAAGGCGTGCCGCCTGTTGGCAGACCCAGGACAAAGGGTTTGTCCGCCGTCGGCTTGAACTCGTTGATCCTTCTGGCAATATGTCTGGCAGCCCATTTGCCCACATCGGGTTTAGCAGAGAGAGGAATTAAGCGCATAGTGTAACCTTCCGGTTGAAGAGCTTCTGGATTCTGTTTAGCCGGATGATGAGCATTTGTCACCCTTTTTTTCGGCATGATGAAACCGATTACGTTATCACCTTTGCCGATATTGGCCTATCTCACAGATCAATGTTTCGTGAAAAAGGTACAAATTTCTCTTATTCTCTACGGTCAATCTCTCTTTCTGATTAATCTTCAACCCATGCGCATCCTCCACACATCTGACTGGCACCTTGGCCAGCACTTTATGGGCAAGAGCCGTGAGCCTGAACATCAGGCATTTATTCGCTGGCTGCTGGCAACCGTCAATGAGAACTCGGTGGACGCCATCCTTATTGCCGGTGATATTTTTGATACCGGAACACCTCCCAGCTATGCACGAACCCTTTACAATCGGTTTATTGTCGATCTTCAAAAAACCTGCTGCCAGCAACTGATTATTGTCGGCGGCAACCATGACTCGGTCTCAACCCTGAATGAGTCCAAAGATTTATTGGCCTGTCTGAATACCCATGTAGTGGGAGGCGTTACAGAAAACCCACAGGACCAGATCGTGGTTTTGAAGAACCATCAGGGAGAACCCGGCGCCGTCGTCTGTGCCATACCTTTTATTCGCCCCAGGGATGTTCTGGAAAGTCAGGCAGGCGACAGTGACACCGATAAACAACAGGCTCTGCAGAATGCCATTGCCGGACACTATCAGACAGTGTTCAAACTGGCTTGTGACAAAAACCTGCCAACCATTGCAACAGGACACCTGACCACGGTCGGTGGCCAAATGACCGAGTCGGTGCGGGATATTTATATTGGAACATTGTCGGCTTTTCCGGCCAGTGCTTTTCCTCCGGCAGACTACATCGCCCTGGGACACCTGCACCGTGCCCAGAAGGTCTCGGACCAGGCTCATATCCGTTACTCAGGCTCCCCCATCCCACTGAGCTTTGATGAAACTTCTGCCCGCAAACAGGTCGTGCTGGTGGACCTTGAGCCTAACGCTGCGCCAACCATCACCGAACTGGAAGTGCCCACCTTTCGCCCCCTTAAAAGTCTCAAGGGCAGCCTGGAGACCCTTCAGCAGGCACTGGCGCAGATCAATGACGACAGCTCACTCACCACCTGGCTGGAACTGGAAGTCAGCACTGACGACTACCTCACCGACCTGCAAAAACCGATACAGACCATGCTGGAAGACCGGAATCTGGAAGTATTAAGGGTGCGTCGAAAGCGTGAAATCAATCGCGCTGCCCTGCAAAGTGAAAGTAAAGAAACGCTGGATGAGTTGGATGTTGCTGAAGTGTTTACCCGGCGATTAAACGACGAAGACCTTGACGAACAACGCACAGCCACTCTCAGACAGGCGTTTGATGAAATCCTTGCCAGTCTGGATGAGCCGGATGACGACAACAAAACCGCTGAGCCTGAGAGCAAGAAGGAGTTGATGGTTTGAAAATCCTCAGTTTACGTCTGAAGAACATCAACTCGCTTAAAGGTGAGTGGAAAATTGATTTCACCGAAGATCACTTTCGCAACAATGGCCTTTTTGCCATCACCGGTCCCACGGGTGCCGGAAAAACCACGCTGCTGGATGCTATCTGTCTGGCTCTCTATCACCAGACACCGCGACTGAGCACGGTTTCTGCCAGCGATAACGAGTTGATGACACGTCATACCTCAGAATCCCTGGCCGAAGTGGAGTTTGAAGTTCAGGGCCAGGGCTATCGTTCTTTCTGGTCCCAGCGTCGGGCCAGGGGCAAAGCGGACGGAAAGTTGCAAAGTCCACAGGTAGAGTTGGCGAAGCTGGATGGCTCCATCATGACCAGTCGTATTAACGACAAATTAAAAATCGTCAGCGATATTACCGGTCTCGACTTTGGTCGTTTTACCAAGTCCATGATGCTGGCTCAGGGGGGATTTGCCGCTTTTCTGCAAGCCAGTGCCAATGACCGGGCCGAGCTTCTGGAAGAACTGACCGGTACGGATATTTACGGAGAAATTTCCCGCCGGGTATTTGAGCGGGCAAGAACAGAGCAGGAAACGCTCAACCTGCTTCAGGCCAGAACGGAAGGCATTGAGCTGCTGGACGACAGTGTCCTGGAACAGCTGACTAAAGAACAGACGGGCCTGACGGAATCCACCGGCAAAATACAGAGCCAGATGGATGAACTGAACAGACAGCAGAGCTGGCTGGAAAAGAAAGCAGAGCTTGAGCAAGAAAAACAAACATCCGGGCAGTTACACCAGCAAAACCTCGAACAACGGGAAACCCATCGTGAAACACTGAAAAAGCTGGACGAAGCGATTCCTGCCCTGGAAATAAAGCCAGTCTACGACCAGTTATCGACCCTGAAAACAGCGGCTGTCCATCGCCAGAAACAGCTGGATGAACTGCTGGTGCAGGAACAGACACTTAAGGAAGCTCTGATCAAAAAAGCACAGGCCAGCAAAAATGCACAGGAAAATCTGGAGCAGGTCAAACAGCAAAAAGCAGAAACTGAGCAACTGATAGCGGATCAGATCATTCCCCTGGATCTTAAAATAGCCGAGGCTGAGCGCAGTCTTGCCGAGCTTTCTGAAGCACAAAAAGAACTCAATAAAACGCTTCAGCTCCAGCAAGAGCAACACTCAACACGGCAACAGCATCACCAACAACTTCAGCACTCTCTAAAACAGGCTTCTGACTATCTGACACAACACGCTCATCACGAGAAGCTGGCAGAACAACTGCCTCTGTGGCATTCGCAGTTTGATCAGAGAAAGTCTCTGACACAGCAGATTCATCAGCTCAGACACTCGCTGCAAGAACAGAATACTCAGATTAAGAAAAACGACACCCGACGTCAGAAATTACTGGAACGGCAAACTGCCAGTCAGGAGAGACTGACCCAGTCCAAACACCTGTTGGAGCAACAGCAGGCTCAACGCCAGCATTGGCTTGGGGGTCAGGAAGAGCCTGCACTCAGGGAACAGCAACAAACCCTGATGGAAAAAGTGCCCCTGTGCCAGCAGCTAAAAACTCTGGTTAAGCAGCACCTTGAAAACCAGAATAGTCTCTGTGCAGAAAAAACGACGCTGGATGACAATAAAAAGAAACTGACCAGTGTTCAGACAGCATTGACCCAACAAAGGGATCTTTACAGAAAAGAAGCTCAGCATCTGAAAGATCTGGAAACCCTGCTGCTGCAAGAACAAAAAATTGCCAGCCTCAGTGAACATCGTCATCAGCTGAAAGAAGGCGAAGCCTGCCCACTCTGTGGCTCAACCACACATCCTGCCATAGAGAGTTATCAACAGGTAGACGTCGACTCCACTCTTCATCGACATCAGGAAAAGAAGCAGCTTGTGGCAGAACTGGAACAGCAGGGAACCCGGAAAAAGCAACAGGAAACGGAGCTGAAAACCCTGTGCACTGCGTCAGAAAAACGCATTCGGGAATGTCAGGATCAACAGGCATCGACCCTGGAAGAGTGGCAGCAGCTTTGTCAGTCATTGCACCTGCAACTGACTATCTCTGACACGGAGTCAGTCAACGCCTGGCTGAGCAGCGCAAGAGAGAAGATGGCAGCCATCAATGAGCAGGTCAAACAGCTGGACACCCTCAATCAGCAACTGCAAAGCACCCAAAAGACGGCCACTCAGGAACAGCAGCAGCTCGATCAGAAACAGTCGCAACTGGCTCTGTTGCAGCAACAATTGAGTCAGGCTTCAGAGCAGGTCAAAACCCTGAGTCAGCAGCTTTCCCGGCAAGAGCAGGAACTGAGCCAACTGGAGGCCAGCCTTCAGCAATCCCTGCAAACAGCACTCCCGACACTGGCAAGTCAGGACAACTGGCTCACAAGCCAGACAGCGTTGAAGGAGCGCTGGCAGACCTGCCATCAGCAGAGTCTGGAGCAACAGCAGGCGCTGCAAACGCTCAATCATGAGATACAAATGCATGAGCAGAATCTGGATCAGTCCCGGCAGCAGGCCGGGCAATTAAATCGGCAGCTGGATCAGATCAGCGCAGAGCAGGCTGATCGCAAAGATATGAGATTCACCTTGTTTGGCGAACTGAAGGTCACTGAGGAACGCAGCAGGATCGAGCAGGCCATTATCACCGCTGAACAAAACGTTAAAAACGCAGAAACGGCGTTCCAGACATCACAGCGAGCGGTCAGCGAGCTGTCAGGCTCTATTCAACAACATCTCAATGACCAAAAAGCTCACCAGTCCGAACTGGAGGAAAAAGCGACACACTGGCAGACCACTCTGGAAGACAGCCCCTTTGATTCCAGCGAACAGTTTCAGCAGGCGTTGCTTGCTCCTGAACAACGTACTGAGCTGGAAGCATTGAAAAACACTTTGGACAAGGCCATTGCCAGCAGTGGTGAGCGTTTCAAGCTGGCGGAAGCCACCCTGGCAAAACTGTTGAAAGAAGCCCTGACTGAGCAAGCCTCTGAAGAAATCCTGACCCGCCTGGGACAACAGACCGCAGAGCTGAGCCTGAATCATCAACGGCTGGGTGAAATCCGGCAGGCACTCACCGAAGACCAGAAAAAACGTCAGCAGTTGTCTGACTGGGTAGCCCGGATCAGCCAGCAGAAACAGCAGTTTGCCGTCTGGGAACATCTCAACAGTCTGATTGGCTCGGCAAAAGGCGACAAGTTTCGTAAGTTTGCCCAGGGACTGACCCTCGACCACCTGATTTATCTGGCCAACCAACAGTTACAAAGGCTGCATGGCCGTTATCAGCTACACAGAAAGTCCGGCGAAGCCCTCAGTATGGAAGTCATTGATACCTGGCAGGGTGATACTGCCAGAGATATCAAAACCCTTTCAGGAGGCGAGAGCTTTCTGGTCAGTCTGGCGCTGGCACTGGCTTTGTCTGATCTGGTCAGCCATAAAACCAGCATTGACTCGCTGTTTCTCGACGAAGGCTTCGGCACACTGGATCAGGAGACACTGGAAATAGCGCTGGATGCCCTGGATAACCTCAATGCTTCGGGCAAGATGGTGGGTGTTATCTCCCATATAGAATCACTGAAAGAAAGGATACCCACACGGATTGAAGTCAGGAAAGAGACCGGGTTGGGGTACAGCTCTCTGGACAAGCATTATGCCGTGGCCGGCTAGCCGACTATGCAGGTCTACTATGCAGGTCTGTCCGCCCCGGATGCCCCAGAAACAGGATTCATACTCTGCCTGAGTGTTTTTTCGAGCCGGTTAAGCTCATTCACAATCTCAGGCTTTTCTTTATGCTGAAACCTTAGATCAGCAATTTTACTCAGGGGATTGACGCCTGCGAACGCTGGATCAATGACATTCTCACTGATCTCATTACTGGGTTGATGACCGTAGGCACGCTTGAGTTTATCAACCAGCTCCTTAACCTCCCGGGCAGTAAAATCCTCCGGTTCCAGATCAGCAATGGCAGCGGAAAATCCTTCCGCTTCCCGGTAAATAACCGAAACCGGCAAATGGTCAGATAACCCGCTTTCCAGAGCATTGTTAGCATCAAGCCCCAGTTGTCGTATTTCTACATGGGATGCCCATTTTTTTTCAGTGTCCCCATGCACCAGCTGGTAGTCATAGATACAGCGCCCTGCCACGTCGGGGTGTTCTTGCCAGCGCTTGCTTGCCCACTGTTGAGGCATTCTGTTTCCGGCGCCAAGATACCATGACCCATTCGGCTCCTGACGATTTTCCTGCGCCTGATCGCTATCGACAAAAAATGGCTCGCTGCTGTCAGCCAGCCGGGTATCATTTTCTTCGTTATGGGTATCGTAGTAACCGTTAGAGAAATCTGGCCCCAGTGCCTTCATGGCGTTATCGTACTCGTGGTCTTTAGCCACCTCTCCCTGTTCGTCTGAGCGGGCAACGTTCAGGTCTCCCATCAGGAAGGTGCCGACATGGTATCGCTTATTTTGTTTGTCGTTATGGCCATCTTCTTCAACCCATTTTCTTATCTGATACAACTCGTCATTGCGAATCGCTTCATAGACTTCACCCTCCTTGGCCTGAAGGTGGGCATTATAAACCACGGCGGTTTTATCATTACCAAGATCCAGGACGATCCGCAGCAACCCTTTATTGGCCAGCTGGTCTTCTGCAGCCAGATCAGAGAAAGGCCGGAATGTTGCCTCTTTTACGGGATATTTGCTGGCAATGGCCAGGCCACTGTTCAATCCGGTTTCCCGGGGGGCAACACTGTGAACAATATGGTGGTAGTGGCCACTGAGATCCTGACAGAGCTGCTCCGTTGCCTGTTGGTCAAAGGCCTCCTGAAAGCAGACAACATCGGGAGTAATGTCAGGATTGCGGGTTAATGCACTGGCAATCTCGTGACAGCGCTGCTGTGATGAGCGCAGGTCGTTCAGATTACGGATAAACGACGGCATCAGGCCCGTGTTGTAGGTCATCAAATGCAGGCCCCGCTCAGGACGATAAGTGGTGGGTGGAGCATCAGACTGAATCAGGGAAATTTCTTTCCTGAACAGATTGCCGATCATGCGGAGGGAGAACCCCACTACTCCCAATGCTAATGAGGGCACCAGAAACAGTGTCACGGCAGTCGCCCGGGCCACCTTTCTGGCCAACAGCGGTACACTTTGCGTCTTGGAAGACGAGTCGCTTTTGCCCGGCCGGTCATGGGCAAACAGCTTTGTTGCCGAATCGGCTACCAGTGAAACCGGTCGTGACAGAAATCTCCCAACGAAATGGCAACCACGACCAAAGCGGTTGTGAGAATAAACGTACTGGTTATCTCTGGAAACAGAGTGGTTCTGTGCTTTAGGTGGCTCGACGGCAGGCATGCAATTCCCTCTGGTTTGTTAACCGCTTATACCGAGCATCGACAATTGTTCTCAGTACTTAAAGGCTTTTGTATTGTTTTTCCTTCGATTACTGACCAATAAATAATTGCTTCGCCCCATCTTTTGCTTATCCAAAAAATCCTTGCTGCACAGCTGATTGAGGTACTTGGTGGCGGTCAGTCGGTTTTTTTCGATGAACTCGATTTTTGTATAAGGTTGCAGAACAGATGGTTGAGAAAGTTCTTACTGTACATTTTTACGCTAGTAAAAATATTTTGGCACCGAAATGGTTACACTGTGCTAGTCTGTAGCCATATCAGTTATAGGTTGGCGGTATGGCGATCAAGCGGTTCCTACATAAAGGGCTGGAAGACTTCTTTTACGATGGTTCCACCAACATTAGTCGCGGGGTTCTCCATCCTTTTGCGAAGCAATAGGGTGGAGGGGGATAGCGAGCAAGGCGCTAGCCTTGCCCCTGGGACGCAAAGTAATTATTGACGGTATCGATATTTGCACCACCTGTACTGCTCACAAAATAAGACCTCGACCATAAAACGGGCTTTGTATAAAACCTCGACAACTGTTCACCGAACTCTTTTCGTAAGATCCGGCTTGTTCCCGTCTTCAAAGCATTAACAAAATCCGACAGTGCAGCAGTTGGCGGCAGCTCTATCAATAAATGAACATGATCACAGTTGTCCGACTCACACTCTATCAACTCCCCTCCCCACGCCTCGCAACGCACTTTTGCCATTTCTTTAAAGCGTTTAACCATTGCATCAGACAATACTTTGCGCCGGTACTTGGTAACAAGAACCAAATGGTATGAAAGTGCATAAGTGCAGTGATTTAGAGTTTTAATACTTGATTTAGTCATAGTAACCAATTGTATAATAGAGATATGGAACTACGCAAAGCAACTTACAAGCTATATCCCACAAAGCAGCAGGCCGAAGCCCTGAATCACGCTTTGCGGTTGCATTGTGAGTTTTATAATGCAGCACTTCAGGAGCGAATAGAGGCATACCGGAAGTGCCGTATATCCATTAAGAACAAAGACCAGCAACCGCAGATCAAGGTGATTCGTGAAGAAATACCGGAGTTTGCGACACTCAATTACAGCAGCCTTCAGGTCACTCTAAGACGACTGGATAAAGCTTTCTCAGCCTTCTTTCGTCGTGTCAACTCGGGTGTAAAAGAACCAGGGTTCCCCCGCTTCAAATCCCACAAGCGTTATCCGGGCATCGGCTTTAGCTCGCACGGTGATGGTTGGCGGTTCACTCCTGGAGAGGATTGGAAGCATGGACGATTGAGACTGACGGGTGTTGGTCACATACGTTGTCGCGGCAAAGCCAGAGTTGCAGGCAAGATTAAAAGCATGGAGCTTTTGCATCGTGGGGGAGAGTGGCTTATCAGCCTCACGATGGAATGCAATGGTGTATTAAGAGAACCGGCTAGCGGTAAGGCTTGCGGCCTTGACTGGGGAGTAAACAAGCTTCTCAGCGTTGCAACAGAATCCGATGGTTATCAGGTTGATAATCCCCGTTGGTTTCAGCAGGAAAGAGAAAAACTAAAGGCTCTGAAGCAAGCGGTTAGCAGAA
This sequence comes from Endozoicomonas sp. 4G, assembly GCF_023822025.1. NCBI lineage: Bacteria > Pseudomonadati > Pseudomonadota > Gammaproteobacteria > Oceanospirillales > Endozoicomonadaceae > Endozoicomonas > Endozoicomonas sp. 4G. The sequence goes on along the minus strand of NZ_CP082909.1, from coordinate 5,037,120 downwards.
AGAAAAAAGGCTCGAACCGATGGAAGAAAGCCTGCAAGAAGCTGTCCACTCATCACCGGAAAGCAGCTAACCGGCGCAACCATGAACATCATCAATTATCGGCTCAAGTAGCCTCGCAATACGCTCTTGTGGCGACTGAGAAATTGCAGGTCAAGAATATGACCGGCAGTGCAAAAGGTACCTCAGAGAAGCCCGGGAAAAACGTAAAACAGAAAGCAGGTTTAAACCGTGAGATTTTAGACACTGCGCCAGCGACCTTGCTGGCTATGATCGCCTACAAAGTGAAGGAAACTGGTGGGCTATTCATAGAGACACCGACAAGGAAACTTAAACCCTCGCAGCGTTGCCCTGTATGCTGGTCAGTGAAGAAAAAGACACTGAAAGAACGGGTGCATCAATGCGAAGTCTGTGGTTGCAATGAAGATCGGGATATTGCCGCCGCACGGGTTAATTTAATCTGGGCGTTAAATGAGTTGGGGTCGGAAACCGGCCTACACAGAGCTTGCTCTGTAAAACCACCACCAAATCTTTAGAATTGGTGGTGGTAGTTTATGGGAATAAATTCGAAACATGCGCAACGACTGACTACTCGCCTTGACCGTCTCGATGCTGCCACACAACCAGCTGATATGCGCTTGCCCGGATATGACTTTCACAAGTTAAATCCAAAGTCAGCCGGTCGCTACTCGGTGCACGTGAATGGCCCCTGGTGCATTACTTTCGAGTTTGAAGGCAGTAACGCAACCAATGTTGACTACGAGCAATATCATTAAGGAGAGTGAGCTATGAGCCGAACCAGAAACAGAAAGCCGACTCATCCCGGCGTGGTGTTCCGTCTTGATGTACTGGAGCCTGCCGGAATCAGCGTGACTAAAGCGGCTGAAGTGCTGGACGTTTCCCGCAAGCACCTGTCTGAGTTTGTGAACCAGAAAAAACCCTGCACCCGAGACCTTGCCATACGGATCGCCATTGCCACCAACACCAGTGTCGCCAGCTGGCTGAACATGCAAACGTCGCTTGATGTATGGGAAGCTGAACACCAGAGCTCTGACTTCTATATGGCTGTGGGTTCGCTGGCGCTTAAACCCTGACCGGAGAGCTGGCCTCCGATTATTGACCAATATCCAGAAACAGTTTAACCAAGGGTTCGTTAATATAATAATTGCTTCGCCCCATTTTTTGCTTAACCAAAAAACCCTTGCTGCACAGCTGGTTGAGGTGCTTGGTAGCGGTCAGTCGGCTGACATTCAGTTCTTTTTCAATAAACTCGATTTTTGTGTAAGGGTGACAGAACAGATGGTTGAGCAGGTCCTGACTGTACATTTTGGGTAGTTCTTCACGCATTCTATGCTTTACAGCTTGCATCTGGATTTTTATTTCACCGATCAGAGCAGTGGTTTCTTTCGATGTTTCCGACACGGCTTCAAGCATGAACAGCAACCAGGTTTCCCAGTCGCCATGGTCTCTCACTGCCTGTAATCGTGAATAGTACTGAGCTTTGTTTCGAATGATGTAGCGACTTAAATAGAGCACTGGCAGATTCAGTAACTGCTGAGTGACCAGGTAAAGAATATTAATGATCCGGCCTGTTCGGCCATTGCCATCGTAAAAAGGATGAATGCTCTCAAACTGAAAGTGAATAACCGCCATTTTTACCAGCGGATCATTGTCTGAAAGCTCATCATCATTCAGATAGGCCACCAAGTTTGTCATCAGTGACTCAACCCTTTCCGGGTTTTTTCGTAAGCCTGCCCGGTTTTCTTCCAGTGTTTGCTGAACATCGAGAATATCCTGAAAGCGAAGCATCCCTGTTTTCCTGACAGTGTCGAAGCCACGGCTCAATGCTCTGGCGTAACTTTTAACTTCTTTTGTTGCAGGGCTGTAGGGTGATTCTGTCAGGTTGTTTTTAAACAGCTCATCATGAGTAGTGACAATATTTTCCACCTCTGAGCTGTCTTTGGCTTCCTGAAGCGTCAGGGTGCTGATCAGGATGGCTTCGTTGGGAATGGAGCGTACGACGCCTTTCAGTTCTGCCAGATGCCGGTGGGCGACAGCCAGCTTTTTTAGTACCTGACGTGTTTCCAGCTCATTTTCATGGGCCAGGGGTAGGTCAGTCGGTTGATAAGAGGTCACAGTGACTCCCAACATGTATAGGAAAGTGCCATTTTCTATACATGTTATCAGAACGTGTATAGAAAACTGGTGTTTTCTATACATATCCGTTGGATCCCTATAGAAAAAAGTCGGGGTCGGTCACTTGAGGATAATATATGAGATACGTCATTGATGATTTGGATAACAGAGGTCAGGTTTACAAACAAAGGGAGAGGTAATCCCCCGGGAGAAATAAAATGGTAGAAATACTGAAGCATGAGGGCGTCCCGGCATTCGCAGTAATCCCGTATGCCATGTATGAAAAGCTTATTGAGCTGGCAGAAGAAAGCAAAGACATAAAAGACTATGACAACTTCTGGGAAAATCTTGAGAGCGGTAATGAGGAATTTATTACTTCAGACGTTGCTGATCGTCTGCTGAATGAAAACCCTTTAAAAGTCTGGAGAGAGTATCGTGATCTCACTCAGGATGCACTTTCTGAAAAGTCTGGAGTTTCTGCATCCATGATTGCCCAGATCGAAACAGGAAGAAAAACAGGTTCCGTAAAAACCCTTGCCAAGCTTTCTGAAGCGCTCAGTTTGTCTGTAGAAGATATTATCGAATAAGTGAACAACCCCGTACTTTGGACGGGGTTGTACCCAGCTTGCAGAGCAAGCCCCTTGCGCTAACTTTTGCTATTGGCAAGCTTCCGAGCCTGCCCCACGGCCCATCTTACCTGTTCAGGCGCCGTCCCCCCAATATGACTCCGGGCAGCCACGGACCCCTCCAGTGTCAACACATCAAACACATCTTCCTTAATGGTGTCTGAGAAAACGGTCAGCTCTTCCAGGCTCATTTCTGACAGGTCTTTTTTCTGCTCAATGCCGAAGGCCACCGCCTTGCCGACCACTTCGTGGGCATTGCGAAATGGCATCCCCTGCCTGACCAGATAATCCGCCAGATCCGTCGCGGTGCTGAATCCACGGCGGGCGGCGGCGGCCATGTTTTCTTTTTTGGACTGGATATGTGGAACCATGTCGGCAAAGGCTCGCAGGCAGTCCTTCAGAGTGTCCACGGTATCAAACAGGGGTTCTTTATCTTCCTGATTGTCTTTGTTGTAGGCCAATGGCTGAGATTTCATCAAAGTCAGCAGGCTGATCAGGTGGCCATTGACCCTTCCCGTCTTACCTCTCACCAGTTCAGGCACATCCGGATTTTTCTTCTGGGGCATAATGGATGAACCGGTACAGAAGCGATCCGGCAGATCGATAAAATCAAACTGAGCCGAGGTCCAAAGTACCAACTCTTCTGACATTCGGGACAGGTGCGTCATCAGCAGTGCCGCCACTGAGCAGAACTCTATAGCGAAATCCCTGTCACTGACTGAATCTAACGAGTTCCTGGATGGACGATCAAAACCTAACGCTTTGGCGGTGAATTCACGATCAATCGGATAGGTGGTTCCGGCCAGGGCCGCCGCTCCAAGGGGTGAGACGTTAACCCGTTTCCGGCAGTCCTGTAGACGTTCACTGTCTCTTACCAGCATTTCATACCAGGCCATCAGGTGATGTCCAAACGTCACAGGTTGTGCGGTTTGCAGATGAGTAAAGCCTGGCATGATGGTGTCTGCTTCCTGTTCTGCCAGTTCGACCAGACCGTTCTGTAACCTTTTTAACTCATTATCAATATGGTCAATTTCTTCCCTGAGCCATAAGCGTATATCGGTCGCCACCTGATCGTTCCTGGAACGTCCTGTGTGCAGTTTCTTACCGGCATCACCAATTCGGTCGGTCAGTCTGGCTTCAATATTCATATGAATATCTTCCAGTTCGGTGGACCAGTCGATGTTGTTGTTTTCGATGTCTTCCAGAATGCCTTCAAGACCGCCCAGAATGGCAGACAGCTCATCCTGGCTCAGAATGCCTGATTTTTGCAGCATACGAGCGTGAGCCATCGAGCCTTCGATATCATGACGATAAAGGCGACGATCAAAATCAATGGAGGCGGTGAATCGCGCGACAAATGCATCCACTCCCTCGCTGAACCTTCCACCCCACTGCTGATTGCTGCTATCAGACATTTGCTACCTCTTTCTTGGTATTCTGATTTTTCCGGCCAGCCTGTGGATGACTGAGCCCGGCTACGGCATTATAGAGTGAACTGGGTGAGTTTAGGTAGCGCACTCAACAAATAGAATAAACCAGATACAGGATGCTCCCTCTTGCCATTTAAAGTGACCAGAATTCGGGATGAGGACGACTTTTTCCTGCCGGATTTATGTTCTCCCAGTGCCGTCTTTATGCTGGTTCTGATTTCTGAGCTGTTTGTCCTGATCCAGGTGCTTACTTTGCCTGGCCTGGGCGATCTTGACTGGAACCGTCTGGCTATGACGTCCATGTTTGTGCAGTGGATCTCCCTGGTCTCAGGCGCTGTTCTTTGTCGACTCCGGCCCATTCTGAAGCGTCAGAAGCTGATGGTCATTATTATCAGTTGCCTTGGTGTCGCAGCGACAACCACTCTGATATTTACGCTCGTGGCTCAATGGTTTTTGTGGCGAGATGCTTTTATTGACAGTTATCCACAATGGCCGCAACTGGTCAGGCATGTCACCGTTGCCCTGATCATCACAGCCATGCTGCTGCGTTATTTCTACGTCCAACAGGAAGCCAGGAAAGAGCAGAAAGCCAGCCACGCTGCCCGCTTTGAGGCGTTGCAGGCTCGCATCCGCCCTCACTTTCTTTTTAACTCGATGAACATCATCGCCAGCCTGATTCATATCGATCCGGACAAGGCCGAACAGGCCGTTGAAGATTTGTCGGATCTGTTTCGCTCCAGCCTTCAGGATCATGGCAACAGCATTGCCCTGAGCAGAGAGATCGAGCTGTGTCAGCGCTATTTGCGCATTGAGCAGCACCGATTGGGAAACCGTCTGCAAACCCGGTGGAATATTGAGTTAATCCCTGAAGATGTCGATATTCCACCCCTGACATTGCAGCCCATTGTTGAAAACGCGGTTTATCATGGTATCCAGCCACTGGAAAAAGGTGGCACCGTGAGTGTAGATATTGGCAGGAGCAACGATAACATCACTATCAGAGTCCGAAACCCGGTTCAGAGCAACCCTTCCGGCTATGCCAGGGGAGCTCAGGGCAATCAGTTGGCTCTGGTCAATATCCGCTCCAGACTGAATATGCTTTTTGGTAACAAAGCCAGTGTAGAAGCTCAGCTGTTTGAGGGTGAGAGTGGAGATACCCAGGAGTTTGAAACTTTGATCACTTACCCTTACGGTGGCGATAACCATGAACATACTGATCACCGATGATGAACCGCTGGCAAGAGACCGTCTGCGACACCTGCTGGGACGTTTAGAGGGCTTTCAGGCTCTGGAACACGATGCAGGGAATGGCCTTGAAGCCCTTGAGCTTTGTCGTAAATACCAGCCCGATATTGTCCTGATGGATATTCGTATGCCTGTTATGGGAGGTCTGGAGGCAGCCGCTCATATCAGTAAGCTGGAGCATCCGCCTGCGGTGATTTTCTGCACTGCTTATGATACTCACGCGATTGAAGCTTTTCAGGTTCAGGCGGTGGGCTATCTGCTTAAGCCGGTGAAACTCGAAGAGCTGCAACGAGCCCTGGTTGGCGCCGCTAAAGTCAATCGTCTGCAACTGGCCAGCCTGAAAGATGATCTGGATGATAACGCTCGCAGCCATATTGCTGCCAAGACCCTCAAGGGCATAGAGCTGGTACCCCTGGATGATATCTACTACTTCATGGCAGACAGCAAATACATCACGGTTTATCACAAGAACGGTGAAGTGCTCATTGATGACCCGCTGAAAAACCTGGAATCTGAATTTAATGCCAGATTTGTTCGTATCCACAGAAATGCCCTGGTGGCCAGAAAGGCCATAGAGAGGATGGTGCGTGACGAGCAGGGCCATTACTTTATCTGGCTCAGTGGGGTCGAAGAGCCGCTGTCAGTAAGTCGCCGACATGTACCTCTGATGAAGAAGTTTATGCAGTCGCTGTGAAGCTTCTCGGTCAGGCTCCTTGGTGCCAGACTTAATTAAGTCTGGCTTTAGGTAAAAAGTCTTCGCCCATCACCTGCTCGAGTGTCCATGGGCAATCTTCGGGGAAGTCTTTCGCGGTAAAATGTCTTGAATCCAAATAACTGTTTAACCCCTTGGCAGCCAATATCCGGGCCTGTTGATAGGCTTCAAGGTAAATAGCCTGTTGCTTTGATTTCAGGTTAGGATTATCGGTCAGAACTGCTGCTGCGGAATACCTCTGAATTTGAATGGTATCCACCCAGCTGCGAAACCAATGGTCTATGTCCCTGAGGTCATTAACCTGATTCTGCTGAAAGTCCCATTTTAACAAGTGGCTCAATAACTGAATAAGATGTCTTTTGAACGCTCTCGGCTCACTTTTTCCCATGTCTGCAACTTCTTCCAGCAAGTTTTCAAGGTCAAGCTCATCAAAACGTCTGGCAGCCAGCAGCTTTTTCTGCTCTTCCACCCAGAGCATATAATCGGTTCTATATAGGTCTGTCATAAGTGCCTCCAGTGGAATTACAAGCTAGTTGTTATTTTACCTTCCGGCAACTGTCTGTGAAAAAAGTAAATGTTGGTCACAACTGCAGACTATCGTATTATCCCAATCTTCATAAATGAGTGAATCTGTTCGCTGGCCTTATGCTGGTATCAATCAGACCATTCCGCAAGGTTCAAAGCACCACTCAGCCATCGTTGTCCTTTTATTGATTGCAAGTCTCCTCATGAAAACCATCCGCATCGCGACAAGAAAAAGTGCCCTGGCCCTCTGGCAGGCTGAATACGTAAAAGAGCGCCTGGAGCACTTTCATCCCGGTATCCGGGTAGAGCTGGTAAAAATGACCAGCAAGGGGGATCGGATCCTGGATTCACCTCTGGCTAAAATCGGTGGCAAAGGCCTGTTCGTTAAAGAATTGGAAACCGCCCTGCTGGAGAACAGGGCTGACATTGCCGTGCACTCCATGAAAGATGTACCCATGGAGTTTCCTCAGGGACTTCAGCTGGGTGTTATCTGCCCCCGGGAAAATCCGCTGGATGCCTTTGTTTCCAACACCTATAAACAGCTGGACGAGCTGCCTGAAGGTGCTACCGTAGGAACCTCCAGTCTGCGCCGCCAATGCCAGATACTGGCAAAAAGACCTGACCTGAAGATTGAGTTCCTGCGGGGCAACGTTAACACCCGTCTGGCCAAACTGGACGATGGCCAGTATGACGCCATTATTCTTGCCGCAGCAGGATTGATCAGACTGGGGATGAAAGACCGGATCAAAACCACCCTGCCTTCTGAACTGAGCCTGCCCGCCGCAGGTCAGGGAGCTGTGGGTATTGAGATTCGTGCCAACGATGAAGCCATTAAACCCTTGCTGGCGCCACTGCATCATGAAGACACAGCAATACGAGTGCTGGCAGAACGCGCTATGGTGCGCAGATTAAATGGTGGCTGTCAGGTGCCCATAGGTTGCTACTCTGAACTCGCCAACGACCAGCTCTATATCCGGGGGCTGGTGGGTCAGCCCGATGGTAAAGTCATACTGAGTGCAGAAGTCTATTGTGCACCTGCCGATGGCCAGCAAGGGGGTATCGGGCTGGCAGAATCCCTGCTGCAGCAAGGTGCAGACCGCATTCTCTCAGAGTTGCTGCATTAATGTGAGCCATGTCATGATGAACAGCCGTGAGCCTGACAACAGCCGTGAGCCCTTTAACAGCCGTGAGATCAGAGTTTTGGTCACTCGCCCTGAAGAGCAGGCTAAACCACTGGTTGCCATGATTCAGAGTCAGGGGGCCATGGCATGGTCTTTACCGATGATCCATATTCAGCCGGTGACAGAGAATCAGGCACTGCGAGACCGGATATTACAGCTGGATCAGTACCGTAAAGTCATTGTCATCAGCCAGAATGCCGCCAGGCTGGGTCTGCAACATATAGAGAATTACTGGCCACAAATGCCGGTAAAGATCGACTGGTATGCCGTTGGCTCAAAAACACGGCAATGGCTTAACAATAATGACATTGAGGCTGTCTGCCCGGAGATCGAAAAAAAGTCCGCAGACAGTGAGGCTCTGCTGCAACTGGAGAGCCTTCAGCAGGTCAGCGGAGAAAAAATACTGATTCTGAAAGGCAAAGGTGGCAGGGCACTGCTGGAGACCACCCTCAAAAATCGGGGGGCTGAGGTGGATTGCCTGGCACTGTACGAACGCCAGAAGCCGGATTACCCACAAGATTGTCTGAACCGACTGATTAAAGATCATGGGATTAATGTCATACTGACCAGCAGTGGCGAGCTTCTGGCCAATACTGCAGACTACCTTGCTCCGGCTTTAAGCCGGGAGTGCTGTCTGGTGGTCCCCAGCGAAAGAGTTGCCAGAATGCCAGAGGCTCAGGCATTTAAACGGGTTTATATTGCCCGGGGTGCCAACAATCAAGCCATGGTCTCGGTACTGAACCGGATTAACAGCGAAGGGTTAACGTGAGCAAGAAAGATCAAAACGCCAGAAAACTCGAGCAGGTCGAACCGAAAGAGCCGACCGGGTCAGCGGAGTCTTCCAGGAAAGAGGAAAGCAAGCCGACTCCGGCAAGCTCCAGAAAAAAGCCTCAGAAATCAGCATCAAAGCCAGGACGAAAGCTTACTATTCTGGCCTTGCTGATTGCGGCCACGGCGCTGGGTATAAGTGGCAATGTCAGCTGGCAGCTGATGCAACTGGAGCAAAAACAACCCGCCCTGATCGCCGGACAGGAACAGCAACAAGCCCAGATTGCCCGGGTTCAGGCCAGACTCACTGAGATAAACGGTGAACTGACCCCCATCAAAACCGGACTCAGGGAGCAGGAAGATCGAAGTGAACGCCTGCTGAGTCGCACCGACAGTCTGACCCGGGACCTTCAGGACCTTACTGGCGGCAGTCAGGATGGCTGGAAGCTGGCAGAAGTCGAATACCTGCTCCGACTCGCCAATCAGCGGCTGCTGATGTCATCGGATACCCAATCCGCCAAGGCGCTTCTTAACGGCGCCGATCAATTGTTGCTTGAGCTGGATAACTATAACCTGTACCCCGTGCGGGAAGCCTTGGCAGAAGACATTGCTTCTCTTAACAGCCTCCCGGATTTCGATCAGGAAGGTCTTTACCTGAAGCTTGAAGCGCTCACCCACCAGATTGCGCAACTGCCTCTGACGGAAAAAGAAATCCTGAAAGAACCTTTAGCCACCGCTTCAAAATCCTCTGAGGTTCCATCCACAGGCACTTTATCCACAGGTACTTTATCCACAGGCACTTTATCTACAGATACTTCATCCACAAGCACTTCACCCACAGAAACGGCCAGCTGGCAGACTGTCGTCCTCGCAATGCTGAATAATACCTGGGAACGTTTTGTCAGCCTGTTCAGATTCATCCCTGACCGTGATCAAAAAATCACTGCACTGCTGTCACCCGAAGAGAATATTTTGATTCGCCAAAACCTTCAGCTGATGCTGGAACAGGCTAAGTTATCCGTTCTTACCAGGGATCAGGCTATCTACGACAGCAGTTTGCAACAGGCCTCAAACTGGATAGCAAAATACTTCTCCCTGTCAGGCGCTCAGGCTACCGCAGTAATGGATGAGCTAAAGGTTTTAGAGAAAGTCGCCGTAAAACCGGCAACCGTCCATATCAGCCGTGCTCTGAATTTACTGAAGTCCAGCCAGATAAACGATACACCGAAGAATGAAAAAAGCACCTCAGGGCAAACGGAACCTGCTGGTGCTTTAGAAGAGCTTCAGCCCAAGGGAGAGCTTCAGCCCAAGGGAGAGCTTCAGCCCAAAGAAGAGCCCCAGTCAGAGGAGCCCCGGATATGAAGAGTTTTATCCTCTTTCTGGTGATTCTGGGCGTTACTTTTGGTCTGGCAAACGCCATGATCAACGACAGTGGCTATGTGCTTATCTCCTACAACACCGCTACCTTCGAAAGCACATTGTGGGGACTGTTTCTGCTGATAGGGCTTGCCATAGCGGCACTCTGGCTGGTCTGGATCATCCTGAAGCTGATTTTCGGTGTTACGGGTTTTATCTACCCAATGACTTCGGGTGCCAAAGCAATACAAGCCCGCAAAATGACTACCCGTGGTTTTGTCGAGCTGACCCAGGGACACTGGAAAAAAGCAGAGCGACTGCTTTCGCAGGCGGCGGACTACGGCACCTCACCTTTACTGAATTATCTGGCTGCTGCTCGGGCAGCTCATGAAAATGGAAACCTTGAAGCCGCCGCTGAGTACCTTCGCCGGGCCGATCACAAAGAGCCCGGTGCCGAGTTGGCGATTGGTATTACCCAGGCGCAACTTCAGTTGTCATCAGGTCAACTGGAGCAGGCACTGGCAACGCTGACCAAGCTGCACAAGCAAGTCCCACGACATGCCTACGTTCTGAAAATGCTGAAGCAGGTTTATAGCCGCCTGAACGACTGGCAATCGCTTGCGGCGCTGTTACCCAAGCTGAAAAAGCACAAAGTGGTTTCCGATGAAGAGCATCGCAGCCTTGAGCTGCAATGCTTTGAAGCGCTTTTCAATCAGGCCTTTAACAATGGTCGCAGTTTTACCTCTGTGGACCAGAGAACAAAGCCAGCCACCCAAATCTGGAACAGTTTGTCGGCTGGCCAGAAGCGTCATTCTGCCATGATCTACCGGTATGCAAAGTGCCTGACGGACCTGGGAGCAGAAGAGAAAGCAGAGGCTTTGCTTCGGGACAACCTGAACAAGCATTACAGCAGCGAGATAGCGTTGTTGTATGGAAAAATCAAAGGCAAGGATTTGGGCAAGCAATTGCATTTTGCCGAAACCCTGCTTAATGAAAGACCTAACGATGCCGACCTGCTACTAACCCTTGGTCGTCTATCCCTGCGAAATGAACTTTGGGGTAAAGCCAGGGAATACTTTGAAGCCAGCCTGAGACTCAGTAAACGGGTTGATACCTATAATGAGCTGGGACGTCTTCTGGCTCATATGGACGATCATCAAAGCAGCTCTCTGTTTTTTCAGGAAGGTTTGAGACTGGCAGCGGGCAGTGTTGTTGATGTGTTACCTGCAAAAGTTATGGACAAGAAATGACGCAACGCTATCTTTTACCCGGTGCCCTCTGTGGTTTGCTGTCAGTGGCTCTGGGCGCATTCGGTGCCCATGCTCTGAAGGATCAGCTTTCTGAACGCTATCTGGAAGTGTGGGCAACCGCAACGGATTACCAGTTTTACCACAGTCTGGCCCTGGTTCTGGTGGCTGTTCTTGCTATCCATTTTAAAGATTCGAAAAAACTGAGATGGAGCGCCAGATTGTTTCTGGCAGGCATTATCCTTTTTTCTGGCAGTCTTTATATGCTTGCCGTTACTGGCATTGGCTGGTTGGGTGCGATCACTCCGATAGGTGGTGTCTCGTTTATGCTGGGCTGGCTTTTTTTGGCTATCTTTGCTGTTACTGAACTTTCGGATTAATGTTTTTGATAGTTCCATACTTTTCAACGATCATCCTGCCGTAATTTCGACGAATCCCATTTCCTTGTAGGCAACAAACTCTATTGATCACAACTTGAGGTAAAATCCTATGCCAACTTCAGCAAGAACTGTTCGCCTCAATAATGAAGTCAGTGAGGCTGTCGATGAGATAGCCCGGATTTGTGGCCGTGATGCTAATTTTGTGATGCCGGAAGCCATTGAGGAGTATGTCGCACACCATAACTGGGTTATCGTAACCCGTGAAAAACCCCGTACTTTTAGTGCGGGGATGTAAACGGGGAAGCCGCCAGGCTTCCTTGTATCAACAATATCAACGTAGCCATTGGCTTTCTGTAGTATAAATATATTGAGAAAAAAGGAAATCGCGTGAAAAAAAACCGTGTCATTCAAATCAACATAGGCAAGCCAACAGATGGACAGACGCAAGTCCGTCTGGAAGCGGCTCGCCTGTGGAATGACATAGTCCGATTGCACAAATATATCCGCAAACGCCACTGGAAGTGGCCTACCGAGTCTAAAATGAAGACTCACGTCAAAGGCAAGTATGCTCTGCATTCGCAGACCATACAGAAGCTCGTCGAGAAGTTGTACGACTCTATAGATTCAACTCAAACCAAAAGGGAGAAGGGAGATAAGAAAGCTCGTTACCCTTGGAAGTGCAAGAAGAAATTCCAGACGGTGACTTGGAAGCAGTCAGCCATTCGCCGCAAGGGGAATAGGCTGAATCTGTCCAATGGTCGTGGAGTGAAAGGCTTGTCCATCAAAATTCCACTGGATCAATTGCCGCAAGGCAAGATCACAGGAATTGAGCTTGGATACCGCACTCTCTACATTTCCATTCAAGACGTAGTTGAGAAACCAGAATCAGCCGGAGACAACACCGTTGCGGCTGATTTGGGTATCATCCATACCGCTGTCATGACGGACGGCATCAAATCAACGGCTGTTGTTGGTCGTGGCTTGCGTTCATTGACACAAGGCAAGAACAAGAAAATAGCTGGCTACACTCGTCTAATAGATAAATGCGAGCAGGGTTCCCGTCGAAGACGAAAACTCAAGGCAGCAAAGGCCAAATATCTGGCACGATACCACAGGCAAGTTCACAACTTGCTACATCATACCGCAAACAAGATGATCGACTTTGCCGTCGAACGGCAAGCCGGAACATTGGTTGTTGGGGATGTGACAGAAATAGCACGTAACAAGCGTAAGCAGAAAAAGGGATCAAGACGCAGCAACCAGGAGAACAGCGGGAACCCGCTAGGTCGATTGGTTGAGTACCTGACGTATAAGGGTCAGTTGAGAGGGGTTGATGTGGTTAAGATCAACGAAGCCTACACCACTCAAACGTGCCCTAAGTGCGGTCACAGGCACAAGCCAAGTGGACGCAACTATAAGTGTCAGGGTTGCGGTTATGTTGCAGCGAGAGACGAAGTCGGAGCCTGCAACATCCTGAACAAATACATCCACAATGGACGTATGGTTCCTGATTCGATTCTGCCTACGGGAAGCGTGAAGTATCTACGACCGACCTTGCTACGCAAGTCGCCCGTAGTAGTGGCTTTGAATGAGCCTACTTTGCTTGGTATTACCCTTGATTCAGTTTTGGCGTCTGAGGACGCCGGTTCGGTTGAACCGTCAAAACAGAGTCTTGTGGCTTAACCAAGAAGAATCCCCTTCCTTCAGGAAGGGGAGCATTCAACATGCTACAAAGAGTTTTATGTGGTTACACCCGACATTCACCACCCCAATCAGGAATAAATCGACTGGTACGTAGACCCTAAAATAAAAATGATTGTCGACTGGCTTTCCGTGATGCCTACCACATGCTTCTCCGTCCCGTCGATGACCCAAACATGAATGCCCTCAAAGCAGCTGAAAACCCATCTTCCTGTCGGATTCTGGCCGGGTTTCTTCTTCATGTCTGGAAACGTTCGACTCTGCTTTTTCAGTTCATAGCGGATTCTGTGCTGGATAGCAGCATAGACCATCAGACAAAGAGTCATGATCATTAATAGTGCTTCGATACGTTCCGGCTTTTTGAGATACAGTGAAGACACCAAAAAATCCGGACTTTTCAGGAAGCGAAAACCTCTTTCAACCTGTTGTTGTGATTTGTAGGTCTTCAACAATTCAGCAGTGTTCAGCCGGTCAGTATCGGTATCATTGGTAGCCAACACAAAGCACCCCAAAGAGGCTTGTGCATCCAGCCTTGTTTGCACCGTTACTGAACAGCAACCACTTATGTAATATTCCTGGTAATCGGGTTCTACCCCTTCAGCGGGGCGACCTCTGCCTTTATAGCAGGGTTTAGAGGTAATCTGAGGTTCTGCCTGACAGAGCTCTGATTGTTTCTGCCATTGTTTAAAGGCTTCCATGGCATCAGCTTTGCACCGGAATCCCTTTTGCTGAGCTTTTCCAGCTTCTGAAATTCTTTGGTGGATTTTTTCCGCATACGCCTTGTGAGCGCTTTCTGTTCTGTCTCCTGGCTTTGCTTATTGCGAAACATGACCCAGCGTTGCTCCACATCCGCATAACCAGACGACACTTCCACAGCTTCGTAATGCTCAAAACCTTCGACCGCCTTCATGGCGCGTGACGGTGCACTTTGCACCAGTTCTTTGCTAGCCCCAATATTGAGAGGAACCCGGGATATGAACCACTGATCCTGCTGGTCAAGCTCCTTAACCGTTTCTGAGGTGTACAGAGCAGCATCACCGACGAAGTACCTGGATTCCAAAGCCGCTTTGAAACTTTTCAGATGTTCGGATACCACCAGTTTGAAGCTGGTCTTATCCGTTACATTGCCACTGGCAGCCTTCATAAACAGGGGATGCCTGCTTTGTTTTCTGTCATCAGAAGCAATATGGCCTGATTTAAATCCGGACGATGATCACGACTGTAGCCTTTGCACAACCTAATGCAGTTGAGGTCTTCATCGTCCTCTTCGCTGTCGCTGTTATAACGTCCATCGACGTGTATGCTGGTGCCGTCGAGATTTAGGGCATCGCATGGGAGCTTGAGATGTTTTACGACCTTGATAGCCAGTTCAAAATAGACTTTACTGGCATTGAGTTCAAAGAGTTCATCCAGCGTCCTGCCCAGAACCTTGTCGTTTATATGCTCAGGCTTAATACCGGGCCTGATCAGTTTATCAAGAGGTTTATTGGCGAAGAACCGGGGAAACATATGCAGAGATTGTCCGGTAAAGCCCAGACCATTGATGATCATGGCAACGACAGACTCACCATGGGATATATGCCAGTCATTAGATACCTTGGGGGCTCTTTTATCGATATGTTCGGCAATTCCAAGCTCTTTGCACATTCCAGCCACTAAACCAAGGTGATCCATGACCTGACTGCGGTATTGAACGGGAGGCATAAGGGGGTTTCCTGATATTTGCTTATCTCATAAATAGCAGAATTCAGGAAAATGTCAGGTGAGGTGGTGAATGTCGGTTACACCATTCCCATCAGCAAATTCAAGTCAAACCCCAGTGCTGCAATAAATGAGGCACAAGGGGATGCTATTGCCGTCTCTTCCAACTTACATTTTTCTGGCAATGATCAAAAACTCCCGATTGCCATCACCCCCTTTGATCGGACTGTCAAAATAATCGGTGGTTTTCAGCCCCTGCTTCTCGAGACAATTTCGAATAGACGACTCCACCTCAGTATAGAGACGGTCATCCCGAACAATACCCCCTTTGCCCAGACCTGCTTTTCCTACTTCAAATTGCGGTTTGACCAGACTGACCAAAAAACCGTCTTTTTTAATCAGTGGTGCCAGTGAAGGTATAATTTTGGTTTGGGAAATAAAAGAAACATCCATCACCGCCAGATCAAACCCGGCTTTATTTTCCGTATGCCCTAACAGCGTTGAACTCAGCTCACGGGCATTAATGCCTTCCAGACAGACTACCCGTGGATCTTTTCGCAGTTTCTCTACCAGTTGATCGTGCCCTACTTCAATACCGACCACTTTTGCTGCGCCTGACTGCAAGGCACAGTCCGTAAAACCGCCCGTTGACTGGCCGACATCAATCACGGTCATGCCCGTAATATCCAGACCGACTTTCTCCAAAGCACCCGCCAGCTTGAGCCCGCCACGAGAAACGAATCGATCCGACTCATCCGGAGCGACTTTCAGCTCGGCGTCCCCGGTCAATTTCTCGCTGGGCTTCTTTACAGTCTGCCAGTGGCCGGAATGCAACACTTGCACTTTGCCTTCAGCAATAAACTTCTGAGCCTGGGTGCGAGAGGCAGCAAGGCTCTTATCGACCAGCAGACGATCTACTCTTTCCATTCTGTTAACCGTGTTGGGAAATGGGGGGAGTATACCGGCAAAGTCAGTTTTAAATGGCAGTAAAAGTATTAAGAGTGCTCTTTTTCCACGCGCTCCGTCGCCAATAATGTTCTGAGTGCCTGCCAGGGAATACCTTCCCGTTTTTGGCTCAGGCTGTCACGAGAACCATTTTTCAGGGCCAGAATCTCTCCGGCGATGGCAATGGCAATCTCTGCGGGTTCTCTGCCTCCCACTTCATTCAGTCCCACCGGACATCTCATGTGCTCAATCTGGTTTGTAGTGAAGCCTTTATGCTCCAGACGCTGACGGAATCGTTGGGCTTTGGTCTCAGAGCCTATAACACCCAGCCAGCCAATATCCGATCGTTTTAAGGTTTGCTCGGCAATCGCATAATCCAGCTGGTGATTGTGGGTGACCACCAGAACAAAGGTGTTTTCAGGCAGGTCAGCCACTTCTTCATCGGGTTGTTCACTGAGGATACAGGTCACATTCTCAGGTGGAGTCGGGGGGAAAAGTTCTGCCCGATTATCAATCCAGGTGATACGGCAATTCAACGGTGAAAGCACATGAATAAGTGCTTTGCCAATATGTCCGGCACCGAACAGAGTGATATGAAAATGACAGCCGGCTATCGGTTCCAGTAGTACGCTGACACTGCCGCCGCAGCACTGGCCTAACCGGGGACCCAGGGGGAAATGTTCCATGACCGGTTCTTGCTGATCTGCAGCGATCAGCTCTCTGGCTCGCTCAATCAAGAGAAACTCAAGATGCCCACCGCCCACTGTGTCAACGCTTTTTTCTGCTGTGACCAGCATTTTACTGCCTGACTTTCTGGGCGCAGAACCGGCTGATCCCAGGATAGTCACCAGAACGCCAGGCTGGCCGGAGCGTTTAAGTTCTGACAGTGCGTCAATCCATTCCATGGACGACCTCCTCTTTTTTCAGAGGTTCTGTCTGAGATGACTCTTTTATCTTCAGGATGGCTCTCAGCACTCTCTCCGGAGTGGCGGGAACATCAATGTCCGGGCTGACGGTGTAGTTTGACAGGCTCGACACGGCATCCCGTATGGCCGACCACACTGAGATGCTCAGCATCAGGGGAGGTTCGCCGGTGGCCTTGGAATGATAAATCGTATGCTTCGGATTATCCTGCTCAAACAACTCAACATTAAAGACAGCCGGGAGATCTTCAATCGTAGGGATTTTATACGTCGCCGGGTTGTTACTGAGCAATCTTCCCTGCTCATCCCAGATCACTTCTTCAGTGGTCATCCAGCCCATGCCCTGGATAAACCCGCCCTCAATCTGCCCACGGTCAATCGCAGGGTTCAGTGATCTGCCAACGTCGTGCAATATATCCACCCGCTCAACCCGGTATTCACCAGTCAGGGTATCCACTACCACTTCGGATACTGAAGCACCGCAGGCAAAATAATAGAAAGGGCGACCCTTGGCGTTTTCCCGGTCATAGTGAATCTCGGGGGTGCTGTAAAAGCCTGAGCTGGAGAGTGACACCCGATGGAAGTAGGCGGCCTGAATCAGCTCAACAAAAGGAAGGGTTCGCTCTTTCATAATGACGTGACCGTCAGCGAACTGAATGTCTTCGGGTTGTTCCTGATAATGTTCGGCAGCGAAGGCGATCAGCCGGTCACGAATTTTCTGACAGGCGTCCTGTGCCGCCTTGCCGTTCAGGTCACTGCCGCTGGAAGCCGCAGTGGGCGAGGTGTTGGGTACTTTGTCAGTGCGGGTAGAGGTCACCTGCACCTGGTCCAGACTGACACCGAATTCGTGGGCAACCACCTGGGCCACTTTAACGTAAAGCCCCTGCCCCATCTCGGTGCCGCCATGATTTACCTGAATACTGCCGTCAGTATAAATATGAACCAGTGCACCCGCCTGATTGAGGTGTTTGGCGGTAAAAGAGATACCAAACTTCAGCGGGGTCATGGACAAACCTTTTTTCAGTACCGGGCTGTTCCGGTTGAACGCGGTAATCTCTTGTCTGCGCTTTCGGTATTCAGAGCTGTCTTCCAGTTTTGCCATCAGTTCCGGGAGAACATTATGCTCAAAGGTCTGGTGGTAATGAGTGACATTTCTTTCGCCAGTGCCGTAAAGATTATTCAAACGTACATCCAACGGGTCCAGACCGGTAGCACGAGCAATGTCGTCCATTGCCCGCTCTATAACCAACATACCCTGAGGTCCGCCAAAACCTCTGAATGCGGTGTTGGAGGCAATGTTGGTTTTGCATCGGTGACCGGTGACGATGGCATTATCGAGATAGTAGGCATTGTCAGAATGAAACATAGCCCTGTCGACAATGGCGTCTGTCAGGTCAGGGGAATAACCGCCATCACCTGCGACCTCTATATCGATCCCACTGAGAACCCCCTTGCTGTCAAAACCTGCCCGGTAACGGTGTCTGAATGGGTGGCGCTTACCGGTGGACATCATGTCCTGTGAGCGGTCGACCCGGAATTTTACGGGTTGTCCGGTTTTACAGGCCAGAAGTGCGGCAATACAGGCCGGGCCAGCAGCCTGGGTTTCTTTGCCACCAAAGCCTCCCCCCATACGCCGAACATCCGCCACGACTTTATGTAAAGGAATGCCCAGAACTTCTGCGACCAGTTTCTGCACTTCAGAAGGGTGCTGGCTGGAGGTGTAAATATGGTATTGGTTGTCTTCCAGAGGGACGACGCTGGCAATCTGTCCTTCCAGATAAAAATGTTCCTGGGCACCGTTGGTCATGGCACCTTCGAGTCGTCTTGGTGCTTCGGCAATAGCACGATGGGCGTCGCCTTTATGCATCACATGCTCAGGTCTGAGAAAAGATTCTTCCTGCATGGCCTGATCAATGCCTAGCACCGGTTTTAACGCCTGGTATTGGATGTTTGCTTTTCTGGCCGCTTTTTTGGCGGCCAGATGAGACGTGGCTGCTACCGCAAAGACCGGCTGACCGATGTAGTCGACCCTGCCATCAGCCAGCAACATATCGCCAGGGAAAACCGGGCCAATATCCTTGTGTCCGGGAATGTCGTCAGCGGTGACAACCATCACTACACCGGGGCTGTTTTTGACTGCCTCAAGATCCATGCTGACGATTTCAGCATGAGCCTGGGTGGACAGGCCAAATCCGGCATGAAGCTGGCCTGCCATTTCGGGACGATCATCAATATAGGTGGCCTTGCCGCTGACATGCAGGTGAGCACTGTCGTGTTTAGCCGTGTTTGGGGAAGCCTGGGTTTTGGGGATGTCGGGTAACTTACGCATGGGCAATGATCCTCGCAGTGTGTCCGGACATTTCCAGAAAGTACCTTTCCAGCAGATTGCAGGCTACCTGTAGCCGATAGTCACTGCTGGCCCTGACATCGGACAGTGGTGTGAATTCTGAACGAATGGCTTTTTGTGCCTTCTTCAGAGTGGTGGTATTGGCCTTGTTCCCCAACAGTGCTGTTTCACAGGCCAGAGCCCGTTTGGGTATTGCTGCCATCCCCCCGAATGCGACTCTGGCCCTGGTAATAAGTCCATTGTCGTCCAGTTCCAGGTTGATGGCGGCCAGCACAGCGGATATATCATCGCCATAACGTTTGCTCAGCTTGTAAACCCTGAGTTGATGGGGCTTAAGCGGGATGCGGATGCGGGCAATAAATTCACTGTCTTCGAGCAGGGTCTTTTTGTAACCCAGGAAAAAATCTTCCAGAGGCAGGGATCTGATTCTGTTTCCTTTTCGCAGTTCGATCTGGGCATCCAGTGCCAGCAGCACAGGAGGCGTGTCGCCAATGGGAGAGGCGTTACCGATATTGCCACCCAGGGTGCCCAGGTTGCGAATCTGCTGTGAGCCCAGACGCGAAAGCATACGGGCAAATTCGGGGAAGTGTCTGGCTAACAGAGGTTCCAGCTGGCGATAGGTGGCAGCGGAGCCAATGGTCATTTCCTGATCGGTACAGGTGATTTCTTTTAACTCATTGACCGAGGCCAGTGTTACCAGCGACGGTAAATCCTTCATTTGTTGAGTGACTTCCAGCCCAAGGTCTGTGCCTCCGGCCAGTATTCTGGCTTGAGGATGTTTCAGCAGATAGTCAGCCAGCGCCTGCTCAGAGTTTGGCATAAACACACCGGTGGCGGTGTCGTCTATCTGGTTTTTCAGTGCCTTGAGTGTCTGGAGAGTATTTTGTTCCTGATGTTTGAAGCGGTCAGAGGGGGGCAGGCTGGCGATTTCAGCAGCAGCATTTACGATAGATTGGTAGCCGGTGCAACGACAAAGGTTGCCACCCAGGGCTTCAGGAATGTCCGGTCTGTTGCCGGGTGCCTCATGATGGAAAGCAAACAGGGACATGATAATGCCGGGCGTACAGAAACCGCATTGAGAGCCATGATGATCCACCATGGCCTGTTGAACAGGATGCAGCTTTTCTCCTTCAGCAAGATCTTCAACGGTGATCAATTGCTTGCCGTTCAGTGTCGGCAGCAAAGCAATACAGGCGTTGATGGTCTGATAGTTCAGACGGTCATTCTCTGGCTCGGCAATGACCACAGTGCAGGCACCGCAGTCGCCTGAACAGCAGCCTTCCTTGGTGCCGGTTTTTCTATGTGGATTATGGCTGCCATTACCCCTGAGGTAGTCCAGCAGCGTGGTATCGGAGGGTGTGTCCCTGAGTTCAACAAGAGTCTCGTTGAGCAAAAATCGAATCACGACGACCTGACTCCTTTGTTCTAATTTTTTTAGTTATAGGAAAAAAACACTCGCACCGTCGTTTTTATGTTTTTGATGGCTGCAAAATGTTTTGCCTCGCTCGTGGCTGTCACCGGTAATTTGACTATTTGGTCAGAAAAATAGCAAGTGTTACACAATGAGAAGTAGTGAAAGCTCAACCAGATTAATCTCGGTGAGACGTGCCCAAAGGCATGAGCGCCGATTGTACGAACAGCAGAAATTATCGAATGAGCGTAAAACCCCGTCCTTTTAGGTCGGGGATGTAAGCTCCCAGGCCGAAGGGCTGGTAAAAAGGTTGAACGCTTACACAAACATCTTTATTCTTGTAACTATGACTAAACGAGCTTACAGATACCGATTCTACCCAACACCTGAGCAAGAACAGCTACTTGCCCAAACTTTCGGCTGTGTGCGTTTTGTCTACAACCATATCCTTCGCTGGCGAACTGACGAGTACTACAAGAACGGCAAAAAAGTTAATTACAATGCGGCGTCAAAGCAGCTTACCGAGCTGAAAAGTAACCCTGAATATCAGTGGTTGAACGATGTTTCTTCAGTACCCATTCAGCAATCACTGCGCCATCAGCAAAAAGCCTTCAAGAACTTTTGGGAAGGTAGGGCTAATTACCCGAATTTCAAGAAGAGGCACGCAAATCAGAGAGCTTCTTTTGTTTCGTCTGCTTTCAGTTACAAAGACGGGAAACTATTCATTGCCAAGAGCAAAGAGCCGTTGAATATTCGCTGGAGCAGGGGGCTTTCTTCAGAACCTTCCAGTATCACCATCATCAAAGATCGGGCAGGCCGGTACTTTGTGTCCATACTGTGTGAGTTTGAAGCTAAACCAATGCCTATTAGTAACAAGACAGTGGGTATTGATTTAGGTTTGAATGATCTGTTCATCACTTCAGACGGTGAAAAATCCGGTAACCCAAGGCACACCAAACGCTACGAGATAAAGCTCGCCTATCTTCAGCGTCAACTGGCTAAAAAGCAGAAAGGCAGCAACAACCGAGCCAAAGCAAGGCTCAAGGTTGCCCGTGTCCATGCCAAAATAGCCGATTGCCGGATGGATGCCACCCACCAGGCATCCCGCAAACTCATTAACGAGAACCAAGTTGTTTGCGTAGAGTCTCTGAACGTGAAGGGTATGATCAAAAATCCAAAGCTGGCAAAGCATATAGCCGATGCAAACTGGGGAGAGTTTGTCCGTCAGTTGAAATACAAGGCTGGTTGGGCGGGTAGAGATCTGGTTAAGATAGACCGATTCTTTCCAAGCTCTAAACGCTGTTCCGGTTGCGGATTTGTCCATGAACGTCTGCCGTTGTCTATTCGTGAATGGGAATGCCCGGAATGCAAAACCCATCACGACCGGGACGTTAACGCAGCAAAGAATATCAAAACCGCCGGGCTGGCGGGGTTAGCCTGTGGAGCGACTGGAACGGGGATAGAGGCTTAAAAGCTCCTATCCAGGGAAGGCGTGTTGAAACAGGAAGCTTGTTAGGTGACTAACGGGAATCCCCGTCGTTTACGGCGGGGAGGATGTCAAGGTGATCTAAATGGGAAAAACAGTCTCTGTAGATTATGTAAAAGGGCAGAAGCTTGATGTGTACAAAGACAAAAAAGCACTCGATAAAATGACCGAAGAGGAGCTTCATGAGGCAGCATTAGAAGACCCTGATGCACAGCCTCTATCCGAAGAACAACTCGAACACTTTAAGCGGGTGAATCCAAATCTCCCCAAGAAGGAAGCAGGAAATGGGTAAAAAATTGTTCGGCACCCTATATCAGCTACTCCATTGCCGTACAAGATTTTTTCTATCTCTCAGGCTTTCAAACCGCAACCACGAAGAACGATATCACAGAGAGTGTCGGCGGCTTTCTCGTAAGTAGAGGCAGGCAATTTCTTTGTATTCATGATCATACAGATCTGTTTTTCATAATCAGCGTAATGCTGAGTCGATCCCCAAATCATAAAAATCAGGTGCATGGCTTCCATCCGGAGCATTTTTCCTTCATCCATCCAGTGTTGGAAAACGTCTGTTGTGTTTTTAAACCATTGCTGGGTAGAAGCCTTCATGGAAGGGGATAATTGCTGACAGCCATGAATGATCTCGCTGGCAAAAATCCGGCTGGCAATGGGGTATTTTCTGGAAACTTCTACCTTGGAACGGATATATCGCTCAAGGGATTGTGCCGGGTCATCTTCCGGGTGAAGGTGGTTCAGTTCGTTGTTCCAGAGGCGCAGAATATTATTAAGCACTTCGTCATACATTTTCTGCTTGTTGCTGAAATAATACAAAACAGTCGGCTTGGGTAAATGAGCCAGTTCAGCTATTCTCTGAACCGTGGCTCCGCCGTATCCATGCCGGGCAAATTCCTGCTCAGCCGCCTTCATAATCAGTCGAACTCTTTCGGTTCTGATACGACCGGTTTTCCGGGGTATCGGTTTTACTTCAGCCATGTACAGATCCTGAGCTATTGTTTTTGATTATCCCTTGGGGATGATTTATATCATTGGTACGAATCATAGAAAAGAATCAGGCAGTGTCCACAACTGTGAAGTTTTCAGGGCGTCGGCCTGCTTTTCAGCCTAAAGTCATTCTCAATCCCATAAATTTGGCCAATAATAGCAGCGGATTTTTAACCGTGAAGCGACTATCCTGTCATTGCTTTTCATGGTTCTGGAGCATTAGGTGTGTGAAGCAGCAGGAGTACGGGTGTCTTTTATTGATTTTGCTGGCCTGTCCTGGAAGCCCAGGCATTATCTGAAACAACAAATTCCGGAGACTTGGAGAGACTGGTTGCTGGACAGTGGCTCACTGACTCAGCGTTTGAAGCTGACGTTTCATGGCGACTTTAGTGTTCAGGTTATTCGTCATGGAACCCTTATGCCAACCTATTCGGAACTGAAGTTTCTTAATAATCATGAGCCGCTAAAGGCGATGCCTGCCTTTGATGGATTAGCAGGATCCTTCAGAAACGGGCACTGCAGCAAAATGGCTTCCATCAGGGAGGTTCTGTTAATCTGCGGCGGTAGGCCCAGGGTCTTTGCGCGCAGTGTCTTGCCTCACAGCAGTCTTGTGGGCACTAACAGGGAGCTGCTGCAACTGGGCAGTAAACCCCTGGGTGAGTTTTTATTTAACCACCCTGGCATGCGCCGGGGGCCATTTGAACTGGCGGAACTGCCGGCTCGTCAGTTCAATCCTTATCTGGTGGAAAAATATTCAGACGAAACAGCCTGGGGAAGGCGGTCGTTATTTTATTTACACGAAAAGCCTATTTCTGTTTGTGAAATCTTTTTGCCAGACCTGCCTGGGCAGACAAATAAGCAAGAACTGGCTATGACCTGATAAACTGGCGATCAGTACTCAGCCATACAGCCAGCCAAACATTATGATGCAACTCAGGAAACCCATGCGGGGATTAGCGGGCACAAATGCGGTTCTACAGCGATTCCCCCGTTTGAAAGACTTTTTACAGCTGGCTCGACTCGATCGACCCATCGGTATCTATCTGTTGCTCTGGCCTACTATGTGGGCACTCTGGGTTGCTGCAGAAGGTGTGCCGGATCTGGCAAATCTGGTGATTTTTTCGGTCGGTGTGGTTCTGATGCGCAGTGCCGGTTGTGTCATCAATGACTTTGCCGACAGGAAAGTGGACGGTCATGTTAAACGCACACGTAACCGACCACTGGTGACGGGGAGAATTCGGGAAAAAGAAGCACTGATGTATTTTGCAGGCATGGTGCTGGTGGCTTTTATTCTCGTGCTCTTTACCAATACCCTTACGATTCAACTGTCTTTTGCCGCATTATTGCTGGCTTCGGCCTATCCTTTTGCAAAACGCCACACGCATCTGCCCCAGGTGGTATTGGGGGCTGCTTTTGGTTGGTCAATACCTATGGCTTTTGCGGCGCAGAGCGGAGTCCTGGGAAGCACTGCCTGGCTGATATTTCTCGCCAATCTGTTTTGGACGGTGGCCTACGATACTCAATACGCCATGGTGGATCGTGACGATGACCTGAAAGTAGGCATCAAGTCTACAGCGATTCTTTTTGGTGATATGGATAACCTGATCATAGGTAGTTTACAGGTGCTTACTCTGGTGACTCTGGCCATGGTCGGTCATCAGCTGGCGCTGGGTTTTCTGTACTTCCTTTCACTGACTGCGGTAGCAGCCTTTTTCGTTTATCAGCAGTGGCTAACCCGTCGACGTGAGCGTGAGGCTTGTTTCAAGGCATTTCTGAATAACCACTGGGTTGGGGCCATTGTTTTTGCTGGTTTGGTGGTGAGTTATTGGTGATCTCATGGCTGGAACCCCTGCTCTGCAAGGTCTGAAATAGTTGTCTTCATTCTCAAACTGTGATGTCAGTCTGGAGGTGTCATCTGCCTGTAACATTTCAAGAGTGTAATAGCCGGTGTATAGTGCGGTTGATTAAACTTTTGAAAAACAGCCCCGGCCTAAACGAGCCTGAGCTGACCAACACCCTGATATCACCGCCGCAGTCGAATTGATAGATAAGCAGGTAGAGATCAATGCCAGGAAAGACCATTCTGATCGTAGATGACGAAGCACCTATTCGCGAGATGGTGATCGTTGCTCTGGAAATGGCAGGGTACGACTGTCTTGAGGCGGCTGATGCGAAGGAAGCGCACTCTCTGATTGTGGATAATAAACCCGATCTGATCCTGCTGGACTGGATGCTGCCAGATGTCTCCGGCATTGAACTGGCCCGCCGTCTGAAGCGCAATGAGCTGACCTCTGAAATTCCCATCGTTATGTTGACGGCCAAGGGTGAAGAAGACCATAAAATCCAGGGACTTGAAACCGGAGCCGATGACTATATCACCAAGCCTTTTTCCCCCCGTGAGCTGGCTGCCCGCTTAAAAGCGGTGTTGCGCCGGGCAGGTGGGCTGGATAACCAGTCTCCCATTGTCATCAAGGGGTTGGAACTGGATCCTGTCAGCCACAGAGTCTCCATCGATGGCTCACCTGCTGAAATAGGCCCTACCGAGTACCGATTGCTACAGTTTTTTCTGACGCACCAGGAGCGTGCCTATACCCGTGGGCAGTTGTTGGATCAGGTCTGGGGAGGCAATGTCTACGTAGAGGAGCGAACTGTAGACGTTCACATTCGACGCCTGCGTAAGGCATTGGGTGGTAACTATGAAGGGTTTGTGCAAACCGTTCGTGGTACTGGATACCGTTTCTCAACCAGAGTCTAGCTTTCTAACCCTCTAACTCTCTTTTCCGCCCAGTTTTCAGCAGGTGTTTGTCCGGGAGTCATATGACAACAATTTCAAAAACCCATTTGCTGAGCCGCATGATGGCTTACCTGGTTGTTGGGTTTTCCCTGGGCTGGTTGGTTGGCGAGCCTTTTTTAGGGCTTTGTGTGGTGATGGGGGGCTATTTTGTCTGGAGTTTCCGACAGCTTTTCAAACTGCTGGACTGGCTCAATGACCCCAGGGCCAGAAGCAAAGAACCTCCCGAGAGTAAAGGATTCTGGGGTGAAATCTTTGATGGCATCTATCGTTTGCAGAAGCAGCACAGTCGCTCCCGGCAAAAGCTGACCGTAGTACTTGAGCGTATTCAGGAATCAACCGCTGCGCTTAATGACGGAGTTGTGATGATCGATAATCAGAGCAACCTGGAATGGTGGAATCCTGCTGCTGAAACCTTAATGGGTCTGAAGATGCCTGAAGATCAGGGGCAGTTGATTACCAACCTGCTGCGTGATCCGAGGTTTGCGGACTACTTTGAGCAGGGCGGTTATCAAAAAGCCCTGGAGATCCCTTCTCCGGTCAACCCGGATCATCAGCTGCAATTTAATATAACCGTGTATGGCAAAGGCAATCGTCTGATGACCGTGAGAGATGTCACGCGCCTGAATCAGCTGGAAGTCATGAGAAAGGACTTTGTTGCCAACGTATCCCATGAGTTGAGAACACCGTTGACGGTGGTATCCGGCTATCTTGAAACCATGCTGGACAGTTTGGGGCCGGATTCAGGTCTCCCTCCTGTCTGGGAGAAAGCACTGAACAGGATGCAGGAGCAGTCACTCAGAATGCAGAATCTGGTGGCAGACCTGTTGTTGCTGTCCAAGCTCGAATCGGCTGAAGCTCAGGCCGATGAAAACGGGGTTGATGTTAAAGCCATGCTGAACAGCATTGTTGAGGATGGGCGGGCACTCAGTGGTGAAAACCAGCACCAGATTTCACTGGATTGTCCTGAAGGTGTCTTTTTGGCTGGCAATAGCAGCGAATTACGCAGTGCCTTCTCGAACCTGGTCTTTAATGCCGTACGCTATACGCCGCTGGGCGGGAAGATACAGGTGAGCTGGTGGCAGGATAAGGAAGGCGGACACATGATGGTGGAAGATAATGGTATCGGCATTGATCCCATGCATATTTCCAGACTGACTGAACGCTTTTACCGGATTGATAAAAGCCGTAGCCAGAATACCGGGGGAACAGGGCTCGGACTGGCTATCGTCAAGCACGTTATGCTGAGGCACGGAGGTAAGCTCACGATCAGCAGTCATCCGGGAAAAGGCAGCCGTTTTGTTTGCCACTTCCCGGAAAAAAGCCTTTAGCCGGAGAAAAGCCTTTAGCTTGAGAAAAGCCTTTAGCTTGAGAAAAGCCTTTAGCTTGAGAAAAGCCTTTAATTAGTCTCTCGACTCACTCTTCGTTAACAACACACTCCAGGCGTTTCTTGCCGGTGCGATTCAGGTAGTCCTGGAAGTCACTTGGCAGGCGCCCTGTGGTAGACCCATCCCAATGAACGGTGTCACCCGCTTCAGTCTGGTATTCAAAAGTGAATCTTTGTACATTGCGACGACGCTTGGGAGTCGTAATGTCCAGGTAGTCCAGATCTTCCATGGAAATGCCGCGTTCAGCCATGATTTGCTTAACGGCTTCGATGCTTTCCAGTTTGGCTTGACGCTCTTCGTCAATTTTATTGCGGGCTTCAACTTTCTCTTCCAGAACGTTCTGCATTCTGGAGATAATGCGCTCAAGATCTTCAACGTGAACATCTTTAAACAGAGAGCGGATGCGTGTTTTACTGCTCAGGCGGTGATGAATTTCTTCAAAAACGTTCATTCAGGAACTCCTAATTAAGACCTAACGGATGAGGTGTTAATGATTTTCAATTACCAAGAAGTCTATTTATACAGGAAGCTTTAAATTGATGGAAGTACTTCATTTGCTTTTACGATCTATTTTACGAACTATTTAAATAGATTCAATAAATCTTATGATAAGGCAGGAGTGATTGTACAATACATAAACAGTTGTGAGTCATCGGGATAGGCTAATAAATTCAATTGTCTTCACTTACTGTTCTTTGTTGTTAAAAAGCCAAATACTCAGTCGGGTTTAGTTCCCACTGCCGTGGCAGTGGGTTATGGGTTTAAATAGACAGAGTATATACAGGAAGAGTTTTTAATTATTATTAGTTTTTAGTATTAAGAAGCGCTTGGTTTTTCCCATATCTTTTTAGTGAGATTTTTCAGAATCCTTTCTGCCCGGGCATTGGTAACTTTTACTGACCTTGTTATCAACGGTGACTGACTCCAGCTTGACATCAAATTGCCAGAGCCGGTGCACATGCTTGAGTAATTCCTCTGTGTTTTTATCCAGTGGGCGTCCCTGGTGCTGGTAGTGTCTGAGAGTCAGGCTCCGGTCACCGCGAACATCGACATCAAAGACCTGGATATTGGGCTCCCGGTTGCCGAGGTTGTATTGAGCCGCCAAAGACTCCCTGACTTCTTTGTAGCCAGTGCTGTTATGAATCGCATCGACTTCCAGATAAGACTTACTGTCGTCATCCAGCACCGAGAAAAGTCTGAGGTCTCTCATGACCTTAGGCGACAGGAATTGCAGAATAAAGCTTTCATCCTTGAAATTCTTCATCGCAAAATGCACGGTTTCCAGCCAGTCACTGCCAGCAATGTCCGGGAACCAGTGCCTGTCTTCATCGGTAGGGTTTTCACAGATTCTGCGAATATCCTGGAACATACTGAAGCCCAGTGTGTAAGGGTTGATGCCACTGTAGTGGGGGCTGTCAAAAGGAGGCTGGTAGACGACACTCGAGTGAGAGTGCAGGAACTCCAGCATAAAACCATCGGTGACTTTTCCTTCCTCATAAAGCTCATGGAGAAGGTGGTAGTGCCAGAAGCAGGCCCAGCCCTCGTTCATCACCTGGGTTTGACGTTGAGGGTAATAGTATTGGGAGACTTTCCTGACGATTCGCAGTAGCTCTCGCTGCCAGGTTTCCAGCAGTGGCGCATTCTTTTCCAGAAAGTAGAGAATGTTCTCTTCCGGGTCTTTGGGAAAGCGTTGAACTTTTTTCTCTTCTTTCTCTTCCGTTTTTGGAATGGTGCTCCAGATGTCGTTCAGGGTTCTCTGAATGTACTCTGCTCTTTCCTGCTGACGTTCCTTTTCCTGTTCTGCCGAAAGCGGCCTTGGTCGTTTATAGCGATTAACGCCCTGATTCATCAGGGCATGAGCCGCGTCCAGCACATCTTCAACGGCTTCAATGCCGTATTTTTCTTCGCACTCGGCAACATAGCGTTTGGCAAACATCAGGTAGTCAATAATGGACTCGGCATCGGTCCAGGTCTGGAACAGATAGTTGCCTTTGAAGAATGAGTTATGACCATAACTGGCATGGGCCAGTACCAGGGCCTGCATGGTCATGGTGTTTTCTTCCATAAGATAAGCGATGCAGGGGTTGGAGTTGATCACAATTTCATAAGCCAGACCCATGCGACCCCGCTGATAATTCTGCTGGGTATGAAGAAACTGTTTGCCAAAACTCCAGTGGCTGTACATCAATGGCATACCCGTTGAAGAGTAGGCATCCATCATCTGTTCGGCACTGATGACCTCAATCTGGTTCGGGTAAGTGTCCAGCCGGAACTTGTCAGCCAGACGTGCCAGTTCACTGTCGTATTCCTGAATGAGATCAAAGGTCCATTCTGAACCGGTGGAGATGGGTTCTCTCTCTTTTCTGGTGGTAACCTCACTCATGGCAGGTGCCTCGCTTATACGGTTTCTTTTTTCTCAAACAGACGACGGAACACCGGATAAATGTCGTTCGGTGTCTTGATTTGCTGCATGGCAAACTGATCGGCAAACTGTTCAGCGATGCTTTCGTATTCACGCCACAGGTTCTGGTGAGCACGGTCGGTGATTTCGACATAGGAAAAATATTGAACCTTGGACATGATCTGTTCGGTCAGAATTTTCGAACAGACGCTGGAATCCCCTTCCCAGTTATCGCCATCGGAAGCCTGGGCGACGTAAATATTCCAGTCCACCGGGTTGTAGCGGGTATTGATGATGTCGCTGGTCATTTCCAGGGCACTGGAGACAATGGTCCCGCCGGTTTCTCTGGAATAAAAGAAGTCATCTTCATCAACTTCTTTGGCGGCCGTATGGTGCCGGATAAAGACCACTTCGATCTGTTTGTAATTTCGTTGCAGGAACAGATAAAGCAGGATGAAAAAGCGCTTGGCCATATCTTTGATTTCCTGAGTCATGGAACCGGAGACATCCATAACACAAAACATCACGGCCTTGTTGCTGGGGCTGGGCACTTTGATCAGGTTGTTGTACTTGAGATCAAAGTCATCAATAAAGGGCAGCTTTTTCAACTTGCCATTGAGTTCTTTAATCTTCTCGCGTAGTTCTTCTACTAATTGAGCGTCGGTTTCTTCCGGGCTGACTTCCAGCTCACGAAGCTGCCGTCTTAATGCTCTTACTTCTTTTCGGGCACCGCCACCCAGGGCAATTCTTCGAGCATGGGCGGATCTCAGGGAGCGAACAATGTTCAATCGATCAGGAGAGCCTTCACTGGTGTAACCGGCGTGCTTCATTTTGAATTCAGTGGCGTCCTGAAGCTGCTTTCGCACCAGGTTTGGCAGCTCAAGGTTGTCAAACATGTGATTCAGAAACTCTTCATGGTTGATCTGGAAGCTGAACTCATCCATGCCTTCACCGGAGTTTCCGGCTTTGCCCTTACCTGAGCCCTGACCAGAACCGCCGGATGGGCGCTTGATTCTATCGCCAGAAACAAACTCTTTATTACCGGGGTGAACCTGTTTGTAGCGGCCACCCTGGCCATGCTGAAAGTGGGGTTCGGAGAGGTCTTTGGAGGGAATGGAGACTTCACTGCCTGATTCCACATCGGTGATGGAGCGTTTGTTCACCGCTTCAGAAACCGCCTTTTTTATGTGCTTCCGGTATCTGTCCAGGAACCGCTGTCGGTTGACAGTACTTTTATTTTTCCCGTTCAGACGTCGATCAATAATAATACTCATCAGCACGCTCCCTGTTGGTTATGACACAGAATACTTCGTTATTTTCATGCCACCTGTTTTGAACTTCCGGCTCAAAACTTTGTCGCTCCAATCCTTGTTTTGGATGGCCTGCGACAGCGTCGCAGGCCTGGGAGCCTGTCGGGTCCGACAGGCTCCTATCCCTTACTGTGACTTTCTGACCCTGATATACCATTCAGCCAGAAGTCTCACCTGCTTCTCGGTATAACCTCTCTCCACCATGCGCTTGACAAACTCGTTGTGTTTGCGCTGATCTTCGTTACTGCTTTTGGCATTGAATGAAATCACCGGCAGCAGGTCTTCGGTATTGGAGAACATTTTCTTCTCAATGACGGTGCGCATTTTCTCGTAGCTGGACCAGCTTGGGTTTTTACCCTGATTGTTGGCCCGGGCTCTGAGTACAAAGTTCACCACCTCGTTACGGAAGTCTTTCGGATTGGCGATACTGGCGGCCTTCTCAATCTTCTCCAGCTCTTCGTTGATCGAAGCCCGGTCGAGTATGTCTCCGGTTTCGGGATCCCGGTATTCCTGATCCTGAATCCAGAAGTCAGCGTAAGTAATGTAGCGGTCGAAGATATTCTGTCCGTACTCAGAGTACGATTCGAGGTAGGCGGTTTGAATTTCCTTGCCCAGGAATTCAATGTACTTCGGCGCCAGAAATTCCTTCACATAACGCAGATAGCGTTCATGGATTTCTTTCGGGAATTGCTGCTGTTCTATTTGCTGCTCCAATACATAGAGCATGTGCACCGGGTTGGCCGCCACTTCGGTGGGATCAAAGTTGAAGACCTTGGAGAGAATCTTGAAAGCAAAACGGGTTGAAAGCCCTTCCATGCCTTCGTCCACGCCTGCGGCATCTTTGTATTCCTGAAGGGGTTTGGCATTGGGGTCGGTGTCCTTCAGGCTTTCACCATCATAGACCCGCATCTTGGAATAAACGTTGGAGTTTTCGGGTTCTTTAACTCGGGACAGCACCGAGAACTGAGCCAGCATCTTCAGCGTATCCGGTGCGCAGGGCGCTTCTCTCAGGGAGCTGCTGGAAAGCAGTTTTTCATAAATCAGAATTTCTTCTTTCACCCTTGTGCAATAGGGCACTTTGACAATGTTCACCCGGTCAATGAAAGCTTCGTTGGTTTTATTGTTCTTGAAGGTTTGCCATTCCGATTCGTTGGAGTGAGCAAGGATGACGCCGTTGAAAGGAATCGCGCCCATCCCTTCGGTACTGTTGTAATTGCCTTCCTGAGTGGCGGTTAACAGTGGGTGAAGGACTTTAATGGGGGCTTTGAACATCTCCACAAATTCCATCAGCCCCTGGTTGGCACGGCAGAGTGCTCCGGAGAAACTGTAAGCATCGGGATCATCCTGTGAATACTCTTCCAACTGACGTATATCCACTTTACCCACCAGGCTGGAAATATCCTGGTTGTTTTCATCACCGGGTTCGGTCTTGGCAATAGCCACCTGATTAAGAATGCTGGGGTGAAGTTTGACAATTTTGAACTGGGTGATGTCACCACCAAACTCGTTTAAACGCTTCACTGCCCAGGGTGACATGATGCCCCCCAGATAGCGTTTAGGAATGCCGTATTCCTGAGTAAGAATGTCACCATCCTCGTCGGCATTGAACAGATTCAGAGGTGATTCAAAAACCGGTGAACCCTTGATGGCATAGAAAGGTTGCTTTTGCATCAGGGCTTTCAGTTTTTCTGCCAGAGAAGATTTACCGCCACCTACCGGACCCAGCAAATAAAGAATCTGTTTTCTTTCTTCCAGTCCCTGGGCAGCGTGCTTGAAGTAGGAAACAATCTGTTCAATGGCTTCTTCCATGCCGTAAAACTCTTCAAAGGCAGGATAACGCTTGATCAGTTTGTTGGAAAAAATACGACTGAGGCGGGAATCACGGGAAGTGTCTGTCATCTGCGGTTCGCCAATGGCCATCAGCATTCTTTCTGCTGCATTGGCATAGGCTCCGGGGTCTTCTTTACAGAGGTCGAGGTACTCCTGAATGGTAAGCTCTTCCTGCTGCGTGGATTGGAATCGCTCCTGGTAGTGGTTAAATATGTCCATATTGTGCCCTTCCCTGTCTGACGTTTGGATTCGATAATCGCACCAGGGGTAGGCCCCTCTATGTACGACTATCGGCAGGATCAGTACATTGGCCACTCTTATAATTATAGAGAGCAAGTATAGGAAGTGGCCCGGGCTGGCAGCCGTCCATTGGCTGACATCATGGAAAGCTCAACGGTATGTTGACCAAACACAATGGCAGGAAAATTCCAACCCCTCAGATTTTATAATGTGGAGTTTTTGATCAATCTGCAATAGCTGTCGTTGCGTTTAAGGCAGAAAATAGCGATTTTTTTTCTACACACAGAAAATGTGTGCTGAGTGATTGAGGTTTGTAACGGTTTTGTCATTGTTGTATAAGTTAAAATTATACGACTTTTGTCATATAAAAGATTTGCAGCCAAATACACTGACTCCTGGAGCTGACTTATTTCTGCACTTTGTAGCTAAAGAAATTGTCATCCATCGCTCCGTTTAGGATCTATATTTCCTGTTCAGTCACTGTATCCGGGAAATCACCATGAAAAAGTTATTCAACCTGTTTCCGCTACTTTTGTGTTTACTTTATTCAATGGCACAGGCCAAACCCTTCTCACAAAGTGATCTTGATTTTCTGAAGCCTTTTAATGATACCGCACTGGTGGCAAATGGGCTTGAGTTAACGGAAAGCATTGCCGGAGCCTCCTTGTCTACCCTGCTCAACTTCGGTGTATGGTGGGGTGTCTGTAAAACAGCGGGAATAGTCTCCAGGCTTTCAGGTAAATATGATCTGGCTGCATCGGATACAAAGGAGCTGGAGGAGTTGAAAACGGATTTCTGTTTGCAACTGGCGCCCGTGATGACTACCGCCGAAGTGGCGCTGGCCGGGCATGTGTCTCCCTGGCCCCTGAAACAGAGCTGGTGGAGACCCCTGTATTTTGCTGGTGCAGGAATGGCAGCTTATGTCACTGCTAAAAATACGAGGGGGCTGGTATCTGTCGCAGTCTTGACCTACCTCGCGTCAGAAGCGTTATCAAGAACTGGAGCCAGCGTTACTTCGGTGTTGATTCTAAGAAAAATGAACATAAAGGATGTTATAGCTCCATGCTATGAGGTTGGGGAATACGCAGTGTTGTCTGTAGTTAATGGGGTTATGGCAGGGGATGTCGCTTATGAAGTCATGAGCTATAAAGGCTCAAGTCCAGCAAAAGCGATTCTTGCTTCTGTTGTCAGCGCAGCGCTTGCGGGTACCCTCTCGGGAATTGTTTCAGCGTTCAAAAGCGATATGGACGGACAGAAAAAGGCCGGAACTGCAGCCGGAGTCGGAGCTACAGCCGCAGCAGTAAACGGACTCGGAGCTTTAACCGAAGTGGTAACCGGAGCTTTACCCGGGCCTGTAACCGGCACTGTAACCGGAGCTGCATCCGGAGCCGTAGCCGGGGCTGTAACCGGAACCATCGTTGGAGCCTTAGCAGCAGCCGGAGTCGGGACAGGAATCGGAGTTGGAGTGGGAGTCGGAGTCGGAGCCGCCACTCTGGGTGGAGTCGGAGCCTTGCTCATGTTGCGCAGTTCGAGGATAGCCTCAGACAACCCGTATATCAGAGCCGGTATTACTTTGCTGCCTGCTTTGACCTTCGCTGTTATCAATAGTCTTTCAAACTACGCTGTTTATGGCTATCCACTGGAACAAGGCCTTTCAGAGACCGGCAGGACTCAGTGGAAAAAGTTCTATGCGCCTCTGGATTATCTCTCGACTCTGTTTAACTGACAGATTCAACTTTTACATTTTTCAAATAAAGGACCGGCTTTTGCCCATTGGCAAAAGCTGTACTACGTGTGCCGAGCATGTCACACAGCTTGGGGGTGAAAGTCCCCTGTCCAGCCAGATGAGGGCGAAGGACTAGTGAAGCACAAGGTTTGTATCGTGAGATGCAGGCTGAAGGCAGTGTGGAGCAAAACCGCGAGCCGACGAACAGAAATCAGATATGAGGCTGTTTGCGTGAGGACGAGTCAGCGTATGATGACGAAGTCCATACTCATCCGGACATTCAGGCAGTAGATCTGGCGGTTGTGCGGCGAAGGCGGTGTGACTTACCTCGGGAGGTCTGTGTGGTGTCTGATATTTCGGACTGAGGTCATCGTAAGGTGACTTGACCGCCACACAGAAGTCAGCAGATGGCATAGTAGCTGGCGTATGTCAGTGAAGGCCTGAACGGTACAGAGTGGTGAGTAGTTTCTGTTATTCGATACACTGGACGCAGACAAATCCAGCAAACACTGGAACTCATGCCAAGTGGTCACGGCGGAACCGGAGGCTGCAAGGCTATGAGAGCTGAGGTCGTGTCGGTATCACAGGATTACGAAAGCCCGGCGGGTGGTACTAGACTGATGGAGCGTATCGCCAACCCCAATAATTTAACAAGAGCCTTTCAGCGAGTTAAACGCAATAAAGGCGCAGCAGGGATCGACCGTATGACAGTGGAAGGGTTGTACACCCATCTACAAGAACATGGTCATGAACTGCGACAATGTCTTTTGCAGGGAGAATGGCGTCCTGCTCCCGTAAGGCGAGTACTGATTCCCAAACCGGACGGAGGAGAAAGGCAGTTGGGTATACCAATCGCCTTAGACCGAATGGTGCAGCAAGCGATACAGCAAGTATTGCAGGCCGAGTGGGAACTAAGGTTCTCATCTTTCAGTTACGGGTTCAGGCCGAACCGGTCAGCTCATCAGGCGATTAATCAGGCTCAGTCGTATATCCGAGAAGGATATAACTGGGTTGTGGACATTGACCTGTCGAAATTCTTCGATCGGGTTAACCATGATCGACTGATGGCAAAACTGGCAGTTCACACAGATGACAAGGATGTATTACGTTTAATTCGACGATTCCTACAGTCCGGAGTGATGGAGAACGGGCTGGTAAAACCGCAGACGGAAGGAGTGCCTCAGGGAGGGCCGCTCTCACCTGTGTTGTCTAACATCGTACTGGATGAACTCGATAAAGAGTTAGAAAAGCGTGATTTACGATTTGTACGTTACGCTGATGACTGTCGGGTGTTTGTGCGAAGCAAGAAAGCAGGCGAGAGAGTGATGGCAAGTTTGACTCGTTACATCGAAAGTAAGCTGAAGCTGAAAGTCAACGTTGCGAAAAGTGCAGTTGACAAGGCATGGAGGCGGGCGTTCCTGGGATACAGCTTTACCAGAGATGGCAGGAAGAAGCTGGCAGATAAAACCTGCAAGCGGTTCAGGGACAAGGTCAAACAACTAACCCGCAAAGGCGGGCGGTCACTGGAGCAGAGATTGGAGTCTCTGAATCGCTATTTACGGGGCTGGAAGAACTACTTTCGAGAAGTTGAAACCCGTTCGGAGTTTGAAAACTTTGACTGCTGGATCAGGCGACGATTGAGAAGTTTGCTCTGGTATCAATGGAAGAAAAGTCCGAAGCGATATGCGGAGCTAAGAAGGCGAGGAGTCAGTGAAGAGCTGACGAGGCAGACAGTAGGATCGAGCAAAGGGTACTGGCGGATAAGCCGGAGTCCTGCGCTGCACTTAGCATTGCCGAATAGTTGGTTCGATGAATTAGGTTTGATTAGATTATTGGCTGCTTAACTGACCGAAACGCCCAGTACGGACCCGTATGCTGGGTGTTGTGGGAGGAGCGTAGCTGTGAGGCTACGCCCTATCCCGATTTATAAATTAAAGTTACACGACTAAGTGAATGTAAAAGATTGGCAGCCAAATACTGCTGACTCAGGGGCTGACTTATTTCCGCACTTCGTAGTTAAGGATATTGTCACCCATAACTCCATTTAGGATCTATATTTTCTGTTCAGTCGCTGTATCTGGAAAATCACCATGAAAAAGTCATTCAACCTGTTTCCGTTACTTTTGTGTTTGTTTTATTCGACGGCACAGGCCAGCCCCCCTTCACAAAATGATTTTGATTTTATTAAGCCTTTTAATCACACTGCACTGGTGGCGAACGAGTTTGAGTTAACGGAAAGCATTGCTGGACTCTCTGTGTCTACCCTACTCAACCTGGGCATATGGTGGGGTATCTGTAAAACAGCGGGAGTGGCCTCCGGGCTTTCAAGAACACATGATCTGGCTGCATCGGATACAAAGGAGCTGGAGAAGTTGAAAACGGATTTCTGTTTGCAAATGGCTCCCGTGATGACAACCGCCGAAGTGGCGCTGGCCGGACATGTGTCTCCCTGGCCCCTGGAGCGCTGGTGGAAAGCTATGTATTTTGCCGGTGCAGGAATGGTAGCCTGTGCTGCTGTTGCCCAAATAAGGGGGTTCGTACCTGTTGTAGTCTTGAACTACCTTGTGTCAGAAGCGGTAACAAGAACTATATCCAGCACTACGTGGGTGTCAATTCTAAGAACAATGAGCGCAAGGGATATTACAATTGAATGGTATGTGGCTGGGAAGTACACAAGATTATCTGCGCTTAATATGGTTACTGCAGGCGGTGTCGCCTACGCAGCTATGACCCATGAAGGCTTCGGTCTAACAAAAGGGATTCTTGCTGCTGTTGTCATCGCAGCGGGTGTGGGTACCCTCTCGGGAATTATTCCAGAGTCAATGATTGCTGTGGACGGACAGACAAAGACCGGAGTCGCAGCCCGGGCCGCAGCCCGAGCCGACGAAGCCATGTACACAGTCACAACCACAGTCTTGGTAATAGCCGGAGCCCTGGCCGTAAATCTAATCAAAGCTGAAACCGGAGCTCCATCTCTATTCGAACCCGTAGCTATAGCCGGGGCTTTTGTCGGATACCAAGCCGGAATCGGAGCCGCAGCTGAAGCCTTAGCTGAAACCAAAGTCAAAGTCGAACCCGAAATCGGAGTGATGGTCGGAGTCCAGGCCATAACCTTGGGCGGATTCGGATTGTCGCTTATGCTGGTCAGTTCGGAGAAAACCTCAAGCAACCCGTTTATCCAAGCCGGTGTCACTTTGGCGCCTGCGTTGGCACTCGCTGTTATCAATAGTCTTTCAAACCACATTGTTTATGGCTATCCACTGGAACAAAGCCTTTCAGAGACCAGCTGGACTCAGTGGAAAAAGTTCTATGCGCCCCTGGATTATCTCTCGACTTTGTTTAAATGACAGATTCAATTTTTACATTTTTCAAATAAAGGACCGGCTTTTGCCCATTGGCAAAAGCCGTACTACTTATAAATTAAAGTTACACGACTAAGTTAATGTAAAAGATTGGCAGCCAAAAACTGCTGACTCAGGGGCTGACTTATTTCCGCACTTTGTAGTTAAGGATATTGTCATCTATAACTCCATTCAGGATCTATATTTCCTGTTCAGTCGCTGTGTCTGGAAAATCACCATGAAAAAGTCATTCAGCCTGTTTCCGTTACTTTTGTGTTTGTTTTATTCGATGGCACAGGCCAGCCGTCCCTCACAAAATGATTTTGATTTTCTTAAGCCTTTTAATGACAGCGCACTGGTGGCAAACGGGCTTGAGTTAACGGAAAGCATTGCTGGACTCTCTTTATCTATCCTACTCAACCAAGGTATATGGTGGGGTGTCTGTAAAACAGCGGGAGTGGTCTCCGGGCTTTCAAGAACACATGATCTGGCTGCATCGGATACAAAGGAGCTGGAGGAGTTGAAAACGGATTTCTGTTTGCAGCTGGTGCCCGTGATGACAACCGCCGAAGTGGCGCTGGCCGGGCATGTGTCTCCCTGGCCCCTGGAACAGCACTGGTGGAAGCCCTTGTATTTTGCCGGTGCCGGAATGGCAGCTTATGCTGCTACGATGAAAAAGAGGGAGTACGTACCTGCCGCAGTTTTGACCTACCTTGCCTCAGAAGCGGTATCAAGAACCGGGGCCAGCGCTATTTCGGTGTTAATTCTAAGAACAATGAGCGTAAGGAATATTACAACTGAATGGTATTTGGCTGGGGAATACGCAGTATTGTCTGCGATTAGTGGGTTTATGGCAGGGAATGTCGCTTATGAAGTCTTGATCCATAAAGGCAGCAGATCAGCACAAGCGACTTTTGCTTCTGCTCTCATCACAATGATTGTAGGTGGCCTGTCGGGCGTTATTTCGAAGTTAATCATTAATGCGGACGGAGACGGAGTAGAATTCGGAGCTGCAGTCGGATCTGGTGGATCTGGAGCCGGAGCCGGAGCCTTAGCCGGAGCCTTAGCCGGAGCCAGTGCGTTAGCCGGAGCCTTAGTTGGAACCGAAGCCGTAGCCGGAGTTGGAGCTGCCGCCGAAGCCTTATCTGGAATCGGAGTGGAACCCGGAGCTATAGTCGGAGTTGTATCCGGAGCTGTAGTCGGAGTTGTATCCGGAGCCTTATCCGGATCTGTAGTCGGAGTTGTATCCGGAGCCTTATCCGGATCTGTATCCGGAGCCGCACTTGGAGCCGGAGATGTGGTCGGAGTTGGAATCGGAGCCGGAGCCACAGTCGGAGCCATGGGTGCAGTTGGAGTCTTGCTTATGTTGGTTAGTTCGAAGAAAACCTCAGACAACCGGTATATCCAAGCCGGTGTCGCTTTGACGCCTGCGTTGGCTTTCGCTGTTATCAATAGTCTTTCAAACCACGCTGTTTATGGCTATCCACTGGAACAAAGCCTTTCAGAGACCGGCTGGACTCAGTGGAAAAAGTTCTATGCGCCCCTGGATTATCTCTCGACGTTGTTTAAATGACAGAGCCAACTGTCAGCAACTGAATCAGCGGTGAACTCTGGCAGCTGCCTTATTTGCACCGCACCAAATTGTCATTCATAGCTCCGTTCATGATCTATATTTCCCGTTCAGTCACTGTATCTGGGAAATCACCGTGAAAAAAACATTTAACCTGTTTCCGTTACTTTTGTGTTTGTTTTATTCGACGGCACAGGCCAGCCGCTCCTCACAAAATGATTTTGATTTTCTTAAGCCTTTTAATGACAGCGCGCCGGTAGCAAACGGGCTTGAGTTAACGGAAAGCATTGCTGGGCTCTCTTTCTCTACCCTGCTCAACCTGGGCGTATGGTGGGGTGTGTGTAAAACAGCGGGAATAGTTACCGGACTTTCAAGTAAATACGATCTGGCGACATCGGATACAAAGGAACTGGAAGAGTTGAAAACGGATTTCTGTTGGCAACTGGCTCCCGTGATAACTACCGCCGAAGTGGCGCTGGCCGGGCATGTGTCTCCCTGGCCCCTGGAACAGCACTGGTGGAAGCCCTTGTATTTTGCCGGTGCCGGAATGGCAACTTATGGCGCTATTACGAAAACGAGGGAGTACGTACCTGCCGCAATCTTTACCTATCTTGCCTCAGAAGCGGTATCAAGAACCTGGGCCAGCGCTATTTCGGTGTTAACTCTAAGAGCAATGAACGTAAGGAATATGACAACTGAACGGTATGTGGCTGAGGAATACGCAGTATTGTCCGCGATTAATGGGTTTTTGGCAGGGAATGTCGCTTATGAAGTCTTGATCCATAAAGGCTGCAGACCAGCAAACGCGGTTTATGCTTCTGTTCTCATCACAGGGTTTGTGGGTGGCCTGTCAACCATTATTTCAGAGTTAATCATTGATGCGGGCAGAGACGCAGTGGGATTCGGAGTCGGAGCCGTAACAGGAACCGGAGCCGGACTCGGAGTTGGAGCCGCAGTCGGAGCTGGAGTTGGAGTTGGAGCTGGAGTTGGAGCTGGAGTTGGAGCTGGAGCTGGAGCTTTAGCCGGAGCCGTAGCCGGATTCTTAGTCGGATCCTTAGTTGGAACCGTAGCCGTAGCCGGAGTTGGAGCCGGAGCTGGAGCTGGAGCCGCAGCCGCAGCTGCCGCCGGAGCCGTAACCGGACTCGGAGCAGTACCTGGAGTTGTAATCGGAGCTGTATCCGGAGCCTTATCCGGATCTGTATCCGGAGCCGCACTTGGAGCCGTAGACGCAGCCGGAGATGTGGCCGGAGCCGCAGTTGGAATCGGAGTTGGGGCCACAGTCGCAGCCATGGGTGGAGTTGGAGCCTTTATTATGTTGGTCAGTTCGGAGAAAACCTCAGACAACCGGTATATCCAGGCCGGTGTCGCTTTGGTACCTGCGTTGGCTTTCGCCGTTATCAATAGTCTTTCAAACTACGCTGTTTATGGCTATCCACTGGAACAAAGCCTCTCAGAGACCGGCTGGACTCAGTGGAAAAAGTTCTATGCACCCCTGGATTATCTCTCGACTTTGTTTAACTGACAGATTCAACTTTTACATTCTTCAAATAAAGGGCCGACTTTTACCTATTGGCAAAAGTCGGTACGACTACTTACAAACTAAAATTATACGACTAAGTTAATGTAAAAGATTGGTAGCCAAATACTGCTGACTTATTTCCGCACTCGTAGTTAAGAATATTTTCATTCATAGCTCCGTTTAGGATCTATATTTCCTGTTCAGTCGCTGTATCTGGAAAATCACCATGAAAAAGTCATTCAACCTGCTTCCGTTACTTTTGTGGTTGCTTTATTCGACGGCACAGGCCAGTCCCACCCCACAAAATGATTTTGATTTTCTTGAGCCTCTTAATGACACTGCACTGGTGGCGAATGGGCTTAAGTTGACGGGAAGCATTGCTGGAGTTTCTTTGTCTACCCTGCTCAGCTTCGGTATGTGGTGGGGGGTCTGTAAAACAGCGGGAATAGTCTCCGGGCTTTCAAGAACATACGATCTGGCTGAATCGGATACACAGGAGTTGGAGGCGTTGAAAACGGATTTCTGTTTGCAACTCGCTCCCGTGATAACCACTGCCGAAGTGGCGCTGGCCGGGCATGTGTCTCCCTGGCCCCTGAAGCAGTGGTGGTGGAAGCCCCAGTATTTTGTCGGTGCCGGAATGGCAGCTCATGCCGTTGCTGCGAAAAAGAGGGAGCGCGTACCTGTCGCAGTTTTGACCTACCTTGCGTCAGAAGCGATATCAAGAACTGGAACGGGTGCTATTTCGGCGCTACTTCTAAGAAAAATGGACGTAAGGGATATTTCAACTGAATCGTATGCGGTTTGGCAATACTCAATGTTGTCGGTAATTAATGGGGTTATCGCGGGGACTGTCGGTTATGAGGCCATGATCTATAAAGGCTATCGTCCAGTAGGAGCGACGCTTGCTTCCGTGTTCAGCGCACTTATTGTGGGTACCCTCTCAGACATTTTTTCACTGTTAACAGTTGATTTGGGCGGAGGACAGACAGAGGCCGGAGTCTGGGTCGTAGCCGTAGTCTGTTCCGGAGGCGTGGCTGCACTTGTACCCATATACGTAACCAAAGGCGGAACCGGAACCACAGCAGGAGCTGTAACCAAAGCTGGAGCCATAGTCACTGCCATAGTCGGAGCCGGAGCCGGAGCCGTTGCTGGAGCAGCAGCAGGAGCTGAGTTTGTAGTCGGAACCTTCAGCGGATGCTCAGCCGCAATGCTGGGTTTATTCGGAGGCTCACTTATGTTGGTCAGTTCGAAGAAAGTCTCAGACAACCGGTATATCCAAGCCGGTGTCACTTGGGCGCCTGCGCTGGTTTTCGCTGTTATCAATAGTCTTTCAAACTACGCTGTTTATGGCCATCCGCTGGAAGAAGGCTTTTCAGAGATCGGCTGGGCTCAGTGGAAAAAGTTCTATGTGCCCCTGGATTATCTCTCGACTTTGTTTAACTGACAGATTCAATGTTTATTTTTTCAAATAAAGGACCGGCTTTTACCCATTGGTAAAAGCTGGTACTGCTTCCAGATTAAAATTATACGACTAAGTTAATGTAAAAGTTTGGCAGCCAAAAACTGCTGACTCAGGGGCTGACTTATTTCCGCACTTGGTAGTTAAGGATATTTTCATTCATAGCTCTATTTAGGATCTATATTTCCTGTTCATTCGCTGTATTCGGGAAATCACCATGAAAAAGTTATTCAACCTGTTTCCGTTACTTTTGTGTTTGTTTTATTCGACGACAGAGGCCAGCCCCCCTTCACAAAATGATTTTGATTTTATTAAGCCTTTTAATGACAGCGCACTGGTGGCAAATGGGCCTGAGTTAGCGGGGAGCATTGCCGGAGTCTCTGTGTCTACCCTGCTCAACCTGGGTGTATGGTGGGCTGTCTGTAAAACAGCGGGAATAGTTACCGGTCTTTCAGGCACCTATGATCTGGCTGCATCGGATACAAAGGAGCTGGAAGAGTTGAAAACGGATTTCTGTTTGCAACTGGCTCCCGTGATAACCACCGCCGAAGTGGCGCTGGCCGGGCATGTGTCTTCTTGGCCCCTGGAACAGCATTGGTGGAAACTCCTTTATTTTGCCGGTGCCGGAATGGTCACTTATGCCTCTATGAGGGGAACGATCGAGCACGCCATGCCTGTCGAAGTTTTAGCTTACCTTGCTACGGAAGCGCTAATAAGAACCGGAGCCAGCGCTATTTCGGTGTCAATTCTAAGAAAAACGAGGTTCGTAAGAGATATTACAACTAAACGGTATGTGGCTGGGGAATACGCGATATTGTCTTCGATTAATGGGGT
Organism: Endozoicomonas sp. 4G; assembly: GCF_023822025.1. Lineage (NCBI taxonomy): Bacteria > Pseudomonadati > Pseudomonadota > Gammaproteobacteria > Oceanospirillales > Endozoicomonadaceae > Endozoicomonas > Endozoicomonas sp. 4G. The sequence continues at coordinate 4,993,595 of NZ_CP082909.1, read as the reverse complement.
TATGGCCGGTGCTGTCACTTATGAAGCCTTGATCCATAAAGGCATCAGGCCAGCAAAAGCGAGTCTTGCTGCTGTTGTCAATGCAGCGATTGTGGGAGTCCTCTCGGGAATTGGTTCAGGGTTAATAATGGATGTGGACGAACAGACAAAGGCCGGAGTCGGAGTCGGAATCGGAGCCGGAGCCGGAGCCGGAGCCCTGGCTGGGGACCTGGCTGGAGCCATAGCTGGATTTGTATCTGGAGCCGGAGCTGGAGCCGTAATCGGAGCCGGAGCCGGAACCGGAGCCGGAGCTCTGGCTGGAGTTTTAGCCGGAGCTGTATCCGGACCCGTAGTTGGCGCTGGAGTCGTAGCCGCAGTCGGAGTTGGGCTTGGAGGTGTAACCGGAGGTGTAGTCGGAGCAGAAATCGGATCAAGAGTCGGATCAAGAGTCTTATCAGGAGTCGGGTCAGGAGTCGGGTCAGGAGTCGGGTCAGGAGTCGGGTCAGGAGCAGCATTGGGAGCTTTTATCGGAACCCTGTCCGGAGCCTTAGCCGGAGCTTCATCCGGACTCGGAGTCGGAGCCGGAGACGGAATCGAAGACGGAGTCAAAATCACACTGGGAGTCGGATTCACAACCGTAGTCCTGTACGCAGCCGGAAACTTGCTTATTTTGACCAGTTCGAAGACAACCTCAGACAACGTGTGCATCAAAGCCGGTGTCACTTTGGCACCAGCGTTGATTTTCGCTGTTATCAATAGTCTTTCAAACTACGCTGTTTATGGCTATCCACTGGAACAAAGCCTTTCAGAGACCGCCTGGACTCAGTGGAAAAAGTTCTATGCGCTCCAGGATTACCTCTCGACTTTGTTTAACTGACAGATTCAATTTTTATTTTTCAAATAAAGGACCGGCTTTTACCCATTGGCAAAAGCCGGTACTACTTATAGGTTGAAATTATACGACTAAGTTAATGTAAAAGTTTGGCAGCCAAAAACTGCTGACTCAGGGGCTGACTTATTTCCGCACTTGGTAGTTAAGGATATTTTCATTCATAGCTCTATTTAGGATCTATATTTCCTGTTCATTCGCTGTATTCGGGAAATCACCATGAAAAAGTTATTCAACCTGTTTCCGTTACTTTTGTGTTTGTTTTATTCGACGGCAAAGGCCAGCCCTCCTTCACAAAATGATTTTGATTTTATTAAGCCTTTTAATGACAGCGCACTGGTGGCAAACGGGCTTGAGTTAGCGGGAAGCGTTGCCGGAGTCTCTGTGTCTACCCTGCTCAACCTGGGTGTATGGTGGGCTGTCTGTAAAACAACGGGAATAGTCACCGGGCTTTCAGGCACCTATGATCTGGCTGCATCGGATACAAAGGAGCTGGAAGAGTTGAAAACGGATTTCTGTTTGCAACTGGCTCCCGTGATAACCACCGCCGAAGTGGCGCTGGCCGGGCATGTGTCTTCCTGGCCCCTGGAACAGCACTGGTGGAAACTCCTTTTTTTTGCTGGTGCAGGAATGGACATTTATGCGACGGAAACGAGGAAGCGCATACCTGTCGAACTCTTGACTTACCTTGCTTCAGAAGCGCTATTAAGAACCGGAGCCAGTGCTATTTCGGTGTCAATGCTAAGAAACATGAGGTTCGTCAGAGATATTACAACTAAACGGTATGTGACTGCGGAATACGCAATATTGTCTGCGATTAATGGGGTTATAGTTGGTGCTGTCACTTATGAAGCCTTGATCCATAAAGGCTTCAGGCCAGCAAGAGCGAGTCTTGCTGCTGTTGTCAGCGCAGCGATGGTGGGAGTCCTCTCGGGAATTAGTTCAGGGTTAATAATGGATGTGGACGAACAGACAAAGGCCGGAGTCGGAGCCGGAGTCGGAGCTGGAATCGGAGCCGGATTCGGAGCCTTGGCTGGAGCCCTGGCTGGAGCCATAACTGGATCTGTATCTGGAGCGGCAGCCGGAGCCGGAATCGGAGCAGGAGCCGGAACCGTAGTCGGAGCTCTGGCTGGAGTCTTATCCGGAGCTGTATCCGGACCCGTAGTTGGCGCTGGAGTCGTAGCCGCAGTCGGAGTTGGACTTGGAGGTGTAACCGGAGGCGTAGTCGGAGCAGAAATCGGATCAAGAGTCGGATCAGGAGCAGGAGCAGGAGCGGGAGCAGGAGCAGGATACGGAGCAGGATTAGGATCTTTGATCGGAACCCTATCCGGAGCCCTGGCCGGAGCTGGATCCGGACTCGGAAACGGAATCGAAGACGGACTCGGAGTCACACTGGGAGTCGGATTCATAGCCGTAGCCCTGATCGGAGTAGGAAACTTGCTTATGTTGGCCAGTTCGAAGGCAACCTCAGACAACCTGTGTATCAAAGCCGGTGTCACTTTGGCACCTGCGTTGACTTTCGCTGTTATCAATAGTCTTTCAAACTACGCTGTTTATGGCTATCCACTGGAACAAAGCCTTTCAGAGACCGCCTGGACTCAGTGGAAAAAGTTCTACGCGCCACTGGATTATCTCTCGACTCTGTTTAACTGACAGATTCAACTTTCATCTTGCTCAAAAATGATCGGCTTTTACCCATTGGCAAAAGCCGATATAGATTATTCAGATAACTTCTGAAGCATACAATGCAAGAAACGAGTCGCTTCTCCACCAGTAGCGGCTCGATGATCAAAGGTCAGAGAAATAGGAAGAATCCGGTGATTCTGAATCTGACCGTCCTCGCTCACCACCCGGTTTCTCAGTCGACCCACACCAATGATGCATACCATTGGCGGCACAACAACAGGGGTGGCAAACTGACCCGCAAAGACGCCAAAGTTGCTCAGGGTTATGGTGGCACCCTGCATTTCGGAGGGTGGCAGGCTGCGCTCTTCAACGGCTTTTCTAAATTCATTAATACTGTTTCTCAGAGCAGCGGCATCCTGTTTTTCTGCGTCTCTGATGACCGGCACAAACAAACCATCGTCACTGTCAACCGCCAGCCCCAAATGGACAGACGTAAAGACTTCACGACTCATCACCGTTTCATCAAACCAGGCATTCAGTGCCGGTTCTTCTTTACAGGCTGCGGTAATGGCCTGAATCAGTCGAACGGTAATGTCTGTCCCTTTTGGCCAGTGCTCGATATCCACATCATCAAACAGAGTGACGGGCACCACTTCGGCATGGGACTGCGCCATAGTCCTTGCCATGTGTTTTCTGACACCTTTGATGGGTTCAGGGTTTTCCAGGGGGTAGCTTTGACCAATAGAGTTTCTGCTAACATTTTTCGGAGCATTTTTCGCAGCAATGGAGACACCCAGTCTGGCGGCCAGTTCACTGATGTCACCCCGGGTTGCGGTAGCGGGGGCTTTTCCGGAATCGGGTGGTGTCCCAATAAAAAAGCTGTCATCAGAACTGTTATCGTGAGCGGTGGTTGCCAGCTCGCCGACAACTGTGCCAGCATCTTCCTGATCACTGACGAACTCCAGCAGAGGTGCTCCGGTCATGATGGTGTCGCCGGGTTTACCATAGAGTTTTGCCACCACACCGCTTATTGGCGCAGGAACGTCGACAATCGCTTTGGCGGTTTCGACAGAGACAATGATCTGGTCTTCTGTCACGGAGTCGCCTTCCTTAATGTGCCATTTAATAATATCGGCTTCGGGAATGCCTTCACCCAGGTCGGGCAGGTTGAAAAATTTCATCGTTGTTATCCTTTCCAGCTGATATCAGTGATACGCCAGTGTTTTCAGAGATGCCTTGATGATGTCATCAGGCTGGGGAAGATAATGACTTTCCATCCGATAATAGGGCATGGTCGTATCATAGCCTGTCACCCGTTCGATCGGTGCTTTCAGATCCATGAGGGCTTGCGAGGCCAGCTCGGCAGCAATTTCAGCACCGACGCCAAAGCTGCGGCAGGCTTCGTGAATAATCACACAACGACCGGTTTTGCGAACTGAAGTCAGGATGGTCTCCATATCAAGCGGCTTGATCGTGGCGACATCAATCACTTCGACTGACACGGCGTATTGTTCCAGGGTTTTGGCTGCCTGAAGTGTTTCACTGACAGAAGCTCCCCAGCTGATCAGAGTCAGGTCGGAGCCTTCCCTGAGAGTGAAGCACTTGTCCAGTGGCAGCAGTGGCGTCTGTTCAGAAACATCCTGTTTAACCGCTCGATAGATGCGCTTGGGCTCAAGAAACAGTACCGGATCAGGATCATTAATTGCAGAGCGCAGCAGTCCGTAAGCCCTGACCGGGGATGATGGAATGACCACTCTGATACCAGGAATATGGGCAAACAGGGCTTCGGTGCTTTCAGAGTGATGCTCGGGAGCGCGGATACCGCCACCGAAAGGGGCTCTGACCACCATAGGGCAGCTCAGGCGTCCACGGGTACGGTTGCGCATTCGGGCGGCATGGCATATTAACTGTTCCATGGCCGGGAAGATAAATCCCATAAACTGAATTTCTGCCACAGGCTTCAGACCTTGAGTGGCCATCCCGATACTCATACCAGCGATCAGAGCTTCAGCCAGGGGCGTATCCATGACCCTTTTCAGACCATACTTGTCTCTCAGACCCTGAGTGGCCCGGAAAACGCCGCCATTGACACCGATGTCCTCACCCAGCAATACCACGTCAGGATCTTGCTTCATAGCGTGGTCCAGAGCCAGGTTGACGGCTTCCACCAGAGTGATCTTCTTCACGGTGCTGCCCACGGTGGATTGAATCAGGTTTTCAGATACTGAGCTGTTCATCATTGCCTTCCTCCGTTGGCTTTAGCCATGGCAGCCTGCTTTTGCTGCTCCAGCTGCGGGGGCATATTGGCGTAGGTGTAGTCAAAAAGGTCGCTGATAGCAGGGAGTGGTGTTTCCAGATAGGTTTTGACTTCTTTCTCAACCAGCGCGGCGGCTTCCTGTTTTAGTGCCTGCTCTTTCTGCTCGTCCCACAGGCCACGGTGATACAGGAAGTTTCTAAGTCGTTTGACCGGCTCCTTGTTCCAGGCATCCTGCAGTTCTTCACTGTTACGATAACGACTGGCGTCGTCTGCTGTAGTGTGGTCGCCCAGACGATAGCTGATGGCTTCAATCACGGTAGCGCCTTTGCCGCTTCTGGCACGTTTTATGGCTTCAGTGACGACTTCGTGCAGGGCCACCACATCGTTACCGTCAACCTGCACAGAAGGCAGTCCGGCGGCAATGCCTTTTTGCGCCAGTGTCGGGGCTCCGGACTGAATGTTGCGGGGAACAGAAATAGCCCACTGGTTGTTATTGATGATAAATATTAGTGGTAGCTGCCAGACACCGGCAAGGTTCAGGGCTTCCGTAAAGTCGCCTTTGGAGGTGGCGCCATCGCCCAGGGACACCACCGCTACCTGAGGCTCGTGTCGTATTTTAATGGCAGTAGCCACTCCCGCAGCATGGCCTGCCTGGGTAGCAATAGGCACACAGTTCGGGAAGTCAAGACCCCAGGCTGAACCGGAACTGCCTTGCTCATCGCCACCCCAATAAAGCATGACATCGGAGAGCGGAACCCCCCGTGACAGCAAACCGGGCAGGTCACGGTAGTAAGGAATCAGTACGTCTTTTTTCTCCATCAGAGAACCATAAACAGTGCTGATTGCCTCCTGCCCGAGACAGGAAGGGTAGGTTCCCATCTGACCGGTTCTTTGCAGGGCAACGGCTTTGGCATCCCCCGCCCGGGCGATGACCATGGTGCGGTAGTAATGAATCAGGGTGTCTTTATTTTCAGTCCATTCAGGCAAGCTCTGAAGGACTTCCCCCTCCTCATCAAGATACTGATAGAAGGGAATCTGACAGGAATCTTTGGCTTTCATCAGCTGCGCTCTCGCATATTTTTAACATCGGGTTCTTTTGGTCACCCAACCTGCTCTCCATAAAGCAAAACTTCTGCCATATGATCGGCAATCAGGCTGCTGGGAGACTGGCGTTGTTGCTCATAGCGAAACACCTGTAGCAAAGTGTCTTCTATGGCGTTGATGCGATGATTCATTTCATTCTGTGACTGACCTTGATGTGTCATCGCAACAAAAATGAGGCCACCGGCGTTGATAAGATAGTCCGGCGCATAGAGGATGCCCCTGTCAAACAGCCACTGGCCACACTCAGGCGTCAGCAGTTGATTGTTGGCAGAGCCTGCTACCGCCGCGCATTGCAACTGATGAATGGTGTTTTCATTGAGAATGCCGCCCAGACCACAGGGGCTGAAAATATCACAGGGGACTGAATAGATGTCCTCAGCACCGACAGCGGTTGCCCCAAACTCCTGAACGCACTGCTGAACTTTCTGTTCATTAATATCAGTGACAATCAGTTTGGCACCGTCCTTATGCAGTAACTGGCACAGCGCAAAACCAACATTACCGAGCCCCTGAACAGCGACTGTCATACCTTTAAGTGAGGAGCCAAATTCCGGATGAGCTTTGAGGGTCGCCTGAATGCCCTTGTAAACTCCGAGGGCGGTTGAGGGGGCTGGATTACCGCTCGAAGAAGTGCAGGAAACGTGTTGGGTTTGAGAGGCGATGGCATCCATATCAGAGACTCTTGAGCCGCTGTCCATGGCAGTAATATAGCGGCCTTCCAGTTCGTCTATGAATTGGCCAAAAGCCCTGAACAGCTGTTCCCGATCGTAGGGACCTTCGGGCTCCATAATGACGGATTTGCCACCCCCGAGATCAAGACCGGCAAGCGCGGCTTTGTAGCTCATACCTTTGGCAAGACGGATGGCATCAGTGACTGCATCTTCAGTGGAGGTGTAGGGAATTATACGACAACCGCCGAGGGCTGGTCCTCTTTGGGTATTATGGATTGCAACGATGGCTTTGAGGCCTGACGCTTCATCGTATTTCAGATGGATGTCATTGAGCCGGGCCTCGGTTATCTGTCTGAACATAACGGGATCTCTCCGTATGTGTCAGAGCTGATAAGGCTCTGTTTTGTTTATTGTTATTTTGCAGTTGCCGAAGGTCAGGGTGATGACCGACAGCAGCGATGACAGGGGCTTTTAGCCCCTTCAGCGATTACAATACGTCGGCGGGTGTATTGTCAACTGGAGAATTGTCAGGCAGGTTGTCCCAGAAGTGCCATCGGGGGATGGCACTTAAAACGGTCGGGCTCCTAGCCCAATGTTTCTTCGGTATCCAAATCAAACAAGTGGCAATGAGACACCTTAAATTTCAACAAAGCAGAGTCACCACTTGCCACTACCCTGTCAGCATCGAAGGGTATTCTTGAAATCATCTTGTCACCTCCCAACTGAAAATAGAGGTAAAGCTCATTGCCCACAGACTCCACCACCATCACATTCATAACACCATTGATTTCATCAATGCGGACTTTAATGATGTTCATCGCTGGGGAACCAATAAAACTGGCTACCTTTAAAGTTGCATAAGACCCAGAACAATGGTCGGAATGACCACCCCGAGTGAGAACCAAAAGGTATTGAGCAAGGCTTGAATAAACTCAAAGTCCTCGACCATGTATTGGTAATTCTCAAGACCAATAAAGTTGTATTCCGGAGCAATGTAGTCCCAGTCGGTGAAGCTGATATAGACGGAGTAACCAAAAGGCACCAGCCAGAACGTCACCAGCGGTATCAGTAAAGATGCAGTAAAAAGCAGCACCTTTAACCGGTTCGAAAATTGTTGAGAGAAGGCGCTCATGGCTTACCTTGGCACTTTAAAAATCTATCGATAATGTAAATGGGATATCAAAGTACTAACTTCTTTTCGACGAACGCATAACCCCTTTCTTTTAGGTCTGTCTCTTAGACAGATCTTTTGAATAATTGAATGTAGAAAAAACGCCCGAAGTCCAATCAGTACGCAGCTTCCCGGTTAAAATCAGAATTTCGGACATAATCGTGTTATTCAACCAATATACGACATTGTTTTATATGCTTAGTCCGTCACTATCACTGTGCTGGAGACGAAAAAAGGTGCTGTATTTTAATTTTTACATTGTCGTATATTAGTCATTGTTTGATTATTAACCGACATTCACCACCCCAATCAGGAATAAATCGACTGGTACGTAGACCCTAAAATAAAAATGATTGTCGACTGGCTTTCCGTGATGCCTACCACATGTTTCTCCGTCCCATCGATGACCCAAACATGAATGCCCTCAAAGCAGCTGAAAACCCATCTTCCTGTCGGATTCTGGCCGGGTTTCTTCTTCATGTCTGGAAACGTTCGACTCTGCTTTTTCAGTTCATAGCGGATTCTGTGCTGGATAGCAGCATAGACCATCAGACAAAGAGTCATGATCATTAATAGTGCTTCGATACGTTCCGGCTTTTTGAGATACAGTGAAGATACCAGAAAATCCGGACTTTTCAGGAAGCGAAAACCTCTTTCAACCTGTTGTTGTGATTTGTAGGTCTTCAACAATTCAGCAGTGTTCAGACGGTCAGTATCGGTATCATTGGTAGCCAACACAAAGCACCCCAAAGAGGCTTGTGCATCCCGCCTTGTTTGCACCGTTACTGAGCAGCAACCACTTATGTAATATTCCTGATGATCGGGTTCCGCTCCTTCAGCGGGACGACCTTTGCCTTTATAGCAGGGTTTGGAGGTGATCTGAGGTTCTGCCTGACAGAGTTCTGATTGTTTCTGCCATTGTTTAAAGGCTTCCATGGCATCAGCTTTGCACCGGAATGCCTTTTTGCTGAGCTTTTCCAACCTTTGAAATTCTTTGGTGGATTTTTTCTGCATACGCCTTGTGAGCGCTTTCTGTTCTGTCTCCTGGCTCTGCTTATTGCGATACATGACCCAGCGTTGCTTCACATCCGCATAACCAGACGACACTTCCACAGCTTCATAATGCTCAAAACCTTCGACCGCCTTCATGACGCGTGACGGTGCACTTTGCACCAGTTCTTTGCTGGCCCCAATATTGAGAGGAACCCGGGAAATAAACCACTGATCCTGCTGGTCAAGCTCCTTAACCGTTTCTGAGGTGTACAAAGCAGCATCACCGACAAAGTACCTGGATTCCAGAGCCGCTTTGAAACTTTTCAAGTGTTCAGATACCACCAGTTTGAAGCTGGTCTTATCCGTTACATTGCCACTGGCAGCCTTCATAAACAGGGGATGCCTGCTTTGTTTTCTGTCATCAGAAGCAATATGGCCTGATTTAAATCCGGACGATGATCACGACTGTAGCCTTTGCACAACCTAATGCAGTTGAGGTCTTCATCGTCCTCTTCGCTGTCGCTGTTATAACGTCCATCGACGTGTATGCTGGTGCCGTCGAGATTTAGGGCATCGCATGGGAGCTTGAGATGTTTTACGACCTTGATAGCCAGTTCAAAATAGACTTTACTGACATTGAGTTCAAAGAGTTCATCCAGTGTCCTGCCAAGAACCTTGTCGTTTATATGCTCAGGCTTAATACCGGGCCTGATCAGTTTATCAAGAGGTTTATTGGCGAAGAACCGGGGAAACATATGCAGAGATTGTCCGGTAAAGCCCAGACCATTGATGATCATGGCAACGACAGACTCACCATGGGATATATGCCAGTCATCAGATACCTTGGGGGCTCTTTTATCGATATGTTCGGCAATTCCAAGCTCTTTGCACATTCCAGCCACTAAACCAAGGTGATCCATGACCTGACTGCGGTATTGAACAGGAGGCATAAGGGGGGGTCCTGATATTTGCTTATCTCATAAATAGCAGAATTCAGGAAAATGTCAGGTGAGGTGGTGAATGTCGGTTATTAAAAATCTCTGAATCGACATACTGAGTAATCCCTTACCTCTTGGGAATAAAGGGATTGGAAGGTTTTATGGCCTTTCGGAATTTGTGACTAAGAGACAGTCTTTTAGGTAGGAGGAGTTCGTCGAGAGTCCGTTGAGAATCCTTCTATTAACAATATCAATGTTTCCGTTGAAATATATTGTTGATGTAGACACAGATTTCCTCTATAAGAAATTCGGGGTAGGTCATACCCTTAGAGCCTGCCAAGCGAACGACGCTTTAATGTCGTCGGCAACAGGAAACTGCTAAAGCCGTGGGCTGAAGCCTGCGCTATCTAATTAGTGCAGAATCGCTACCCTTTAGGGTGGTGAGTATGTCAAGGAAAGCAGCCTTCGGTCAGGACGAATTTTCCACCAAAAAGGGGTATCGTCATCCCATTTGTGGTGGGGATACTGGCAACAGTCCGTAACCGGCGTGGAACTATGTTAATTGCGTGCCTGTAGAGATTATTGAATGCTGAAATCGTTAACCTTAACCAATGTCGGGCCAGCAGAAGGAAACCAAGCCATCCCTTTTGCTCCCCGACTGAATCTGATTACCGGCGATAATGGTCTGGGTAAAAGCTTCCTGCTGGATATTGCTTGGTGGGCGCTGACCAGAAAGTGGCCTCAGGAAGTAAACCATAACTTAACATCTGGCTATATGGCACGTCCGGTGAATCCGGAAAAACCAGCCAGCATTGGCTTTGAGTCAAAGGGAAAGTCCCGGCTTGTTGAGGTTAAAGTTCCATTTCGTCGGGCAGAACAGCAATGGGTCTTTCCGAGATCCAAACCGGCACTGGCAGGTCTGGTCCTTTATGCCCTGCCCAATGGTGGGTTTGCAGTGTGGGATCCGGCCAGAAACTATTCAGATGCCAAAACCGGGGCGACCCACGAGAGGCGTGCAGCTTATGTGTTTACTCCCGAAAATGTTTGGGATGGCCTTGGAGGTGAAGACGGTAAGCCCCTCTGTAATGGTCTGATACAGGACTGGGCAGGCTGGCAGAAAGAAAAAGGTGAGACATTTGCACTACTGCAAAAAGTACTCTCCGCTTTGTCCCCTTCCCCGGAAGAACCTATTGAAGCGGGCCAACTGGCGCGGATTAGCCTGAATGACTCAAGAGATATTCCTACCCTGAAAATGCCCTATGGGCAGGAAGTGCCTGTGATTCATGCTTCTTCAGGCATGAAGCGGATCATTGCCCTAGCCTATTTGTTGGTATGGGCCTGGCGGGAACATGTGGCAGCCTGCAAGTTACTGGGTCAGACACCGACCCAACAGATCATTTTCCTGATTGATGAAATTGAAGCGCACCTTCACCCCAAATGGCAACGCAGTATTATCGTGTCCCTGCTGGAAGTGGTGAAATTGCTGGTGGCAAAGCATACAAATGTGCAACTCATCACGGCCACGCACTCCCCTCTGGTGATGGCGTCAGTAGAGCCTTTCTTTGACGCTAAAAAAGATGGCTGGCTGGACCTGGACTTTGAAATAGATAAAAAAGGGAGGGGTTGTGCTGTTATTTCAGAGAGGCATTTTGTTCGACAAGGTAATGCCAATAACTGGCTTTCCAGTGAAGCTTTTGATTTAAAAAGCTCATACTCATTGGAGGCAGAAATCATAATGGAAGAAGCCAGTAAGGTTTTAAGTAGCGATTCTGTGACATTACTGCAGGTCAGAAACATAGATAAAAAACTGCGGACTGTTTTGAGTGATACCGACCCTTTCTGGATGCGCTGGCGCTCCTTCGCTGAGAAAAAGGGGTGGTTGAGTGATTAAAGTAAACCCTCAGCCGGAACCAGTGGATTTTAATGTGAAGGTACGCCAGAAGGGGATTCGTCATCTTGAAGAAAAAGGTATTGACCTGGACAAGCCTCTGCCTGAAGGCGTGAAGATCTCTCCCTATTGGCGTGACTGTATGGATGAGTTATATCAGGCTTATTCAGGTATTTGCGGCTACCTGGCAGTACACTTTGAACGCACTACCGGTGGTGCTACGGTGGAACATTTTGCAGCTAAATCCCGACGGGTGGACCTGGCTTATGAGTGGAGTAACTACCGGTTAGCAAGCTCTATCATCAATAGCCGCAAAAACGATTATGAAGATGTGTTGGATCCTTTTGAAATAGAGAATGGCTGGTTTCATGTGGAGTTAGTGAGTGGGCGTATTTTTCCAGCTCCGGGACTGCCAGAGAATGTTTTCCAAAAGGTTGATGACACCATTAAACGTTTAAAGCTGGATGACAGGAGTAACCGTGAAATGCGTGCCCGGCATTATTATGAATACATTCAAGGGGAATATACAGAGAGCTTCCTGATGAAGCGCTCTCCGTTGGTATGGGCTGAGGCTTGTCGACAGGATATGCTGCTTTAACAAGCCGGGAGGCTCCGCTGGCTTATTCTCTTTAAACGAAGCCACCGTTTTTAATCTGATTGTAGCCAGTCGCAATGTCGACACTCTTGTCGACACTCTGATGACCCGTTAATGACTCACAGAAGAAGAGAAAAGATTGATAATCACCGTTCCGGTTAAAATAAAGCCAATGCCCACTAATGCATAGATATCCAGCTTTTGCCCGTAGATCAGCCATGATAAAGCTGCCACCAAAACAATGCCTGCACCACACCAGATCGCGTAAGCCACACCCAGTGACATCGTTTCAACAGTAATCGACAACAGATAGAAAGCCAGGCCATAGCCAATCAATACCGCCATGGTGGGTATCGGTGAAGTAAATTGATTGGTCTTGGGCAGCCAGGACGTGGCAAAGACCTCTAATACAATGGCAAAGGTCAGCGTCAGGGCAGGTGGAAGGGATAGCAACATAGTAAGCCGTATTTAAACTGTGAAAAAAGGGTATCTTACAACATAAGCAGGTCGGTGCAGGCAGGAGAATTTTGTCATCTTGTGCAAAAGCCGGTATCTTGAAATTTCGCTCTATGAACGAGAGAGGACATGACATGACGGATACTGTACTTGAGAAGCGGCGCTATCCACGCAAGGTTCTGGCTGAGCCCGCTCAGGTCATGGACAATGAAAGTGGTCAGTTGCTGGGAGTTCTGGAAGATGTATCCAGGGGAGGATTCAGTATTCTTACGGATCAACCCATCCGCTTGGAAGACATCAGGAATATTACCATGGTTCTGCCCGGCCTCAATGACACCGCACATCATGTAACGCTGGTGGCTAAATGTGTCTGGTGTCAGTCTGGTAATAAACAGGGCGATCACACCAGGGACTTTGCCGCGGGGTTCCAGCTTCATGATATTGAAGAGCAGGATGCAGTCGCCCTGAATTATTTCATCAGGGATTATTGAACTAATCAGGAATTGGGAGATTCAGTGTCTCTTTCACTTCTTCCATGACAATGTAGCTTTTCGACTCCCTGACGCCCGGAAGCTTCAGCAGTATGTCACCCAGCAACTCCCGGTATGAGGCCATTTCGGAAATACGGGCTTTGACCAGATAGTCAAAGTTGCCGGAAACCAGATGGCATTCCAACACGTTAGGCAGAGCGATAACCGCTTGTCGAAACTCGTCAAAGATATCCGCCGACTTGGTATAGAGGCTGATTTCAACATAGACCAGCAAACCCGCCTGAAGGTATTGGGGGTCTAATCGGGCACTGTAGCCCTGAATGATGCCTTCCCGCTCAAGACGTTTGACCCTTTCCATGCAGGGTGTGGTACTCAGTCCCACCCGATCTGCCAGATCCACGTAGGAAACACGACCGTTTTCCTGGAGTGTGCGAAGAATATTACGATCAATCCTGTCCAGTTGCCGGACGACTTCTTTTCGACTTCTCATTTCAGCAAACGTCTGATTCAGGTAGTTTTGGGCATGGTGAAAATTACCGGATTGTTCCCAGGTGTGGTGTACACCGGGGTACCTTCTAGCTGTGACTGCTGGCTGATATAACAAGCCTTCAGTCACGGGTTGAGAAGGGTATGGTACACGCAGGAAATATACAAGTGCTGAATCTGTTCTGCAATGTAAAGGATCTACTGCCCTGATCCACCAGCAGATCCGCCAAGGTTAGGGGCGCGATTAATCCAATCTTCAATATTGGGGACTGATGATAAATGATCCGGGTTATCCTGATTATGCGTTTGCGGGGTCTCGAGAAGGTGTAAGGATGAATGAACATTGTGCATGTCTTCACCGAGTGCGTTGACAATGGCTGTGAGTATGTTCATTAAATTATTTTGAGTAATATGCAGTGGCTGATTCCCCATTAACAGAAGCATATCGGTAGACCCTGTATGACTGTTCGCAGGGTCTGCAATAATAGCCCCCAGCATCACGCTCGTCACTGTGCCTGCGGCAGCCTGATTGCCCTCATGTGCTGCCTCCGTAGAAGTAATGATCAGCGGTATCATATTTCCTGCCTGAATAGCCTGAAAAACAGAACTAAGATCCATCAGTGGGACACTCTGAAACTCAGCAGTGACAAGCTCAACCATTCCCGTACCTGACAGGTTCGGCCATTGAGACTCCCTTATTTTTCTGGCTTTTTCAAGAGTCAGAGCGATTGCACTGTCATGGATCGGTATCCTTCTTATCTCTTCAGCTCCTGCACTGAGCAGCGCCTGACGCAGTTTTAGCACTGTCTTCTTATTATTTTGATTGACCAATACCTTTTTCAGATGACCTCTTCGCTCACGCACAACTTTCAGATGCGTCAGTTTCATGCTAGTGCGAATACCCCTAAGAGTCTTATCAATTGTCTCAAGAAGCTGTTTGCCACCTCCCCGTTCAATAGCATCCCAAGCCATGTCACTGAGTTGAACGTGAGCCACCACTCTTCCATCTTCATCCTTCATCAACAGGATGGTAAAGGATGATGAATCTAACTCGGGAGCAGGTATCTCAGGGTTCGTTGCTTGGGTGGTTTTCTTTCCTGAAACGCTCTTCCTGGCTGAAGAGTTCTTTCCGGCTATAGAGCTTTTCAAACCTTTATTAGCGAAGGATGACGGATCATGAGATGTAAAAGTAAATTTCCCGGAATTACACGTCTGGCAGAACATTTGCCCATCCTTGCCGAGCTTACTCTCTTTGCCGCAATGCTTACAGGGGCTGGCCAGCAGTGGCAGGCTAAATAACAAAACAAATAAAAGAAGCCATCTTGTTTGATGAATAAAATAATGATGCATATCTCAATCGGCCCTTAATAAAAAATGAACATTTAATCCGCCGTCACAAGGCCTAATCAGTGGCAAAATCGCCAGCAGGAAAGTTACGGTCAAACGGATCGAAGTCGGGGGCTGGTGGCAGAAAGTCTAAGTTATCCTGAGAGTACACTTGGGGACTCAGGAAAAAGTGTAAGGTTAAATGACCAGTGCTCACGTTTTCACGGAGTGTATTCATAGCGGCTATGAGCACGCTCATTAAATTATTTCTTGTAACGTGAACTGGCGCAGTTCCAATTAACAGGTGCATATTCGTAAATCTTGTACGACTGTGCACATCAGGGTCTGGAATAATAGCGCCAAGCAAAACTGGCGTGATTGTGCCTGCGGCAGCCTGACTGCCCTCGTTTGCCACCTGCGTATGGGTAATGATCAGCTGTATCGTATCTCCTTCCTGAATGGCCTGAAAAACGCCAGTAAGATCCATCATCAGTTGAGCATTCTGAAGGTCAGCACTGGACAGGTAAAAGAGTCCCATACCTGACAGGTCAGTTGACCATGTAGATTGGGTTATTGCCATAGATCTCTGCTGAGTCAGACCGATGATTTGTTCGTGGATGCGCTGCTTTTCTCTCTGATCAGCGCCTGCACTAATCAGTGCCTGTTGCAGTTTTTGCAACATCTCCCTCTCTTTTTGCCGTTGCTCCTCAATCTCTAGCTGAGTTTGCTGTTGACGCTCCATCAAGTCATTAGCAATCTCCAACAGCTTCTGGCTAATTTCCTGAGAAGATCCCTGAGTAAATGTATCGCCATGTTCCTTGTTAATAGCATCCAGATCTTTGTCATCAAGTTGTATTTCGGCTATTAACGCACTTTCATCTTCTTCTCCTTCTTCATCTTTACCCTCCGCTACCCACATTCTGTCGGATGACGGACCGGAAGAAGGCAACTTTTCGGGGGCACAGGCTTGCCCTTCCTCACTTTCGGAGTCACAGGTTCGGCATAACGTTTGCCCATTCTGACCCGGTTCTTTATCTTTGCCGCATTTATCACAGTTGGTAGCCATTGTTTGCAGGCTAAATAACAAAACCAATAAAAAAAGCCATCTCGACTGATAAACAAAATGATGATTCATAACTAAATCCGTCTTTAAATAAAAAAAACGAATATGAGAATAGACTAATCCAGCAGTGGCTGGAGAATAATCCAGACATTTTCGAGCAGCTTTGGCTGAGCCTGGGCGGTTGGGTGGATGCCATCGGGCTGATTCAGGTCACTGTTTCCCGCTACACCTTCCAGAAAGAAAGGCACGACTTTCAGGTTATAGGTTTTGCCCAGCTCCTGAAAAATCTGTGTGAATTTACGGGTGTAGAGCGGTCCGTAATTGGGCGGAATCTGCATCTCAAACAGGACGGTTTTGACCTGGTTGGCCTGAGCCATTGCAATCATTTTTTCAAGATTCTGTTGGGTGCTCTTTAAAGAAGTACCCCGCAGCCCGTCGTTTGCACCCAGTTCCAACAGCATAAGGTCCGGCTTATACTTATCCAGTGTCGTTTTTAACCGACTCAGGCCGCCTGCTGTCGTCTCGCCACTGATACTGACATTGACCACTTGCCAATCAGGGTTAGTTTTTTGCATTTTTTGTTGTAATAAAGAAACCCAGCCCTGATTAATGTCAATACCGTAAGCCGCACTGAGGCTGTCGCCATAAACCAGCAGGGTTTTCTCAGCAGCGGATGCACTGCAGCTGAGTGCGAGAGATCCGATAAACAGCCATGAGCGTATTGAAAGCCATGAGCGTATTGAAAGCCATGAGCGTATTGAAAGCCATGAGCGTATTGAAAGCCATGAGCGTATGAAAAGCCATGAGCTTAAAAAACGATTTTGTGTCATTCTCGAACAGGAACGCGGGTAACGCAAAATAGTTTTCACGGAAAACAACCGCCCAATAACAATTAACGTAAACATCGGCAAACAACTGCGTATGACCATTAGCACAGAATCCTCCATTGCCGTTTCGGCGAAATCCCTGACGAAAACAGTGACGGCCCAAAGTGGTTCACTCTCCATCTTGTCCGGACTCAATCTCAAGATCAAGTCCGGGGAGTCTGTCGCCATCATCGGAACTTCCGGATCCGGGAAATCCACTCTGCTGGGCATTCTTGCCGGTCTTGATCGGCCAACTGCAGGTGAAGTGGCCCTGGCTGGCAACCGGATTGATCATCTTGATGAAGACGCCAGAGCCGGGGTTCGGGCAAATCATACCGGTTTTGTGTTTCAGTCTTTCCAGCTTCTGCCTAATCTGACCGCCCTGGAAAATGTCATGTTGCCCCTTGAACTGGCAGGAAAAGAGAATGCCCAGACACAGGCCAAAACATTACTCGAAAGAGTGGGTTTATCTGAAAGGCTGACTCACTACCCCAGACAGTTATCCGGCGGCGAGCAACAGCGGGTTGCCATTGCCAGAGCCTTTGTCGGGCAGCCAGACATACTCTTTGCCGATGAACCGACGGGCAATCTGGATGAGAAAACCGGCGAAAGCATTATTGACTTACTCTTTGAAGTGAACCGGGAGAACAACACCACTTTGGTGCTGGTAACTCACGATTTGCATCTGGCCCGGCGCTGTCAGCGAGTTTTAAGGTTGACTCAGGGACATCTGGAAGAAACGGTTGAACACTCTGGAGTCGCCCAATGAATCGAAGTCTTTTGCTCTCGTGGCGTTTTCTGGTGAGGGACTGGCGATCCGGCGAACTCTGGCTGCTGATATTATCCCTGCTAATGGCTGTCAGCGTCAGCACCGCCATTGCGATGTTCAGTGACCGGCTTCAGCTTTCCCTGGGCAGACAGGTGGCCGAGGTGATGGGGGCTGATCTGGTTATCAGCAGTCCCAAAAGGCTATCTGAAGAGGTCAGTCAGGCCATAGCAGACCAACCTGTTGAGCGGGCCACTGTGCTGGAGTTTCCTTCGGTGGTTATGGCTGGAGACCAGATGCAGCTGGTTTCAGCGAAAGCGGTCTCCAACAATTATCCTTTGCGTGGACACATAAGGACGGCCCATCAGCCTTTTGCCACGGATACAGTGGCTAAGGACACCCCCGGCCAGGGAGAAGTCTGGCTGGAACCCAGACTGTTTCCACTACTGGGCGTCGAAGTAGGCGACACCTTACTGCTTGGCGAAGCCACATTCAAAGTCGCACGGGCCATCACTCTGGAAACCGATCGTGGCAGTGGTTTTTACAGTCTGTCTCCCCGCTTAATGTTTAACATCAACGATCTGGATGCCACTGGCATTATCCAGCCGGGCAGTCGGGTTTACTGGCAAACATTAATTGCCGGCGACGCCCACCAGCTGGCCGGATTCAGAACGGCGATTGAGCCCCTTTTATCTGACAGTGAAAAGCTGAATCTGGCAGAAGATGACCGGGAAGACCTGCGCAGCTCCGTCTCACTGCTAAAACAGTTTCTGGGACTGGGCAGCATTGCCGCCATGCTGCTGGCCGGTATTGCGATTGCTATGTCCAGCCGCCGTTTTGCTGAACGACGCTTTGATGGTATCGCAGTGATGCGCTGCATGGGCGCACAGCAAAATCAGCTTATGCAGATTTTTATCGCAGAGTTGCTCTGGCTGGCTGTTCTGGTGGCAGTACCCGGGGTGATCATTGGCTGGTTGTTGCAAATGGGCGCGGTCAAACTGTTGGCGGGTGTTTTGCCTGCATGGCTCCCTGAAGCCGGTCCCGTACCCATGGTTGTGGGTGGTTTGACCGGCATTATTACCTTGATCGGTTTTGGGCTGGCGCCTTTACTCAGGCTGAAGGACGTTACGCCACTGAGGGTACTCCGGCGTGAGCTGTCACCGGCTGTCGCAGGGGTCTGGTCGGTTTATGGGCTCTCTCTGATTGCCATGCTGGTGCTGCTCTGGTATCACACAGGCCGGTTGTTGATGACAGCAGGGATAATTCTCGGCGTCGGTGTCGTTATATTACTGATCACCCTGGCGATTAAAGCTGGCTTAACAAGCGTTCAACGTCGTTTGTCAGAACAGCCCGTCCCCATGCCCTGGCGGCTGGGTCTGAAACGACTGCTACAGGAACAGGGACAAACGTCTGCCCAGTTAATCGCCTTTACCCTGACGTTTATGGCTATGGCGCTGGTACTGTTGGTAAGAACGGATTTGCTGGAACGCTGGCAGCAACAATTACCCGAGAAAACCCCCAATTACTTCGCAGTCAATATTCAGCCAGCCGAAGTTGAACCCTTTCAGAACTTCCTGCAGAGCAATGATGTCGAGGGAACGTCTCTTTATCCCATGGTTCGGGGTCGGCTGATTGAAATCAATGGGCAGCCAGCCAAAGAGGCTGTTTCAGAACAGCAGAGGGATCATAACTCCCTGCATCGTGAGCTGAACATGACCTGGTCAGACCAGCCCGCACCTGCAACGGAGACGGTGGCAGGCGAATGGTGGCAACCGGGCGATACCGGTGAGATTTCCATTGAGAGGTCGATTGTTGAACATCTGGGCGTCGGGCTGGGTGATGAGCTGACGTTTATGATTGTGGGGACGAAACTGACGGCCAAAGTCACCAGCATCAGGAAAGTTCAGTGGGAATCCTTCCAACCCAATTTTTACATGGTGTTGCCAGAAGCTTCCCTGAAGGATCTGCCAACGACCTGGCTGAACAGTTTTTATCTGCCACCGCAGGATCGGCTGGTTTTGAATGAACTGGTCAGACAGTTTCCAACCATCAGCCTGTTGGATATGGATGCGGTCATCAGTCAGGTTCAGGTGATGCTTGAGCAATCCATTCTTGCGGTGGAAGCCATGCTGCTGGCGCTGCTGCTGGCAGGTTTACTGGTTCTGGCGTCGGCCATAGAAGCCAGTCTTGATACCCGACTGCGTGAAGGGGCCCTGATCCGATCTCTGGGTGGGAGCGCAAAGCAACTGATGATCATGCAGGTGGGAGAGTTCTTCATCATAGGCGCATTTTCCGGCGTGATCGCTGTGGTGGGCACAGAGCTTTGCAGTGCGTGGCTGAATGCTCAGGTCTTTGAGCTTTCCTGGCAGCCTGCTATCTGGCTCTGGTTTACGCTTCCCGTGGTCAGTGCCATATTGATTGGCCTGTCGGGCTGGCTTGGCGTCAGACGTGTGATCCGACAGTCACCGGGTCTCGTTCTTAAACAGTGATTTATTGGTGGCTGGTTATTTTTTGATCAGTTTCTCAGCGAAGCCAGATTTAAAGGCTATCTCTCACTTATCCACAGTTCATTCAGGGGGTTGATCAGGGTTTTTGTGGAAAAGTGGATAAGTTTTTTGAACCAGGGATTTTTCCGACTTTCATAGCCTTTTGTTTGGATGTCGGGAAACCGGTCGATTTTATCTATAGGTAATGGTGATGGCCATGTTACAGTAATTTTATGGGTCACTTTTCTAACGCTGTGCAAGTGACCCTCATCCGCAGTATTACTCAAGGCTGGAGACTTTCCTAAGTCTTCAGAGAAGGGGTTCCGGGTGCTCTAAATGGACTGAGGAGATACTTCATGACTGATCAGGAAGAAGCTTATCTATCGCTTTTGTGTCTGCGCAACAGCACTTTTCGAATTGCTCAGTTGTACTGGACTTACATCAAGCTTCGTTCACTAACAGGGCAGGCTCCTCCCATTCTTATCATTATGCTCAGTGTTCTCTGGGAAAAGCAGCAGGGACTCCATGATCGACTGGTCGCCGCTTACCCGGACGATATGGCCGCTGAAAAGTGGCATGGGCAGGATGAAATGAGCGATCGACTGGGTGATATGAGCAGAGAGACCCAGGAAGATCTTCAGAGAATTTGCCAGACAGAAATGCAGATGCTGCAACTGGTTGGCATGATGATGAAGCAATAGCGAAACACACTCCGACAACGTATTCCCATCCTCTTACCACTCGTTCCCACGCTCTGCGTGGGAATGCATACCTCCCCTTAAAAGCCGACTCTACAGCGCGAGACAGGCATGGGTTCCCACGCTGAAACCTGTGGATAACTTGTTGGATAACTGTGTCTTTGTTGTGGTCTTCTTATGGTAGTTTTCCCCAGTTGCACGCCACATAAGCCTTGTCGAATCTGATAGCCAGCTATACTCCCTTTTCCTAAATAGGCAGAGGCTTTTATGAACCGACTCACATTAACTCCCGTTGGTCTCTTTTTAACCCTTCTCTTTCTGGTATCCCAGGCCAGTGCTTCTTATTGGGTTGGGGTCAGTAAAACGGATATCACCGGCCCAGCCGTGGGCAGTGGCATGATGGGCTATGCCGAGAGCAGCCAGATCAGTGCCGGAATCAATGATCGCCAATGGGCCAGGGCATTTGTCGTGAGTCAGGATGGCGAAGGTCATCGTCTTGCCATTGTGGTTATTGATGCCGGAGCTATCTTTGCCAGTGTTTATCAGGCGGTTCTCAACCGACTGGAACAGCAGTTTGGTGCTCTTTATAACCGTCACAACGTCATCCTGTCAGCGACCCATACCCACAGTGCCGCTGCCGGTCAGTCCCATCATTTTTTATACAATATGCCCTATGGCGTATTCGATGACCGGACTTTTGAAAAGATGGTGTCAGGCATTGTTCAGGCCATCAGGATGGCTCATGCGGACCTTGCTCCTTCAGAGGTCTGGATGAAAACGGGGTTGTTGGATAATGCCAGCAGCAATCGCTCTTTGCCGGCCTATGAAAATAATGTGGATGCCAGCGAACAAGAGCCTATCGACCGGTTTGTTCAGCAACTCAGGTTTACCCGGCAAGGTAAACCATTAGGTGCCATCACCTGGTTTGCGACCCATGGCGTCTCTTTTCCCGGCAGTAATCACCTGTTGAGCAGTGACAACAAAGGCTATGCCAGCTGGGCTTTTGAACGTTATGCAAAGTACAACTGGGGAGTGCCTTCTTTTATTGCTGCTTTTCCACAAACGAACGCTGGGGATCTGACGCCCAACCTGAACCTTGATGGCACCGGACCCGGTAAAAATCCCGATGAAAGTGTCAGGGAAATTGGTAAAAGGCAGTTTAAAAAAGCCCTGGAAATGTTTAATAGCAAAGGCAGGAAAGTGTTTGGACCCATTGTGTCGGTGCAAAACTGGGTGGATTTTTCCAACTACGAAGTCCGGCAGGAATATTCGGGACAGCAGAAACCGGTTAAAACCTGTAGCCCGGCAATGGGGTACAGTTTTGCCGCAGGCACGGAAGATGGTCGGCCACCTTATCTGGTGAGGCTATTACTGGGGGCCTATGAGGGCCGCAGTGATGAACAATGGTGGGTCAGAAAAGTCACTAATTTTCTGACCTCACCGTCAGAAGAAGAGCTGGAATGTCAAAAGCCCAAGCCGGTTATGCTGTCGTTGGGGCGTGGGAAAAACTTCCACTATTTCAACGGCGTGTTTCCCCCGGGCAATATGCACCGGGAAGTGATTAATCAGCCCTGGGTGCCCGAAGTCCTGCCCTTGATGCTGGCTAAATTGGGGAATGTTCAGATTGCTGCGTTGCCCGTTGAACCAACGGCCATGGCTGGGAGAAGGCTTCGAAACAGGTTGTCAGAACTTTCAG
Source organism: Endozoicomonas sp. 4G (assembly GCF_023822025.1). Lineage (NCBI taxonomy): Bacteria > Pseudomonadati > Pseudomonadota > Gammaproteobacteria > Oceanospirillales > Endozoicomonadaceae > Endozoicomonas > Endozoicomonas sp. 4G. The sequence continues at coordinate 4,971,150 of NZ_CP082909.1, read as the reverse complement.
GTATTTTTCCCGGAAATATCGTGATCGCCGGTTATTCTAACGATTATGTCAGCTATCTGACCACAACAGAGGAGTTTTCCCAACAGCATTATGAAGGCGCTTCCACTTTATTTGGCCCCTGGGAACTGAATGCCATGATGCAGGCTTTTTCCAGTCTCTACAGGCAATTAAGCAAACAACAGCCACCTCCTGTGGATGAAGCAGTACCTTTGGATTTGAGTTATTTGTACGACAATGTTCATGTGGAGGATGTTCTGGAAAAAGAAGATGCCCGATATGGAAGGATAGTGGCCGCCAGTCAGGGTAGCATCGACTCAGGCCAGTCAGTGAAGCTTCAATATATTGCATCACACCCAGGATCGGGTATGAATCTTGATAGTTTTTTTTATGTGCAGAAGAAGAATGACTGTACAGAATCATGGGATACGGTTGCCACAGATGATGACTGGACCACCCGGTTTAAATGGCAATCGGGTGTTGCTACCGTCGAATGGACACCTGATCGTTACGACAAAGAGGGTCTTTATCGTATCGTCATTCGTGGTGATTATTACACCGCCGACGCCGAGGGAGATCGGGTGAAAAAGCACTATGAGTCGACGTCACGGGTATTCTATTATTCTGCCCATTATCCTGATCCTGACACTCATCTGTATAGCGGATATTTACCCAATTCCGTCCAAAGCCCAGAAAAGAGCTGTTCGTGTAAAAATTGACGGTGGCTCACTTCGAGCGACTACCTTTCAGCAGGTTTTTGAATTGTGCCGCAAAATCCTGCTGGTTTCCCCTGTTATCAGGAGGCAGGGGAGACTCATCAAAGGTGTGAATTAAATTGACTTGCTGATTGGTGACCCCCAGCAGGATATCCTTTTCGCCGATTCGAATCAGACAGACTCTGGCCTGACTGGAAACCGGAATGCTGGAAACGACGGTTATCCCCTGGCCAACGGCGGGCGTGCCTACGTTCAGTTTTTTTACGACCCAGGCCAGGGCAAAAATCAGCACAATAACAAAAAACAGAGGCGCAACAACCTGAGTGAGACTCAGGTCGGCTGGCTTGTCGGCGGTCTCTTCTGCAAAAGCCATTTCAATAGAAGCAATGGCTGAAAAACCGGACAGTAAAATCAGACTGAGCCCATAAGGATAGTGTTTGAATCGGCTTTTCACGCCGCCTCCTGCTTGCGCTTACATGATCTAAAGTCCTTTCATTCTTACCATATTAAGTGAGAAGCATGAAGAACAAGTTTTGCCGACCAGTCATCGACGAGCTTAAACAATGACAACGACTCAACGATATAGAAAGTGATCATCGTCCTATATCTCTGATTCCATCGAGGTTCCTCATGAAAAAACCTGACATTGTCAAAAAGCGACTGCAAAAGTCTATTGATAATCTTGGGGAGGCTATTCGCAGCAGAGATTGGACCAGGCTGAACGCTTTGGATTCAGAAGCCCGCCAGGCCATTGATGAGGCCCTGAAAAGTGACCCCGTTTCTGCCAAAGCAGTAAAGCCGCTGCTTGAAGAGCTTCAGGTGCTTTATCAGGAAATGATATCAACCTGCCAGCTGGAACGAGATCGCATAAAGGAACAGTTAACGCTCAGCAAGCGTCGTCAGGACGCTATTGAGAGTTATCAACAAAGCAACAGGCATTGAAATTATTATTGAAGTATTTCCTGTTACCTGCCGATAGTGGACATCAGCCAGTTCTTAAATTGGAAAAATCTCAGTCCGCTACTGCAAGGAAGAAAGCATGAACAAGAGCCTGTTCAGGAAGAAAACGCTTGCCGCTGTTATTGCTGCGACCGTTCCACTCATGGCCGCCAAGTCCAGTGCCGTTACAGAAATCACCGCTGATGGTGATAGTTATGCCGCCACCGGAATCTTCGGTGCAGTGACCTTAAATGTTAATGCTGGAGCGACTGACGAGTACGCCTTCATTCTGGATGCCGATAACGGGACTTTCTACGTTCAGGGCACGCTATACCAGGCCGTCAGTATCAATCTCGACAACCCGGAAGGCAAAGCCGTTCTGCTCTATCGTGACACCAATTCCGGTTACGCTGTGAATATGTCTGCACTCAGCAGACTGAGCGCTAAAGGTTCAGCCCACGGTATTCTGCTGAGTAACGGCGACGCCAGCGTTATTCAGATCGATGTTGGAGATACCAAACTCGGCGGTACTATTCAGGTCGAAGACGGGGATGCTTACAGAATTGAAGAAGAGCTGTTAGGTACCGTTACCATCACCGGGGTACTGCATGGTAAAACAGCCATTAAAGCAACCGAAGGCGGTAAGCTGGGAGAGGATGCTGCGATCGTCGTTAAGGGCGGTAAGCTGCAATCAAATGGTGATACTGCCGTTGACTTCAGCGGTGCCGGTGGTGACCTCCTCATGAGTGTCAATAACGGTACGATAGAGGGTAAAGTGCTGGGTTCTGCTGCCCACAGCGGCGATACTCTGAACACAGGCGGTAACACCACATTCACTGGCGATATTGAGAATGTTGAAACCATTACAGTCGGTAACACCGGTTCGGACGTCACCCGTTTCCAAGGTGATATCAAACATGAATCCGATGGTGCCAACGTCAAAATCTACGGTACAACCAGCTTTGATAAGTCTGGATCACAAACCATCGAGGGTGATCTGACGGTTGATCCAACAGGACTTATCATAACAGAGCTGGATACTGACTCCGACACCGATCCCGCTCTGGTTGTCACCGGTACTGCCACTATTGACTCAGGCTCGAAGTTGAAAATTATTCCTTCTCAGGAAGTCATGGAATTAGGCGAGGCTGTGCAAGATGCAAAAATCATTGAAGCCAACACCAATCTGGATGTTTCCGGCGATGTTTCTGATATACCCGTTGAGCACTCTGTACTGATTGATGTTTCCGAAATCACACTGGATAACGATGCTCTGGAAGTAGACGTGACACCAAGAACCCGCGAGTCACTTCAGGAAATGATTGCAAAAGAAGGTGCTGGTGCCTCCACTGAAAAAGCTTTGGCGGCTATGATGGCAGTGATCACTCAGGATCCCACCAACTCCACAAGCTTCAATAACTTTTACAACACCATCGCCAATATTACGGATGTGAACAAACTGGCTGAACTCGCCAGAGAGAGTAAAGTCAACAACTCCGATGCCATCCAGACGACCAACGTGACGGTAGAAACCAAGGTCAAGACCAACGTCCTGAGCCACGTCAGGGCGGTTCAGGAAGATGAAGCGCCAGAAAACGGGCTTGCCTACGGTGGCAGTTACACCAGTCAGGGTTTCTGGTTGCAGGTTCTGGGTTCAGACATCACTCAGGATGATCGCAAAAACGACGGTGGCGACCAGCTTTTCGGTTTTGATGCCGATCTGAATGGTTTGACACTGGGCACCGAAACCACTATCAACGATGACTATCTGGTGGGAGCCGCGTTCACTGTCGCCAATGCTGATATCGACAAACATAACTCGAATGACAACTCCACCATCAAAAACTACCAGCTCAGCGTTTACGGTTCCTGGGAGCAGGAAAACTGGTTCCTGGACGGTGTGATTAACATCGGTCGCAGTAACAACCAGCGCAGCCGGTACATCGATGGCTTTGTTGATGCCCCGATCACTTCAGATTACACCAGTCATCAGTACGGCCTGACCACTATATTAGGAATGAGCCAGAACTTTGGTGCGATGAAGATGGTGCCAATGCTAGGTTTCAACTACACCATGGTCAAAAGTGAAGCCTTCAAAGAAGAAGACAAATATGCCACCGGTTTTGCCATGGATGTCGACAGCCAGAAGTATCAAAAGGTTGAGCTGGGTGCTGGCGTTGAATTGAGTCAGGCTTTCAGGGTCAGCAAGGGTGAAGTCGAGCCTTCCCTGAGATTGATGGCCTGGCATGATTTCAAGGGTGATGTGGTAGAAACCACAACGAGTTATCTGCTTCTGCCCGGCAAAGAAGAGCCCTATAAGGGAGCCGATGCCGTCAAGAACCGCTATCAGGTTTCAGCCAACGTGACCTACCGTCGCAACGACAACATGAGCTTTGTTGTGGGTTATGAACTGAACAAGAGTTCAGACTACAAAGCCCAGAACTACTTCCTGAGAATGAAGTACGATTTTTAAGCTTTGACGTTTTCGAGAGGACTCTGTTTCAGAGTGTTGTACTCTCGTTTTAGTTAACAGTAAAACCCTCGTTAGACACTTGTAAGTGTTCGGTGAACACACGGATATTCAGCCATTGTCTACTACAGCTCTGGCATGTCCCAGTCTGCCGTTCTCACTACTGCCCCGCCCACGGTTAAGGAAGAAACCCACGAAAGTCCTCAAGAGTCTTCAGCGGCACTGGGAAGATCTGACCCGGTTTGTGGATGATCCGGGTATTCCACTGGATAATAATGCCGCCGAGCGAGCATTACACAACCCTGTTGTGGGGCGCAAGAACTATTATGGTGCAGGCAGTGAGTGGAGTGGTCAGCTGACTGCCTGGCTGTTTTCTATTTTCGTGACGCTGAATCTCTGGGGTATCAATCTTCACACCTGGCTGAGCGGTTACCTTCAGGCCTGTGCCGATAATAACCGACAGCCGCCGGATGATTTATCCGAGTGGTTGCCTTGGGAGATGGGTGAGGAAAGGTTGGAGGTGATGCGGGGGCATGATCCGCCATAGCAATTTATAAAGGATCGGCTTTATAACCTTCAGATACGTAAACCTCTGATACAGGACATTCAGGGTATACCCATTGGGACCAGTTCTCGATAAGCCAGTTCTTCTCTATAGAGCGCCTGTAAAGGCTGTCTTTAATTGATGATTCTTTTGGTAGTAAGACTAAAATCAGACCTGCCTTATATCCGGAACTAACCATCAACCCTTGCCCTCTGTCTATCATGGCTGGGTCATAAACCATAAAGTCGACTAGATTTTCATATGGATATTTTCCTGGTACTCTGAAAACAGTGCCATGTGAAAACCAATCCATATTACAATCAACAAGTTTCATCCATTTCATTACTTAACCTTCAGATCATGCTGTCCTGAGCTGTCATATTTTTTCTCAACAGGATTTAAGTCAATATCAACCTCATCTATATGTTTACCGCTTTTTGGATCATTTTTTTCAAACCTACCATGCTGACTATCAATGGAATACAAAAAGCCATCGTTTCCTTTGTAAACGTCTCGATCATTCATTTTACTGATCTTATTGTCTTTCACCCAGCCGTAGTTCTGTGCAACCACTTTAAGAGTAACTTTAATATGAGCAACCCTTTCTCCGGAAGACATTCGAAATAGTGATGCTTCAAACTCTGAAGCTCCTGGTATTCTCCTATCTGGAGAATAAAACTCCTGCCATTCCTTATGCCGAGCCTCCACACTGTCCGGATGCCAGCCATCTTTCTTCAGCGCAGGTGACGGTACTCTGGCCAGCTCAGCCAAAGCCCTCACTTTGGCAACCGGCACCAGCACCGAAAGCACCTTCCCGGCTCCCAGTATACGAGCCTGAGTGATTTCGTCCAGTTGTTGCCAGACGGCACTGACCCGGTTGCCAGTGCTGTCGTCGATAAACTCCACCACGGCATCCATGGCGCTATCGACACGACTTAGAGCATGAAGAACCCGTTCAGTTCCTTCTGGAAAGTGCTGGTAAGAGACTCTGACCATACTTTCCGTTGCCTGCTCAATACCCTGGGTCAGCGGGTCTTCACCCCGACCAAGGGTTTCCAGGGCAGTGAACAGCAGGTTTTCATCCGGTGTCTGTTGCTGCTGAGCCTGAATATCTGCTAGCGTCTGCCGACGAAGTTTTTCCAAATCGGCAATACCATCCAAAAGCACCATCAGCGCATTCTGGTTCTGGAGTGCGCCAGGGTTATCTGCTTCGCTCAGGGCTGTGATGCCTGAAAGCCAGGTTTTTTTGAAGCACCCGGCTTTCCTGTGGCAAACCCTGCCACTGAGCTGCACCCCTTGCTGCTCCCACTGTATCGGGGCGGTCAGTTGCGGATGATGGCGCAGACCCGTGAATTCAGCCATGTTATGTTCCAGCCAGTGACGGTATTCAACCATGGTCATCTGTTGCCGGTTCTGTGACATGGCCTCAAAGGTCTCAAGGCTGCGAATTTCCCACTGCGCCGCTTCTATATCATGTTGCTGCCTTGCTTCGGAAAAAAGGTAACCGCCTTCGTTCTCCAAAAAGGCAATATGGTCTTTCCTGGCCTGAAGCGGTTCCGTATTGAAACGCGCCATAATGCCATGATGGGTTTTCACTCTGACAAGCTGGTTCTCATGGTGCCTGATGGACTGCTCGACCTCTTCCGGGTTGGACGCTTTGGGCAATCCCGATTTCAACAGGCTAATCATGGCCTGCCAGTTTTCCGCTGACAGAGGCTGGTTGTTTAAACGTTGCTGAATCTGTGCCTGTTGATCATCAAAGGACTTTTGTAGCGAATTTTCCTGTACCTGGTTCCGGGCGGTGTGAGCATTGCTACGACGTGAAGGATGACTGGCAGCAAAATGATGAAACCGGGCAGCATGCTCCAACTTTTGACGGTTAGGATGATAGGGTGTTGAACCACCCGGACGAATCACCACATCAGGGCCTCCACCCCGGTCATGGAGGAGATGGGCGCTCGCACCGGGTAATCCGAAAGTGCCTTCATCCGGTTTTGGCGTATTTCGGCAGGGGGCTGGATAATGCAGTTGCCCAAGCTGCTCCATCTCAGGTGTTATTGTCTGCCCCGTTAGCCACGATTGCCAGAACTGTTCTGCTTTCCAGTGACCACCTCCGGGAACAAGTCGCAACCACTCCCTGACAAGCCAGTGCAATAAAAATTTGTCCGGCTGTTCTTCCAGCTTTTGTTGCCAGTCTTTCCATTGCCTTTCCCAATGCACGACAAACGACGACTCTCTGATAAAAAAGTTCAGAATTGAGTCCAGCAAGGAGAGTGCTTCAGGACAGTCTGGCAGAAACTGCTGGAACTGCTGAATCAGGTTCAGCCAGACTAAAGGATAATTGCCAGCAAGATTGTCCACGAAAGGTATGGACTCCTGACCGGTCAGCGCCAGGTAGTGAATGGCATGACGGGAAAACGCCTCTTCGTCGTCCAGGCTCCGTATAAGGAGGGTTTTGAGATAAGCGACAGACTCTCCGGTACCAACATCATCAGGCACGGCGTTGCCGGAAGTCACCAGCAGAAGGGCGAATAAAAGTCTGGCCAGCAACTCCGTACAGCGCATATCCGGCTACGAATTCGGCAAAAGCACAAGGATAGACGAGTTTCTCGGGAAGAGTTGCCGAATGCCAAGGTCTTTCATCCGGCAGAGGAACAATGTTGTGTTGTGTGTTCACCGAATACTTGCAGACACCTCAACCATTTCAACCCTGCCCCGCTGATACTCAGTGATATAAAGTCTGTTGTTGTCCTTGCCGCCAAAAATAACATCCATAGGACATGAGCCCCGGGTCACAATCGTTCGCTGAATGTCGCCATTGGCAGTGACGGTGGCCACATGACCCTGACCAAACATGGCAACGTAAAGGTTACCCTCCGTGTCAAAGGTGATGCCATCGGGTCCTGCCACCCGGCATGGGCCAGCAGCATCGGTGACCGTTACAAACCGTTCCCGGCTGGCAACCTCCAATCGGTCAGTAAACGGGTAACGATAAATATTCCCTGTTACTGACTCACTGATATAGAGTTTTCCATCCGGAGCAAAGGCAATACCACTGGCAAAACGAAATCCGTCATCAAGACAATCCAGTTGTTTGCTGATGGGATCGAGTCGAAACAACTTTCCCTGCATTGGCCCTTCCCAGATGTCCGGATTAGCCCTTCCTGCCGTGATCAGGTCAGTGACACGGATACCAGAGTCCGTCAGATAAATAGCCCCATCAGGCCCCAGAGTCATACCATTGGGCCAAAGCAAGGGAGTGTCACTGTCGCCGGAAAAACGCTCGGCCAGCGAGCCATCAGAATTGAGCCTGAGCACTGATGATTGACGGGTTTCGGTAACCCAGATACTGCCATCATAAGGGTTCTGCAACAGACCGCCGGGTCTGTCGAGTCGGGCAAAAATATGGCGTTTTTTTCCTGAGGCCGAAACCCGAATCAGACAACCTCTCTCCTTGCCGGCCTCTGAAATAATTATACTTCCGTCGTTTAATATCAAAGCTGACTCAGGATGCTCCAGGTCTTCAAGAAAAACCATATTACGCCCACTTGTGATTGTTCATGTGGAGAGACAGTTTAGATACAAATGACCGCGACCTGCTTAGAACAATAAGAAACAAAATGTAGGGAGATTTAGCTATACGGGGTATTATTTAGTCACTAATAGAATTAATAAAAACACTTAAAGAGCAATAGCTTATTAATTGATAGCATTGAGACTTCAGCATGAGCGGCATTTTCGGCTCATGGCTGTTTGATTTGACTCGGGGGAAATGCGGCAACTATGAGTCGTCCGGCCAGGGCCGTCATTCATCTTGACGCTCTCAAACATAATTATCGACTGGCTAAATCACTGTCAGGCAAGGGCAAAGCCCTGGCGGTTGTCAAAGCCGACGCCTACGGTCATGGTGCCATTCCTTGTGCACGGTCCCTGTCAGAGGAAGCCGACGGATTTGCAGTGGCCTGCATTGAAGAAGCGCTGGAACTCAGGGCCGCCGGCATCAGCAACCGCCTGCTTATTCTCGAAGGTTTTTTCGATCAGTCCGAACTCATAGACGTTGCCTCAGAAAGCCTTGATATCGTTGTACACAATCCGGAACAGATAAAACAACTTGAACAGACCCCGCTGGAGAAGCCCATCAGGGTCTGGCTGAAAATGGACTCTGGTATGCACAGGGTGGGCATTCTTCCCGGTCACTATCGCGAGGCCTGGACAAGACTTGAGCAACTGCCCTGGGTCAGCGAGATTCTCCTGATGACTCACCTGTCCTGTGCCGACCAAACGGACACGGGTTACACCCGGCAGCAGCTTGAAGTCTTTGAGCAGCATACGCTGGGATTACCGGGTGAAAGAAGTATTGCCAATTCAGCCGGTCTTATTCATTGCGCCAGTGCCAGAGCAGACTGGAGCCGGCCCGGACTGATGCTTTACGGAGCCTCTCCTTTTGATCACTGCCATGACATTGAAGCCAGGCTCAGGCCGGTGATGGCACTCCATTCCGCCATTATCAATATCAAGGAAGTGCCCGCTGGCAGTCCGGTCGGTTATGCCGGTACAGCGGTGACCAACAAGACCACTCGTTTGGGTGTCATAGCCATGGGTTACGCTGATGGCTATCCCCTGGCTCCGAATGGCACACCTGTGCTCGTCAACGGTCAGTCAGTGCCACTGACAGGTCGAGTCTCCATGGATATGTTAACGGTCGATCTGTCAGAAATGGCTGATGTGAAAGTGGGCGATCCTGTGTTGCTCTGGGGCAAAGACCTGCCAGTGGTTGAGGTTGCAAGGTATGCCGGTACTATTCCCTATCAGCTGTTTTGTAATATAAACCGGGTTCCCCTTTCATATCAGCACTCAGCCAGTAAAGAGGTTGTCTGAGTTAACGGAGCCGCTATTCGGGGTGCAGGATACCCGGAGTCCACTTCAGCCATTCAGGTTTCGGTTCGTCGGCCAGTTCGAACGAAGTTTCCGGAGTCACCGGATCTCCCTGCTCTGGCGTCGCAAACGCGATACCACCTGCCAGAATCGCTTCGAGAGACTCTGTTCGAAGCCTGGCACCACTGAATAAACCAAACTGGAAATCGACCCCACTGGCATTCCAGAACCGGCTTTTGTCAGTGACCAGCGGCGCATAGTGATCTTCGATGTTCAGAAAAATAATAACCTTGTCGGCGGGATTACCTAACTTGAATCCGGTGACCACGCCTACCGGTATTTCTCGGTAATAAACAGGATTGCCCGGTTTAATGGAGCCCAATTGAGTGCTGACTAACTGAATACGAAGGCCGCCGGCGCGAGGCTGGTCATCAGGTGCCCTCGGGTTTGCGACAAAAGCAACACGTTTAGCAGCGGTTTCAGAGCGTGCCGGTGACACGCCGATATAAAGACCTGTCAACAGCGTTTCCAGGTGCGCCGTGTTGGTCAGGCCCAGCCTGGGTTTAACCAGCCAGAATCTGGAACCCGTGCGAGCCAGCCAATCAGCGCCTTCGTTAAGTAACACACGGGCCAGGATGGCTTTTTTAGTCTCATCCAGATTCAGTTCTGTCACTCTTCCCATCTCCAGACCTTTGTACTTCAGCCGTGTACCTACCTGCAGACCGTCCGCAGATTCAAACTGAATGTCTATCACCTGGCCTGTTTCGCTTGCCCGGCTCATATCGTCATATAAAACAAACCGGGTTTTGTTGGCTACTCTGGCGGCATCAGGGTTGGGGGTTTTAAAGGCAATGCCTCCTGAAAGCATGGAATTGAGTGTGCCTGTCCTGACCTTGAACCCCTGCAATCCACCCTCCAGGGTGACACCGCTGATATTCCAGAAAAGCGTGCTTTTATTCACAAGGTGTTGATATTTGGGCATGATCAATATTTTGACCACGACCCCATCCTTCCCAAGTGTGTAGGACTCCACCTGCCCGACGGGCATTTTTCTATAGAGGACAGGGCTACCCTGGCTCAGACCCTCAAGAGAGTCAGCCCTGAGTTCAAGGTGCAGGCCCGGAGAGGAAGGCGATGCCGGAGGCTTGCTGGCCAGACCGATGAATTTCGTTTCCGGCTCCGCTTTTTTCATATCAACCTGACTGACATCCATAGCGATATAACGGCCAGCCAACAGGGTTTCCAGACCCGTGATGCCTTTCAGGTTGATTTGTGGTGCCACCATCCAGAAACGGGCACCTTTGACCAGAATATGTCTGGCTTCAGGGCGAATAACGGCCTCGGCGATAATGGCTGAGTAATCCTCATTAAACGAGGCATCTTTGATAACACCCACTTCCATACCGTGGAAAAGTATTTTTGATTTCTCCTGTCCAAGGGCAACATCCAGAGGGAATTCAATGGCAATACTGATGCCCGCTTCTGCGGCATCATAATCGTTATACAAAGGAAAGCGGGTGCCGTTGGCAGCCTCCGGCTCTTGTTCTTCCCAATCCGGGGTATAAAGAGCCACACCGCCCTGAATCATGGAAGTCAAAGACTGGGTTCTTACTTTCAGATGGGTCAGACTCCCGGAGATATCCACCCCCCCTGCATTCCAGAAGCGGGTATTTTTTCTTACCAGATGGCTGAATGTCGGCTTGATGTACACATGAATATCAACCCTTTCGTCATCCTGCGAGAGTGCGTAGCGAGTCACTTCGCCAATCTTCAGACGGCGATAATAGACCGGACTTCCCTCCTGCACAGAAGATAACTCATCAGCCTGAAGTATCAGGCTCAGCCCTCCTTCTCGAACGCCTGGGGCGGGTGGCGATTCTAGCGCCGAAAATGACCGCTTTGTCTCACCCCTCCCAGAGGGCCTGAAGGCGATGTAGTTGCCAGAGACCAGCGTTTCCAGACCGGACACGCCGGCTACAGAAAGCTGAGGCTGAACCAGCCAGAACTGACTGTATTCCCTGAGATACGGCTTCATCTGCCGATCCATTTCCAGCTCGACATCGACACCTTTCAGGTCTTCTGTCATGGTCATTCGGGTCACTTTTCCAACCGCCAGGCCGTTGTACCTGACTTCGGTTTTGCCTGCTTTCATGCCCTTGGCATTGTCAAAATGAACGTGAACTTCCAGACCCGTGTGATAAAGGGTTCTCCAGACCAGAAAGGAAACGATCATCAGGGCAATCACCGGCAGCAGCCAGATCGCTGGAACACGACGATGCTCTTTCAGATCTGCGTTCACAGCCATCTTTTCGTCGCTCACTGTTGATCTCCTTTTAAGCTCAACTGACTGGACCGATCCCAAAGTAGTCTGGGATCAAAACTCATGGCTGCCGACATGGTTAGCACCACCACCGCAGCAAACGCAAAAGCAGCAGGACCGGCCGTCACAGTACCCAGATGACCGAACTGCACCAGTGCGACAAGAAGGGAAATAATAAAAATATCCAGCATGGACCAGCGGCCAATCCAGACAATCAGTCGATACAGACGGGTCTGACGATCCGGGTTCATTGCCCCTGTTTGCACACAAACCAGCAGCCATGCCATGCCCAGAAGTTTCATCAGGGGCACCAGAATACTGGCGGTAAAAACCAGCAGGGCAATGGGTGCCATACCATGGTGCATCAGCTCTATGACGCCCGACATAATGGTATCTGGCCTGCCTCGCCCAAACCGGCTTACCGTCATTATCGGCAGCAGGTTTGCAGGTATGTAGAGCAGCGCGGCGCTCAGGGTCAGAGCCCAGCAACGAGAAAGGCTGTCCTTTTTTCTTAGACGTACTTTGCTGCCACATCGGGGACATCGGATCTCACCTGCCCGACACACCCTGTGGCAGTTCAGGCAAAGTTTTATCCTGCGCTCAGCACCGCTGGACATCTGGCTGGATGGATCTGTTACGGTCATGGATCCTCTCCCAACATTTTCCACAGCTCATGCTCATTCAGGTTCAGGGTGATCATCAGTTCACAGAGCATCAGCCCGGCAAAGCAATATAAGCCTGCACCGGTCTGCACACTGGCCATATCTGCCAGCTTGATAACCGCTACCAGGGCGCCCAGGAAATAGATTTCTGTCATACCCCACTCTTGCAAGAGCGTATAAATTCTCAACAAGGTTCTGGATCTTCTGCGTCCCCAACCGTTGCCGACAGAAACAAGAACCTGAAACAAAATCACAAGACGCAGAAAAGGGATCAGGATGGCAGACAACAGAACCAGCAGAGCGACGGCACCATAACCTCCCTGGTAAAGAGCGATTACCCCTTCAGAAATCGTGCTTTGCTGCACATTCCCCAGAATATCCATGGAGAGAACGGGGTAATAATTGGCGGGTATAAACAGGATTAAGCCGGTCACAACCAGAGCCAGGCAGCGCTGGATGCCCGCAGGTCGGTGAGACTCCAGCACACAGCCGCATCGGGGGCATGAAGCCTGCTGCCGATAGGCCGGGTCATGAGCAAAGGTCGGGGTCTTTATCATCAGGTCACAGTCAGGACAGAGCCTGATTCCTGAGTCAAAACTCGTTTCTTTTTTAACCATATAGGTATATCTGGGGAAGAAACTGAACAAATTCTGCCATATAATCCGCCAGTGAATTTTAGCTGCTCTGATTGCCTTGTCTCTATATCGGCAGCACGAACCAGTACTACGCCCCACAGCTGGTGAGCGGCGTAAATAACAGATACGCAATGATTCAAGAGGTTTAGGTATGCTTCCCGTTGAGCGTCGAGAGCACATTCTGACTTACGTAGAGGAAAAAGGCTGTGCCAACATCGAAGAGATGGCGGAGAAATTCGATGTTTCCCAGATGACCATTCGTCGCGATATACGAACCCTGGAACAGGAAGACAAACTGCGCGTCACCTATGGCGGTGCGGTATCCAAAAGCTTCCTGATGGAAGATATCCCTTACGAAAAGAAGAATGCTGTCAACATCGAAGAGAAAAAGTCCATTGCTTACGAAGCCCTCAAGCTGGTTAAGGAAGGGCAGATCGTTCTGCTGGATGCGGGAACCAGCACCATGGCCCTGGCCAAGCTGTTGATGCGCATGAAGGTCACGGTGATCACTCCCGACCTGAAAATCGCCCTGCAACTTTCTGATTCTTCGACCGCCAAGGTCTACACCACCGGGGGTCTGGTCAGCGCCATTACCAAGGCTCACTGTGATACTACCGCCCTGTCTTTCCTGGACAGCATTAATGCCGATATTGCCTTTCTGGCCACCAACAGCTGGAGTCTGGAGCACGGTATGACCACAGCGTCGACCGACCATTACTTTATTCGTCGCAAGATGCTGGATCGGGCAACCCGCAGCGTTCTGCTGGCAGACTCCAGCAAGTTTGGTGCTTCCAGCATGAAGACTATCTGCCAGCTGGATGAGCTGGATACTATTATCACGGACAGCCGTTTCGATGATGAAAGTCTGGCGGCTATCAGGGAAGCGGGTGGTAATATCATTCGCTCCTGATTGTGCGACAATGTCTGCACGTCATCATTGCACGTCATCATTGCGCGTCTGGTCTAAACTCACAGCTATCAATCAGACTGAGTCCCAGTCAGGATCCTGACCGTCAGGCTTCTGGCTGGCTGTGAGTAATGAATCCCCTGATCTGTATTCCAATGGGTGACCCGGCCGGCATCGGCCCGGAAATCCTGGTAAAAGCACTTGCTGCCAATGACTTCTCTAATAGCTGTCGATTGCTGGTGGTCGGCTATGGTGCGGTTCTTCAACAGGTTATCTCGACCTGCTGTTTGCCCCTGACCATCAAGCCTGTGAAGGCTTGTACCGATATTGATCCCCGGACCGATATTCTCAATCTCCTCGAACCCACTGTTCCTCCTCAACATTTCGAGCCGGGCACGGTTTCAGCTGCCGCCGGGAAGATGGCTTACGACTGCATTCAACTGGCAACACAGCTGGCCCTGGAGCAACAGGTTCATGCTCTGGTAACACCGCCTATTAACAAGATGTCCCTGGCCGCAGCCAATATCAGACAGGCAGGGCACACCGAAATTCTTGCTGATCTGACAGACAGCAGGCACCCACTGACGTTGTTTGAAGTGGCGGGATTGAAAGTCTTTTTTCTTTCACGACACCTGTCTCTCAGGCAGGCCTGTGACTATGTCACTCGAAATAATTTGATTCAATGTGCGCAAAAAGCGATTGAAGCCCTGAAATCACTGGGTATCGAGATGCCCAGTCTGGCCATAGCAGGGCTAAACCCTCATTGCGGCGATAACGGCCTGTTTGGGCATGAAGAGCAGGAAGAAATCAGGCCCGCTGTTCTCAGGTTGCAACAGCTTGGGTTGAACGTATCCGGCCCCTGGCCTGCTGATTCGGTGTTTTATCAGGCATTGAATGGAAAATTTGATGCGGTTATCTCGCTCTACCATGATCAGGGTCACATCGCGACCAAGATGGTGGACTTCCACAAAACCATTTCCATCACCTGCGGCTTGCCTTTTCTGAGAACTTCGGTAGATCACGGCACCGCCTACGACATCGCTGGTAAAGGTATTGCCTCTGATGTCAGCATGACTGAAGCCATAAAAGTGGCGATTCGTTATCTTTCAGGAAGTGGACTTTCTAACATTCGCCCTTGATCTCTGGACAGAGGGCTGGTTAGGCTAAAAGTTCTTCGGATTCCACACCTTTTACAGGCAAATCAATGGCTCTTCGCTTCGTTTCACACCCCAGCCCCAACTTTGATGCCCGGGAAATTCCTGTAGAGTTTCTGGTCTTGCATTACACGGCGGTAGACCTTCAGGGCACGCTGGACATTTTTTCAAGCAGCGAGTGTGGGGCTTCAGCCCATCTGGTGATTGATCTGGATGGAGCCATCTATGAGCTGGTCAGTTGCTTGAACGGCACGGCTCACAGAGCCTGGCATGCAGGGATTAGCCGCTGGCAGGAAAAGGAAGCGTTCAACGATTTCGCCATTGGCATAGAGCTGGTTAACTATAACGGGAATGTTTTCCCTTTCACCAATGCGCAATATTCAGCTCTGAAAGATGTGATTCAACAGTTGCAGCAGCATTACCCCAGTTTGAATGATCCACAACGGATTCTTGGTCATGAGCAGATAGCCGGTTTCCGGGGAAAAGCCGATCCGGGTTGTTGCTTTGATTGGAATCGACTTTTCTCAGACAACTTTCCTGACCAGCCCCGGCCTGTTCGGGAATCGGTCTGCCCAAAGGCGCTTCAGACTGCTCTGGAAAAGCTTAAGCCACTGGAGCCTGTTGATAGAGAGCAGCGGTCACTTTTTTGGCAAAGAATTAGCGAGCTAACAGAAACGTCAGTCAGGCTGATTCAGCAGGGAGCCAGGGCTGGTTAATAGATACTTATCCTCAAGGTATTTTTTGTAATCCTCCTCACTCGATACTTCAGAACCTGCCATGATACCCCTGAGACTTTGTGTGAGGGGAGGCAGTTTTTTGCTGACATCAGATTCCTCAAGTAGCGCATTAAAATAATCAGCTACCAGTTGAGACAAAGATTTGCCGTGGTCAGCAGCATATTTTTTAGCGTGCTCAACAAGTCTGGCGTTTATCCGCAGGGCAAGTTTATGCATAACGGATCCTTGTTTATAACTCCGGATTTAGCTTGTTCCGCTCAGGTGCATAGCCATATCCCTGCAACAGCTTGACACCCGCTATCGCCAGAAGCTCTCGGTATTGCGAAGGGTTCAACCAGACCATGCGCTTCAGGTCTTCTTCGCTCAGAACCTCATTAAGCGCATCTTTCACCCGTACAGTCTGCCCCACCGGCAACTCCCCTACCATGAGCAGAGGCACATTGTTGCCCTCCCTGTCTTTGTCAATGCCCTCTTCACTCAGCCCCTCAACGACGCTTTTAATGACTGGAATAAAGGTTATCCTGGCACATTCGGTTAAGGTGTTTTGGCCGTAATACCAGTCTTCCTCAGCGATGCCCGCTGGCACGGTATTCTGTTGCAGCACCCAGAAGCCGACGTAGCCCGCTTCATTCTTCTTGTTTTTCAAGCGAACAAACAGGTGATTAAACTTTCTGGTAGGCAAGGTGGTATTCAATCGTGCCTGTTCCGTTTTGCTATAGCCCAGCTCAGGGTAGGATAGGTAGTCACCTTTGCGTGCTTGCTCATAAGCAGCCACGGTTGGCATGGCATTCATGGCTTTCAGAACCGGTACGTGCTCTAGATCCAGTATGTTAAAATCACTGGCTGTACAGGTTACTGGCAGTTGATCAAGAAAATTTTCCTGAATGCTGATGCCGTACTGATAACTTCCACCCTCACTGCCATAAGTCACCAGATCATCCTGCATAATACCGTCCCGAATTTTGTAACCGACGGCGTAAGTGGTCAGTTGAATAAAATCCAGATCCCTTAATTCACCCTTTCCGCCTGCCTTCTGTTTGGCCACTTTGCCCATCAGACGGGCATCGGAGTCCAGTTGCAGAAGTTTATGCTGGAATATCGGGAAGTTACGTAACTTCAGTACTTCTCTCAGGTTCTTGTCAATGTACTGCTCTTTGGTCATGGTTCTGCCATCAACCGTAAGCGTTTTATCCTTGTGTTCGTAGAATCCGGAAATACCAACGAATACTGCATCAAGCCTGATCTTGTCGTCATACTTCAGGCCTGGCCAGTGGAAGCGGGCTGACTTTCTGAGATTATCAAGCGCAGCAGCAAACAGAATGGTTTCAGAATCACGGAATGCCAGCGTGCCGGGATGGCCCATACCGGCGAGAGAGGCTGCATAATAGTCTTCATAATCCGGTGACTGGCTGTAGCTGATATGAACCGGAGAAGCCACTGAGCTGGCCAGAACCTTCTCTGGGTGATCTGCCGAGACCAGCACCATATTGACCTCGGCGTTACTTTCATAGACCACCAGTACCAGATTGTCCGAATAGGTTACGGCAAAAGCCAGTGAGGACATCAAACAGAGTGAAAGCAGGACGATACTGCCTGTGAGCCTGAGTTTCATTAGACCAGCGCCTGTATAAAAAGAAATGGGTGGTCTTTAAAGTAGTCAATAAAACGAAGTCTGGGACGAGCTGAGTGTGTTTTATTTTAGAGACTGCTTGCGCTCTGATATAGAGCCAACAATATGGCCAGAGTGGTTATAACACCTGAACCCGCAGTCATTCTGGTTGAATCTGCTGATGAAGTAGAGATCAGGCCTTTTTTATTGGAGGTCGTGTTGCCGCTAAAAGCTTTATCAGTAACAAAAGCAGAGGGCGTAGTGACAGTCGGGCAGACTGCTGATTTAAAGAAAAAACGACCTTCGTAGTTGACCAGTCCATCACAGGCCGTGGCAGAGGAGTTAATGGCCGTCCAGGTGTTTAGAATCTGGCTGATGGAATAGGGAGCAGGTGTTGGCGTAAAAACGGTTGAGCTTGCTGATGGCATGGCAACCGTTGAATTTGGCGTTGGCGTGACAACGGGCGACGTCATCGGTCTTTCACACTCACCTGCCAGCGGTAACGGATCATCAGCTTTCAGGCTGAAGTGTGGTTGAAATTGTCGCCATGGACGGATGGCCTGCAGGTGATTACAGGCCAGGGCCAGTCTGAGAGGGGGGCTGACGTTTATAGCGGCCTCTTCTGCCCGGGGACTTACCTGGATCCAGTTGCCTGCCAGGTTAAAGAGAGGAGGCTCTGCATTGGCATCGGTATGACCTATAAGAGTAAAGCCTCCCACTCGTGGTGATCGTTGGGCAGAAGCATCGCGAAATGTGTTAGTGCTGCCATTATTGATAATGTCTACGGTATTTCTGAAGATATCCATACGGCTTCCGGGCCCAAGAGTAAATTCACCCGCCTCTGCCACTCTGCCCAGGAATGTATTATCGGTAACAGAGATTCTCTGTGACTGGTTTCTGATAGCAGGAAGATTTACAAATACCCCATCTTCGGGCATATAGTTCAGGAACCTGTTCTGGATTAGGTGACCTCTGATCGTGTTATTGGCAAACTGCAGGCCCGGACCAGGGCGATTGCTATCGGCCGTTGCATCCAGCGATTTTTTGCAATCAAGATTCATTGCGGATCGGTTGGGAAGATGGAATATGTTGTCTTTTACAATCAGTCTCCGGTTGTAACATTCTGCGAAAATAATAGAGTTAGGTTCGGGGAAGCCACCGTCTGGGTGACCCGCGGTGTATCCAAGTGGCCGGAAAGTAAGGTGTTTGATATGGCTGTCTCTTGTTTCTCCAAACCGGAAATTTTCAGAGGTTCCTACCTCGACCATATGTTCGCTTCCGTGACCTCTGGACATGACGACGATTTCAAAACCGTCGTCAGCGGCTCCAATAATGTCTTGGCCATCCTTTAAAACTATTTTATATGTAAAGTACTCAACCGCGGTTCTACCTCTCACAGGAACAATGTTGGAGGAGAGCAGTATCACCGTATTTTCAGGAGCCTGATGGATCAATTCATTTAAATTTTCTTTCCGGTTGGCACTGAGAACAAGACACTGTTTTCCGCGAAAAAACTCTTTATACTGGTCTAGCCGTCGCTGCACGCCCAGCGTTTGTCCTGTCAGAGAGTCGCATGATGGTACTGTAGAGGCTGTAGGTTGAGTCGCCGCCTGAGCCTGTAAACTGTGCAACAAAAATAGCGAAGCAAGGAACAGGGCCATATAATGTTTCAAGTACTTAACCCTTGTCGTTTAAAGCTCCGTCGGCAGGACGGGAACAGTCAGGTGTATTTTTCCAGTCCCAACAGTTTCTTGCCCAGCTCACTGAGCTGAGCAGGTTCTCCCGGTTCCGGATCTTGTTGATAGCGCAGGCCCCGCCACTTTTCTGGTGCTCGTTTTTCCTGCCAGAGCTGTATACGTTCTTCAGCCGTTCCTTCAGAGCCTGCCGGAAACATAGAAATATAGACTGCCAGCCTGGGTTTGTCTGAAATATTCAGCATTCCAGAGTGGGGAAGACCTGAATCCCAGATGATCAGCGAACCGGCCTGTGCTGCTATCGGTTCGATCGGATACTGACTGAGTTCTTCTTCAGAGAACCAGAGACTTTCACGGTGTTTAAGCACATCATCTTTTTTGAAAAGGCTGGGCACACAGCAGAATGCCCCCTGGTCTTTTTCGGTGTCAGTCAGATAGAGAATGCCCTGCAAGCGCAATGATGTGAGTTTTTCTGCGGGAAAGTCGAGATGGATATGACGTTTTAGCTGGTCCGTTTCGGGATCAAGAGAGGGCGGTTTGAAGGACAGCCTGTCCATGCGAACCCAGAGTTTTTCAGTACCAAGGAGTTGTGAGAAAAGGGCGTGAATATTAGGGTGTTGTCTTATATTCCAGAGGCTCTGATGCTGATGAACAGGAACCAGACCGTTGTATCCGAGATCTTTTTGGTACCAGCTTTGGGGATTGCTGAGGTCAATATCAAGAAAGTGTGTGATTAAATCAATGGCGTCATCACACAGGGACAGCGGAACAGCGTCAGGAATAACCGTATAACCGTTCTCGCTGAGTTGGCGTCTGTTTTCCTTGGACAGAGTCAACATGCTTAGCCTCACTGATTCAGTTCAGGTGTTGTTTTAGAGTAAACAGTCCTGAATCGAATGAACAGTCTTGAACCGAATGAACAGTCTTGAACCGAATGAACAGTCTTGAACCGAATGAACAGTCTTGAACCGAATGAACAGTCTTGAACCGAATGAACAGTCTTGAACCGAATGAACAGTCTTGAACCGAATGAACAGTCTTGAACCGAATAAACAGTCCTGCAAGCCTGTTTCAGTGAAGTGTCTCGTTGGCTTCTCTTTCTTCCAGATCTTCCAGCAGGGATTCGAGAACGACCTTGAGAGTATCCGTCTCTTTGTTAAGTTCGTAATGGCGAACCATGGCGACCATGGCCTGCGCCATCGGATAGATGCGAAGGAAATTTTTCAGGTCGTGTGGCTGAACAGCCTGACCGGAATGCTCGACAAAGTGGTTGGCACCGGAAGCCGATCCCTTGTTGGCAGAGTCTACCAGAGACTTTATCTGCTCAAGATCGTCCAGATCATTAAAACCCAGAAGCATTTCAGCCAGGCTTTCTTGAAGCTGTGCTCTCATAGTCATCACTCCTACGGGAGTCTGCCGGACGACTTCTGCCGCGTCAGGCTCCAGGCAACCCGTTAATAGGTTGAGAATAAAGTCTGATTATCTTTTAACCAATTCGTATGTCTGCTGATTTTTTTCGACTTACCAGAGTGTTTTTTCGATTTTTCAATGCTTTTGCAGGGGGAAACACTTATTAGGAGTGTCTTTTTTTCAGATTAGGAAACGAGGTGGCGGTTCACCTCCTGACAACTGTCGGCAAAAAGTGATAAATATCCCGCAATGACCGAAGTGCTCTGAACCTTTATAATCCTCCCTTCCTGTTTACCCTCTTGCCGCCCTGGTAGTAACTCCATGACGTTAAAAACTCTCCGCCTGAAGAACCGGGCTGATCGTCGATTAAAAGCGGGTCATCTCTGGATCTACAGTAATGAAGTCGATACCCAGAGTTCTCCCCTGAGAAACTTTGAAACAGGGGAGCTGATCAATATCGAAAGTGCTGAAGGCAAACCCCTGGGGACAGGCTATATAAACCCGAATAGCCTGATTTGTGCCCGTCTGGTCAGTCGAGACAGCAAATATGTTCTGGATCGTTCACTGCTGGTGCATCGTCTTCAGGTGGCCCTGAGCCTGAGGGAGAGAGTATTTCACAAACCCTTCTACCGTCTGGTCTTTGGCGACAGTGATGGTTTGCCGGGACTGGTGGTGGATCGTTTCGGCGATGTTGTTGTTGCCCAGATGTCCACCGCCGGTATGGAAGCGGTGAAGGGCGATATTGTTGATGCCCTGGTCAAGGTGCTCAAGCCCTCAGGCATTCTTTTGAAAAATGACGGAACCGGTCGACAGCTGGAAAAACTGCCTGAGTATGTAGAAGTTGCTTATGGCGAAGTGCCGGAAAAAGTAGCACTGGAAGAGAACGGTGTGAAATTTCTGGCCCCGGTTATGAAAGGCCAGAAAACGGGCTGGTTCTACGACCATCGCCTGAACCGGGAACGTCTGCGTCACTACGTCAGTGGTAAGAAAGTACTCGATGTGTTCAGTTATGTCGGTGGCTGGGGTGTTCAGTGTGCGGCTTTTGGCGCCAGCCATGTAACCTGTGTTGATGCTTCTGAACAGGCGGTAGACCTGGTTCATGAAAATGCCGGGCTTAACGGTCTTGCCGATCGTGTAGCGTCTATCCAGGGTGATGCTTTCACGGCTCTGAAAGCCTTGAGGGATGAAGGGGAAAAGTTCGATGTGGTGATTGTTGACCCACCGGCCTTTATCAAGAAACGCAAGGATACCAAAGCCGGTGAGCAGGCCTATCGCCGCATTAACGAGCTGGCCATGAGGTTGTTGGAAAAGGATGGCATTCTGGTGTCCTGTTCCTGCTCCATGCATCTTCAGAAAGAGTCACTGTTCGATGCCCTCAGGGCGGGCAGTCGCCATATTGATCGTAATTTGCAAATTATCGAGCAAGGCCATCAGGGTCCCGATCATCCTGTTCTGCCTGCCATACCGGAGACCGAATACATCAAGGCGATCATTGCCCGGGTGACCCGGGCCTGATCAGAGCCGGTTAATGACTTCAACCAGCTGGTCTGCGTCTTCTTCCGTATTGTAGATATGAGGTGAAAAACGCAGGCCTTCAGATCGTTGATCGCAGACTATGCTGGCGTTATTCATAGCGGCCATGGCTTTCTGGTTATTTTTAAATGAGATAGCCAGGGTGCCTCCCCGACGATCTTCCTGCAATGGTGAGCGAATCTCTCCCTGGCGAATCTGGGCGATAATACGATTAATCAGCTTCTGGTTATGCTGAAAAATCGCTTCCGTACCGATACCGTCCAGGGTTCGGATACTCTCTGCCGAGACGGTAAAGGGCATAATGGACGGGGTTCCGCCAGCAAAGCGCCCTGCATCCTCCCCATAGTCAAAGTGATGAATATCAAACTCCATAGGGTTCTGATGAGAGAACCAGCCGACATCCATGGGCTGACAATGTTCGATGATGTGATCACTGGCCCAGAGATAGCCACTGCCGGGGCCACCGCACAGCCATTTAACACTGGAACCGATCACAAAGTCGGCCTGCCAGGTTTTGAGGTCAATAGGAACCACGCCAGCTGACTGGGCGATATCGACAACAGAAATAACCGATTTCCTGTGGGTCAGTTCTGTGATTTCAGCAACGGGCAAACGCAGGCTGTCATTGGACTGAACGTGAGTGATAAAAGCCAGCCAAGTATCGTCGGACAGCATGTCATCCCAGCAGTTCAAGTCCGTAAGGTCAGCTTCGTGAGGTATGAAACGGGGCTTGAGTCCAAAACGTTGACACAGGGTCTGGATCACAAATCCCATCGAAGGGAAGTCTCGCTCTGACAGCAGAATATGATGGCCAGCAGGTGGCAGTGGCAGCGACCCCACTATTTTTGTCAGAGCGCTGGACAGGTTGGTCTGTGGGCAAAACTGTTGGGTTTCACCGTTCAGCAGATTGGCCAGAGCCCCATTGAACCGGGTCAGGTTGTCGAGCCATTGTCCCCATGCATTGCTGCCTTGCTGTTTCCAGGGTTCCAGAAAATGATTCACAAAGGCGTCGCTGGCACTTCTGGGCAGACAACCAACCGAGTGGTTCAGAAGGTAGACACCCTGTTCCGGTTGATAAAACCGTTCTTGAATATCAGTGGTCATGAGCCATTTTCGTTGTTGAGTTTATCCCTTTTTACGCCATACTCCCCGCCCCAGGCATCGGTCATTGCACCACGGATATCCCAGAGCTCGGGGAAGAACCGGTGTTGAATGCCTTTTTGCAGCAACTCTACAGAGCGGCCTTTTAAGGATTTAGCGCCAATGCCAATGGTTCTGTAGATCAGTTTAAGGTGGTGAATACGGAAAAACTGAAACTGTTCATCGAACTCGGTGAGCGCTTCTGCCACCACATAGGCGTCGCAGTGACGGTATTGTGAGTTATAGATTTTTTCTACCGTCAGCCCTTTTTGATCCAGATAATGGGTTTTATAACTCTCCCAGAGGAAAGGAGGCATTTTCAATAGCGTTCTGAATCCGGGGGATTCCTGGCCACTGCCATTACCCAGTTGCAGCCGGATCTCCTGATACTCTTTTGGTGACATGCTTTCCAGCAGTTGCAGCTGGCTGGTCATCATAGTCAGTGTTCGATGTACTCTCTGGAACAGGGTAATGACGCGATGGGTATTGGTTTCCTGAAGGTAATCATCAATGTCCAGAAGGGTGTAGCCGATCAGTTTCATCCAGAGTTCTTCGACCTGATGAACGACCTGGAACATCAGTTCATCTTTATTGCAAAGATCAGCCATCGGTTTCTGGGCTTTAAGAATCTGTGGCGTGTTGAGATAAACTTCGTAGTCCAGTTTACCTTCACCTTCCATCAAGGCGTAGAAGTGGGATCTGTCCATCGTCTCTCCGCTTGTTTTAATGATTGTGAGCAGAGTCCGGGTAAGGGACTTACTCTTGTGGAGGTATCAGCAATGGCTTGGTCAAGCTGCCGACGCCCCCTAAATAAAGCACAGAAACGGACTGTTCTGAAGAAATAAATCAAATTTACCTGAGGCTGATCACAGGCCATCCTTTCTCAGTAGCCACCGCGGTCAACTCAGGGTCAGAATCAACAGCGAAAGAGTGATCTACCTGACCCAGCAGAGGCAGGTCATTTTTTGAATCACTATAGAAGTGGCTGCCTTCCAGAGAGTATTCCGGGTTTTCCTGCAACCATTGCTTAAGGCGGATCACCTTGCCTTCCTGAAACGTCGGCGTGCCGACCACTTTTCCGGTGTAGCGGTTATCTTCAATCTCAAGTTCTATGGCCAGCAGCGTGTCGACATCAAATGCTCTGGCAATAGGCTCGGTAACAAATCGGCTGGTGGCGGTGATGATCATCAGGTGATCACCCTGTTCCCGGTGCTTTTTCAGGAGGTTCACCGCTTTTTCCAGCATGATGGGGCGAATGCTTTGCTCCATGAATTGGTCGTGCCAGGTTTTAAGTTCGTCCAGAGTGTAGCGGGTCAGTGGCTCAAGACAAAAGTCCAGGTATTCACTAAGAACCAGCGTGCCCGCTTCGTACTGTTGATAGAAACGATCATTGCCGGCATGAAAGTGGGCAGCATCCACCAGACCTTCATTAGCCATGAACTGTCCCCATAGATAGTCGCTGTCACCGGCTATCAGGGTGTTATCAAGATCAAAAATTGCCAGAGCCACAAATACTCCTGTCAGATTGCACTTCTGAAAAATGAAGGGGGGATTGTACTATGAAAATCTTCCTAAAGATTGTTGATGATTTTTTTCAGGAAAGCAAAAGTGGCATCCTGATTGCTGAGCTCTAGGAGCCTGACCGAGAATGGCGCCCGTAGCGAGGACGGCAGAAAATTGAGGATAAAAATTCGGTTTTGTGAGGAGAATAGCTAGCTATTTGACGAACAAAAGCGGATTTTTAGACCAATTTGCTGTCGCCGCAGTAGGGCAGCTATTCTCGGTCAGGCTCCTAGATTGCTGTTGTGCAGTGGTTTATGAAACAATGCCGGATAAGAAAGAGTTTAAGGTAGTCGCTTAAGTGATTGATACAGATGGATTCAGGCCCAATGTGGGCATAATCCTCGCTAATCGTCACGGACAGGTCCTGTGGGCCAGGCGAATCAGACAGGAAGCATGGCAGTTTCCCCAGGGGGGCATAAACGATGATGAAACCCCCGAACAGGCCATGTATCGCGAGCTGTACGAAGAAGTTGGGCTTCAGCCCCAAGACGTCAAAGTTCTGGATTGCACTCGTGGCTGGCTGCGTTATCGCCTGCCCAGAAGGCTGGTTCGTAGAGATCAGTACCCGCTTTGCATTGGACAGAAACAGAAATGGTTTCTGTTGGAGCTGCTGAGCGGTGATGATCGGATTAGTGTGGATCATACCGGATCACCGGAGTTTGATGGCTGGCGATGGGTCAGTTACTGGTATCCGTTGGGGCAGGTCGTTTCATTCAAAAGGGAGGTCTACCGCCGTGCTTTGCGTGAGCTGGCTCCCCGGATAGGACAACTGCAAGGTAACAAAGGCTCAGACAATAGGCAGTGAAGTGCGATCTTTGACATTTCATGGCAAACAACAGAATCGGGCGTCTGTTATTCCTGGGATAGCAGATACAGGAGACAGATAATCAGACTGGATTAAGTCACCATGCTGAACACCTTGCGTACAATTGTACAGGAAGTCAGTGCCGCTTCGGATTTGAGGATGGCGCTGGACATCATTGTGCAGCGGGTTCGGCAGGCTATGGCCACTGAAGTCTGTTCTGTTTATCTCTACGATGCTGAACAATCTGTCTATACGCTTATGGCGACAGAAGGCCTGAATAAAAAGGCTGTCGGTGTCGCCTGTTTATCCCAGTCTGAAGGTCTGATCGGCCAGGTGGGTCTCAGAGAAGAGCCTATCAACCTGAAAATGGCCTCCTCTCATCCTAAATACCGTTACATCAAGGAAACCGGTGAGGAAAAGTTTCATGCTTTTCTTGGCGTTCCCATCATTCATCACCGGATGACTCTGGGTGTACTGGTGGTTCAACAAAAAGAACAGCGTCGTTTTGACGAACATGAAGAAGCTTTCCTGGTCACCATGTCTGCCCAGCTTGCCGGTGTTATCGCCCATGCTGAGGCCACCGGTTCCTTGCATGTTACGGTAGATACCCAAAAAACAGCTCGTTTTCAAGGGACGCCCAGTGCCACCGGTGTTGCCATTGGTGAAGCCGTTGTCGTTGCACCGGTGGCTTATCTGCGCGCTGTTCCTGATCGTATTTGTCATGACATCAAGAAAGAGCTGGAGTCGCTGGATCTGGCCCTGGCGTCGGTTCGCTCGGAAATGAAAGCCACAGCCGAAAAGCTCTCTGGCCATCTGCCAGCAGAAGAGCAGGCCTTGTTTGATGTCTATCTACGGATGCTGGACGACAATGCCCTGGGGCTGGAAATCAGGAACCGGGTGAAACAGGGGAACTGGGCACCGGGAGCGCTCAGGCAGGTTATAGACGAGCACATTCGTAATTTTGAAAGAATGGACGACGCTTATATGCGGGAGCGTGCGGTTGATGTAAAAGACCTTGGTCGTCGGGTTCTGGCCAGCATTCAGAAACAGGACCATGAAAACATAAGCTACCCTGATCAGACTGTTTTGATCAGCGAAGAGCTGACCGCCAGTATGCTGGCGGATGTTCCCCGGGAGAAGCTGGCTGGCCTTGTATCCGTGCGGGGCTCAAGCAACTCCCATGCGGCCATTCTGGCCAGGGCTATGGGCATTCCTACCGTGATGGGGGCTGTCGACCTGCCCTATCACAAGATGTCCAGCAAGCAGTTGATTGTCGATGGTAACCTTGGCCTGGTTTATGCGTCGCCTTCCAAAGAACTGCTGGAACACTATCAGGCCGTTGTTGAAGAAGAAAAAGAATTCAGTGAAGGGCTTGAAGCGATCAGCGATCTGCCCTGTGTCACTGTGGATGAACACCGGTTGCCGCTTTGGGTGAATACCGGTCTTATGACGGATACGGTTCGCTCCCTGGATCGTGGCGCGGAAGGTGTCGGTCTCTATCGTACCGAAGTTCCTTTTATGCTCAGGGATCGATTCCCCAGTGAAGCGGAACAGGAAAAAATCTATCGTCAGCAACTTGAGGCTTTTGCACCCAGGCCGGTCACCATGCGCACGCTGGATGTGGGCGGTGACAAGGCGTTGTCCTATTTTCCCATTGAAGAAGACAATCCTTTCCTTGGCTGGCGGGGTATCCGGGTCACACTGGATCATCCGGAAATATTTCTGGTGCAAATCAAGGCGATGCTAAAGGCCAGTGTTGGCCTGGATAATCTTCGAATCATGCTGCCCATGATAACCAGTGTCCATGAAGTAGAAGATGCATTGTATCTTATCCACAGGGCACATGGTGAAGTGTTAGCCGAGGGCCTGACTGTGGTGATGCCTCCGGTTGGCGTTTTGATTGAAGTGCCTGCTGCCGTCTATCAGGTTCGTGAACTGGCCCAGAGCGTGGACTTTATGTCGATCGGTTCCAATGACCTTACGCAGTACCTGCTGGCGGTGGATCGTAATAACCCCAGGGTGGCGGGCTTATATCATTCTTTCCATCCGGCTGTTTTGCAGGCACTTCGAAAAATTGTCGAAGATTGCCACAAAGAAGGCCGGTCAGTCGCTATTTGCGGTGAAATGGCGGGCGATCCGGTGGCTTCTGTTCTGCTTCTGGCCATGGGGTTCGACATGCTTTCCATGAGCGCGGCCAACTTGCTTAAGGTGAAATGGGTGCTCAGGAAAATCACTATGGAGAGAGCCAGGGAAATGCTTGATGATGTGATGACGCTGGACAACGCTCATCTGATCCGGAGTACTCTGGAGCTGGCCCTTTGTCGTGAGGGGCTCGGCCAGGTTCTGGGTATCAAAAGTAAGCGTTTTTCTGGCCTGCCAGACTGATGCTTGCCAGCATCAATCTGACCAGTTTTTACTGTCAGCGAGTCCAGCCGAGAGTTGCGACGAGCTTTTCCCCTTCGCTGCTGTTCAGGAATTTAACGAAGTCAGCTGTTGCCGGGTCCGCTTTTGGAGATACGGCGATGTTCATGTCCCGGTAAATGGTTCTGGTTTTCTCCAGCTCTACATAATCCACTTTGCTGGAGTTAGCCAGAGGCCAGTCGATCCAGGTAATCCACGCGTCAGCTTTTTTATCGAAGGCTTTAAAGGCCGCACCACTGCCTTTTTCGAAAGCAACAATGTTCTTTCTCAGTTTCTGGATGTCTTGCAGTGAGCCTTCACGGCCTGCGATATCTTCCCAGAGACCCGTGCCTGAAGTGTTGTAGACACCCTTGCCTTCGGTCACAACCACTTTGATGCCCGGCTTTAGCAGATCATCAAAGCCTTGAATGTCCTTTGGGTTGCCTTCTTTAACGGCGATGGTGGCACGACGAAGGTAAACCGGCTGGACATCTTTTTCGGAAATGAAGTGGTAGTTTTCCAGGTACGCAGTAATGGACTGCTCAGAGGCACCAAAGATAATGTCAGCCTTGGCCTGGGCATCATGGGTCCACTTAGTTTCAGGTCCGAAAATAACCTCTACTTTTTTACCTGTTTTCTTTTCATAGGCTTCAGCCACTTTAATCAGGGCGGTGTGAGGACCACCCGGACCGTAAAGTCTGATCACGCCATCGGCAGGCTGATGCTCAATAGCAGCGTCGTAGAACACACCTTCGCGATCATTCGCGGTGCCTGTAGCGGCAGTTGCAGCAACAGTGGCTGAAGCTATGGAAGAGGCTGCCAGGGTAGCCAGGGCAATGGAAGTTGCTAATGCTTTAAGCTTTTTCATGTTTGTCTCTCACTCAACTAATGGTTATTCAGTCAGGCTTTTCATGCCTGCTCAGATGGTATTCATTTTCAAATCGTTTACGGCTGGCATCGCTCTGCGTGGGCCTACCATCAGCAGTCCGGAGGACTTCATGGGGAGCGCGCGGATTTCGGTGCCATCCTTTTCGCGGGTGAAGCTACCCTGTTGGGCAATGGCTGCACGAACTTGCGGATTCCTGAAGAGAACGGACTCTTCGATTCGATACTGGAACACAATATCTTTGCCACTGCGCATCGCGTAAACCTGTGCTGGTGCCCCGCCTATGGACGTTTCCCAACTGGACAGCAGGGTGCCTCCCGGCCAGGTGGCAGGGGCTTCTGTCCCGTGTAGCGATACCGGCAGAGTGGCTTGCTCAGCTGCCTGGTAATGGGAGAGAGCATCCGCCACCATAGGAATTTCGCTATGGGGGGCACTGGGCATCTGTTGCATGTACAAGGCCACCATCAGGGCCAACGCGGTTGCCCAGCCTCCGGCTGAAAAGGTCAGCTTCAGCCATTGGCGTTCCAGCCACCGCCCCGGACTGATCGTTATTCCGGGTTTTTGTTTCTGAGTGTCCGTGCTCCGGGGTTGTCCGGTAATCCTGTCCAGCTTTTCGTGCAGGCTGACAGTCATTCTTGCCAGTGGCATTGCGCTCAGGTGCTGGTTAAGAGCAACCTGTCTGGCAAGGTCATCGCGACAGAGTTTGCAGCCTGCCAGATGAGCTTCGACAATCAGGACTTCGTCGTCTTCCAGCTCATTGTCTGCATAGCCAGCCAGTAGGTCTTGCAAAGAGGTATGAAGCTCCTGCCATTCAGGATCCTCTGTTTTGTAAGAAGTACTCATGACACACCTTCTGCTGATCGGCTGCGAGTCTGGTTTGAGCGATTATCACTCGATTTGATTATTGCGGTGGACAGCATTCTTCTCGCTCTGGAAAGACGGCTCATCACCGTTCCTTTTGGAATTCCCAGGATGTCACTGATTTCCAGATAGCTCAGCCCTTCAACATCCCTGAACAGGAGCACTTCGCGAAACTCGCAGGGTAAGGCCGAAATAGCGGTCTGAAGCTGATCCTGGCTCTGCTTCTTTAGTAGCTCTTCAAAGGGGCCCGGAGATGACGAGGGGTGCCTTTGAAGCTCTGCATCTTCAACGCTGACCACCGGTGCGAGCTGCACTCTTCTTGACTCCCGTCGTACATCGTCGACGATGACGTTTTGAAGTATTTTCAGCAGCCAGACGTAGACCGTTTCTTTCTCCTTGAGATCAGAAAAATGTCTCCAGGCTTTGAGCATACTTTCCTGCACCCAGTCTTCAGCTCGCTGTCGTGAGTCTGTCTGGCGCACCGCTACAGAGAACAAGCGGTCGCGCCAGGGTGACGTAAGCTGTTGAAACTGTTTTGCAATGTCAGGCATGGATACACCAAAAAGATTACTCACCCTAAAGACGGAGTGAGTTCTCCCTTTATTCCCGAATTTTTAAAAAAGATTCATGTTTTTTTGCTCTGTCGCAGATTGGCTGGTTGATGGGGGTGTTCAAGCTCCACAGGCTATTGGGGTTTCTTTCCAGAATTATTGGCTTTTATAGCGTAAACAGTCACATTGGATGAGTGATCAATGGGGGGCTGAATAAAAAGCATAATTTTTTGAATGGAGCGGTTATGGGCAGGAATCGGGAACTCCCGGGTTTCCATGCCTGACCGCACTCGCTTCTGGATACTCAGGTTAATGACCTGCCCATCGCTCATATACACCTTGCCGGAACGGATCTTCAAATCACCTTGGGTGATATGAAATTTCAGCGCCTTGTAAGGCATTTTCCGGGCTTGTGAAGAGATTTTGATGTTGACAGTGTCTTCAGAAGGAAGGACTTGTTTTTCACCTATTTTCTGCCATTCTCCGCTGGCAGCGGCCTGCAGGATCATAGATAACAAAAGCACCAGTGTGGCGAGCAGGGACTGATAAAGTCGGGTTGAGTTTTTTAATCTCATCTTACACACCTTGATTTTCATCACGCACTAGTTGCGAAGACATGCAGTTTGCGGAAGGTTCTGAAAGCAGTAGATATAAATGGTGTGTTAGAAAGCTAGCTGGTTTTGACCGTTCTGTCGCCCCGTTGAAAGCTAACGACATTTTTTTAATCAGATATACTACATTTCGTTCACTCTGGTTCAGAGGGAGCCGTATCTATTTCACTGGAATAGCAGAGGGGAGAGCGCCTATGAGTAAAACGGTAACTGCTGCTGTGGTCCAAATGTGTTCCGGACCCGACGTTCAAGCCAATCTCAAGCAGGCAGAAGAGCTTTTTGCAGACATGGAGTCTTCGGTTGACCTTATTGTACTGCCTGAATGTTTTGCCCAGTTCGGGGGAGATGTTCCCGTTCTGGGCAACAACACCAGTGTGGTCAGAAACTGGATGTCCCGCCTTGCCCGTCAGTCCAGGGCCTGGCTGGTAGGTGGTTCCATTCCCTGTGTCGTTAATGAAGGAGAGAACAGCAGGGCATCCTGTTTTGTCTATGACCCTGAGGGTAACGAAGTCACCCGTTACGACAAGATTCACCTGTTTGATGCTGATGTATCGGACGGCACGCGCCGCTACAGGGAATCTGATGATTATTCGCCGGGGAGTGATCTGAAGGTAGTGGATATGGAATTTGCCAGAACCGGTCTATCCATCTGCTACGACGTTCGTTTTCCAGAGCTCTACCGAGAGTTGCGAGTCAGGGAGGCAGAAATCATTACCGTACCTTCTGCCTTTACCAGGGTGACCGGGCGGGCACACTGGGAGCCATTATTAAGAGCTCGTGCTATCGAGAACCAGTGTTATGTACTGGCACCTGACCAGAGTGGCACTCATCCCAACGAGAGAGAAACCTGGGGCCACAGCCTGATTATTTCACCCTGGGGTGAAGTGTTGGCAGAAGCTGGTAAGGCTCCCTGTATTCTGACCGCTGAACTGGATATGAAAGCACTGCGGGAAATCAGGAAGCAAATGCCTTGTTTTGAACATCGTGTGTTGTGGAAAAAATGAAAAGCGTAGCGAACAGCATTATCCAGGGCCTTGAAGAGGCCGTGGCCTACACAAAAGGTGAGGATACAGGAGCAATCGTCCATGAGATGACACCCCTGGACATCAAAGACATTCGCCAGCAGCTTGATATGACTCAGGAAGAGTTTGCCCAGGCTGTAGGTGTAAAACTCCCCACCCTTCGCCACTGGGAACGGGGCGACCGCAAACCGAACGGCCCTGCTCGTGTATTGCTGAACCTGCTCGCCAGAGAACCCAAACAGATTGTCGCGATGCTAGGGCTGACTCATTCCTGAATCATCGATGCTTTGTACTTATTTTCTATCCTGAATGCCGGTTTGCAAATCACTGCGTGTAGTTAGCCAGTGTTTCCAGTAACTTTCTCTGGGCATCTCTACGACGCTGGCCTCTTGATGGCTTATTCTGCAGATAATGACCATCACTTTGCAGCTTCCAGCTGCGGGTATTGTCGGACAGGTACAGCTCCAGCTCTTTCTTGACTCGTGCAGTCAGTTTGGGTTCTTCAATCGGGAAGCAGGTCTCAACGCGCATATCCAGATTACGAACCATGCCATCGGCACTGGAGCAGTAGACTCTGAATTTGCCATCGTTTTCAAAGTAGAAAACGCGGGTGTGCTCAAGAAAACGGCCAACAATGGAACGTACCTGGATATTTTCAGACAGTCCGGGAATACCAGGTCTCAGGCAGCAGATGCCCCGAATGATCAAATGAACCTCGACACCAGACTGGGAAGCCCGGTAGAGCGCCTTGATCAGCTGACTTTCGGTCAGTGAATTGACCTTCATAATGATACGGGCCGGTTTGCCTTCTTTGGCGTTAGCGGCTTCCTGATTGATCAGTTCAATCAGGCTTTTCTTGAGCGTGAAGGGGGCATGGAAAAGCTTACGCACACGCACTGCCTTACCCATCCCCGTCAGTTGCTGAAAGATCTTGCGAACATCGTTAGTGATGTCCTTGTCGCAGGTCAGCAGGCTGTAGTCGGTGTAGAGTCGTGCGTTACCCGCGTGATAGTTACCGGTGCCCAGGTGTGCATAACGCTGAATTTTTTTGCCTTCCCGGCGAACAATCAGAATCAGTTTGGCGTGGGTTTTATAGGCAACCACCCCGTATACGACAACGGCCCCGGCTTCCTGAAGCCTTCTTGCCAGTGCCAGGTTTTCTTCTTCGTCAAAGCGGGCTCGAATTTCTACGATAACCGTGACTTCTTTACCTTTTCTGGCGGCGTCCACCAGGGCGTCGACCATTTCAGAGCGGGCACCGGTCCGATACAACGTCTGTCGTATTGCCAGAACGTTAGGGTCAGTCGCGGCCTGACGCAACATATCCACAACCGGGGTAAAGGATTCGAAGGGGTGGTGCAGCAGAATATCGGACTTACGAATGGCATCCAGCATATTAACAGACCGGGGGCTTCGGGCTTGCAGCGCCTTCGGGTAGCTCGGTGTAAAGCTGGGGAAGATCAGGTGTTCAAACTCAGGCGATGCCTCGTTGCATACCGACATCATGCGGGTCAGGTTGACCGGGCCACTGACGCAATAGAGCTCATCTTCTGTCAGGCCAAATTCTTTCAGCAGGAAATCAACCAGTGGCTGTGGGCAGTTATCCACCACTTCAAGGCGCACTGCTTCACCGTAGCGGCGGGAAAGCAGCTCACCCTGCAGAGCCTTGGCCAGGTCTTCCACTTCATCTTCAAGATCCAGATCGCTGTTTCGGGTCAGTCGGAACTGGTAGCAGCCCTTGATCGTCATGCCCGGGAACAGGTCCTGCATATGCAGGTGGATGATAGACGACAAAAATACATAGTTCCTGCCGCCTTTGTCACAGACATCATCGGGCAGTTTAACGACTCTGGGCAAGGATCTTGGCGCAGGGATAATCGCCATGCCGGTTTCACGGCCAAAAGCATCTTTGCCTTCCATTGCCACGATAAAACAGAGCAGTTTGTTGGTGAGCCTTGGGAAGGGATGAGCCGGGTCCAGTCCAATAGGGCTGATGATGGGCATGACTTCGTTGTAGAAAAAACGCTTGATCCAGGCTCTCTGTTTATCGTTCAGCTGATGACGTCGAATAAAGCGAATGCCCTGCCTGGCCAGACGAGGCAGCAGTTTGTCGTTCAGAATTTCGTATTGAAGCTGAACATTTTGCTTAGCCTGATGGCTGATCTCTTTCAGAACCGCCTGAGGACCCAGACCGTCCAAGCCCACTTGTTCACGGGCAAACTCTACCTGCTGCATCAGGCCAGCCACACGAATCTCAAAAAATTCATCCATGTTTGAGCTGTAAATCAACAGGAAACGGAGGCGTTCAATCAGCGGATGGTCGTCGTTTAAAGCCTGTTCAAGCACACGACGGTTGAACTGTAAATGACTCAGTTCCCTGTTGATGTAATATTCCGGGTTGCCCAGATCCGTGATACGAGGCACCGGGGCAACAGGTCCCGGGCTCTCTTTCAGGCTGGCTGTGAGTTCGGGGAGTTCCCGGTCTTGTGAGTTATCCATGGAACCTCTAACGACATCGGTTGGCAGTGCGCTCTTGTTGTAGCGCGATTGTACGACGTTTTGATGACTGAGTTGAGCATTAAGACATTATCGTTGAATCAGGCGGGCTGCCTCCTTAGCGTAGTAAGTCAGAATGGCATCGGCTCCAGCCCGTTTGAAGCAAAGCAGAGACTCCATCATGATAGCATTCCGGTCCAGCCAGCCGTTGGCAATGGCGGCCTGATGCATGGCGTACTCGCCGCTGACCTGATAAACAAAGGTGGGTGCCTTGAACTCATCCTTGGCTCTTCTGACCACATCCAGATAAGGCATACCGGGCTTAACCATGATCATATCCGCACCTTCATTGAGGTCGGCGGCGATCTCATGCAGGGCTTCATCAATATTGGCCACATCCATCTGGAAATTATGCTTGTTGCTCTTGCCGAGGTTGCCAGCAGAGCCCACCGCATCCCGAAATGGGCCATAGTAGCTGGAAGCGTATTTGGCAGAGTAGGCGAGAATCCGGGTGTTCAGATGACCGGTCTGTTCCAGTCGGGTGCGAATGGCAGCGATTCGGCCATCCATCATGTCCGAGGGAGCAACAATATCGGCTCCGGCCTCAGCATGAGACAGCGCCTGTTTAACCAGGACATCAACGGTTGGGTCGTTAACGACGTAGCCTGATTCATCAATCAGGCCATCCAGCCCATGGCTGGTGAATGGGTCGAGAGCGACGTCCGTAATAATGCCCAGCTCGGGCAGTGTTTGTTTTAACTCACGGATGGCCCGCTGAACCAGACCTTCAGGATTCCAGGCTTCGGCAGCATCATCAGACTTTTTCTCAGCGGGTGTGACCGGAAACAGGGCAATGGCCGGAATGCCCAGTTCCAGAAGCTCTTCCCCTTCGCGGATCAGCTCATCCACCGTCATGCGCTCTATGCCCGGCATGGAAGCAATGGCTTCCCGGTGACGAGTGCCTTCCAGAATGAAGACGGGGTAGATCAGGTCGTCAGTGGTAAGGTGGTTTTCCCTCATAAGACGGCGGGAAAAATCGTCAAAACGCATCCGTCTGGGACGGTTGGCTGGAAAGGGGCGCTGGATCATGTGCTTACTCAGAAGATATAGTTTGACAAGAGATATAGTTTGACAAGCATTATACGAAAAAGATGCGCTATGTGCTTTCACGACAGGTAAAGGACTCTTGTATGAAGAAAAGTAAAATCATTCTGCTGGTGACGGTTGCGGCAGCCATCGTGGGATTTTTTGCATTGGATGCACAACAATACCTGACTCGTGATTATTTTCAGTCGCTGTATAGCGATAACCCTGCACTAACCCTCGCTGTGTTCTTTGCCATTTATGTGGCGGTAACGGCACTCTCCCTGCCCGGCGCTGTCATCCTGACTTTGATCGGTGGTGCTATTTTCGGGTTAACGACCGGCCTGATTGTGATCTCTTTTGCCAGCACGATAGGGGCTACTCTGGCTTTCCTTATTTCCAGAACGTTGTTGCGGGAATGGGTTCAGAACAAGTTTGGCAACTACCTGGAAACCATCAATAAAGGCATTGAGCAAGACGGTCTGTTTTACCTTCTCACCCTGAGATTGATTCCGGTAGTTCCGTTCTTTGTCATCAACCTGGTTATGGGACTGACCCCCATGAAAGCCCGAACGTTTTACTGGGTCAGTCAACTGGGGATGTTGCCGGGAACCGCTGTCTACGTAAATGCTGGTGCTCAGCTTGGTCAGCTTCAGGAATTATCGGTCAGTGGCATTTTGACACCCGGGCTTATCGGCTCTTTGATATTGCTGGGGATTTTCCCCTGGTTAGCCCGCCAAGGGGTGGCCTGGATCAAAAAGTCTTCAGTCAGTGAAAATAACAAGGAGGAGTGAGTATGTTCGGTCATTCCGGTGTTTACAAGGGCTTCAGGAAACCCCGCAGGTTCGATAATAACCTGACCGTGATCGGTGCCGGTTCTGCCGGGCTGGTCAGCAGTTACATTGCTGCCGCTGTGAAAGCCAGAGTCACTTTGATTGAAAAGCACAAAATGGGTGGGGACTGTCTTAATACCGGCTGTGTTCCCAGCAAGGCTTTGATTCGATCTGCCCGAATCGCTCATTACCTGAAGCGGGCCAGTGAGTTTGGTCTGCAAAATGCGCAGGCTGATGTCAACTTCGCTGCCGTTATGGAGCGGGTACAGTCGGTCATCAGGCAGGTTGAACCCCATGATTCGGTTGAACGCTATACCGGTCTGGGGGTCAATTGCGTAACGGGTGCGGCCAGGCTGGTCAGCCCCTGGGAAATCGAGGTGGACGGTCAGCGGATTTCCAGCCGCAATATCATTATTGCCAGTGGCGGCAGGCCTTTTGTGCCGCCTTTGCCCGGTGTGGATCAGGTTACCCACTACACGTCAGATTCCATCTGGGGTATTCGGGCACAACCACAAACGTTGCTGGTCATCGGTGGCGGGCCGATCGGCTGTGAATTAACCCAAGCCTTCACCCGACTGGGTGTGAATGTCATTCAACTGGATCATGGCTCCCGCCTGTTGCATCGGGAAGATCCGGACGTTTCTGCGGCGGTGATGTCTCAGTTTCGTGAAGACGGGGTTGATCTGCGGCTGAACCACGAAACCCGATCTTTTCACCGGGAAGGTGATAGACAGTGGCTCGTGGCTGCGCATGAAGGTCAAACCGTTGAAATCGATTTCGATGCCGTCCTGTTTGCCACAGGTCGCAAAGCCAACACCGACGATCTGGGGCTGGCAGCACTGGGGATAGCAACCACAGAGCGTGGCACGATAGCGGTGAACCAATATTTGCAGACACGGTTCCCGAATATCTATGCCTGCGGTGATGTCGCCGGACCTTATCAGTTCACCCATGCAGCGGCTCACCAGGCCTGGTATGCCGCGGTGAACGCTCTGTTCGGTCGCTTCAAAAAGTTTAAAGTGGATTACTCAGTGATGCCCTGGTGCACCTTTACTGATCCGGAAGTGGCCAGAGTGGGTCTCAATGAAACTGAAGCCAGGGAACAGGGGGTTCCCTATGAGATCACCCGTTACGGTATTGATGATCTGGACCGGGCTATTGCCGATCAGGAAGCCAGGGGCTTTATTAAGGTTCTCACCAGACCGGGCAGCGATAAGATTCTGGGGTGCACTATTGTCGGTTACCATGCCGGTGAACTGATCACAGAGTACATCACCGCTATGAAGCACGGGCTGGGAATGAACAAGATTCTTGGCACCATTCATATTTATCCAACACTCAGCGAATCCAACAAGTATGCCGCTGGTGAATGGAAACGGGCCCATGCGCCGGAGGCTGTGTTGAAGTGGGTCAAAAAGTATCATGACTGGATGAGGCATTGACCTTAGTCGTCGATCTATTTTTTCTCAAAAGCCAATAAATGGGAAATAAATTGATCGTAAATAGGGTTTTATGGGGCAAAAAATGAACAATTTTTCCCTTTAATTCACGATAAACTGACTTCAGTGACTGATCATGCAGACGGGATTACCAGTGTCGTCTGCTTTCAAGGGTCAACGCAAGGAGTCATCGTATGTGGCAAGATAAATGGTCTACTTATCGGGATCTGATTCAAGAGCAAGTGACACCGGCGCTTGGTTGTACGGAACCTGTTTCCACCGCACTGGCTTGTGCTAAAGCAGTCCAGCTCCTCGACCAGACGGTGGAGCGGATGGAGGTTATGGTCAGCGGCAATCTGTTAAAAAACGGTATGGGAGTGGGCATTCCTGGCACCGGTGAAACAGGGCTATTAATTGCTGCCGCCCTGGGTGCGGTGTGCGGTGATCCGGATAAAGGTCTTGAGGTACTCGATAATGCCAACCCTGCCAATGTCGCCATAGCCAGACAGATGGTTGACGATGGCAGGATACAGTTATCCCAAGTGGATTCTCCGTCGATTCTTTACGTTAAAGTAATTGCCTACGCCGGCAAGGACACCGCGACCGTGGTGATTCAGGATTACCATACCAACATTGCCTTTCAGTCTTTAAACGGCAAAGTTATAGCAAGCACCGCAGATACTGATAAGCCTGTTGAAGAAAAAGAGAAACCGGACCTCAGTATTTCTGCCATCTACGAATTTGCCACCCAGGCAGATGTGGAGAAACTCACTTTTATTCTAAAAGCCTCAGAGCTTAACTGCGCCTTAAGTGATCTTGGACTGGAACAGGATTATGGCTTGAAAATTGGTAAGGTGCTGCGGGACTCCACGGTCGACGGATTGTCCACCCGCGACCTGATGTCACAGGCAATGATTCGTTCTGCCGCCGCTTCTGACGCCCGGATGGGGGGTGCCATGCTGCCCGCCATGAGTAATTCCGGCAGTGGTAACCAGGGCATTGCTGCCACCATGCCGGTGGTCGCTGTCGCGAACTGCATTGGTGCGCAAGAGAGCCAACTGGTCCGCGCCCTGATTATGAGCCACCTGATTGCCATTCACATTAAATCGCACATGCATGTGTTGTCCGCCTTCTGCGCCGCCACTACCGCTGCGGTCGGTGCCTCTGCCGCCATCACCTGGCTGATGGGGGGAGGTGAAAAAGAGGTTGAATCGGCGATTTTTAATATCTTCGGTGATGTCACTGGTGTTTTGTGCGACGGTGCAGGATCGGGCTGCTCCCTGAAAGTTTCTACTTCAGCCCAGGCCGCCGTTAAGTCCGCTATTATGGCAATGAATGGCGTCCGTATTACCTCCCACGAAGGCATTATTGAAGATTCCGTGGAGAGCACTATCGACAATATTGGTCACATTGCCAATGATGGACTGGCCAATGCTGATAAATTAATCATCAAAATAATGAGTACTTAACTTGATAGTTGCTTTAAAGCACTGACTGAATCGGCGACTGGACTAGATTAAAAATAAAGGGCCTCTTCTCTGAGGCCCGTTTACAGAATGGTCAGGAACCAGATGCCTCACTCCAGCATTTCACAAGCAGGGATATCCCCAACCCTCCCTAAAACCTCAGGAATGGATTCAGCGCCTGTTACCCGGCAGGAAGCTGACAATCCTGGTCGTCTTAATCGTCAATCTATAACCACTGTTGATCCAAAAGTCCGCCTGAATAATGGCAGCCTTGAGCCTTCGAGACTCTCTGGCAAAAGTCTGTCGGAATTCGATATTCAGGCGGCTTCACCCGGTGATGTGAAGAAGCTATTGCCTTCAGGACCTTCCCGCGAAGATCAACTTTTATTCAGAGTCAGTGATGTTAGAAAAAGAATTTCTCTGGAAAGATCGAAAGTAAGACCCAGCGTCGACAAAAGCAGCAAAGATGCCCTGACAGCAGCTCTGAAAAATGCCAATAAATCATTGAAAGAGGCCAAAGGGCTTCAGTCAGAGGCTCACAATCTGGCCAAACAGGGAGTACTGGAAGAGAACTTGCTGGAACTGGGACTGGGCGGTAAGAGAATGACCAGGGCTGAAAGCGAAGCATTCAGCGCAGCTCAGGACGCCGACCAGCTGGTAAATACACGAAAGCAGGAAGTGAAGGGTCTGGAGCGGGCGCAAAAGGATCTGAAAGCAGAGCAAAAGAAAGCTGCCAAAGCAGATAAGAAAGCCCATCAGGCGCTGGAAAGATTGCAG
Source organism: Endozoicomonas sp. 4G (assembly GCF_023822025.1). Taxonomy (NCBI): domain Bacteria; kingdom Pseudomonadati; phylum Pseudomonadota; class Gammaproteobacteria; order Oceanospirillales; family Endozoicomonadaceae; genus Endozoicomonas; species Endozoicomonas sp. 4G. The sequence continues at coordinate 4,931,015 of NZ_CP082909.1, read as the reverse complement.
AAAGAGACATTGTCTCTGGGTAGGTCGGTAGCCAAAATTTGCAGTAAGGTGGTAAAAGCTAAAGATCAGTCCAGCAAAGGATTGGGAGAAGAACTCAAGTCTTTACAAAGGGCTCTGAAGAAGGCCAACGGTGTGGCGTCTCATGGTGAGAAGTTACTGGCTAAAGCCGATGAAAAGCAGATGAAGCATGGTATTGATACCGCGCCCATAAAAACCCTGGTTACGAATCGTATTTCAGAAGCCAAAACTGAAGCAAAACGGCTGGAGGTCGAGGTGGCTTCATTAAAGGAAAAAGTGAAATCGGCTCGAAAATCTGAAAAAGCAAAAAAGCAGGCGCAAAAAGCAATCGATAGCACTATCAGGCAACAGGAGAGAGCAGAAAAACAGGCTTCCCGGAAAAAAACCAGACTGCCAGAGAAAACGCAAAGTCGAGAAAAACGGTTAAACAAAGACGAAACGGTGACCCATATCCCATCCGACAAGGCCAGTTTCAGCCCATCAGAACCGCTTCCACTGAAGCCCGGCAAGACCCAGATGAGGGCTTTTCTCAAAGGCATAACGCCTCATAAAGGAATGGATACCCAGGCGCTGGAAAAGGCCATGGAAAATCTGTCCAAGCCCAACGATTACCGACAGGTGTTGGCCGATATCACGGCTTCAGGCCTGAATGTGAAGGAGCAGCTCAGACTCAGGTCCAACCTCAGTGCCTGCCTGTTGGGTGCCATGAAAGATCCCGAAAAATTTAAACAGTTTGACCGAGGCTTTATTGAACATATTATGTTTGGCGATAGCATGGTTGAGATTCAGCAGCAATATCCCCTGTCGGTGAAAAAAGACATAGAAAGAATTGATAAAGCAGTAGCGAGGAAATAACACTATTCATGCAATCTGATCATCTGCAACGGCTCCAGCATCGGGTGAGTGAGGCTGAAGCCTTTGAAGCCTCCATTTTGAAAAATCTGGAAGAAATCCAGCACAGAGTTGGCGAATGCTCCGAAAAGCTGACCCGACTGAATAGCCAGATGGCCATGCTGGAAGCCAGTCAGGAAGCTGATGAAGAACTGGCGAAGAAAATGGATGCGCTTAAATCCGAGCTGGTTGATGCCGAGGCTGCGTACCGTGAACAGATGGCCCAGGAATCCAGGTTACAGAAAATGGAGCTGGATGCCATCAGCCATCTTAAGGGAGCCAGAAACGAGCTGAAAATTGCCCAGCTCAAATCTGGCTCCTGAAAACGCTGCTACAGCTCTCCAGACGATTTATTGGAAACTTCATCGGCCTGAGGGAACCGATTAGTTATGTTGATGGCAGAATCACCGCAGTGCCAGGTCCACATCAGGTTAGGACTGAGCTGAACTTTGGCCTCCATGTACGTTCCCAGGCTAAACCTGAATTCCATGATTACCCAGCCCGGCCGGATTTCTGGTGTGATTCTAAGGTCTTCAGATCGTACCAGAAAGGTGGGGCTGATCATTTCATCAAAGTGCAGTCTGGCAAGGCGAGTATTATCCAGACTGACGCTCACATCCTTGATATAGCCCTCGTGCTGACTCGAAAAGATTCTTGCCGGTATTTTGTTTTCCGGCGTGGTGCCGTCGGAACCGGCTTGTATTACACATTTGCCAAAATCAACGGTTCCATGCAAACCAACACCCTGATCAAAAACAGCTCTTACCTTTGAGGTTGCTATGTCTGCATAATCGGCGTGACTGAGTGGTGCGAAGCCAATGAACAGACCTGACACTGCGATAAGAGAAGCCCTACGACATAAGCCGTTTGGTTGTAGCGAATTCATGACCATCCTCTCAATGAAGATATTGAATGGTTGCGAAAGCAACGGAAAGATTATAGGCAGTGTTCAGGTGTATCCCCATTGATTTAATAGCTTGATCTGTTATGAAAGAGCAGTTACATGCTTATAAAAGTAATTTATCCTCAATTAGCATAAGCTTCTCATTGAAATTGGCCAGGCTCAGGCCGAAGCCTTTTTCCTGGGAATACCCAGTCGTTGTCGTCTCTCCCAGAGTGTTTTACGACTGATGCCGAGTTTCTGGGCCAGGTCGGTTTCGGTCATTTGATCCTGATGCTCAAGCACAAAGCGCTGAAAGTAATCTTCCAGAGACAAACCATCCTGAGTCTCAACCACGTGGTTTCTGCCGGCATCAGTCCTGAACAGAGTCGACTTGACATGCACATCCAGATCCAGAGTCTCAGGCGTAATGATGTCGTCGTCACAGAGAATAACCGCTCGCTCAATGGCATGTTCCAGTTCTCGTACATTTCCCGGCCACTGATGCTGACAGATAGCTGCCATGGCTTCAGGAGAGTAGGAATACACTTCCAGCTCCATTTTGTTACAGATTTTTTCCAGCAGCTTTTCCGCGAGCATTAATACGTCGTTGCCCCGTTCACGTAAAGCCGGAATTCTCAGCTCTACCACTTTCAATCGATAGTAGAGGTCTTCACGGAAATCACCGCTTACAGAGAGCTGGCGCAGGTTTCTGTGGGTAGCGGCAATCAGTCGTACATCGACTTTCTGGGATTGCACGGAGCCGACCTTTCTGATTTCTCCTTCCTGCAGAACCCGGAGCAATCGAGCCTGAGCCTCCAGAGGCAGTTCACCGATTTCATCAAGGAACAGGGTACCGGCATTGGCGGCTTCAATCAGGCCGGTTCGGGCCGCTGTGGCGCCGGTAAAGGAACCCTTCTCGTGACCAAACAGTTCCGATTCAATCAGTGTCTCCGGGATTGCGGCACAGTTGACGGAGATCATCGGGCCATTGGCCCGGCGGCTGTTCTCGTGGAGTGCTCTGGCGACCAGTTCTTTGCCCGTTCCCGATTCACCCTGAATCAGAACCGTGGCATCGGTGGGAGCCACTTTCTGGATGCGTTTGAACAGCAGTTTCATGGCATCACAGTGTCCCAGAATCCCGTTGTATCCCGTCTGTGCGTCGCAAACCGATGGCTCAGGTGCAGCGGGTTTGCGTACCATAATCGCGGCAACACGATGCAGCATTTCGGAGTGATCAAAGGGTTTGGCGATATAGTCAACGGCACCCATTTTCATGGTGCTGACAGCGGAGTTGAGACTGGCATAGCTGGTCATAATGAGGACCGGTACGCCTTCAGCCAGGTGGATCATTTCGGTACCGGGTGAGCCGGGCAGACGCAAGTCACTGATGATCAGGTCAAAGTCTTTTAATGTATACGACAGCTCAGCTTCGTGGACAGAGCCTGCTTCACTGACTTTGTAATCGTTTCTTTCCAGCAGTCTTTTCAGGGAGGCTCGAATAATTTCTTCGTCCTCAACAATGAGAATATTGCCCTGGTTCATACGGTTTCCCCCTCCTGCCCCAATAATTCACGGGGCTGATAAGTCAATAACCATGCTGCTGCCTGATGCTCTGCGGCTCATGACGCGGCAGGGAAATATCAAAGCGTGTACCTTTATCCAGATTTTTATCGATTGGGCTGATGACCTCGATGGTACCAAAGTGCTCTTCAATAATATTCCAGGTAAGTGCCAGACCGAGGCCGGTCCCCTTACCGGCCTCTTTGGTAGTGAAGAAGGGTTCAAACAGACGCTCCCTGATGTTGGCAGGAATGCCATGACCCTGGTCTTCTACTTCAATCTTGACGGTGTGGACAGAGGCCGATGTTCTGATAGTGATTGTACTGTTCTCATCGGAAGCATCCACGGCATTACTCAGCAGGTTGATGAATACCTGTTGCAGTTTCTGTGGGTCACCTGTCACTCTGTGTTCTGGATCACACACGTTAAGAAAGCTGATATTGCTGCTCTTTCGTCCAAGTTGCAACAGGCTGATGGACTTCTGGACGCAGGTGAAAAGATCAACAGGTTCATGGGTGCCCGTTTCTGATCGATGCTTACCGTTGTGGGAGTAGCTCATCAGCATTTGTACGATTCTGGATACCCTTTTGGTTTGTTCGAGTACCTGCTCAGCCATTTGCCGGGTGTCGTTCTCTTCCGACAGGGCTTTCAGCTCCTGGGCCAGACAGTCAATAGCGGTGACCGGGTTACCAATCTCGTGGGCGACACCGGCCGCCAGCTGACCGATGGAAGCCAGACGTTCACTGTGAAACAGTTGATCTTCAAGCATCTGGTTTTCTGTCTGATCTTCCAGCAACATCACTTTATTGCCACTGGTACCGGACGCGGGTGCTTCAAGGTTAGCCTTGTGCAGATTGAAGTAACGCAACTGCCCATTCATTTTTATACCGTGTTTAGGCAGGTGTTGACTGTCTATCCGGGCAAAGTTGCTGAGAATGTTATTCCAGGGCCCTGGAATCCGGTTCAGGGGACTGCCCAGAACCTCAGCGGCCGGGATATCGGTCATATGACTCATAGCCTGATTCCAGAGCATGATGTCTCCCGCCGCATCCACCGAGCAGAGCGCCATAGGAAGATTATTGAGGATGTCCCGGTGGTACCGCCGCAGGTCGTCCAGTTCTCCGGCCAGACCGCTTAATCGACTGTGATAAGCCTCCAGCCGGGATTCCATGAAATGAATATCCCGGGCAACGTAGCCCTTGCTTTCATCCCAGGGCAGGAAGGTGTCAACAATATCATGGGCTACGCTGGGTCCCATCAGACCCGAAAGGTTTTTCTCAATTCGCTCCCTTAGACGACGGAGAGCATGGGGACGGTTTTCATCTTCTCTCAGGTTGAGATCGCTCAGTGCCCTGGATACTTCCTTATGGGCCACCTGTCCTCCCAGGGGTTTGCTCAACATTGCATGGAAATCATGGGCAGACTTGGCTTCAGGTACTTTTTGCTCGTTGCGGCTGTTGTTCTCAACCTGACAGGCACTGGCGGCTGAATGTTCTTCCGGGGACATGCGGGTGAAGCTGGAGACCAGATAAATAAGCGCGGCGTTGACGACCAGAGAGGCCATGCCCAGCAGATGCCACTGCTCATGATGCCATTGCCCATAAAAGTAGTGGTAAAAGGCGTTCGGAGCTTCATCCATGGTTGAGCTATGGGGACTGAAATCGATGATCTGGGGCAGCATCATGGTGAAGAACCAGAAGGTGGTGCCGCCGATCAGGCCGGCAATAAACCCTTTATGGTTGGCTTTGGGCCAATACAGTACACAAAGTGCGCCGGGCAGCAGTTGCAGGGCGCCCACATAGGCAATAGCCCCCAGGTTGTAGAGCGCGTGCTCAGCTTCAAGTATTCGATAGAAGCCGTAGGAGCCAGCCATCAGCGCCAGAATAATGCAACGCTTGAACCGGGTCAGCCAACGATAGATATTCACTTCAACCTGAAGGCGGGGCGGATAATAGGGCAACACGATGTGATTCATGATCATTGCAGACAGGGCCAGTATTGTCACAATGGTCAGGCCGCTGGCAGCCGCCAGTCCTCCTACATAAGCGACAATGGTCAGCCAGGGCATATCCAGGGCCTGACCAATGAACAGTGGGAAGTAGTCAGCCGCCACCGGGCTGTCCAGCTTGATACCCGCCCAGAGAATCAGCAGGGTGGGTAGACTCAGCACCAGCAGAAACAGGGGGAGCGCCCAGCTGGCAATATGAAGAGAACGCTGGCTGCGATTCTCAGCAAAGGTCATGTGGAACATGTGTGGCATGACAATCGCCGAGGCAAAAAACATCAGCAACATACTGCGCCAGGGGCCATCCTCAAGGGGCGTTTGCATGGTTATCAGTGTGTCCTGATGGGCAGCGAGCCAGACTTCCACACCGTCAAGACCATTAAAGACTTCAAACAGAATCACCAGTCCCAAGGTTATCATAACCATCAGTTTGACCACTGACTCAACCGCGATTGCCATGACCAGGCCTTGATGCCTGTCACGGGTTGAGAGGTTCCGGGTCCCAAACAAGACAGCAAACAGGGCCACCATGACACAGAAAACGACAGCGAGTCGTTCCGGAGAGTACTCCTTGCTGATCAGGTGAATACTGTCGGATATCGCCTGAATCTGCAAAGATAGCAGAGGCATGATCGCGGTCAGCATCAGTAACGTGGCCAGGGTACCGGCTACCGGGCTTCGGAACCGGAACGCAAAAAGGTCTGCCAGCGAACTGAGCTGGTAAGTACGGGTGATCCTGAGAATGGGATGGAGCAAAACCGGAGCCAGAAGGAAAGCGCCACTCAGTCCCAGATAGAAAGCCAGAAAGACGTAACCGTGCTCACTGGCGATACCCAGACTGCCAAAATAGGCCCAGCTGGAGGCATAGACCCCCAGAGACAGAACGTAGACAGCAGGGTGCTGAGTGATTTTATCGGGGATCAGGCCTTTCTCGGTCGCCCAGGCACAGAGGAACAAAACCAGCAGGTATACGACACTGATAAGAAGAAGTTGTTCGAGTTCAAAACTCATCCGACTTCCCTCTGGGCTGGAGCAGGAAGCCTGCCAGAATGACGATAAACCAGAGAATCCAGGGTTGGTACCAGCTGTCGCCAGTGGTAATCCACCAGCCCATGATGGCGGGAGAGAACAGGTAGATACTGATAACCAGAAGCAGAACCAGGCGATAGATGTACATGAAACTTCAGTACGAGTTTTAGATCGGGCTGTCTATGTTAACCAGTGCCGGGGTAAACCGCAAAGTGGGTGAGTAATGTCATCTATTAAACGCTCGGTGGATTGTAGGTCACCCAGTAAACCATGTTGCCCGGGCAGTCATCACCCAGTACGTCGGTCATCAGCTCGTTCGCTTTCAGGTCACCTATCTTTTTGATCGCGTCAGTGTCATCCAGTTTTTCTTCCAGATACCAGTTGGGCAGGGCGTTGATGCGCTTATCGTAGTAAGCCAGGGGGAACTTAAGGTCTCTTGGCAGGCGGGCACGTTTGATACTTAACGCGGCATCGCAACGAACCACCAGGCTTTCTGCCACCTGTCTTCTTTTGCTGACGTAGTTTCCTGCTTCCCTTCGATATTTATCTTCGTAGGGGCCCATCAGTTCTTCAAAGCGGTTTTCTATACAGTAATCGTAAGACCGGCTGACATCGTCGTTTTGATAGCCCATGATCTCGCAGGCTTCTTTCACCCGCGCACGAAACTCACGACTGATCTCTATATACCAGGGAGCATGAGGGCCAAGGATATTCTGCGCTTCCTGATTGGCAACGAAAAACAGGTTTTCATCCGGGGTAAAACAGAGCGCAGCATCTTGAGCGTTAACCACATCAATTTTAGAAAGGTCGGGTTCCTTGCCAACAGCGTTTTCGCGCTCAAAGCGAGCCTTTTGACAGAATTCAGAGTCGGTTATATCAATCGCAGCTCCCGGCATGGGAGTGATTTCCTGTGGGGTAATCGCCAAAGAGTTGGAAATAAAAAACAAGGTAGTAGCAGGCAGACATCGACGTGCAATTTTTTTAATAACGGCGTTGATAACGGACATATCCACTCCCTAGACATATCTTTCTCGACAAGGTTACTCGACAAGGTTAATAGTCTATATATACCACTCCCGGTCCTCAGGATAAAGCCGCCAGTGGCACAAAAGGTTGTTTTGCGACCTTTTCTATCTGCCAGTGCGCTATACCCCATTGCAGAATCTCGGAAACACTGCTGCCGTGCAGTTCGGCGTCCGGGCTCTGTCCCAATGCCTGTAATGCATTAATCAATTGCTGTTCAGGCTGGTGGAGGGGAATCTCCGGAGCATGGTTCTGCTTGCTCAGCTTGTCGCCGTTTGCCAGCGTGATAACAGGAATATGGGCATAGGCAGGAGTGGCAGTGTTGAGCAACGACAACAGATAGATCTGCCAGGGCGTGGCATTCAGAAGGTCATGGCCCCTGACGATGTGAGTGATCCCCTGGTCAGCGTCGTCAGCACAGACGGCCAGCTGGTAGGCAAAGAGACCATCCTTGCGCTGAATAATAAAGTCGCCCAGATCAGGCAGGGCATATTTGATCGGGCCCTGGATCAGATCCTGAAACTCAATGACTTTTTCCGGGCATCTGACTCTCAGGGCATATGGGGACTTTGTGTTATCGGTTTTGTCCCGACAGGTACCCGGATAGACGCCCCCTTGCCCACGAAGGTCTTTACGGGTGCAGGTGCAGGGGTATACCAGGCCTCTGGTTTTCAGGTCACTGATGATGTGTCGATAGGTCTCGTGACGCCTGCTTTGATAGAGCACCTGATCATCCCAGTGCAAACCATAGGCTTCCAGTGACTTCAGAATCTGACGGGCTGCGCCGGGTTGTTCCCTGGGAGGGTCAATGTCTTCCATGCGAACCCGCCAGATTCCGTTTTGCGAACGGGCATCCAGAAAACTGGCCAGGGCGGCGACCAGTGAGCCAAAGTGCAATGGCCCGGAAGGAGAGGGGGCAAAGCGACCAACGTAGTTTGGCTTTTCTTCACTGTTGGCATTTCTGTTTGCTGTGGGCATGTTAACAACTCGTTCCTACGCTCCAGCGTGGAAATGCATAAATAACAAAGCCGCGATGTAATTCGCGGCTTTGTAAGAAGGCAGCAGTGACAGGGTATATTATTGACCCAGCTGCTTTTCTTTGATTTCAGCCAGGGTTTTGCAGTCAATACAAAGAGTGGCTGTAGGACGAGCTTCCAGACGGCGGACGCCAATCTCGACACCGCAAGAATCGCAGAAACCGTAATCTTCTTCCTCAATACGAGCCAGAGTTTTATCGATTTTTCTAATCAGTTTGCGCTCGCGGTCGCGGGTACGTAGCTCCAGGCTGAACTCTTCTTCCTGGCTGGCACGGTCAGCCGGGTCAGGGAAGTTTGCTGCTTCATCCTGCATATGGTTTACGGTGCGATCCACTTCTTCCATCAATTCCTGCTTCCAGTGCTTGAGGATGTTGGTGAAATGTTCGACCTGCTTCTCATTCATGTATTCTTCGCCTTCTTTCTCCACATACGGAGTGAAAGAGCGAAGCAAATTACCTTGATCGGCTTTTTTCTGTGCTGACATGATTACAGCCTCATCACCTTCTCATTAAGTAGCCCGACATACTGCCTGCCAGGCTTTCCATCCGAACGCCGGATATCACCGGCTTCCTTGAAAGCTGAGGTCAACACTACGGGTTGCCAGTATCCGTTGCGTAATCTGGACCCTATGCCTCTTGCCTTCCTCACAGAAGCGAAGAAACTACCAAAACCTATGGCAATGCGCCATAAAAAATTGCTTCTGCCGTTGTCGACAAGTAATCATCCACATAGTACATAGTAATCACAAAATACTCCTCGAGGAAACCATGAAATTTGAGAAAGATCTTCAGTCAGCCCGTTTGCTTCGACGTTACAAACGCTTCATGGCGGACGTGGAGTTGGAGGATGGCAGCATTATTACCCTTCACTGTCCGAATACCGGTTCCATGAAAAACTGTCTCTATCCCGGCAAACAGGTCTGGTATCTCGATTCTGGCAATCCCAAACGTAAGTACCCCTGCACCTGGGAGTTGGCTGAGATTCCCGTTATCTATGGCGCACAGGAAAAAAGCACTCTGGCCGGGCTGAATACCGGCAGGGCCAACAAGCTGGTGGCCGAGGCGTTGAACCTGAAAAAGATTCCCGGTCTGGCAGATTACGACAACGTTCGCAGCGAAGTGCCTTACGGTGAAGAAAAAAGCCGTATCGACTTTTTGCTACAGCAGGAAGGTTTGCCCGATTGCTATGTCGAAGTGAAAAGTGTCACTCTGGCGGTTGGTGATGGCCTGGGCCTGTTTCCCGATGCCGTCACCACACGGGGAACCAGGCATCTCAGGGAGTTGGTGGCTATGGTGAAGTCAGGTTATAGGGCAGTGCTGCTGTTTTGTGTTCAGCACACGGGGATTGAACGTGTGGCTCCAGCTCATGAGATTGATCCGGCATACGGTCAGGCCATTAAAGAAGCGGCAGCCGCAGGGGTTGAAATTATGGCTCTGGGCGCTGAAATATCGACCCAGGAGATCACCCTGACCCGGACGCTGCCGGTTCTGGATATTGACTGATCAGCTCCAGATCCGGGGGACTGAATTCCATTTTGTTTCTGCTTGATGGTTCGGATAGCGCGCGAAATAACGTCTATCTTAAAAGCCGAAACATCAAAACCTTATGGAATCTTTCAATGCTCAGAACCGCAGTAGTCGGGATCGGATATCTGGGAAAATTTCACGCCCATAAATACGCCATGTTGCCTGAGTGTCAGCTGGTTGGCGTAGCAGATATCAATGAAGACAGTGGTCGTGTTGTTGCCAGTGAGTGTGGCACAGAATTCTTTGCTGATTACCAACAACTGTTAGGCCGGGTGGATGCGGTCAGTATCGCTGTACCCACGTTTCTCCATCATCAGGTTTCCAGAGATTTTCTTAAGGCGGGTGTGCATGTACTGGTGGAAAAGCCCATCACTTCCAGTCTGGATGAGGCCCATGAGCTGGTTCAGATAGCCAGGGAGCAGGAGCTGGTTCTGCAGGTGGGTTGTCTGGAGCGTTTTAACGAAGCCCTTTCCGGCGTAGGCTCTTTATTGAGGGAGCCCCGTTTTATTGAGTCTCACCGGCTGGCTGGATTCAAGCCTCGCTCCATGGATATCAATGTGGTTATGGATCTTATGATCCATGATCTGGATATTATTCTGAGCCTGGTGAACAAGCCATTAGTGGATGTCGTTGCCAACGGTACAGCGGTACTGTCTGACTCAGTGGATATTGCCCAGGCCCGACTGACATTCAGTGGTGGCTGCGTCGCTAATGTAACCGCCAGCCGGATCAGTCAGAAAGCCAAGCGAAAAATGCACATCTTTCAAGAAAAGTCGTGTATTTGTATCGATTTTCAGTCTCTGAATATGTCGCACTTTTACAAAGGTAAAGGTGAGATGTTTCCCGGCATTCCCACCATTGAGTGTGATGCACTGAGTTATAAAGACAGCGACTCCCTGCGCAGGGAGATAGAAGACTTCCTCAACTGTGTTCGTTACTCAAAAGAGCCCAGGGTCAGCGGTGAGGATGGCCATCGTGCCCTGGCGTTAGCCACCCGGATTTCCGGTATCATCGAGGGAGATGTCCAGTGAATTCGAAAGCAATGATCCCGATGGTGGATACACTGGCCTGGCACCAGCCTATTCAGCAGGAACTCAGGGCAGCGGCCAGCCGGGTGCTGGACTCCGGTCGTTTTTTGATGGGCGAGGAAGTCACTGCTTTTGAACAGGAAGTCGGAGCGTTTCTTCAGGCTAACCAGGCTGTCAGTTGTGGCAATGGCACCGATGCCCTGATCCTTGCCCTCTCAGCCGCTGGTCTGGGCCCCGGTGATGAAGTCATTACCACGCCTTTTACTTTTTTTGCCACCGCTGAAGCCATTGTCCGGGTAGGTGCAACGCCTGTGTTTGCGGATATAGAGCCGGAGACGTTTAATATGGATCCACTTCGGATACAGCAGGCAATGACTGACCGCACTCGTGCAGTGCTGGTGGTTCATCTCTTCGGTTTGCCCGCCCGTATTCAGGAAATTCAGTGGCTCTGCGAGGAACATTCCCTGCTGCTGATTGAGGATTGTGCCCAGTCCTTTGGTGCGTCTGTCAACGGCAGAATGACGGGAACCTGGGGTGATCTTGGTTGTTTCAGCTTTTTCCCCAGCAAGAACCTCGGTGGTTTTGGTGATGGTGGTTTAATTACTGCAAAGACGGAGTTCATGGCGGAGCAGTTAAAGGTATTGAGAAACCACGGCAGCAGCATTCAATACCGACATGAGTGCATGGGTTTCAACAGCCGATTGGATGAAATGCAGGCGGCGCTGCTCAGAGTCAAGCTCAAGTACATTGAACGTTATAACCAGGAGCGGAAAAAAATAGCAGAAGTGTACCGATCCTGTCTGCAGGGATTGGATGTTCTGTTGCCAGCAGGACAGGGGCACGTTTATCACCAGTTTACGGTGTTAACCGATCAACGGGATCAACTGAAAGCGCATCTGGCCAGTCAGGGCATTGCATCCGCCCTGTATTATCCGATCCCATTACATCAGCAGCCAGTGTTTAGAGGCTTACCGATAACACAGGATCTTTTTGTCGCCGAGCAGGTGTCCCGGCGTTGTCTTTCTTTGCCTGTGTTTCCGGGAATGACGGCGGCGCAGGTGAGCCGGGTAGCAGAGTCTGTTTCCCGTTTCTTTTTGGACGAACAGGCAGAGCCTTCTTATGGGTTGGCGGGAGTTTTATACAAATGATCCATTTAGCCCCCTTTTATGACCAGCTGGAGGCAGTTCAGCTGGGTGATGCCCATTTTGATGCACAGGGGCGAGTGGTGTTGGGCGGCGATATTGATCGCAAAACTATCTGTCTTCGTCCCATGCGAAAGGGGTTGCCAGAAATCAGTGCTGAGCGTATCGGTGAGCAAATAAGAGTCCATTTATACGGTCATGGCGGCAGCGGCTGGACGCTGCTCTGGGGTAGTGTAAACAAAGCCATGGCCTTATTTGAGGAGAGGGCCAGAGCGCATAAATTAAACGACCAGGTTTCTGTAACGGTCATTGGCGCAGGTTGTATGGGAAAAGCCGTCGCCTTATCGCTTTATCAGGCAGGCTACCGGAACCTTCGTGTGGTGGCTGAGAAAGACGACGGTATTGCTTCATTGAACTCAACGGGGTATCTGGCCATGGTGTCTATGGCAACAGAAAATAAGTCCGAGAAAAAAGAGGCTGAACAGCTCGCCATTGAGACGCTCAAGGGGTATCAGAAAGTCGACAAAGGCACCCATTCCATCATCAATGAAGGGGTGCATCTTATTGATGTCTACAGTGGTCTGGGTAAAGAAGGGGAAGAAGGTCCTTTAGAAACTTACACCGGTATTGAACCCTTTGCTGAAGCCGGATTGTTACCCAAACCTGAGCAGGGCGTGGTTAAGTTTTCCACAGGCGTGAATTACCCGATGCAAAAATTCCGGACTTACTTTATGGATACTGCGGTCATTATGGCAGCCTTTGACCGTGAACTCAGAACCCGAAATATCCCTGTGGTTCGTGGGACAATCGGCAGTCTCGATGATATTAAAACCGATGTTGTTTTTAACTGTTCCGGGCTGGGGGCTGCAAAACTGAATCACGATGACAGGGTTTACCCCAACATGGGGTTGTTGCTTGAGCTGGCTCATCAACCCCTGAACAAGCTCGACTACATTATTTACACTCGCTACCAGCCGCCGGGAGCCCCCAAACGTGCCAGCCCTGTGGATAAGGCGGATATCTATTTTATGCCCAGAAGAGGAGGGTTACTGGGAGCCACCTTTATCGACCACAACGATGGCTCCGATAACGCTTTGAATGAGGCGTTGTTCACGAGAATACTGAGGGAAAATAAGCAGTTTTTTGGTTATTCGCTTTGAAGACCTTGCGACAGTGGCAGAACGCCGGGACGAAGAAACCCCGCGAGTAATGTTGGGGAAGGTGGGGTGATGGCGACCCCATTGTTCACTGACTGTTCAAGGCTGAGTTGAGACATCCCGCAAAGCACCGGACAGGTACTTGTGGAGAATACTGGACACCAGTGTCTGGTATGGAATCCCTTCCCGCTGGGCCCGTGACTGAATCGCCAACAGATCCTGTTGGGAAATTCGGATGTTAATACGCTTATCCTTCTTAAGCGTCTCCCTGGCCGCCGCTTCCAACGTCGCCTTGCGCTCAGGCGTCAGCACGGATTCATACTCACCTCGTTCAAAGGCATCGAGCAACGCCTGCTCTTCGTTATCCAGTTTGGTTTTTGTCATGTTTATCTCCCAAATAGTCACGGGTATATTTGCGGCTGGGTATCAGTGTTTTTAAAAAGTACTCCTGCTCACTTTCCACGTAAGGCACCAGCCAGACGTAACCCTGTACATTCACCACAAACATCCGCTGATGGGGATAGGCTTGCGGGTTAGGGTGGTCAATGTCGTCCAGCAGGTCGCCGTTCTCTATGTGGAAAACCACTTCCCCGAAGGATTTATTCCGTTCGCGGATCAGCTGCTGATTCTTCTGGGGGGGTTCCAGTTAAAGGGTTTCATGGGAGAAATATAGCGGATGTATGCCTTTTGTCATCAGTTGAGCCGGGCAAACGTGGCTCAGTGGTTGGACTTTCTGCGCAGTTCCCACAGCCCCTGAACCCCCGCCAACAACTTGCACCCCCCTCTTCAACTGCTATCCTCAAACCTCAAACAAAGTTGAACACTCAGACCTGCTGGCCGACTTATCCCCAGGGATGGGGGGTATCCCACCAAGCGCCTGGGGCGCGACTGGGAGGGAGCGGTTGATGGCTGAAGAATGGTATCCGTTTAATGGAGTGAACATCTATGAGTAATTTATACGAAACTGATTATCACCAGTGGTTATCCAATCAGGTAGCTTTGCTGAGAAATCATCACTTTGACCAGCTAGATTTAGAAAACTTGTTGGAGGATTTGGAGTTGAGCATTAAGCAAGACATTCGTGAGTTAGAGAAATTTTTAGTTAATCTCATACTCCACTTGCTTAAAATGGATTACCAAACAACAGTGTTAAGGGACACCGTAGCCACTGAAAGAGTCATTAAAGGCTGGATGGTTAGCGTATGGAATGCAAGGGATGGGATTAATGAATTATTGGATAAGAATCACAGTTTAAACAGACGTATCGAAGACGTTTTAAAAGAGGCTTATCCTAAAGGTAAAAAGAAAGCTATTAGAGAAATGAATTTACACATACCACCTAAATGCCCAAAGCTGAACAACAGTAGCTTTCCAGACCAGTGCCCTTGGTCTTACGACCAGCTAATGACTGAAGACTGGTACCCACTGAACGGGGTTGAATTGTAGCTCGTATAGCTCTTACCCACGCTCAGCAAACGAGGTGAAGAATCTTTGGCCAGGTCCCGGAGGGTGATGTTATGTTGGATGACTTTCATTTATGCCACCTTGGCCAGGGGTTTGCGGTGGCGGATAAACAGCCGTTTATAAACACCCTTACCATTGACGACAGCGGCATCTCGTCGATCGTGGGGTAAGTAAAGATGGTTAATGAAACCGTCCCCACCTCGGTCTGAAGTGCCAATGATTTCAAATTGTTCCGGGTTGAACTTACTCAGGAACGTAATAGGTACACCCATGACACTTCAATGGCATCGTAATTGTCGTAGTGTGGGTAGGCAGCCTTATTACCCCGGTATCGCTGCACCAAAATCATTTCCTCGTGTCGTTTGTTATGATCAAGGTTTGTGAACCAGACAACACCTGAAACCCAGATCAGGCCTTCACGATGGTCAGTATCAGAAGCGACATCGTCGTAGTAGGGTGCAATGAAATGAGCCATGTTCCTTTTGAAGCCAAAGCCCAGCCACATTTTGTTTTCTTTGATAAGAGAGAAAACACCCTTGTAGGTAATGGCGTTTTGGTTACCGATGATAATGAATTTCTTATTAAAGCTGGCCAGCTGACCTACATACTCACTGAACAGGGAAAACGGTGGATTGGTGACGACAATGTCAGCCTTTTTCAGCAGGGCGATACACTCAGGGCTGCGGAAGTCACCATCGCCCTCCAGGGGCGTCACGCCATTTCGTTTGGCATCCTTGCCTCGGTACGGGTTAGTCCTTGCCTGTACTGCCTGTGATTTGATTATGAAGAATATCCATCGGCCTTGGCAGGCCAGGCATTAGACAACCTTTGTTTTATCCGCCCCGGGAAGGTTCTGGATCCTCCAGCAACGCAGCTTCCTTCAAAACATCAGGATACTTGTCAACGTGGCCACAGGGGTTCCACCATTGATCGAAATGCTGGCGCAAACCCGTTCCTTCAGGGGCGGGTCTAGCCAGCGCAAGGCGTTAGCCTTGCTGTGACAGTCGCTTAGAAGTTTTAACAGACTTTTCTGAAGGCGGTGTTCTCTGGCTTTCTCCAGAAGTGTTTCCCCCATAACATCGGCTTTATGCGCTCCCAGTATTCACGCCTTAATGTATAAGACGACTTTCCCTTTGGCTTGCCTACCATTTCCCTGCTGAACTCGTTTCTACGGTATTTAGTAACAAATACTAGATGTACGTTATTCCTAAATACACATGATCTACCGATCTCCATTCGTACATAAAAACCTCATATTTGACAGATATTTCTAGCCAGACTAGCATGAAGCCATTCAATTCAACAGGTTATGTAATGCTGCAAGGTATCCGACTCAAAGCCAATCCAACAGATCAGCAAAAGTTGGTTCTGTCTCAGTGGATGGGTTGCGCTCGGTTTATCTGGAATGCGAAATGTGATGAACATCGCTATTACAGCACTTACGCAAAAAAATACTGCCCCATAGGTGCGTATGCCCCTATTGACACAAAGGCAGCCCAATTCAAAAGCGAAGAGTTATCACCCTGGTTATCCGATTGTCCCAGTCAGATAATCAGAAACTCGGCTACCAACTGGTATAAGACCTACCAAAAACACATCAATGGCCAGTGCGGCAAGCCAAAGAAAAAGCCAAAATCCGACAAGGGCAGCATTTATCTCACCAATGAAGTGTTCCGGTTCGATATCTGTGAAGATGGTGTAACCCGTCTTTTCATTGGTACAAAGACCAACAATATTGGTTATTTGTCGTTTAAAACTCATCGCCCATTCAACGAACCAAAATCCATTTACATTAGAAAAGAGGCTGGTCAGTACTCCGTTTCTTTCTGTTATGACGATGGATCAGAAGAACCAGCAACAGAAAAAGAGCATTTGGAATACCTTAAAGGTGCTTCCAAAGAGTGGCTGGAAGAGCATGTTATCGGCGTCGATCGAGGTGTTGTTATACCTGTTCATACTGGCGTTAAGCCTTACGACTTTACAGAAAACCAGACAAAGAACATGGATAAGCGCCAGCGATACCTAAAGAGGTTTCAGCGTCGTTTGTCTCGCCAAACCAAAGGCTCTAACCGTCGTCAGAAAACAAAGAACAGGATTAGCAGGCAGCACAAGAAAGTAGCCAACATTCGGCAAGATTTCTGTCACAAAACCAGCCGTAAAATGGTTGACAGCAAGGCCAGGGTCATTGTTTTCGAAGATCTGAAAACCTCAAAAATGACTCGCAGGCCAAAAGCAAAAAAAGATCAAAACGGAAAGTTCATCTCCAACAAGGCGAAACAAAAAGCCGGACTGAACAAGGCCATTCTCAACGTAGGATGGCACTTCTTGGAAACCTATACCCGATATAAAGCAGCAAAAGCAGGCAAAGCTGTATTCAAAGTGCCTGCACCCTTTACGAGTCAAGAGTGTGCTGATTGCGGTCACACTCACCCCGACAACCGCAAGACACAAGAACTGTTTCTTTGCGGTCAATGTGGACACTTTGACAACGCTGACAGAAACGCCAGCATCGTAATCAAGAAACGAGCAATTAGGTTTTTTATGGACTCTGGAACGGAGTTGGTTGGCAAAGGAATTCCTGTGCTAACTAAAGGACGTGGAGCGAAATGTAAGTCGGGAAAGGGCAAGCCCTCTTCCGCAGCTCGCAGTGAAACGTCAAAAAAGAAAAGAACGGTAACTACTCCGGTAGTTGCTTAGTATTGGAAGCTCGCTCCTTTAGGGGCGAGTAGTTCACCCACCGTATACCAGCCGTCATTATCCATAAACCTGTGGGATTGGGGTTTCAGGCCGGGTTTGTGATGACGCTGAGCCATAAGCATTACACTCAGCCGCCTGTGGGGGAGATGGCCACCCCAACAACTTGCACCCCCCTCTTCAACTGCTATCCTCAAACCTCACACAAAAGTGAAGACTTATCCCCAGGGATGGGGGGTATCCCACCAAGCGCCTGGGGCGCGACTGGGAGGGAGCGGTTGATGGCTGAAGAATGGTATCCGTTTAATGGAGTGAACATCTATGAGTAATTTATACGAAACTGATTATCACCAGTGGTTATCCAATCAGGTAGCTTTGCTGAGAAATCATCGCTTTGACCAGTTAGACCTTGAAAATCTGTTGGAGGATTTGGAGTTGGGTATAGAATCCAAGATAGACAATCTTGAGAATTTTCTAGTTAATCTCATACACCATCTGCTTAAAATGGATTATCAAACTACGGTGTTAAGGGACACGATAACCACTGAGAGAGTTTTAAAAGGTTGGATGGTGACTATTAACACGTCAAGGAGTGGGATTAATAGGCTGATCCGAAAGGTAACTATTCAGCCCCCCTGTAATCGACTGGTATTTTCGTGATTTTGTGCCACTCTGAAGTACAGTTTCCTGGTCGTATGCCGCTATGAGTCAGCTTACTCCCGAATTTCAGATGATTGTCGCCCTCCTTGCCGTTGTGAATGAGCTGCAAGAGCAGGTGACCGTGCTGAGCCAGCAAGGGGCAAAGCTGGAGACGGAGAACAAAGAACTCTCAGCTAGACTCAATACCAACAGCCGCAACAGCAGCAAGCCTCCATCCTCGGATGGATATGCAAAACCCAACGCCAAAGCAAAGGACTCTTTAGAGGCGACGGAGAGCGACCCAAAAGACGAAAAACCCAACCCAAAAAGCTTACGAAAGAAGTCAGGTCGTAAGCCTGGCGGCCAGAAAGGTCACAAGGGTTCTACGCTTCGACAAGCTGCTAAAGCAGAGCATACCCACTACCACCCTGTCATTGACTGCGAAAAATGCGGTTGCTCGCTGCGTTCGGAAAAAACGGTTAAGCGGGTTGAACGACAAGTGTTTGAACCTGGTCGTTTTGGTCACTTTGAAGTGACTGCTCATGTAGCAGAGGTCAAAAAGTGTAGCTGCGGTCATGTAACGCAGGCCAGCTTCCCTGAAGGCGTAGACTCTCATGTGCAGTATGGGCCCGTTACTCAGGCACTGGCCGTGTATCTTTGCCAGTATCAGCTGGTGCCTTACAAGCGTGCTTCCCAGTTCTTCATGGATATTTTCGGATTAGAGGTTAGCCCGGGTTCTATCTGCACCTTCCAGGAAAAGGCTTATAACCAGTTAGCCAGCACCGAACAGGCTATTGCCGATGCCCTCAAGGTAGAACCCATTGCCGGTGCTGACGAAACAGGCATGAGAGTAGCCGGGGCGCTATGGTGGATGCATGTCCTTCGTACTGAAAAATGGACGATGTACCACCTTGATCCCAGTCGAGGTCACTCCGCCATAGAGTCCATGGGCATCTTACTGGCCTTTGCTGGAATATTAGTTCATGACCACTACAAGGCTTACTTCCGTTATGCTGCACTTCATGCCCTCTGCAATGCCCATCACCTAAGAGAGTTACAGGGTGTTGTTGACAGGGACTGCAACCATCTTGCCGCACGCTTGCAACGGTTACTGAGACTGGCCTGCCATCTCAGCAACGGTTTCAGAAAGATTGGCATGAAGGCTATGCCAGAAGTGATTTACCAGCGCATTGCCTCACTGTTCGAGCGGACAGCGAGAAGAGCGCTGGCTGAAGAGGCTGAGTATATGGAACGAGTACGGCAACGGCTGGGTCGTGACAAAGTCAAAAATACCAAAGCCTTCAACCTGTTTAAGCGGTTGGTGGAGTTCAAGGACGAAACCTTGAGATTCATGACCGACCTCAACATCCCCTTCGACAATAATGGCAGTGAACGAGACATCAGAAATGGCAAGGTGAAGCAAAAAATATCAGGTTGTATCAGAAGCAAGAAAGGAGCGAAATGGTATTGCCGGATACGGAGTTATGTTTCATCGGCGAGAAAGCAGGGTCAGAACGTTTTCGAAGCCCTGCTTATAGCCATGAAGAATTACCATGATCATCCTTTGCTGGGTGCTGAATAGTTACTCCGAAAGAATTATGGTTTAAAACCAAGAGTTGAAGGTTCCTTGATAGAAGCATATCCCGACGCTAAAAAAGAAGCTATTAAAGCTATGAATCTTTACGTTAATAAAAATCAACAGCTTGACGACAGCAGTTTTCCAGACCGGTGCCCTTGGTCTTACGATCAGATTATGACTGAAGACTGGTACCCACTGAACGGAGTTGAATTATAGCTCGTATGGCTCGTTCCCACGCTCCAGCGTGGAAGCATGACGCACTACCGGTATGCATTCCCACGCAGGGCTTGGGAACGAGGTGAAAAACGCACTCCTCCTCGCCCCGCCTGCGGGATTTTGGTGTTTTTTTTTGTGCGGTTTTGGTGGGTGTGCGGGTGGGTAGGCTGCGTGGTGACACTTTTGTGACACAAAAGCCTATTTTTAGAGCTGTGATGCCCTTGTGACACCCATAAAAAACAGGCATAAAAAAACCTGAAAGCCTTGTTTTATAAGGCTTTCAGGGTTTTTGTTTGGTGGGCCTTGGCAGACTCGAACTGCCGACCTGCCGATTATGAGTCTTTCAATTTGTACTTTCGTACCATTCCACATAATTCCTTATATCGCTTGTAACCCCTTGTTTACTGGGTTTATTATTTCCGCATGATTCCAGACTGTACTATAGTTTTCCACTCAAGCCCGACAGAAAGGGGGAGCAAAGAGGGGAGCAAACGGGGAGCAAATTCAATTTGTCTTACAGGGAGCAAACGGGGAGCAAATTAACAGGTAGGTGACCGGGCAATAACAAGTAATTCAGGTGGGTAATTTATGGGCAAGCGATTAACAGACCTTCAGTTAAGGAATCTAAAGGAAAAAGCCAAGACCGGGGAGAGTATCGGGAGCCGTGGAGACGGTACCTTGCTGTTCTGGCGGCGCAGTCCTGAAAGTATTGAGGCCTATTACCGCTACCGTGAAAAAGGCAAAGAAACATTTCTCAAGATCGGTCAGTACAAAATTACTCGTAACGGGTACGGCTATACCTTAGCGGAGTGTAGAGAGAGAGCGCAACAGTTATCAAAGCTTCGCAGAGAGTGTAACGGTGATCTGAAAGCGCACCTTGAAGCCCAAGCATTGGAGTACCAGCAGAAGCAGCGAGAACTTAAGCGACAGGAAGAATTAGCCAAGACCCAGGGCACACTTTCAGAACTGTGCGAAACCTACGTTTCATCCCTCTACAGGCAGGGCAAGAAATCAGCCAGAGTGGTTAAGGGGGCATTTACTCTATACGTTCTGGAGCCATTCCCCAATCTGGCGAAAACCAAAGCCAAGGACATTACTGTTGAGGACATAGTAACCATTATCAGGCGCATGATAGAGAAGGGCATAACAACCACCAGTAACCGGCTGAGAAGTTATCTCCATGCGGCGTATGAATACGGTATGAAGGCTGATAATAATCCCCGTGAGCAAGTAGAACACGGCAAGCGCTTTCTGATAGAGCACAACCCCGTGTCAGCCGTACCCCGTCAGGCAGACTTTGAAAGAGTCAGAGAGCGTTACCTGAACCACCAGGAGATTAATCGGCTCTGGTATGACTTTACCCCATCGCTGCCAAACAGAAGCCCTGTGTATGGTTTGCTGTTGCGCTTCATGCTGGCGACAGCAGGTAACAGGCCAGAGCAATTAGCCCAATGCCGATGGTCAGATATTGATTTTGAAAGAAGAGTATTTACCTTCATTGAGCGGAAAGGGAAAAGCGGCAAGCCAAGAAAGCGAGTAATGCCACTGACAAGCAAGGCACTGAAAATACTTGAAGAGCTGAAACTGATAACAGGCTCCCATGAATGGCCTTTTTCAATTACAGGGAAAGCTCCGATGACGGTTACCGGTCTTACAAGGCGAGTGAATGAATACTGTGACTGTCTGGAAGCTGAAGCCAAGGCAGCAGGAGAGCCATTACCTGAACGATTCACCTCTAAGGATATTCGACGGACGGCAACCAACCTGCTTATCGAGTGCCGTGTACCACAAGAGCAGCGATTCCTGATCCAGAGCCGGGAAGATGGCAGCATTGAAAGTAAGCACTACGACCACTCGGACAGGTTGCCAGAGAAGCGGGAAGCCCTGAAGAAATACGACGCATTTTTAGACAAGATACTCAAGGGCAAAGATACCAAGCTGGTGGATCTTGACCAGTACCGGCAGTCCACCAGCAGTGTTAAAAATTAGGAAATACGTAAAAGTGGATACTCCAAAATATCTCATTTAATCAGTTACCGGAGATAACACCATGCCAGCACAACCAAAGCCACAATACATAACCGATGACCAGGGCAACCGGGTATCTGTTGTTTTGCCAGTGGATCAGTATCAGGAACTGATAGAAGACCTTGAAGACCTTGCGACAGTGGCAGAACGCCGGGACGAAGAAACCGTATCCCATGACGATCTTATCAAATCCCTGAAGGCTGACGGCAAGCTATGAACCGGTACCTGTTGAGCTGGAAGAAATCAGCACAGAAGGAACTCAGGAAGCTACCCAAGGCAACAGTAATAAAGCTGGTGGCCTTGGCTGAATCGCTGGTGAATGATCCACACCCGGAAGGATGCCGCAAGCTGTCAGGCACAGAACACACTTACCGGGTAAGGTCTGGTGATTATCGGATTGTGTACCAGGTAGATAACGGGCAGTTAATCATTGAAGTGGTGAAGGTAGGCCACCGGAAAGAAGTCTACCGATAAGAACAACGCAGGCCGGAGCCTGTAACTGAATAGCCAGTCTAGGGTAGCTCCTGAAAAGGCGGATAACCCACCCGCCCTGACTGGCTAACTTAATCGTGGGGATTGCTGGGGGCAGTGATGGATACAGTAGATATTTATAAACACCTAAGCCGGGAACTAACGACACAGGAACAGAAGAAAATAAATGAGTTGGAGTTAAAACAAACTCAAGCGGAGTCTGAGCTACTAAAGGACGAAAAATATATAAGTATATTAGATCGACTGGAAGAGTTTGAAAGTCGCTTTGATATGGGTGGCTCTGAATACAGTAAGCTTTATGAGCAAGCTCGGCAGATACAGAAAAGCTACTTTAAAGACTATCTTGATGAAGTAATAAAGAATTTTCCAGAAGTGATACTGGCGATAAGAAACGAGTTCAGATACCGCCAAGAAGAAGCAGTTAACGCTGATCCAGTTCAACCTTTTGACGATTTATTTTCATATGATGAATCAGTTACAAATGAAGATATAAAGAGCTTTAAGCAAGCATTAATACGAAAATTTTCATTGGATCAAAACATTCCACTACCTCTTAAAGCTGGATTCACATCACATGTGCTTGGAATGGATCAAGTAGCAGCTCAGCATATAGTGAGTTATTGCGCTGAAAAATCGGAAAAGGAAATGAGCGATGACGTAGAAAGAGCGATTTATAGCTTGAGTGCTAAACAGGCTGGCAGTATTGGTGGAAAAGCTAGACATGTGGCAAGCAATAAGGCTAGGGAGCAAGCACGTTTCATAGCAAAAGAGTGCTGGTCTGATAATGAATCAAATCCTCCACGAATTGGTGTTGTTTCAAAATGGATAAATGATGAATTAAAAAAGAAAGGATTTAAGCCCCCAGCAGATAAAGTTATCCGACAATGGATTAGTGATATTGCGCCAGCAGAAGCAAAAAAAGGGGGGAGACCAAAGAATAAAAATTGAAAAAAACCACCTTATAGGGGTAGAAACATGTTTTTTAGGGAATAAAACAGGTTTTCTACCTCTACACACAATTTTTAGTACCTTCCGTTAATAGCAAATTATTTTCCGTGGAATAACAAAGAACAACACGGAAACCAGACCATGACCCAACAACCTCAAACCTACCTCACCCGCCAACAAGTGCTGACCCGTTACGGGATCGGTAACACCACCCTTTACCGCTGGATGCAGGATTCAGAAGTAAGCTTTCCCAAGCCTGTCCAGATGGGGCCGCGCTGTGTCCGCTGGAAAATGTCAGAGCTGGAAGCTTGGGAGGAAAAGCGCCAGACAGAAGCCGCATAAAGAAAGGACTACGGGCCACCAGTCCCCACCAGTAAGCCCGTAATACAGTTAAGGACAGCTCATTATGAAACAGCCAACCAAAATAGAAAACTGTCTGTATGCCTTTCTTGAGGCAGGGCCGGCAGGCTTACGACAGATTGAAGTCGCCAGCCCTCTACAGGGTTATCGGTTTAAACAGCAACCCGGATTGTTCTGGAGTAGCTGCCTTAATACCGACGTTTCAAGGCTGGGAAAGCAGAACATTCTGATTGCCCGGACTCTGGACCCGTTCACGCGCAAAGATGGCGGACAGGCCAACTTTTACCGCTACTGGTTACCCAACCGTAAGGCAGCAGGTCAGGCCATTAACCTGCTGAACCATTACCGGCTGAAGCGTGGGGCTGATTATCTAACGGTCAATCTGGTTCAGATGCTGGTGGAGCAATTCCCGCCAGAAGAAACGCAGGCCCGTTAACTGGCTTACTCAATTTGAGTAGACCCACCAGCCAGAAAATAGACGCAGGGTAGGACACCCCTAAACCCGCTGATAAATAAACGTCCTGCCCTGTCAGCTTCAAGAATGGATACCAGGCTATGAAAAAAAATAAAGTCGGTCAGGCAGTAGCAAAATGCTATGAAGGGCATAAAGAAGGACAAAGGCCAACCCACGTACAGCAAGGTTTAACCCGTTATGAGCAACACAAAGAGCAACAGCAGGTAGATTCGCTTAACTCCTCAGATTTGATGAGTTTACCCATAGTTCAGAAGGCGTATTTGCCTAACTTCTCAGATGTGAGCAGTTTACCCGTAGTCCAAAAGCAAGGCTGCTATAGCGGAATCACCTTGTGTGTTAATAACTCATTGCCTGACGGGAATGAGTGCGCTATCGTTCACAGTGTTACAGCAAAATCTGTAACCCGGACTATCACCCCGGTAATACTAAAGGCGCAACAGTCGCCAGCAGAGCGGCTTTTTTGTTGCTTACTTCAGCGTACTTACCGTTTTATGGTAGGGCTGATGGGGCTACCTTCGGGTAGGCCGGTTTCCTTTAGTGCCGGTGGTGATAACCCTATCAGCTCTGCCACCAATTCAGACTTATCACCCTGGGTGGCAGGCTCCAAAACTAAAGGAGGCCACCCAATGGCTATAACCTGTCGTCTTGCCTTACTGAAAGGCAGCTCCCACCGTCTATGTGACCGTCGTGTACGTGGTTACATTACCCTGTCGTTCAACTCCCACCAGCAAGCCCGTAAAGAAGCCAGAAAGCTGGATGCCGTCGTCTGTGGCTGGAGGGTGTCAGCATGACTCGCATTGAAGCACTCGAGCAGGCATTGTTAGCCCTGTCCTTTGAAAAGGGCCAAGCTGAATTCTTTTCCCGACAAGACCATATTTCTGAGTCAGACCGCGATCAGTGGCTGGAGGTAATCGAAAAGGACAAAGCCGCAAGGGATCACTTGTGGGAAATGATCAAAGAAATGAATCAGCAGGGAGGGTAAGCGCATGGGTCATAAAACAGTAAAACAGCTGACCAATGAAATCAGCCGCCTCAGTATTCCGGCTTATGGCCTGTCCTGTCTGTTGGCTGAAGAGACTGTTAGTGCTGAATGCGGCATTTCTCCACGGTTGACTGAACTTGAGACAACCCATATTGCCACCGCTCTGAAAGAGCTGTGCCGATCCGTTCACCATCTGGCGGGAGAGCTGGAAGAAAGGATGGAGGAAAGGATGGAGGAAAGCAGTGATGACTCGTAAACCTCTAAACCGTGGTGCCCACAAAAAATACTCGATCAGAAACTCGGTTAGGCTCCAGAGCGGCAATAGGTGGCTTGAACACCTTAAAGAGCTGGTCAGAGACCCATCAAAAGCGGGCAGGAGTGAAAGACGATGACAGCACAGCTATTCACGGATCGGGTAAAGCTGGCTGCTGGTGGACAGTGGGACAGCATTCTACAGGCTGTATGTGGCCTGACAGATAACGAGGTAAACCCTCGCAAGCGAAATATACCCTGTCCCCATTGTGGCGGCCGTGACCGTTACGAATTCAGGAACGCTGACATTGGGCATTACTTCTGTCGTCATTGTGGTTCTGGTGACGGTTTCAGCCTGATTATGAAAATGCAGGAATGCCGGTTTCCTGAAGCAGTAGACCAGGTAGCCCGTTATCTGGGGATCGAGCGGAAGCCATACCGCAATGAAGCCGAAGCGCTGGCAGAACAGACCCGTATAGCGGTCAGAATGGCACAGAGAAAAGCGCTGCAGGAAGAATGGCAGGCTCTGGAAGCAGAAGAGAAGCGGAGAAGGCAGAACCAGGTAGCTGATAGGGTGCCGTTTATTCTGGCAGGGGCAAAACCGGCTGACCCGAACCACCCTTACCTTGTCAAAAAGAAACTCCCACCCTTGGGACTGTACCAGCAAGGCCGCTTGCTGCTGGTGGCTCTGTATGCTGAAGGGCACAAGCTGGTTAATTTGGAACGGATCACCCCGGAAGGCAAAAAGTTCAGGCTCAAATATGGCCTGTGCGAAGGGGTTTACCATCGTTTCGGAGCTGAGGCATGGACTGTGTACGTCTGTGAAGGCTGGGCAACCGGGGCAAGCCTGTACCTGATGGATAGCCAAGCTGTGAGGGTCTATGCCGCTGCGGGCAAACACAACCTTGAAGCCGTCGCACGGATCGCCAGAGACCAGAACCCGGACAGCCGGTTAATCATTGCCGCCGACAACGACACCCACCAGCCCGACAACCCCGGGCTATCTCAGGCACTTAAAGCGGCTGAATCCACCGGGGCCGCTGTGTTACTGCCAACACTGAAACAGACCAGCGATCAGGGCACAGACTTTTCAGACTTTTATCTTGCCACCGGAGGGCTAAAGCATGGCACTGTGTGACCAGACACACCCAAACATTAAAGTCGTCCAGCCTGAAGCCATACAGAAAGAAATCAGGCAGAGTGGTTTAGACAGTGGGAGCAGGCCCGCTATTGATTGGCCGGAACTGAAGCCTATCAAGAACGACCTGCTACCCGTTCAGGAGATTACACCGGATATGCTCCCCCCGGAGCTTTCCGGCTGGCTGGTGGACACAGTAGAGCGAATGGACAATGCCCCCTTTGAATATGCCGCTGTTTCTGCTGTAACTGCCCTGGGGAGTTTGATCGGTCGAAAGGTTAGTGTGAAACCAAAGCAGTATGACGACTGGGCAATCATTCCTAATCTGTGGGGTTGCTGTATTGGCAGGCCAAGCCAGAAAAAGATACCTGTTATCAAAGACACTACCAAGCCATTAACCCGGCTGGAGGCTGAAGCCAGAGCAGAGCACAAGGAAGACCTGAAGCGTTACCAGGCGCAAGAGAAAATAAACCAGATGGCAACCAGGGAAGCAGAGCGACAGGCGCAGGCACTGGTAAAGAAAAAGGATCTACAGGCCGCTGAAGCCTTGTTGATGGATGAAAGCAGCGACCCGGAGAAGCCCGCCAGCCGCCGTTACATCGTCAATGACGCCACTGTAGAGAAACTGGGTATATTGCTGTCTGAAAATCCATGGGGGTTGCTACTGTTTCGTGATGAGCTGGCCGGATGGATAGCAGGGCTCAACCGGGACGACCGACAACAGGACCGGGCTTTCTGGCTGGAAGCGTTCAACGGCGATGGAACATACAGCTATGACCGTGTAACCCGTGACGATGTATACATACCCTCTAACACAGTGTCATTGCTTGGAGGGATTCAACCGGGGCGATTACTGCCACTGTTGATGACCCAGAGAGACGGGAGCGGGGACGATGGACTTGTAGAACGTTTTCAGCTGCTGGTGTATCCAGATAAACGATCATTCAGGCTGACCGACAGGAGCCCGGACAAGGCATTGAAGGAACAGGCATATCAGGTATTTCGAAGGCTGGACAACATCCCATACCAACCAGAGGAAGAGGACAGGCCCGCTATCCGATTCGATGATCAGGCGCAGGCACTGTTTAACCGCTGGTACTCTGATCTGATGACCCGGATCAGTGGCGAAGGTGTCAGCCTGCAGATGGAAAGCCACCTCGGAAAGTATCCGTCTTTAATGCCAGCACTGGCCCTTGTGTTTCATGTTATCAGCAACGGGGCAACAGGCCGGATCAGCAAGGCATCGGTTGAAATGGCTATCCGCTGGTGCGATGTATTGGAGACTCACGCCAGACGGGTTTATGCCCTGGCCGACGATCCATTAGCCGGGGCCCGGATACTGGCGGACCGTATAGGGCAGTTGCCACAACCCTTCAAAATGGCAGACCTTGAGCGTAGAAGGTGGGTAGGGCTGCAAGAGAAGCGGAACCGAGAACAGGCTGTAAAGTGGTTAGAACTACATGGCTATATTGTGCGGGAAGAATCAAAAGGCCGGGGCCGTCCTTCAGTCACTTTTCATATAAACCCGGCTTGCCTGACAGAAGAAGAAAAAACGAAAAATAGTAGGGGTAGGTATCAGTAAAAACCAGTAAAAAGACTTTTTACCCCTTTTTACTGACCCCTACCCTACATGATTTCTGTTTTTTTCAGGAGAACGACCATGCTAATCAATGCTGAAAACAGGTTCATTGCTAACCAGCGGATGATAATAAATTGGGTGGCTGAATACCTGAATGTGCCAGCAACTCACGTGAAGATAACCAGGCTGTTTAACTGTGAACTGGGTTTACTGATTACTGGACAATACCGGAATAGGAATAGCCGACAGTGGCAACCCTTCCAGCCAATGACCAGGATACACAAACCACAACAGCGCAGGCAGACCCGGTAAGCTTTTCTGTCCTCTCTGGTTTTCCACCTTTTCCGGTATCCAGCCTTGCTACCAGAGGGGCTAGGGTCGCTGGTGGTGGAAAGCATACAGTCCCGAAAATCTCCCAGTTCCCGCGAGTCCGTCACCCCGTGGAGCATACCGACTGTTCAGGGTCCCATCGTTCGGTAAGTGCCGTGGGTCCTTCTGGAGAGTCTCCCCGTTGCGGGTAAGCTGGCGCGCAGAATTTCACTAAATATGAGAATTCACTGAAGGTGGTTGTTGTTTAGCAAAATCGTCGTAAACCCTCGCCCAATCGGGCGGGGATATAAGACGGGAACGCAGAGCGTTCCGGTTGCGTTTTTGTACATAGCTGGCTATATTCACCCTCGGTCTGCCCCTGCAAGGGCACCCGGTGACGAAAACCAAGCACTGGACGAAAAGTTAAGGCAGAGAAAACTGCCCAACCGCCCTTGAAGAACCAGACGAGCCCATACCTGAGTGACCCGTTAAGGCAGCGGAAAACCAAACAAAAGACCAACAAATAACCGAGGGGCACCCGGTTACTGCTGATGGAGGCTTCCATGTAAGTCCAGTCGTTACAGGCTGGCTGTAGCCTGTGAAATCAGAAGCCTCGCCTGACAAGGCGGGGAGTGTCACTTGTGTCTGATAACCCATTGGCCATGAAGATAAAAACAGAACTGATAGAACAACCAGACAGCCACCAGCCCCAAACTGTGCAGATTCGAATAGTTGCGATGGGACCCTGACCAGATCGGCACATCCACGGGGGAACGGACGCGCGGGAATTGGCTAAATTCCTGTGTTCTATGGTCGTCAGCAGCAGCTCTATAAAGCCCTTGCTTCTACTGGCCTGAGAGCTGGCGAAGCTGACGACAGGGAGGGGAAATTGACACTATCATTTCCTCTATTTTTACTCATCACTATCCTGTAGGCCTTGTTATTACGGGAATTTCCTCTATTAAATCCCTCAATAGAGGAAATCCATTTTCACCCTCCAGCCACACTGAAAATACCGCGACCATTCACACCCGCAGCAATTAGGCCAGAAAGGACCCACGCCAGTCTGGGGTAACTGCATATTTGGATTGCTTGTTTTTAAGTATTTCTGGACACCGACAGGAGAGAAGACAGGTAAAAAAAGGTCTGTTTCATTCCCGTGTAATGCCGCTACAGCCCGACAATAAAGGGGAGCAAAGAGGGGAGCAAATACGGATTCAAAGAA
The DNA here is from genome assembly GCF_023822025.1 of Endozoicomonas sp. 4G. Taxonomy (NCBI): domain Bacteria; kingdom Pseudomonadati; phylum Pseudomonadota; class Gammaproteobacteria; order Oceanospirillales; family Endozoicomonadaceae; genus Endozoicomonas; species Endozoicomonas sp. 4G. The sequence goes on along the minus strand of NZ_CP082909.1, from coordinate 4,901,336 downwards.
AAAGGGTTAGCAGTTATTAACACGCTAACCCTTGCTGTATCTGGTGGGCCTTCCGGGACTCGAACCCAGGACCTGCCGATTATGAGTCGGATGCTCTAACCAACTGAGCTAAAGGCCCCATTTTGACACTATCGACCCTGTAATCTTTCCTGATGACGCATAACGCACAAGACTGTAGGTCACAGAGCCCTAGTGGGTGTGAATTATAAGCATATCAGGGCGTTCTCGCCAACCCTCTGATTTTAATAAAGCTTTTTCTGGCGACCTGCCCGCTCCTTTTAGGGGCAAGTAGGTTACTACCGTTATCTCCGTTCATGGCATCAAAGTAGAGACAGGAAGTGACGTTGACCAAAGTACAACGTGATGAGAGGTAACCATAAAAAAATAGCTCTCGAGATATAAAAATACTTGAAAAAGGTAACTCTAGAGTTATATTAAAACGATGTTCGACAAACAAGGGCGTTGGAGGTGAAAAGTTCAGAGTTGATAAAGGAAATGGAGGCGGCCGGCTGGAAGCTCGACAGGGTGAGAGGAAGCCACCACATTTTCAAACATCCAGATTTCAACAGATCAGTACCCATACCGCATCCCAAAAAGGATTTGAAGCAGGGAACATTGAAAGCAATCAGGAAGCAAGCCGGACTCATATAAAACGATGAGCTCGGTATCAACTCAAAACCTTCATGCAGAATAGGGTTACTCAACGAGGACTACGTATGAAATACCCAATTGCTATTGAGTGGGGTGACGATGAGCATGCCACTGGTATTGCAATACCTGACATACCGGGGGCAATCACGGCAGGGGATACCTACGAAGAAGCTTATAAGGGGGCCGTTGAGGTCGCTCATATTATGTTAGAGGAGATGGTTGGTAACGGTGAGGAGGTTCCTCTTCCATCTCCAGTGAAAGACTTGATGGTCAATCCGGATTATGAAGGATGGGGTTGGGGCCTGATCGAAGTAGATTTATCTCCTTACCTTGGGAAAACAGAAAAAATCAATGTCACGCTTCCCGGTGTACTGGTCAACAAAATTGACTCTTATGTAAAAAGTCACGACGTAAAAAGTCGATCAGCATTCCTGGCGGATGCAGCTATGGAAAAACTTCGCCTTTAAATTTAAGAAAAGTCTGCTCCGGGTCTTTTCCGAGTCATAATTCATCTGACACAGGTGCCGTGTCTTTAATACCCGCCCCGAATAGAGGATAATGAGCAACACTCAGATAGGGGGCAATGAGGAATCTATGGCTCTGGAAAAGATAAAAGAGCGTGTGTCTTCAGTCGCTGAAGGTCTCACGGGCACCTTGGGGGGCAGTATGCCCGGGGGTAAAACGATTGCCGTCGCGGCGGGTGTCGTAGTGATTGGTCTGGCTGCTTTGGGGATGTACTGGAGCAATGAGCCGGACAGTTTTTCAGTAAAAGCCAATACTGATCAGATGGCACAGGCGAATGGCCAGGAAGTTGTGGTGGGTTACACGACGACGGCTACGCTTTATCGCATTGCCGATACACTGCTGAACAAGCCCGGTGGTTATCTTCGCAATGATATCGGCCCTCCCGGTGTGCTTATGGACAATATGCCAAGCTGGGAGCTGGGTGTACTGGTTCAGGTGCGTGATATGGCGCGCTCCCTTCGTAAAGATATGAGTCGTTCACAGTCTCAGTCCCAGGAAGATCGTGATCTGGCCATTGCCGAGCCTCAGTTTAACTTTGATTCCAAGAGCTGGATTCTGCCTTCCAGTGAAAAAGAATATCAGCGTGGTATTGATAAACTGGGCAATTATATGAACCGACTGCCTGACAGGCAGGACCGTGCCCAGTTCTATGCCCGTGCCGATAACCTGACCCGCTGGCTGACCGATGTTGAAACCCGTTTGGGCAGTCTTTCGCAAAGGTTAAGTGCCAGTGTCGGCAAACCGCGCATTAATACCGATCTGGCGGGGGATGCCGAAGCTTCCCAGTCCACAGAAGCCAGCGCCCTGGTAGAAGTGAAAACACCCTGGACCAAAATCGACGATGTTTTCTATGAGGCCCGAGGTTCTTCCTGGGCACTGATTCATCTGATGAAGGCGGTAGAAGTGGACTTCGCTGATGTGCTGGAGAAAAAGAACGCCACCATCAGCCTGAAGCAAATCATTCGGGAGCTGGAAGCCACCCAGGAAACGGTTTGGAGTCCCTTCATTCTTAATGGTGGTGGGTTTGGCGTACTGGCCAACCATTCGCTGGTCATGGCTAATTATATTTCCCGTGCCAATGCCGCAATCATTGATTTGCGCCGGTTGCTTGAGAAGGGATAAGTGCGCTATAAGGTTTTAGTGCTATATTGAGTCATTTACTATTCGGAGGCTGTGTATGAGGGAATATTCATGGCTTTCTCTATCAGAAAGTGAGATAGAGGAAGAGTACAATACTTTAAAGAATGAAGTGGTTGATTCAACAGGTCTTCAGGATTTGCTATCGATCAGATCAAAAAGTGATCTGTTGAAAGTGATCAAACTTTTTCAAGAAATATCTCCTCAACAGGAAAATGATGCTTATTTTAGATCAGGCAAACATAGACAGGCTTTTTTGATATTGAATAATCAAAAAGGAATTTTTGATGAAGAGTTAGGCATAAAAAAGAAGCACTATTTAGATGCTAATGCAGCAAAAGAGTGGAAGAAAAAATATCAGGCAATATTTCATCCAGATAAAAATATTAATGACAAAACCATTAATTATGATGAGGTAATGCAAAAAATAAACAAGATTTACAAGAGGATGGTAGGTAAAGCATGAGTAGTAGGTTACCGTCTATTGTATATCACGAACTCAACAGTTTAGCTGAGGACAGCGAGCTAAAACATATAGTTGATGCTACGATTCATCGTTTAAACAAAGGACATATTACAGCTATACTCAACTCCTTCTTTATTAACACAAAAATATGTGTCAATGGGATTCCGTATATAAAGATCAAGGGACTGTCTAATATTCTCAGAACCGGTAACTCAGGTGCGGAGAGACCTCTGATCTATCAGGGAATGCCAGGCATAACATCGGCGGCTGAGATTATTGAAATTAAGGGGGAGGAACATATATCCGGCCCTACTCTGGTAATGCTTATTGAAGCAAGAATGAATTTTTCAAGGGGCAGAACAAAAGAATATCTACAGATTGCAAAGAGTGCATATGAGAGGATAATCAATCTTCCTGAAGTTAGAGATTTAAAAGATGTTTTTCTTAGCGATATTGATAATAATCGACCACTTTTGAAAATACAGCGTATATCTGAATTAAATATTACTGCGTGCGAATTTTCAGGAAATAGTTTCACTAATAAAAGTGAAGTGGAATTTTCTCATATTGAAAGTGTTATTAGTAACCCATCATTAGCACTTGATATTAATAACGGAGTAATAATATTGAAAACTATTCATCATGAGATTACTCGAAGAAAACTACATGGCTTTTCAGAAATGTATGAGTTTTGTAAGGAGAAAGGTTTTTCCACAAAATGGGCAGACTGAATTTCAACAATAGTATTAAGAGGTAATACAGGCTCTTGGTATTGGTAACGTCTGATTATCAATGGCCTTCATTGTGAAGGCCGTTCTTATTTCTAACGGATGGTTTTTTTAAATGCTATGGAAAACTTAAATCAACACATCAATTTTATAATGGAGCTGGATCGCCTGAAGGCTGTCCAGCGTCGATGCCGGATCAAATGTGATGACAACCGTTTTGAGAACAGTGCCGAGCACAGCTGGCATATTGCCCTGATGGCTCAGGTATTGTCGGTCTATGCCGACGAGCCCGTGAATCTCGACAGGGTAGTGACGATGTTGTTGATACACGACATTGTTGAGATTGACGCAGGGGACACCTTTGCCTTTGATATGGCAGGTCAGGAAAGTACGGCAGAGGTTGAGGCCAAAGCTGCAGACCGAATTTTCGGACTCTTGCCAGAACCACAGGCAAAAAGCTATCGCGCGCTCTGGCAGGAGTTTGAAGAGGCACAAACAGCCGATGGCCGCTTTGCCAAGGCGATGGACCGTCTGCTGCCATTACTGCAAAACTGCCGGAATGAGGGTGGTAGCTGGCTTGAACATGGTGTTTCACGCTCTCAGGTCATCAAGCGGAATGAATACCTGAAAGGGAGCGTACCCAGACTTTGGGATTATGCTGTGCAAGAGATTGATCAAGCCACAGACAAAGGCTGGCTGGTAAAAGATTGAGGTGAACAATGAGCAGCAAACTGGTTTATTCGACCGATATGGGTCGCATCAGGGAAGACAAGGTTAAGGAAACCGTGGGTGATGGCAACGTCCGTGTCCGCCCGGAAAAGAAAGGCCGTGGCGGCAAAGTCGTGACCGTCATCAGCGGCCTGCCTCTTGCGGGTAACGACCTCAAGGCTTATGCCAAAACATTGAAAAAGCGCTGTGGCGGTGGTGGTGCTGTAAAAGACGGCAATATCGAATTACAGGGTGACCATGTGGATGTCATGGTCGATGTACTCAAAAAAGCCGGATACGATGCCAAGCGTTCAGGGGGTTAACTTCGGGAAAAGTGCCATGGAACAAAACGCTCTTTTTTTCCTCAAAGTGTTTTTTTAGAAGAAATCAAAATTAATCCTCTCTATCTGTTTATTTTGTATAGACTGGATAGATGCTTTGTTTGTGATATAGGCTCAGTTGATAGGTTTTTATTGTACATCTGTACTAATTGAGTGCAGTACTTCGGGGGAATACAAAGTATAAGGAAGTTTGTGTGAGGGAAGGGAAATATCTTTCAAATATAAAAAGGTAAATTTGAATGGATCAGGAAAACATCGCGTGTGACAAACCTCCGGAGAATGCTCCCCAGTTTACTTCCAGACTGGGTTTTTATCTTGCGGCTGTGGGCTCCGCTGTCGGTATAGGCAATATCTGGGGATTTCCTACCCAGACTGCCGACAACGGTGGTGCTGCCTTCGTTTTTGTTTATCTTTGTTTCTCTTTCCTTCTTGCATGGCCGATGCTGGTGGCTGAACTGGTGATTGGTCGTTATGGTCGTTCAGATCCGGTTTCTACGCTGGAAAGTGTCAGCAACAGCTTCTTTTTCAAGCTTCTGGGTAAGCTGACGGGTTGGGCATCAACCATCACGGTTCTGCTGATCTACACCTTTTATGCCATTATCTCCGGCTGGATCATCTGTTTTGGACTGGCTCCCATAGCGGCGGCCCTGGGGCTCGACAGTCTGGCGGCTTCACTGATTTCATTTAGTCCCTTGCCCACCATGATAGCCGCCGGAGTGTTTATGGCCATGGTGGCGGCCATTGTCTCTGGTGGTGTGGCTGACGGCATTGAAAAATGGTGCAGCCGTCTGATGCCACTGCTGGTACTGCTGATTCTGTTGCTGATTGCTTTTACCATGACGCAGGAAGGGGCGCTGGAGGGCCTTCGATATTTTGTCCTGCCGGATGTTTCCAAACTGCTGAGCAAAGACCTGCTGATCAGTGCCCTGGGCCAGTCGTTTTTTTCCATGTCCCTGGGAGTGGGCATTATGGTGGTTTATGGTGCCTACCTGACTCGCGACTGCAATATTCCCGTGATGGCTGCCGGTGTTGCGGTGACGGATACGCTGGTGGCGGTAATGGCCGGATTGCTGATTATTCCGGGCATGTTTGTGGCGCTCAATCACGGAATTGATATCTACACTGCCGAGGGTGCCCTGAAAAGTGCCGATAAGCTGGTGTTTGATGTTTTGCCACAGCTCTTTCTTCAGTTTGGTCCGCTGGGTATTTTTCTCTCTCTGGGCTTCTTTCTGCTGCTCACTATTACTGCTTTAACCTCAGCGGTTTCCATTCTGGAAGTGCCGGTCGCGGTTTTCCAGAGACGACACCTTGCCCACAGGGCTACCAGCGCCTGGCTGATCTCGCTGATTACCTTCGGGGTCAGTGTCTGCGTCATGATCTGGTTTGATCTGCTCTTTGACTTTGTGGTCAACCTGACAACCCGATATGCTATGCCTCTGTTGAGCCTGGTCGTCTGTATCTATGCGGCCTGGATTTGGTCCAGAGATCAAAAACTGAAAGAACTGCAGAAAGGCTATCCGGATATTGAGCACAGTCTCTTCTGGAAAATCTGGCCCTGGTACATCCGGTTTTTCTGCCCGTTCATGGTGATGGTCCTGATCTTTTTCACTTTTTGATGATATCTGGAATTCGGGCCTGAGAGGTCTTAAATCAGACAGGCTCCTGATGTCCGGATTAAGAGCGTTTTTGCAGAATGAAAATTTGGGTTGATGCCGATGCCTGCCCGGTGGTGATTAAGGAAATTCTTTTCAGAGCCGCCGACCGAACCGAAACCCCGCTGACCCTGGTGGCCAACCAGCCACTCAGGGTTCCGGGATCCCGCTTTATAAAATCCCTGCAGGTCGCCTCCGGCTTTGACGTAGCGGACAACGAGATTGTCAAAAGAGCTGAACCAGGAGACCTGGTAATCACCAGCGATATTCCCCTGGCCGCTGAAGTGATTGAAAAAGGCGCTGGTGCATTGAGTCCTCGCGGTGAACTCTTCACAGAAGATAATATTCGGGCAAGACTGAATATGCGTGACTTTATGGACACACTCCGAGCCAGTGGTATTGAATCCGGTGGGCCTCCGGCACTGAGCCAGAGTGATCGCCAGCAGTTTGCCAACCAGCTGGATAAGTGGCTGGCCAGGTTTCAGTGTCATTAAAGACACTTACCGTCTCAAAATCAGGTGCCCTAACACTGACCCGGCAAATTTCAGCGTGGCGGAAAAAGAATTAGCACCAGACCTGGCCACATGCAAAGCTCTTACCTGAGCAAGGGGATAGGCCGACGGGTACGATTTGATTGGTTGCCTTTGTGACAGCCTTTGTGACAGCCTTTGTGACAAAAAGGGCGCTCCTTTCGACCGAAAAACAGGGTCAGTAGAGGACGGAGTATAACCAACAGCCGGGCCTGTCGGCCAAGTGTGGGCGGGAACAGGGAAACCCGGAGGATTGCACCTGGCCAGAACATCAAACCTGGCTGGCGTGATTAGCTGTAATTCGGGCAGACTGGAATCTTCGGTTTGTACCACTGAGCGCCAGGCCAGAACAGGCGTCGGTATCTCATTATTCTCCGAGTCTCTGCGGTTCAGTTTCAGAACCGGTTGCCTGCGTGCGACATTGAGTTCAGCAAAATATTGCTGTTTATCAACATTTGCAGCTTTACAGGAAGCTGAATATATATCCTCCATCGTTATGTTGTCAGAATCCTGTTTATTCATAGTTTCTTTGGCAAAGTTAGTCCACAAATCACTTTGCCAGATTGAATCCATGTCAACGTAAACTCTGCCCCCGTGAACCTGGATATTATTCATAGTTTCTAGGGCAAAGTTAGTCCACAAGCCATTTTGCCAGATTGAATCCATCTCAACGCACACTTTGCTCCCGTGAACCCGGATATCGGTAAATACATAACCATAACTGGCCATCCGGTCTGCCGAGGGCCATCTTGGGAACTTTTCCAATAAGCAAAGGCCATCTTCGTTAGAGTATGAGTGCACTCTCTGATGGCGCTCAAAGTCTTGCGCATGATGGAGTCCTGAAAAACCATGAAGCACGATAATATCCCTGGTGGACAGTTCCTTGATTTTCTCCGAACCCAGGAAGGATTCATCAGGCAATTGATGAAGGAATAGCAGCCGGGTGCCAGGGTTAAGCTGAGCAACTTTTCGTTTTCCTGAATCAAAAGAGACCAGGCAACAACCAATATGGTTAACGGTTGAATGTTCTATGAGGCTGTTACTGGCCTCCTTGGTAGTAAAGGTCTGATGCTCGGAACCATGATGCCAGAATAACTCAGAAGCATTGCGCCCCCGGGATGCAGAAACATGATCACGCTCGTTGTTGCCCCAGTTTTCACGAAACATGGAGATATGCGAAATTGGTCCCATTAGAAGAACTCCTCAATTGTATCCAAGGGCACGCCTTTAGAAAGTGATAGATAATTTATTGACCATACGGTCATAAAAAAGTTTCACCTTTGATTGGCAAGCGTGGCTATGCCGAGCGTATGGACTCCTTCAAGGTTTATAGATTTTCAACCGGAACCCAAAAGCTGGTTAATCACCGCCGGATCCGCCAGTGTACTCAAGTCGCCCAGGTTATCTTTCTCGCCCTGGGCCAGTTTGCGCAGGATGCGTCGCATGATTTTTCCAGAGCGTGTTTTTGGCAGGGCAGGGCATGGGTGGAGTACCTCCGGGCGGGCGAATGAACCGATTTCACTGACCACCAGGTTCGACAGTTCCTGTTTCAGAGCGTCGGTGATTTCAACACCGTCCATGGGCGTTATGAAGGCGTAAAGGCTTTCGCCCTTGACCGGGTGAGGCACTCCCACTACGGCGGCTTCTGCAATCGCTTCATGCAATACCAGGGCACTTTCAATTTCTACAGTACCCAGGCGATGACCTGAAACATTAATGACATCATCTATTCTGCCGGTGATCTGGTAATAACCATTTTCATCCCTGCGGGCTCCGTCTCCCGTAAAGTAATAACCCGGGTACTGACTGAAGTAAGTGTCGATGGTTCGCTGGTGATTGCCATACACGGTTCTGATCTGGCCCGGCCAGGAACTGGTGATCACCAGACTCCCTTCACCGGGGCCGACAATCTCATTACCCTCGTTATCCAGAAGGGCGGGACGGATACCAGGGAAAGGCCGGGTTGCAAAGCCGGGTTTTAACGCCGTAGCTCCCGGCAAAGGGGTAATCATCATGCCGCCCGTTTCTGTTTGCCACCAGGTATCGATAATGGGGCAGCGTTCTTCACCCACGCTCTGGTGGTACCACTGCCAGGCTTCCGGGTTAATGGGTTCACCTACGGTTCCCAGAATTTTCAGACTGGCGCGTGAGGTTCGTTTGACGTATTCATCCCCCTTGGCCATCAAAGCCCGGATGGCCGTGGGGGCTATGTAGAGCGTATTGACCTGGTGACGATCCACCATTTCCCAGATTCTTGAGGCATCAGGCCAAAAAGGCACACCCTCATACATGACCATGGTGGCACCGTTGGCTAATGGACCATAGACAATATAGGAGTGGCCGGTAATCCAGCCGACATCGGCACCGCACCAAAAAACGTCACCTTCGTGGTAATCAAACACGTAATGGAATGTGACCGCGGTATGAAGCAGATAGCCCGCTGTGCTGTGCAGAACTCCTTTAGGCTTTCCGGTGGAGCCGGAAGTGTAAAGAATAAAGAGTGGATCTTCAGATTCCATGACTTCAGGTTCACAGATAACGGGCTGGCCTGATATCAGTGCCCGATAGGAAATATCCCGCCCTTCCTGCCATTCAATCCTGGCTCCGGTTCTTTCGTAAACCACGACTGTGTCGACATCAGGACACCCTTTCAGGGCTTCATCCGTATTCTGTTTGAGAGGAACAGGCTTCCCTCCCCGAACGCCCTCATCAGCGGTGATCACTGCCCGACAGCCACAGTCGAGAATACGGTCGCGAAGAGAGTTTGGCGAGAAACCGCCAAAGACGACGGAATGAACCGCGCCAATGCGTGCACAGGCGAGCATGGCATAAACGGCTTCTGGCACCATGGGCATGTAGATACACACCCGGTCACCCCGGTTAACTCCCCGTGCCTTCAAACCATTGGCCAGCCGGCAGACCTCATTATGAATCTCCTGATAAGTGATGTTGCGTTGCAGGTCGGGCGTGTCACCTTCCCAGATGATGGCGATCTGGTCGGCCCGATTTTCCAGATGCCTGTCTATGCAGTTGACGCTGGCATTCAGCTGTCCCCCCCTGAACCAGGTGACTTCACAGCGTTCGAAGTCCCCTTCATAAATGGCATCCCAGGGGCGATACCAATCCAGGTAATGCTCGGCCTTGTTAGCCCAGAACGTTTCCGGGTTCTCCAGAGAGTAGCGATACAGCTCCTGATATTTTTCTTCGCTCATCCATGAGTCTTTAAAAGCTTCGGGAACCGGGTAGATTGTTGCCTGGGTCATCGCCTATTACCTGTCTTATCTTTAAACCGGTACCTAGTATAGAACCCATGGCACCACCCAGGGTGCTAACAGGGCGCTGATACTGGCAGAAAGCACCAGCGCCAGGGCACTATAGGCGCCTTCTTTCAGTGAGCTTTGCGCCATTCTTGCCGTGCCCAACGCGTGACAGGCCGTGCCCATGGCGATGCCCCTGGCTTTGGGATCCGTGATTTTCAGCAACGACAGTAATGGCAAACCAAAGATAGCCCCCATCAAGCCCGTCAGGATGACGGCAATAGCGGCCAGCGAAGGGACACCATTAAGGTTATCCACAATCATCAGGGCAATGGGGGTTGTCACCGATTTGGGGGCCAGGGAAATAGCCACCTGACCATCGGCACCGGCCAGAAGCGCCAGGATAACCGTGCTGACAAGGGCAAACAGGCTGGAGATAAATACCACCAGAATCACACCGGGCAGCTCCCGATGAATCTCCCTCATCTGTTGATAAAGAGGCACTCCCAAAGCAACAACGGCGATGTTCAGCAGCTTGCTTAGCCAGTCACCTCCCTGTTGGTAATCGGAGTAAGGAATATTGCCAGCGAGAAGCATACCTGCGAGTACCAGAATGCTGATCAATACAGGATTGAGCAGTGAATGCTGGAAACGATTCTGAAGCTTCCAGGCCATCAGATAGACGGCTATCGTCAGAGAACAATACAGCAGGCCTTTCATTGGAGTGCTTGCAAGCATCGTAAACAAGGTCATTGTCGTGTACGCTCCAGCCATTGAAACAACCAACCAGCAACGGCCATAATGATCACTGTCCCAAGAACACAGGTTAACAGGAGGGCGCCAAGGCTATTGGCCAGCAGGTCCAGCTGATCGACGACACCGACTCCAATGGGGACAAACAACAGGGACATCCAGCGCACAAGAAAACCGGCACCGGCCTCAACCCAGGACAGTCGAATCAGGCCGCTGCCCAGCAGCGCTGCCAGCAGCAGCATTCCGATAATACTGCCCGGAAGGGCATGGCCGATCCAGACGCTGACCAGATCACCTGTCCACAGACAGGCCATAAGAATAATGACACTGCTTAGCCAGGCTGCCATACGTTGGCATAGAAAGGCTATTTTCACTAAAAAACTCCCTGGGACATGGTTTCATTGAGTATGATACCCGACTCCGTTCGCACTAAGCTTGTCGAAGTGCGGTGTATTCAGTTGAGGTAAAGCGATGAAAATCTGTATCTTCAACGCCAAAAAATACGATCGTGAATATTTTGACCGGTGTAACGCCGACTACGGTTTTGAACTGGAATACTTTGACATTCAGCTGGATGAAAAAACGGCTCACCTGGCCAGAGCGGGTGACGCCGTCTGCGCTTTTGTGAATGACGATCTCAGTCGGCCAGTTCTGAAGGTACTGGCTGAGTATAATATCAGGCTTCTGCTTATGCGCTGTGCCGGATTTAACAATGTCGACTTAGCTGCGGCAACAGAGCTGGGTATCACCGTAGCAAGGGTTCCGGCTTATTCTCCCGAGGCTACGGCAGAGCACGCCATCGCCCTGATTATGACCCTGAATCGCAAAACCCATAAAGCCTACCAGAGAACCCGGGATGCCAATTTCTCACTGGAGGGGCTGACCGGATTTAACCTCCATGGTCGTGTAGCGGGAGTCATTGGCACGGGCAAAATCGGTATTGCTGCCGCCCGAATTCTGAAAGGTTTTGGTTGTCAACTGCTGGGCTACGACCCTTACCCGAACCCGGCTTTTGAAGCACTGGGCGGAGACTATGTTTCCCTGCATCAGCTGTTGCAACAGAGCAAATTAATCACCCTGCATTGCCCGTTAACGAAAGACAACGAGTACATGATCAATGAGGACGCCTTTAACCAGATGCAACCTGGCGTGGTACTGGTGAATACCAGCAGAGGGAAGCTGCTGGATTCAATGGCAGCGATGAACGCTCTGAAAAAAGGAATCCTGGGTGGACTGGCGCTGGATGTTTACGAAAACGAGCAGGAACTGTTTTTTGAGGACCTGTCCGATGAAGTGATTCAGGACGATGTTTTCAGGCGTCTTTCAGCCTGCCACAACGTGATCTTTACCGGCCACCAGGCCTTTCTTACCGAAGAAGCTCTGATGGCTATTGCCAAAACCACCCTGAGCAATGCCAGCGCTTTTTCTGAGGGAAAAGCCTCTGGCAACGAAATAGCCAGAGAAGCACCGGATCAGCATTGAAGGTCGGGCCGGACAGGTCCGACCTTCACCGGCTCACTGTTTGGCAGCCCTGAGTGCTGCTTTCTCGGCGTCACTCAGGAAAGATAGGGTCAGGCCATTTTCCTGAGCCTGACGAATCTGCTTCCCGGACAGGCCAGCAGCCGGAGCCGCCACTTCGTATTCATAAGGCAGCTCAATGCCTTCCACGGCAGGATCATCGGTATTGATGGTGGCCAGTACGCCGTGTTCCAGGAATTTCTTGAGCGGGTGCTTTTCAATACTTGGGAAAGTGCTGGTCTGAATGTTTGAAGTCAGGCAGGACTCGATACCAATACGGTGCTCGGCCAGATAATCCATCAGTGCCGGATCCTCGATGGCTCTGACACCGTGGCCAATTCGGGTGGCTCCCAGCTCTCGAATAGCCTGCCAGACACTTTCAGCACCCACAGCCTCACCCGCATGAACGGTGACATTCAGCCCGGCATCACGCACCTGTTTGAAATGATCGACAAACAGCTCACCCGGCTTGCCGAACTCATCACCGGCCAGATCAATAGCGACCAGACTGTCTTTAAAGGCCAGACACGCATCCAGCTCCTGCTGGCAGGCTTCCTGACCAAAAGTACGACTCATGATACCGATCAGGTTGGTTTTGACCCCAAAGTCACGGCTACCTGCCTGCACACCGTCCACCACGGCTTCCACCACACCCTGAGGATCAAGATGGTGAGTCATGGCCATGTAGTAAGGACTGAAACGCAGCTCGGTGTAATCAATTCGGGCATTCAGGGCGTCTTCAACATTCTCATAGGCGATTCGACGACAGGCGTCGTAATCCGCCAGAACCTTTACACCCCAGTCCAGCTTGGCCAGGAAACTCACCAGGTCCGGCTCATTACTCATAACCTGAACATGGGGAATCAGAGCTTCCAGATTATCGGCGGGTAATGTCAGGTTGTGCTGCTGACCCAGCTCCAGAATAGTCTGGGGACGAATATTGCCGTCCAGATGACGATGAATGTCGGTAAGGGGAAGGGATGTGTCAATCATGTTGCTGCCGCTCTCATCAATGGTTGGGTGCCTGTGTTTTTTTTGTCCAGGCCCCTTTTGTTTTGTTTTCAGGGGAATGAATACTACAGGGAATCGCCCGTAAGTCTAAGAGGAGAATGGCAGGTTTTTCTTCGGTCTGAAGAAATTTTGTCAGAATGGCTAACAAGTGTGTTATTCGGGATCTTGAAGGGGAACAAGTCATACTGCCCACAATCAAAGGGTGTATGAATTTTTAAAGGTGGTGAAAGGAGTATCACTATGACCAATCCAGTAAGTTCAGGAAGAACGCCTGTTTTACCAACCAGCGAAAGGCCCGGCAACGACTCTGGCAGCAAGGCCGAACATGCATTGACCCGGTGTCGTGCAATTAAGGGTCAGTTAAGCATAATTCTGGCAAAAGAGGCTTTGCCAGAGTTACCTGAACCGCCTCTGCAGAGTCGTTTTCTGAATGGCGGCAAACGCCTGGAGTTTCGCACGGTAGAAGCGTCTCCATCCTGGTTTGGCAGTCTTATGTTCGCGCCAACCAGCTCAATTACCAAGGCCAGTGAGGCTGAAATTCTGGCTGAACTGAAGGAAATGGATGAGCGTATTCACAAGGATTACCAGCGCATCTGCCAGCTCCATCGTCAGCTCCGTGTAATTTTGAATAGTGTCAGTGTGGCTGAAGCTTCATTAGGTCAGGTTATTCCCCGCCACGATCAGGCGTTGAGAAGTCAGCATCAGGGTCAGCAAGCGATAGAGGTAAGGGCTAATGAACTTCTGGATGAATTCGGGACGTTAAATGAAACCTTCCTTGCAGAAATCCAAAAAAGAGAGCAGGCGCATTCACAAGCGGATGATCAAAACCCTCCAGGATCTTTTTACAAGGTTTTGGTGGCCAAGGTTCGCTCGCTCGAGAATGAGCTGCGTCATAAAGCCCTGATGATCGAAGTGAAAAATCAAAAAGTGCGTGAACTCGATATGACAGTTCAGGGGCTTACACAACTGGCTAAATACAGCGACAAGCAAATGCTCCAGGCGCTGAATGAGCAGCACAGAATGGGGCGTGTTGATCAATTAGCCAGTACTCTAAAGATCGATTTATCAGAAAGTGAACGTCGTATAAATATCTTTCAGGGCGCCGTTGACAAAATACAGAACGCAAGAACTAAACAAGCCCAACGTGCTGACCAACTCGAATTCCAGCTAAACCAGCTCACTGCCCAGTTACGGGATCAGAGAGAGATGGAAGCGAAAGTTTCTGAACTGGGACTCGAAAACACTCGATTGCAGAGACAGTTGCAAACGGCACAAGCCAGCTCCACATCAACATCAGAAGTTCTGGAGAATCTGGCAGCGTTGCAACATAAAAGCGATCACTTAGAGACGCTAACAAAAAGTCAGGCGAAAGATCTGAAAAAAATCAGGAGTGAGAGAGATCAGGCCCGTGCAAGGTTCGCGGCTGTAGAAGAGCAGTTAAAGAAACACTGCGCAGAAATGAACCAAGTCACGGATGAGACAAAGAAAGCTGAAAAAGGTTTGAAACAACTGGACGCTCAGATTCAAAAGCTGCAAATCAAGCTGGCTGAAGAACGAGAGCACAATGACAAGTTGCAGGCCGACAAAGTGTCTTCTGACACTGAGCTGCGTCAGCTCAGAAGCCAGTTTGCCAATCAAGTCCGTGGTGCAAGAATCCAGGCCAGTATTGCCAATATCCAGCTTAATAAGGAGCTGGAAGAGAAAAAGGCGGAGTACGAGAAAGAAAGCGCTCATTATCGCGAGCTGTCCACTCAGCTTGACGCTCTCAGTCTTGCCATGAAAAAGGAGAGTGAAAAAGCGTCCAGGTATCTTGCAAAAAGCCAAAGGCTGGAAGAGGAATTGACACTGGCGCAAGAGCGTTTCAGCGAGCTTGAATCTCAAAAAACGCAATTGGAACAACAGTTGGAGGATACCCAAACTCGGATAAAAGGCGCTAACGGTCGTGTTTCAGCGCTGGAAGTTCGGTTAAGTCAGCAACAGACAGAACTTGAACAACTGAGAGCCACGGGAGTAGAACTGAAAACCAGCAAAGAGAAGCTTGCCCAAATTAAAACTGATTTGCGTCAGACTCGGTCGCTATTACAAAAGACGACCATGGCAGAGCAAAGCGCCAGGGAAGCGCTGCAGAAGAAAGAAGAAGAAACGAGAACCTGGATCACTCAATCCAGACAGTGGAATAACGCCAGGGCAACTCTGGAAGGGCAGGTGGAAACCCTGAAAGCCGAATTACGCACACTCTCGGAAGATAAGTCTAAAGCGGAGGAGGAACTCTCCCAACAGGCCGGGAACGTTGAGGTTCTGAGGAAGAAGCTGCTGGCTTTAAATACAAAAATGCAACTGGCCTCTAATCAGTCTCAGTCAGACCAGAGTTCACAAAAGCAGCGCATCGAATTGTTGACCGTTCAGGTCACTGAACTGGAGCATCAGAAAAGGGAAGCCGAAGAGACACTGCTGGCATCCGAAGCCAGATTCGAGCAGGACTATAGCCAGTCTGAGCATAGAGTGAGTGAACTGACACAGCAACTCATTGCCCTGAAAGCTGAACTGAGCAATGCCACCGAAGCGCAACAGAGGGCCCGCAGTGAGGCCGCTCTGGCAAAGTCAGAGCGTAAAAAGTTCGAGAGTGAGTCGGTTCGTCTTGGGCAACAGGTAGACACGCTGACTAAAGAGGTCTGTCAGCTTACGGATGAACAGAGCAGGGTCAAAATGCAACTTGAGAATGAACGGCTTGAGCTGAGAAGTGAGGTAGCAACGCTCAGGGAGAAGGCCACAAAAGCGGATACCATTGAGCAGGAGCTACAGCTTAAGCATAAGGTGATCTGCGATCAAAAAGCTCAGCTTTCTCAGATGGAAAGAACACTTAAGACTCAGCTTGGCAAGCTCAGGCAGGATTTGGATGAGTCCCGACAAAAGCTTGATGAAGAAGAGGCGGCTAAATTAGCTTTCCAGCTGGATTACAATGCTGCCAAAAGCCAGCTGGAGCAGTTGCAGAAAAAGTACGCCGAGGCCATGGCTGACATTGACAGGTTAAAAGTGTTGCCCGAAAACAGCGAGCAGGCTCAGGGTCTTGGCTCTGGTTTTGATTTTCAGGAGTCGGGCGTCGGGTTTGACGATCACGGCGCTTATGTGAGCCTGGGTACAAGCACGCAGCAACCTGCTTCTTTAGCACAACCTCTTGCTACGGTGGATGAAGCAAGCTTGTCCGATCCGCGGATGACAGGCTCTCAAGGGGTCTCTCGCTTTGAGTATCAAGATCTTATGAGGAAGAAGAAGGCGTTGGATGAGCAGATGTCAGAACTCAGGCAAGCACTCAGAACGGCTCAGAATAACGAGAGAGCGCATAAAAAGCGAGCCAGTCAGGCCGCCTGGGAATTGAGAGATATCAGCAAGCAGCTGAAAGAGGTTAAGGCCGAAAGCGAGCAATTTGCCCGTATTGCCAGTGACCAAAAAGAAGAGCAGAAAAAATGGCGTGAAGAGGTCAGCAGACTGAATAAAGCAAAAGCACAGTTTGAGCTTGAGAAACAGACCCAATTGGATGAAGCCGCCGAATTTGCTGAAGATACCGTGCGTAGAAATGCGGTTCTGAAAACAGATGTGAAGCACTTGAGAACAAAAGTGGATGATCTGGAGCATCGTCTGGAACGGGATATGCCCTCTGTCATGCAGAAGAATCAGGACCTGAGTCAACAAAATGAAGTGCTCAAGAAGGCATTTCTCGATGTGGTAGGCCTATTCAGAGAGAAACTGTCTGACGTGGATCAGGCAGAACTTGAAGACAGGCTTCTGGAGATGCAGGCAACCCTGTTGCCGTTACATACCTGACACTCTCCGCCCTGTGAGGGTGTTTTAATGCAGTCCTTTAGGTGACAGAAGAGGGTTGACTATGGATGGTCGTATTGTTGAAAAAACAAACAGCCCTGCTATTAATAGCTCTCCTGATAGCGCTCCTGATAGCGCTATTAATAGCGGTGCGCCAACCGGTACGGCAGAGCTGGATACATGGTCAAAAAATGTAGAAGCCATCCCCGAAGCAACGGCCAGACTCAGTAGATCATCACCTCCGGTGACCCTGCCTGACAAAGTGAGAACTGTATCCTCATTGGCTTCCTCACCCCAAAAGCCCACTCATACTTTCGATTTTCGTTTTGTCACCAGCGATGATGAAGTCCGTCAGCTTTTGGTTAGCCGAACCGGCGCTGCCCGGGCTGGTGATGAAGCTCAGGATGTCACTATTATTTCCCATCCCGACGACCTCTCAGAGGCTAATCTGGTGACCCGGTTGAGCATTTCCGAAGAGGGTCGCCACACTCTGAGTTCGGGCAAGCTGTTCGAAGGTTCACAGCCATTAACTCTGGTCGTGGATATCAGAAAACTCACCAGCGAGGAACTGCCAAAATTTAACGACCTGCTGGATCCGGACAACCCCTGCCTGTACGACAAAGTCAGCCATAAGAAACGCCCCCTGGGCGAGCATGTTGCTCTGTTGGTCGTGGCAGACCCTGCACAGTTGGCATCGGTTGGCAACACTGATGAGGCCCCCGGTGCTGATTTCTGGCGACGCGTTAATCGTCCGGGAAATAGCTGGCAGCCCGATGCCCAGACTGGCAATAAGGTGCCTCCGGTATTACCTGAATTCCCCAGTGCCGACAATGCCCCGGATGACAATGCCCCGGATGACAATGCCCCGGATGACGACAATACCCTTCTTATTAACTGCCACTTGCACAGTGACTGGCGACAGTTGCTGCTGGGCGGCCCCGGAGTGGATCAACAGGGGCGAATCCAGCACAGACCCGGCAGGCTTGAGTCATTGAAGGCCGGACAACGGGTCATTCTGAAAGGGGCCAACTGGCAGGACCTGGCCTTTGAGCAGACGATTCGACAGATGCTGGCGCAACAGTGTTATGAGAGCAATGGGAAGCTCTGTCCGTTACCGGACGATGTTCAGTTTTATCAAATGCCGGTGAAGAATGACGAGCTTCATTCACTCTTTCAAAGCCTCTTCCATGGTGGTGAAAAAGCACTTTCCTGTCAGGCACCACGAAACCCAATCATTATTAACCAAAGCAATATTGCCCAATGGTTGAGCCCGATTGCCATTTCCCCGGGAGGCTATGCCGTCCCTAACACCTGCCTGCTGGAACAAATTCGGGCAGGTGGTGTAGTCACCGTAACGTCGCCGCTCACTGAGGCACTCTGGTTTCGTTTGCTGGGTTCACTACAGACGATTCGCGAGACCACAGGCCTGGAGCCCCGGCTTCGGGTAACGCATTCAAAACGGCAGCCAAAAGCCCTGGGGTTGACAGAAAACGATGAGCAGCCGCTGTTCAGAAAACGGTCTGCCTTTAATGTCGTCACTTATCGGCAACATGCTCAGCCCCGGCATTGGATTCATTATTACCTGAAAGCACCTTTGGTCATTCAGATCAATGAACAGACCAGCCTTGGCCAGCTGTTTGATAATATCCGTATCACCTCGGAACGAAAGGCTCATTTTGAACGACGTCCGAGCCGGTTGCAGCAGGCATTGACGGCTGGCAGGCCGGTGGTACTGCTGGGGCTCGAGAGCAATCCAACCCTCCAGCAGCTTCTGGAGCCCCTGGTGGCTGGGCAACCTCTGTTAGTGAATGGCCAATTACAGGCCTACCCACAAGCTCATGTCATAACATTCTGGCCTGAGTTTTTGCAAAGCCGCTCTTCAGTATTCAATGGGATGATCGCCAGGGGTGAGCCGTGCCCCAAGATCGATATCTGGAAGATCAATGCCTACAGGTATGGTATACCCCGGGCTCAACTGCCAGAACCAGCACTTCAGGCACTTTACCAAGCGTTTGCAACCGTGCCTGGCGGCCTTTGTAACCCTCTGCCAGCAATGACCGAAGGGTTGCTGAATAACCTGATACTGGCAGCCCGACGGGCACAACAGCTGGACCATTCTTCACAGCTCCTGCCTCGCCACTGGCGCAAGGCCATCAATAGCACTCTCAGCCATGGCACCCGACAACATCCGTCCGTGCGTGATTTTATGAAAGTGGCTTGTTGGCAATTACTGCCGGATACCGATAAAACCGCCTGGGTAGACCCGGATCAATTAACGGCTATCATCAACAGGGCTCCGCAATTGAATAGAGAGTTTGTCAAGCAGAACCTGTGGCCGTTGCTCAGAGCCTTTGACCCGGCTGTATTTAATGAAAAACTACAACTGTCTTATGAAAACCCATGGTCATGTCCAGAGGATGAAGAAGAACTTCTCAACACACTCTGCGCCATGATCGTGGCTTATGGGCCTGAAGAACAGCAAGAGGCAATTGCCTATCAGTTGGAAATCGAGCTTGAAGCCACAAAGCAATGCCCACCTTTAGCTATCAGGCCAGGCAGACAGATTAAACGTTTGCAGGATGCCCTGGCTTCCGGCTGGCAGTTCACTTTGCCACCAGAGGAGACTCGATCCGATACGCTTCAGGCGCTGGCTAGTGATTGTTTTCATTTGGCCAGAACAGAGAAATCTGAAACAGAAGGCATTGAACGCATAAAGCATCGACTGTCTGAATCACTGGTATGGAAGGGTTCCGCTGAAGAGCCCCTGTCTGCACTGGCCGCAGATCTTTATCACGGCGAGATAAGCCAGAAGGATCGTGAACACCGTCGCTTATCTCGACTCCATGACCGGCTTACCGATTCTCCCGTTATCTTCCTGCAGGGGGAAACCGGCACCGGGAAAAGTTATTTTTCTGCCAAAATCGCGAAAGCTTCAGGATCGGCTGAGGTCATTTCCCTGGGACCTTCTGACAGCGAAGCAACCCTGATGAAACGCTGGCAGTGGCAGGACGCCGATGGCGACCGCTCTATGGTGCAGCAAAACCGGGCGTTGATGGAATGGGCCAACATTTCACAGGACAAAGACGGAGCTTCTGTTGGAGAAAATTCTGTTGGAGAAAATTCTGTTGGAGAAAACTATGTCACTCTGGTGCTGGATGAGGCCAACCTGGCCAAACCCGGATTACTGGCATCCTTAAACGGCTTATGGGAACCGGAACCCTGTATTTATGTGAATGGCCATCCTGTCCCGGTCAGCAAAAAACATCGGGTGATTCTCACGGGTAACCCCGATCATTATTTCGGTCGTCGGCTGGACCCGGCTCTGAAAGAGAAACTGTCCAGGGTTTACTACCCACCTCTGGACCAGGCTTTCCTCAGGGACAGGGTCGTGGAACCGGCTTTGGTCAAGCAGCTACAACGGCAGCTGACAGAGTCTCAACTAAGAGAGTCTCAACTAAAAGAGTCTCAACTAAAAGAGTCTCAACTAAAAGAGTCTCAAATAAAAGAGTCTCAAATAAACGACATTGCCCGCAGTGCCGCCAAGAGTGTGATGACACTCTGGCATTTTTATCAGGAACTGTTGCCAGAACATGAGTTTACCCCGAGGGATTTAACGGATATCTGCAGCTGGACAGGCTGGTATCTCGATCGTTCGTTAACCGAGGGTGACACGGTGACTGGCAGGCAAATGAATGGTTTGATCCAACAAAGTTTTCGGGATGTATTGGGGCCCGAAATCACCGAAGCTCATCAGGATGCCCTGACCGCACTGGACATCTGGTTTGCAGCCCGTTACCAGCCGGACAACACCTTGAGGGACAAGGTTCATAACCAGACCCAGCTTGATTTTCAGAAAAACTTAACGACAGTCGCCGAACAATTCCAACCTGACTTTGATATCTCCGGATCGGCAGTCCGTGAGTTGGCGCAACGGCTTGGACAGGATTTAAGCCGTGCCCAGCAGGCTTATCATCACAAAAGAAAACACGGCGGTCGTCAGGCAACATTGATTGAAGGGCCGGCCGGACGGGGTAAGGATGTCACGCTGAATCTGGTGATTAAAAGTGTCAGACAGCAGGCTCTGCAACGGGGAGAATCCTCGCCAGAGGTGTTTCTGCTGAATGCCTGTGATTGTTCCTGGGACGAAATTTGTAAAACAATTCGCAAGGCAAAACTCAAAGGCGGCATCGTGGTGATTTCAGAAATGAATCTGATCGACAGTCAGCACCTGGAAGGTGAGTTAAATGATATTCTGGCCGGCGACGCGCATCCGGGCTTCCACCTGTTTGCCACCATCAACCCGCCTGAGTACAGTGGGCGAAAACCCTTATCACCGGCGCTGAAAGGACGTTTTCGACATTTGCCCATCCGGCAGTACAACCCGACAGAGTTGCAGGCTATCGCCGAGAAAGTGTTGCCACAGAACCCGATTGGGAAAATGGCGGCGAACAAGCTGACTCAGAAACATTGTCAAATAAGGGCTGACCTGGAAAAGAAAAAACGGCCATTGCAGCCAACCAGCCTTGATTTACAGAATGTTGCCAGGGCCGTCACCAGAGGCGGCGATTTTACCGAAAAAAGACTGCATCAATACCTTAATCAGTATTACCGGCTTTACCTGATGGCCGCCAACCTCTCATTGGAGGAACTGCCTGAGTCACCGGCTCTTACCACGACTGAAGGCGCACTGGCTTATGATCTGAGCTGCTGGCTTAACGAAACAGTGTCGGACCTTGATCGTCCGTGGTTGATACGACGCAGTCATCGCCAGAGTACGGATGAAAAAAACCATGAAATTTGTATTGATACTCGTCTGGATGAAGAGGAAATCAAAACGGAAATCATCAAGAGAATCGCTCAGGCAAAATGGCAGGCATCCGGTCTTTCCCTGAATCCGGATCAGTCGGACGATATGCTCACCCAGGCACTGTACCGGTACTCGCAGCAACATTGGTTTGCTGGTAAGTTTGGCCAGACGGGCGTGGACGCCAATCGCGTATTTCCCCTGACGCAAGAAGAAGGGCAAACGCTGAAAATGCCAGCGAACCAGCCTTATCTTCAGGCGGTTGAACAGCGGATAAACACATGGAATGCCAATACCGCCCAATGGTGGCCTGTGGTTTGGCATCAGGTTATTGGTCAGCTGGACCATTGGGGGGATGATTGGGGGAATGATTGGGGGGATAATTCTGAAAAATACCTCCTCCAGATCCAGGCGCAAGGGGCTTCGACATTGGACCAGAGCACGGACTATGAGAACCGGGAGGCGCCACAAGTTGACAACCGTATAGTTTTTAATACGCAGAGCCCTTCCTCCCTGATGTATCGCTTGTTGGCAAAGGATATTTATGTGACTGACGCGGGTGACATCAAACTGATCGAGATTGGCGATCAATACATGCAGAGGACCGAAACCCTGATGCCTGACCCGCTGCCGGGGCATGATGAGGAAGTGACATTGGCCAGTGATCAAACGCTGGGAACCCTGGAGGTATCATCGAAGAACGGCCACTATAATTTGCCTAGCCTGACACCTGACGACTATATTGCGGCCATGCGCACAGAACCCTGTGTGGAATACATCCTGTTCAGGCATCAAGATACCGGGCTTCATACATTGTTTATTCCAGAAGCTAAAGCTGACCAGAGTATTCAAGTGACTTATGTCGTAGAACCCAGAAAATCCGGCAAAAAAAACCGTGTCCAGTCAGGGTTTGATGTCCATTGCTCAGAAGGTATGAAAACCGTACTGAAAGACCTGTTTACAACGATTAAGCAACAACCACTGGAATTACAGACACCTTTGTCGAGAATAAAGGACGCCAAAAGCACCAGACAACGAATTGCGGCCATCACGGACTATTGCCAACAGTTTTCCGGTAAGAATATACCCGCAGACAACCATAAAAATTTCTTTAAATTTCTCGTAACACAGCGACAAGGCAGCTGTCGTCATCGTGTGCCTGTTTTTATTGCTATGTGTCGTTATTTCGGGATTCCATGTCGGCAAATGGAGAGCCACACCCACATCTTTGCCGAGTACTCGGTGGATGGCGGCCAAACCTGGGAGTCAGTGGATTTAGGCGGGGCGCCTGTACAGCAGACAAAAATCACACCTGACTTCCAGCTCACCTGCAAGTTAAGGGACTCCAGCGCGGCATTGAGCAAGACCAAAGCGCTTCTGAAAAACCTGCTGAAAGAGGCTGATTTAGCACAACAGCAAACGCTGACTAAAGCTTGTGGCATGAGTCTTGAGGAACTGAACAAAGCCCTTGAGACAAACCTTGAGACAAACCTTGAGACAAATAATGTGTTGCCAGACAACCATCTAAATACTTCTGAAATACTAATGAACCTTTGGCAGCAAAAAAACTTCACCGCCTTTGCCATAGGCATCTTAATGATTGAGTCACTGGGAATAGAAGCATTGGGCTATTACGAGGAGGCATTCAAGCCGATCACGGAGGCAGTCATACAAATATTGCACGACAGTGATGCAGATCAGGTCACTGAAATACTCAAGTCATTCCATTCAAAAGTCGTTGATCAGGCCGGAGTCACCCCTTACAGATGGCTGCTTGCACTGATTTATGTGCTGCGGAGCTGTGACCTGAACAAGCCTTCAGTGCGTCAATTTGCCATTAAAGCCATGAAACTGGGTTGGCTGGATCCAGTGCTGGATTATGAGAGCGATATTAAGGGAGCCACTGGACACCATGATCTATTGGTACAGCTGGAAGACATCGATGAACTGAAGGTTAAAGCCGCCTGTTGTCTGAAAAAGTGGTATGAGCAGCTATTGTCCAGGGAAAAAAATAATCAGGATTTTCTATCGGCTTATAAACGCCTCCAGGAGCGTGGAGATATTGTCCATTTTGTCACTCATGCTCATTATGGTTCTTCGCGATTCCTGAAAGATAAAATTGCCAGCTTATCGGTAGAGGAGGCCTGGACGGACCAGCCCGGTGGTATTCCGAATATAGAACGAATACTGATGAACCAACCTGCATTTGTGCAGTCAACTTCAGGCAAGGCGAACCACCGTCCGGTGATTATCCTGGGGCAACCTTTATGGGAAAACACCACGGTTACGGAAAAGGTCGATGCCCTGTTTGTACGAAAAATTAACAACAGCCCTTACTTGAAGCAGTTGGTGGAAAAACTCGGACTGGAGCCCGATGAGGTGCCGTGGGATGGGCAGAAGCTTTTGGATGATTTAATAGCACACTTATGTTGCGCGATTAATCAGGCCTTCGCTTATTACCTGTATGAAGAGGCACACTCGAAAGGCGGTTGTTTAACCTATTGTTGGGGAGATGCACAGATTGGGGACTACACGAATGAATCGCTATACGGCGCTCATGATCCATCCTCACCAGAAGAGCTGAGTGTCATGCTCGGTAATATTCATAGCTCTTTACCGTTTCAAAATGCTGTTAAGGATGACTACTTGAGGCAGGCGCACAATGCCAGTCATGCCCTGGTGCTCAAATCCGATGAGCTGACAACCATTTTCGAAGAGTTTTTGGGCAGCTTGGATTTGGATTCGCTTTACAAGTCTTTGTAAACGTATTTTTTACGGTGGGAGGGTGTCAAACGGCATCTAATCTCAATAGATGCCGATTTTTTCAGCCTTAATCAGCTGTTAAAACGCTTGAAACGGTTAACCAGTCCATTGGTGGAACTGTCCTGATCGCAAGTCGCACCGCTCTCTTTCAGGCGATCATAAACCCGGTTGCCCAGCACCTTACCCAGTTCTACGCCCCACTGATCAAAAGAGTTGATTTGCCAGAGGGTTCCCTGGACAAAAACTTTCTGTTCGTAAAGCGCCACCAGGGCACCCACCACTTCCGGAGTGATTTTCTCAGGCACGATCATGTTGTTGGGGCGGTTGCCGGGAATCACTTTGTGAGGGGCCAGGGCATCAACATCGGCACGGCTCATGCCGGCACTGGTTAGCTCGTCACGGACTTCATCGAGATTTTTACCCTGCATCATCGCCTGACTCTGGGCCAGAGCGTTAGCAAAGAGCCACGGATGCTGTTCAGCCAGTGGATTATGGCTGGTGGCCGGAGCAATAAAATCAACAGGAATCAGTCGTGTACCCTGATGCAGCAGCTGGTGATAAGCGTGCTGGTCATTAGTCCCTGTACCACCCCAGATAACGGCACCTGTCTGGTAATCGACGTTGCTGCCGTCCCTGCGGGTCTGCTTGCCATTACTTTCCATATCCATCTGCTGTAAATGGCCGGGGAAGTCTCGCAGGAAGTAATCGTAGGAAATAACAGCCTGGGACTCTGAGCCAAAGTAGTTCTGATACCAGATACCCAGCATACCGAGGATCACCGGCATGTTCTTTTCCAAGGGGGCTGTGGCAAAATGCTTGTCCATCTCCCAGGCCCCTTTGAGCAACTTCTGGAAGTTTTCAAAGCCCACCACCAGGCTGATCATCAGCCCAATGGTGGACCACAGGGAGTAACGACCACCCACCCAGTCCCACAATGGCAGGGTGTTTTCCTGGGCAATGCCAAATTCATCAATGGCTTTCAGGTTGGTGGAAATAGCCACGAAGTGTTTACGAATATCAGATTCGGCACAGCCTTTTGCCAGCATCCAGGCGCGGGCAGCCTGGGCATTTTGTAAGGTTTCCAGCGTGCTAAAGGATTTGGACGCCACGATAAACAGAGTGGTTTCCGGGTCAATCCTGCGGAACACCTCGGAAATTTCGCTGGGATCAATATTGGCGACATAGTGATGCTCAAGCCCTTCGACGTGGTAGGGGGTCAGGGCATTAATCGCTGTCTTCAGGCCCAGGTAGGAGCCGCCAATACCAATGTTGACAATGTGCTTGATGGGTTTGCCGGTGAAACCCTGCCACTCACCCGAGTGCACGGAATCGGTAATGCGTTTCATGCGCTCGTGGGTATCACGAATCTTGGGCATGACGTCTTCGCCATCCACCATGACCGGATCTGTGCCAAAGTTGCGCAGAGCTGTGTGCAGCACGGCACGCTGTTCGGTGTTATTGATTTTCTCACCCCGGAACATGGCCTGAATGGCTTCTGGCAGCCTGGCTTCTTCAGCCATTTTTATCAGGGATGACATTACATCGTCGTTAATCAGGTTCTTGGAGTAATCCAGGAACAGGCCTGCCGCTTCCAGGCTGTAGCGTTCGAATCGATCCTGGTCAGCCGCAAACAGTTCCCGCAGGTGAGTGTCGGCCATCTTGTGTTGCAGAGCTGCCAGTGATGAAGATGAGGCAAGGTGTTTAAGAGGGGTCATGGTCAATTCAACCTCTGAGGGTGAGTGCATACTGCCAGCCGGATAAAATCGTCGGCAGTATTCGAGTCATTACAAGTTGACGGTAATGTTATCAATCAGTCGGGCCTTGCCCAGGTAACCGGCTGCCAGAATCACCAGCTCCTGATCTTCAGGGCCAGCGGGCAGCAGGGTGGCGGTATTGCTGATGTTGAAATAGTCCGGTTTAAATCCAGCCTGGGCCAATTTTGCAAAAGCGTCACGGCGCAACAGGTCATAATCAGACTCACCTGCCAGAATGGCCCTGCGAGCCGATTGCAGGCAGCGGTAAAGCGTGGGGGCTATCTCTTCACGTTCTTCCGGTGTCAGGTAACCGTTACGGGAACTCATGGCCAGTCCGGTGTCTTCGCGGGCAATGGGTGCGCCGACAATCTTAACCGGTATGCACAGGTCTTTGGTCATTTTGCGGATGATGGCCAGCTGCTGAAAGTCTTTTTCTCCGAATACCGCAACATCGGGACGAACAATGTTAAACAGTTTGCTGACCACGGTGGCAATGCCCGTGAAAAAGCCCGGACGGCTTTTGCCGCAGTGCATACCATCCAGCTCCTCGACAGTGACGTGGGTGTGGTGTTCGCTGCCTTCAGGATAAATTTCTGTGGTCTGGGCGGTGTAGAGCAGGTCCACGCCCTGCTCGATCAGCAGCTGCTCATCCTGCTCCATGGTGCGAGGGTAAGAGTCGTAATCTTCGTTTGGGCCAAACTGGAGCGGGTTGACATAAATACTGACGACGACGACATCGCACAGTTCCTGGGCTTTTTCGACCAGGGTCAGGTGACCGCCGTGCAGGTTACCCATGGTCGGCACAAAACCGACGGTTTTACCTTCAGCTCGGCAGGCTGCTACTTCGGTCTGGATTTCAGCAATGGTATGAAGTGTTTTCATAGTGAGAAAGACGGTCAGTGACTTTAAAAAGCCTGTATTTTTGGCCTGTGGCGGTTCTAAGATAGTTTTGATTATCTATTTCAGCCAGATCATTTAGCGAACTGGCGCTCAGTGTAAAGGCTCAATTGAAGCTGTGTTCCGGAGCCGGGAAGGTACCCTCTTTAACTTCCGCAACGTATTGCGCCACGGCTTCCTGCGGGGAGGCAGCGCCTGCCATGTAGTTTTTGACAAACTTGGGCTTGCGGCCCGGAGTCAGGTGGAGCATGTCATGAACCACCAGGATCTGGCCATCGGTTGCGTTTCCGGCACCGATGCCAATAACCGGAATATCAACGGCTTTGGTGATTTCCCGGGCCAGGTCACTGGGTACACACTCCAGTAGCAGCATGGCGGCACCGGAAGCCTGCAAATCAATGGCAGCCTGGATCATGCTGTTGGCTCTTTCCTGTTCCCGGCCCTGAACCTTGTAGCCGCCAAAGACATTGACAAACTGCGGAGTCAGCCCCATGTGGACGCAGACAGGAATGCCCTGTTGCCTGAGGTGGGCGACAATGGGAGGCAACCAGCCTTCACCTTCCAGCTTCACGACTTCGGCGCCAGCCTGCATGATTTTGGCGGCATTGGCGACTGCCTGCTCTTTAGTGGCGTAGGAAGCAAAGGGAAGGTCTACCATGATCATGGCGTCGTGGGCTGCCCGGGTGACACAGCGGGTGTGATAACACATGTCATCGACGGTAACAGGAACGGTACTGTTTTTGCCCTGTATAACATTGCCAAGGGAGTCTCCCACCAGGATGACTTCAACCCCTTGACTGCTGACCAGGTGGGCGAGTGTCGCGTCATAGGCAGTCAGGCTGGTAAATTTTTCGCCGGACTGCTTCATGTCGGCCAGGGTTTTCAGGGTTACTTTAGCCATCTATCAGGACCTTAAGCCTTTAGCGTTAACTGAGGGGTGCTTTGCGGCGGATTATACGCAAAGCAAACGGGTGTGTCAGTGCCTGCCGGGGGACGGGCACCGGAAGCTCATAACCAGGGGTAGTGGGTAGCTATGACTTCAATGCCTGCCGTCCCGACTTCTGCTAACAGCGCAGCCGCTTTGCGGCCATCGGGAAGCGTCAGGTCGGGGTCAATATCCAGCAGTGGGCAGAGGACAAAGTTTCTTACATGCATCTGATAATGGGGCACTGTCAGACGTTCAGATGCAAGGGTGTGGTCACCGTACAGAATGATATCGAGATCCAGTGTCCTGGGCCCCCAGCGCACGGTTCTGACTCTGCCATGGTCATTTTCAATGGCCTGCATGGCGTCCAGCAGTGCCAGTGGTGCGAGTGTGGTTTCAATCCGAACGGCGGCGTTGCAATAGTCAGGCTGTCCCGCCGGGCCTACCGGCTCGCTGATGTAGAGTTTTGAGCAGCCTGATACTTCAATGTCGGGCAGGGAATCAATATCGTCCACGGCTCTTTGCAATTGCAGGCCGGGATTTTCCAGATTGCTGCCCAGGGCGATGTAGACGGTGGTCATATTTCAGCTTCAGTGGTTTATTACGGTTTGTTGACGGGGGGACGCTTGCGTGGGCGGCGTCTTCTCCGTTGCTGATTCCCTCTGCCACGGGGGTGGGAGCGAAGGTCGTGAATCATGCTGTTTCGGTTGTGGTCGGCGGAGGCCTGGATATCAGTCCACCACTGGCCTGCGCCATCCAGTGCTTCACCGGCAGCTTCCCTGAGTACCAGGAAGTCGTAAGCAGCCCTGAACTTGGGGTGCTCCATCAAGGGTTCAATGGTTTTAGGCTGACGGCGTTCCAGACGGTACTGCATTTCCCAGATGTCCCGTATCACCATGGTGAAACGTTTTGGAATCGCAGTGTGGCTGCACTGATTATCCAGCACGGCCATGGCGGCCTGTTGCAGAGCCGGTGCCGGAGGTACACCCTGCTCACGGAGGTCTCTGGCCAGCCGTTGCAGCGGTGCCCACAGGAAGGCTGCAAATATAAAGGCCGGAGTGACCGGTTTGCCACGGGCAATGCGTAAGTCGGTGCTTGCCAGTGCCTCGATAATCAGTTCTTCAGCCCATTCCTCCTCAGCTTCAAGGCTGTGATCTGTTGCCGGGAACAGGTACTGAAGCAGGCTGTACTCACGCATAAGGTGAAAGGTTGTTACCCCTTTGCCTGATTGCAATAGTTTGAGCACTTCGTCAAACAGTCTGGCTGAAGGAATGTCACTGAGCAGGTGGCCCAGGTCGTAGATGGGGTCTGCTGTGGCGGGATCCATATCGAAATCCAGTTTGGCTACAAAGCGCAGGGCCCGCATCATTCGAACCGGGTCTTCGTGGTAGCGTTTAACCGGATCACCAATCAACTTCAACGTCTGGTTTTCAAGGTCCTGAACACCGCCGCAATAATCGATGACAGAGTAATCACGAACGTCGTAATAGAGTGCATTGACGGTAAAGTCCCGACGAATAGCGTCGTCTTTCATGGAGCCGTAAACGTTGTCCCTCAGAATCCGCCCGGAATCGGAGTGCTGGGATTTGTCTCTGCTGTGTTCGATATTCCTGGCTTCAGCATCATGACTGGCTCTGAAGGTGGCTACCTCAATCACTTCGTGACCAAACAGAATATGGACCAGTTTGAATCTTCTGCCAATGATCCGGGAGTTACGAAACAGTCTGCGGACCTGTTCAGGGGTTGCGTTGGTGGTCACGTCAAAGTCTTTGGGGTGAAGATCCAGGTAAAGGTCCCGGATGCAGCCCCCCACCAGGTAGGCTTCGTAGCCATTACTGTTCAGTCGGTGCAGCACTTTCAGGGCATTCTCACTGATCCCCTGTCGTGAAACAGGGTGGTGTTCGCGAGCAATGCGAGTCTGCTCTTCAGAGCGAAAGTCATCAGGCTCCGGAATAGAGTCGGGTTCTGGAAGCTGCGATTCAGAGGATACTGAGTCTCTTTCCGGGGGTGGCTTAAGCCAGAAGTAAGCAGCAAGCGATATGGCCAGCACCACTAAAACGGTGATAATGATGCCTGTCATGATGATTTTTGCATGAAATCTTTGTTGGTTAGTCAGTAAGATCGTCGCGCTGGATCAGAGGTACTGCTCCAGTCTGGCGTACATCATAGCATTTCAGTGGGGGTTGTCAGTAGGGGGTTCTTCAGTAGGTGTTCTTCAGTAGGTGTTCTTCAGTAGGTGTTCTTCAGTAGGTGTTGTTGACACAGGTGCGAACAAGAAAAGAAAAAAGGGGAAAAATCAATTTCCCCTTTGTGACTGGTGAATGATGATTGTTTTTTTTGTCTCACCGAAGTCTGTAAGTGGATGATTTTGCTGGCTACCTGCTCCTTGGTAAACCCAGAGGGTATACCGCAAAATAATCAACTTATCGGTGCCCTTGTTATTGTTATGTGGGCCAAGCTTATTATTTTTATTGTGTGCGCTTATTGTTATTGTTTTGTCAGTATATGGCATGGGTTGTGCCAACTTTTTTAACTTATTGATTTTTAAAGATAAATACTTTTTTTAATGGCGTCAGAGGCGGAAAAGGTTACGAAACTTTGTTACCTTCCCAGCAATTAGGTATTAATGCGTAACACATAGCGGTAGCACTCAGCGAGGTGACAAAATCAGCTGGTTGCGGTCCTGATCAATCTGGAAATGGAACTGGCCCAGTACATTCATGCCCAGCAGCCCTTCTGCAAAAGAGGACTCCAGGTCCAGCCCCGCCACCTCCAGGTCTTTGATAATGTATTGACCCAGGTGCAACTCTTTCACCCGATAGATAGCAGCAAAGGCAACCCCGCTGGCTGTCTTCAAATGGGTATGACCGACCCGGTGGGCCATTTTTTTACGTTTAAGCTCCTTTAATAAAGCATCGGGCAAAGTAGTCAGGCTGGCTCCGGTGTCAATCAGCAGCCGTGACTGGCTTTTGTCCTGAGTCAGCGCGGTGACAATATAGTGATTGCCGTGGGTAAGCAGAGGAATGGCTGAGGCAT
The DNA here is from genome assembly GCF_023822025.1 of Endozoicomonas sp. 4G. Taxonomy (NCBI): domain Bacteria; kingdom Pseudomonadati; phylum Pseudomonadota; class Gammaproteobacteria; order Oceanospirillales; family Endozoicomonadaceae; genus Endozoicomonas; species Endozoicomonas sp. 4G. Next base: position 4,870,061 of record NZ_CP082909.1, on the reverse strand, counting down.
GCGCCTCTTCGGGCTCTTCCTGTACCGGGGGTAACAGTTCAGACAGTTGCCGGGAAGCCAGTCGGCCAAACTCTTCATCGGTCTGCACCAGCTCCAGCTCGCGAATAGCACTGTTTGAATCCTCTGAAGACAAGTAACCCTGAGCCAGTGCATACCGGTAAAAGGCATACTCAGGTTCCATCGCTGCCAGCTTCTGGAAGAGGGGCAGAGTTTCGTGGAGCTGTCGGGCTTTTTGTCTGTTGTCAAAAAACAGGCGGCTGAGCTTTTGGATTTTGCTGGCTGTCTTTTCCAGCTCATCAGGCTGGCTGGTGAAGGAGCGAGTGCTGATCAGTACTTCAATGGCTTTTTCCGGTTCCTGCTGTTCTGTGTAAAGGTCTGCCAGCTTTTTCAGAAGAACCGGGTTCTGATAATAGTGTTGGGTAAAACGTTCCAGCGCCGCAATGCTGTATTCCCTGTGTTCATACCATTCATCTATTTTTTGCAGCAGGACGGTTTCCAGTCGTTGGCTGAGATCTGAATTCTGTCGCTCCTGTTGTTGAAAAATGACCAGGGCATCATCGTACCGGTAATCATCCAATGCCCGTTCAAAATCAATGATTTCCTGGGGGATGTCGGGCCATTGAAGCGATTTGCTGAAATCTCCACGGGGCAGCCAGTCACGGTAGTCTGACCCTTCGAACGAGTATTTTTTACTCTGGGTAGCCAGTATTTCATGCCACCACCAACCAGTAATCAGGCCAGTGGCGAACATCATAATAGACAAAGTCAGAAGCCTGAGAGCCAGAAGCTTTTTCAATAGTTTGGGGACTCCATTCAATTATTTTTGCTTCAGTCTAGCTCGACTCCGGGGGGTCGTCGAAATAATCTGCTACAGTCCCTGTGTTAACTTTTTGTCTGCCTATCTGTCACGATGGTACGAAATGGAGACTAATGATGAGTAAAAAAGTGGCTGTCATTCTTTCCGGGTCCGGTGTTTTTGACGGCAGCGAAATTCATGAGGCTGTTCTGACCCTGCTCAGCCTTGATCGCCGTGAAGCCAGTTATCAGTGCTTTGCTCCCGATATAGCCCAACACCATGTCATTAATCATATGACCGGCGACGAAATGGCTGAAAGCCGGAATGTGCTGGTGGAAGCGGCCAGGATTGCCCGGGGTGAGATCAGGCCAGTGACGGAGCTGAAGGCTGACGATTTTGATGCCCTGGTTCTGCCCGGCGGTTTTGGAGCGGCGAAAAATTTATCGGATTTTGCTTTCAGTGGCAGTGAGCTCACTGTTCAGAGTGACGTCAGTTTTGCCGTCAAATCTTTCGCAGAAGCCGGAAAACCCGTTGGCTTGATGTGCATTGCCCCCGCTATTGCCGGTCGGATATTTGGTGAGGGCGTTTTAGCCACCATCGGCAACGACGCTGAAACCGCTGCGGCACTGGAGCAAACAGGTGTTAAGCATGTCGAGTGTGCTGTGGATGATATTGTGGTGGATGACCATCACAAACTGGTAACCACGCCCGCCTATATGACTGCCAGAAGCATCAGTGAAGCCGCCCGGGGGATCGACAAGCTGGTTGATCGCATTCTGTCTATGGCCTGATTTCTCGAAGCCCTGTTCTCCCGGACTGGGAGGGCAGGTGTCGTGTACTATCACCGGCTGTTTCTCAAAATCCATCAATAGTAAATATGCTTTATCTACGCGCATTCGTGATATTTAGCTTACTCGTGTTTTGTAGTGCTTCTTACGGGTCTCAGGTTAATACTTATGATGATGGGTATATATGCTCCAATCACACTGCTTCGTATGAAGAATATGAAGATTTCGAACCGAGTCTTTACCGTTTTCTATTGAATTTATTAGCTTCTTTTTCGTTGTATTATGAAAATTTCGGGCAGAGTTTTTATACTGGTTTTGTGGATTTATTAAGCTATCCGCTGCTGTATTATGATGGATTCAGGCTGCCTGTACGAGCGTGTGAAATAGTAGCTATGGCTTTATTAAATTTCTATGTCTCTAAAACCGATAATGCTCATAATTATAAATATATTGTTGTTTTAGTAATAAGTTTGGCATTAGGTTATTTGGGCAGTGCTGCTTATGAGCTAAAGATATTTTTTAATAGGGATGAAAGCATATTATTAGCTTTTCCCAGGTTCATTGCGAAAATGATAGAGCACTTTAAATTTATAGAACATTCCCATCTCCTGGCGAGTCAGTTCTTTACAGGATTGTGTCTTATTTGTTCAGGGCCCATGAAAAGGCCGGCAATGGCAGCCTGTACAAAACATTGGTATTGCCGGGAATGCCTTAGGAAGCAATCACGTCCGTGTCCTTTATGCCATTAGTAACCTGATTTAAAAGCCCTGCCCTCCCTGGCCGGAAGAGTCTCAGGCTGCTGTAACAGGAGGCATGGAAGCCATCATTTTCGACACTTCCTGATCGATAAAGTAAAGCCCCTTGCCTTCAAAGCCAATCATATCGATTTTATCCAGAATGCCTTTAAACAACTTCTCTTCTTCGTGCTGCTCGGATACATACCATTGCAGGAATTGAAAGGTACTGTAATCCTTTTCAGTAAAGGCCGTGTGTGCCAGTTCGTTGATACAACGGGTGACCTCGCACTCGTGCTCATAGGTGCGCAGGAAAATATCCCTTACCGACTCATACTGGCAGGGAGGTGCATCAATGGCACCAATAATGGCCATGGCACCTGTCTCATTTACGTAGTTAAAGAGCTTTTGCATATGCTCCATTTCTTCCCGGGCGTGGCGGCGCAAAAATTCGGTGCAGCCATCAAGCCCCTGCGCTTCGCACCAGGAAGCCATCTGTAGATAAAGATTGGAAGAGTAAAACTCAAGATTAATCTGGTCGTTGAGTTTGTCGACCATGGTTTGGGTCAGCATGGGTGATACCTGTTTATGCGAAAAGGCGAATTATACGGCTTGGTGCTCTGGTTGAACATTCGGGGTATCCTTTCGCCTTCTTTTAACACTATTTACGAGCTGAGTGATGACTTCTCCCTTTGATCGCCCTGATACGCTTTACTGCAAAATGAAAACGGCCTGTGCAGACGACTGGCACCGCTATTGCCACCACGAGTTTGTTCAGGGTATTGCCGACGGCACCTTGCCTCTGGAAAGTTTTAAACATTACTTGCAACAGGATTATCTGTTCCTGATTCATTTCGCCAGAGCCTATGCCCTGGCTGTTTACAAGGCTGAGAATCTTGAGGATATGAGAGCGGCTTCTGGCTCCGTGGCCGGGATTCTTTCAGAGATGAATCTCCATCTGGAGTATTGCGCACAGTGGGGAATGACTGAGCAGGATGTGGTCAGCCAGCCAGAAGCCCGGGCCAATATGGCCTATACCCGCTATGTGCTTGAGCGGGGAATGGCCGGGGATATCCTGGATCTCCAGACGGCGCTTTCTCCCTGTTCGGTGGGCTATGCCGAGATTGGTCTGAGGCTGATCAATGACCCGGCCACTAAAAGAGAAGGCAACCCCTATTGGAAATGGATCCAAACCTACGGGGGAGAGGACTTTGTGCAGGGGGCTGTCAAACAGGTTGAAGCGATTGAAAAGCTGGCCGCCAGTCGTTTTTCTGAAGGGCGAATGGACTCACTCTGTCGTACTTTCCAGGAAGCTACCCGTCTGGAAATTGGTTTCTGGGACATGGGGTTGAATCGGACTTTTTAACAAAAATTGAGTGTTTTCTTAGACAGGTTTTACTCGATTTCTAAAAAATTTACGTAATGCCCAGTGTTAAATAATTAAGACATAAGGGCAAGATGGAGGATTTTTTGAGTAGTTTTACCTACCCCTCAATGGTTGTGGTTGTAGTTATCCCTAGTCGTGTAAGTGCAAACAATTGGCAAGACTGAAAATTGGATGATCGTATCACTTTTATTGATGTGACGATCGTCCCATAGCCTATAAGAATCCGCATACAACTGCTGGGTCATAGAATCACGTTAGATAGTTCATGATCGCATATTAAAAAGCAGAACAAGATCAACACAACACAACACAACACATTGAGTCAGGAGTTTAGTGATTATGCAGAAGAAACTGCTTGCCACTTTAGTAGCATCTCTCGTTGCCGGTCAGGCAATGGCCCTGGAAGTTTACAACGACGGCGTTAACAGCGTAGAAATCGGCGGTCGTGTAGGCATGGTGACCGGCGATGAAGACGGTGGTCACGACAACGGCCTGAGCGACGACGGTTCCCGTGTTAACTTCAAGTTCGCTCACAACTTCCAGAGCGGCTGGACCGGTACTGGTACTGTTGAGTGGGGCTATAACCCACAGTCTACAGACAACATCGAATTCTCCAACCGTCTGGGTAACGTTGGTCTGAAACACGACCAGTACGGTGCTTTCCTATTTGGTAAGCAATGGTCTGCCTTCTACGATGTAGCTGGCTGGACTGACATCTTTGCTGTCGGTGGTTCTGACTACGTGGGTACCAAAGGTATCTACGACAATGGTCACTTCCTGGGTACTGCCCGTGCTGATGACGCCCTGAGCTATCGTAAGAGCTTCGGCGGTCTGAACGTTGCTGTACAGACTCAGCTGGAAGGTACAGGTGAAGTCAACAGAGTTACTGATATCACTCGTGAAAAAAGCTACGGCATCGCTGTTAGCTACGACCTGCCATTCGGTCTGTCTTTGGGTGCTGCGCACAACGAAACTTACCTGAAAGACATGGACAACACCAAAGCCAGCCTTGTTAGTGCTAAATTCGCTGCGGGTCAGTTCATGCTGGCAGCTAACTACGGTGAGTACACAAACTCTGTAAAATTCGATGCAGTTGAAGCTGACACTACTTTCGTTTCTGAAAAGGCTAAAGCGGCAGAAGTTGTAGGTACCTATGCTCTGGACGCTGTAGTAGAAGGTCTGCTTCTGGAAGCCGGTTACACCCAGATTACTGACGAAACCGAGCTCAGCAAAGCTGAACAAAAAGGCTACGTAGCTGGTGTTGTTTACACTACTGGTCCAATGGAATTCGCTGTTGAGTACAAAGATGCGACCAAAGCTAACCGCGCTGGTACCGAAACAGACAGCGACACCTTGGGTGCTTCTGTTCGCTACTACTTCTAATCTACAGAAGCCAGTCAGCCTGACAGTATGCAGTATTTGAGAAGGCTTATTCTGCTGACTCAGACTCTGTCAAAAAAGGCGAAATCCTATCCGGGTTTCGCCTTTTTGTTTTCCAGAGTTTAAACAGAAAGCACGACTGTCTCCCCACACTGCTGACTCAAACAACGATTCAAAACCTGCATAAATTCCTCGCCATCGCTATCAGTCAACCACTGCTTTTTGTCTACATCGTAATCAAAGTGAAAACCACCACTTCTGGCCGCCAGCCATAATTGCAGCACAGGCGTTTGTCGGCTCAGAATGACTTTGGAATGATCTTCACAGGTCAGAGTCAGAATACCTGCGGCGGTTTCATAATCAATATCCAGCTCAGCCTCTTCTATGGCGTCTTCAATGGCGACCATCAGGTCGTCCAACAGGTCGTGGTACTCGCTTTCGTTCATCAGGGTATCCGTCAGTTGGGGCTATCGCCGCTGTTTGATGCAGATTATACTCAGCGTTTGATCATTGCTGAAACAGCCTTGTTGTAGAACGACTGTTCTGATGATGAATGACTATTCACGCAGCCCTGAGCGAATACAACTCAGGGTAAAAAATACAAGGAGCCTTTCATGAGAGCCATCATTGCCCTCATGTTCACCACTCTGCTGTTGGCCGGGTGCGGTCAGAAGGGAGCTTTATACCTTCCAACAGAGGGTGAAGCCCAGCAGTTGACTCATAGCGGGTCAGAATAATAGTTTCCAGACGTTTAATAACAGAATTTCATAATAGAGTTTCATAATAGAGAGTAAGACAGTCTGATGGATTGGTTCCCCCATCGTAACGGTGAGCTTTATGCTGAACAGGTTCCTGTTACTGACATTGCCGAACAGTTTGGTACCCCGGCCTACATCTATTCCCGCAAAGGGTTTGAAGAAGGTTTTAAAGCGTATCAACAGGCGCTTGCAGGGTGGCCTCACCTGATTTGCTACGCCGTCAAGGCGAACAGTAATCTGGCGGTTCTGAATGTTCTGGCAAAACTGGGGGCGGGCTTTGACATCGTCTCTGTGGGAGAGCTGGAGCGGGTCATCGCTGCCGGTGGTGAAGCCTCCAAAGTGGTTTTCTCCGGTGTCGGAAAGCAGCGTCATGAAATCAGAAGGGCGCTGGAGCTGGGGATCCACTGCTTCAATATTGAGTCAGACACTGAACTGGAAAGAATCCAGCAAGAAGCCCAGGCTCTGGGCAAAGTCGCCGCTGTTTCTGTCCGGGTGAATCCGGATGTTGATGCCCGGACCCATCCTTATATTTCCACCGGTTTGAAAGACAACAAGTTCGGTATTGATATCAAGACTGCGCCTGCTGTTTACCAGCGGGCGGCGGAACTACCGAACATTGAAGTGCTCGGGGTGGATTGTCATATCGGTTCTCAGCTCACCAGTAAAGAACCTTTTATTGATGCCCTGGATCGTCTGTTGCTGCTGGTGGATCAGCTTCGTGACATGGGTATTATCTTGAAGCATCTGGATATTGGCGGCGGTCTGGGTATTGCTTATGAAGCTCATGAGCAGCCACCGACACCTTCAGAATACCTGGGTCAGGTAAAAGAGCGTCTGGCTGCCAGTGAGCACCATAAGCATCTGAACATTGTCGTTGAGCCCGGTCGCTCCATTGCCGCGCAGGCCGGGATGCTGGTCACCAGCGTCGAGCTGATTAAACAGTCTGACCATAAGGCGTTCACTGTCGTGGATGCGGCTATGAATGATCTGCTGCGTCCTGCTATCTACAGCGCCTGGCATGATATTGAGCCGGTTGTGACTAATAACGGGAGACAAGAAATCCTGTGTGATGTGGTCGGCCCCATCTGCGAAACCGGAGACTTTCTGGGTAAAGACAGAAAGCTGAGCCTAGCAGAAGGCGATTTGCTGGCGGTTCGCTCAGCCGGTGCCTATGGCTTTGGCATGAGTTCCAATTATAACTCTCGCTGTCGCCCTGCTGAAATTATGGTCGATTGTGATCAGGTACATCAGGTTCGTCGCCGGGAAAAACTGGCTGACCAGTGGGCTGACGAAACCTTGCTGCCAGAAGGATAATGACTTCACTATGTTGTTGCACTTTACAAAAATGCATGGCCTGGGCAACGACTTTATGGTTGTTGACAGAGTCACCCAGTCCGTACGCATTACCCCGGAAAAAATTCGCAGCCTGTCCGACCGGAATTTCGGGGTGGGTTTTGATCAGTTACTGATGGTTGAGCCGCCCACGGATCCCGATATGGATTTCCGCTATCGCATTTTCAATGCCGACGGCAGTGAAGTGGAGCAGTGCGGCAACGGTGCCCGTTGTTTTGCCCGTTTTGTCAGGGATAAAAAACTGATTGGGCGTGACAGGGTTCGGGTACAAACGTCCGGTGGCAATATGGAACTCATCATTGAAGATAATGGTGATGTGACCGTGGACATGGGCATTCCAGTGCTGGAGCCTCAACAGGTTCCGTTCAAAGCACCTTCCACACAAACCACCTATGACCTTGATGTGGCGGGAGAGCGGCTGACCGTGGCAGTGGTTTCCATGGGTAATCCCCATGCCGTGTGGCAGGTGGACGATATTAACCGGGCACCGGTTGCATCGATGGGGCCCCGGCTGGAAGGCCATAGTCGTTTTCCCAAACGCTGCAATGCCGGTTTTATGCAGGTGCTGGATGCCGGAGAGATTAATCTCCGGGTTTATGAGCGGGGCGTGGGTGAAACCCTGGCCTGTGGTTCCGGCGCTTGTGCGGCAGTTGTCGCAGGCCGTTTGCAGGGGCTACTGGATGAAGAGGTTCGGGTTAATCTATCAGGTGGCACGCTTCATATTCGTTGGCCGGGAAAAGGTCACTCGGTTATGATGACCGGAAGTGCCACCCGGGTATTCGAAGGACAGATACGGATATGACAGACTCGGTGACAACGGCAGATCAGGTGACTGAATACCTGAAGAACCATCCCGACTTTTTTATCAATCAGGATGAGCTGTTGCTGAAACTCAAGATTCCCCACGAAAGAGGGGTAGCCATTTCACTGGTTGAACGTCAGTTGCAACTGCTCAGGGAGCACAATCTTGAGTTGCGAAGCAGGCTTGGCAAATTGATGGAGGTTGCCCGGGATAACGACCGTCTGTTTGAACAGACTCGCAAACTGGTGCTTGGCCTTCTGGAAAGTCAGGACCTTGAGCAGGCGACTGAAATACTCAAGGATGGCCTGGAGCAGGACTTTAACATCGAGTTTCATTCCCTGATTCTGTTTACCCACCAACCCGCCACTCTCACCATCCGGGAAGAAAATCCCGATACGGCGGACGAGATTCTGGGTGACCTACTTACGGGCTTTGGTGATAAACAGGCTTCGGGCCAGAAAGTTATCTGTGGTCGAATAAAGCCCCGCGAACTGGAATTCCTGTTTCCGGATAATCATAAGGAAATCGGTTCCGTGGCCCTGGCACCCTTGAACTTCCCGAAAAACGTCGGTGTTCTTGCACTGGGCAGCCGGGATGAAAGTCACTTCCGGGCTTCCATGGGCAGTCTGTTTATTGGTTATCTCAGTGATGTGACCAGTCGTGTCCTGAGTCGTCTTGTCGATGCAACCCGGTCCGACGGTTAATTATTGTTTTACCAGAATACAAGTGCTCGGCAAATAGGGCAGTGTCTCACCCTATTTTGAATCATCGACAGCATACATCCTATGTGAACCCTGTGGGAGCAGGGCAATATATGGCAGCCGGTGAAGACATCTTCCAGGCAGATGCCGCACTCATCGTGCCCCGAACCAGGTCGGCATGGGTGATTGTCTTTTAGTCTTATATCCATGCAGGCATTGCAAACATCACAGTGAAAAGACCCATGCCGACCTTCTCTGCAAATACCGCATTTATCGCAGTGGTACGGGTCTTCAGCAAATGAGGTGAAGTGTTTGCATATTGAGCAGTAATATTCCGACATGTGCTTATTGCAGTTTGGGCATGTCTGAGAGCCTTCATTAATTTCGCCCTCATAATCACATAAAGAACATTTAAGCATGGTTGCATCTTCAGACTTAAGCGTATTGGTTCTGCATTCTATCTCTTTGAGATCAGCTTCCTCATTATGACATCTATGGCACGGGAAAAACGTTTCACAGCATTCAAAACTCACATAGCAGAGCCTTTGGTAGTGAGGGCATGACGGTTTTGGGGTTGCTTGCACAGGTTGTCGTGCTACCTGCCCATTCGCCCCGGTTTCCTGATGATCAAGACGATCCATTGTGCCATTGTTTGGTATTGGCGGACTGGCCACAAGCATCTGTTGGATATTTTCAAGCAGGTCAGTCAGGTACTTGTTTCGAGCTTTCGAAGACTTCCTGGTGTTTCGTAACAACTCATTATCTGCAGCCAATCTCTGATTATCTTTACTTAACCGTTCATTCTCCACCATTAACGCTTCCAATTGTTCATTTAACTCTGGTTGAGTCAAATTTGACCCGTTAGCACCGGTAGGCTGTTTTGGTCTTGCGCCCTGCTGCAAATATTTATCGTTGGCTGGGTCAGCAGAGTTGCTGACAGAGCCAGAGGCGCTGTGGTCACTATTAGCTAGTGGAACGCGAGCAAGCATTTGATTCCGCAGTTTGTTTTTGAAAACTTGTAATTCATGAAAAGATGGGTGTTGGTAAAATTGTATAAAGGTATTAAAAAAACGGGCGGGAAATGTCAATGATGGTTGATCTATAAAAACATCAAGCCTTGTGAATGTATTTGATATTTCTTTCAACAGATTATCAATTAATTCAACTGGGTTTGAATAGGTCATGAACAATTGAGCAAAGTACTCAGTAAAGCAACTTTTTTCAAACTTGCCTATGGGTCGACGTCGGTTAGAATTGGCTTTATGAATGATGTCCAGAGCAATCTTGGACAAAATCCTCAGGTTGTTGTTGCCCGCTTCCGGTATTATCCGGTCAGTTGGGGTGATGTGTTGCAGTTCAGACCAAATGCCAGGGCTATTAAAAGGCTGTCTCTCACCGCTTGTGGCTAGTATTAGCTGTTTAATAAACACATTGCGAACTGAACTATCTTTGGAAGTACGCTGCAGCTCCAGCACCGCCTCAAGAGGCGTGACAGGACGACCCTCGGCGTTTCTGCCTGTTGTTTCCAGAACCTGTAAACGCTGAGGCATGTCCAGACTATCCAGAATATCCTTCAGCTCAAATGCAGCAGGGCGATTTTTGAGTTCAATGATGGCAATAAGCTGGTTTGCCAGCTCCTGAAGGTTCTGATTCGCAGCGTTTGGAGAAGGAGAGTTTCCAGCTCCCTCGCCATTGTCGTCTTTTCCGTTATCTCCTTCGTCATTACCCTCATAGCTTTCCCCTGGTGGTTGGTTCTCCTGACTTTCAGATTCATCTCTTTGCTCTTGATAATGGTTATTGTCATCCCCTGGCAACCAGAGGATGAGATGGCCTGGTAGCTCGCCAGAGGGTTTTCCATCGACATTGCCTGCCTCTAAGTGATCCGCATGATGTGTCTTCATTAAACAGCTCAGTTGCCACTCAAACGAGACAGAATGCTTACCGATGGACATCAGCCAGGAGATGACGGGTTGCAGAATAACCAGGTCAATGTCGAATAATCCCGATGGACTGCCACCTCCACCTCTACCTCCACCTCCCCAGGGAGGAGGCGGCGAATAAAAGAAGCCCCCGTTGCCGACGCCGGGAAAATCGACATCGCCAGCGAGCTTGCCTCCGGTCAATGTCAGGGTGCTGTTGCCTGCCTGACCGGTTACCAACCCACTGTCTGCCATGTTGTCGGGGACAGCCGGACGAGGGTCTGTGTCATCATGGATTTCAACCCAGACTTTGTGCCCATCAGGATGATGCCAGTCAACGATGGTTAAGGAATGGCATAATGGCACAAATGCCACAGCCAGTAGCGCCAGTAGCGAAACAATAAATGTTATCAATAAGCGGTAAAACTGCATTCGAGTCTCACTACAATTCAACCCGGTCAGACGGTTAATCATTATTGTCACCAGAAAATAAAGGCGCCCTGCAAACAGGGCAGGTTCTTATCCCATTTTGAATCATCGCGATAGCACATTCCCTGTGAACCTTGTGGGAGCAGGGCAATATCTGGCAGCCGCTGAAGGTATCTTCCAGGCAGATGCTGCACTCACTGTGCCCTGGTTGGCATGAGTGATTGTCTTTTAGTTTTTTATCCAGACAGGCATTGCAAGTATCACAGTGAAAGGACCTATCACGGTGTATTCTGCAAATGCCGCATTTATCGCAGTGGTGTGGGTCTTTAGCAAGTGAGGTGAATTGTTTGCATATTGAACAGTAATACTCCGACATTTGCTTATTGCAGTTTGGGCATGTCTGGGAGCTTTCATTAATTTCGCCCTCATAATCACATAAAGAACATTTAAGCATGGTTGCATCTTTAGCATTAAGCCCATTCGTTTTGCAGGCTATCTCATTGCCATCAACTTTCTCGTTATGACATCTATGGCATGGGAAAAACGTTTCACAGCATTTGAACCTCACACGGCAGAGCCTGTGGTAGTGATCGCATAACGGTTTTGGGGTTTCTTGCACAGGTTGGCGTGCTACCTGCTCATTCGATCCGGTTTCCTGATGATCAAGACGATCCATTGTGCCACTGTCTGGTATTGGCGGACTGGCCACAGGCATCTGTTGGATATTTGCAAGCTGTTCAGTCAAGTGATAGTTTTGAGCTTTTAAAGACTTCCTGCTGTTTCGTAACCACTCATTATCTGCAGCCAATCTCTGATTATCATTACTTAACCGTTCATTCTCTACTATTAACGCTGCCAATTGTTCATTTAACGTTGGTTGAGTCAAATTTGACCCGTTAGCACGGGTAAGCTGTTTTGGTTTTGCACCCTGCTGCAAATATCTATCGTTGGCTGGGTCAGCAGACTCGCTGACTGAGCCAGAGGCGTTGTGGTCACTATCAGGTAGTGAAGCGAGATCAGCCAGCTTATTCCACAGTTTATTTTTGAAATCTTGTAATTCATGAAACGATGGGTGCTGGTAAAAATGTATAAAGTTATCTAAAAAACGAGCGGGAAATGTCAATGATGGTGCAACCATAAAAACATCGCACCTTATGGCTACATCGGGTATTTCTTCCAACAGATTATGGATCAGTTTAAGCGGGTTTGAATAGGTCAGGAACAGTCGGATAAAGTACTCATTAAAGCAACTTCTTTCGAATCGTATTATGGGTGGGTGTTGGTCAGATAGGTTGGCTTTATCAATGATGTCCAGAACAATCCTGGACAAAATCCTCAGGTTGTTGTTGCCTGCTTCCGGCATTACCCGATGGTCAGTTGGGGTGATGTGTTGGAGTTCAGACCAAATATCAGGACTATTGAAAGGCTTTCTTACGCCGCTTGTGGCCAGTATCAGCTGCTTAATAAACAGATTGCGAATTGAATTATCTTTGGAAACACGACGCAGCTCCAGCACCGCCTCAAGAGGCGTGACAGGACGACCCTCGAAGTTTGTGCCTGTTGTTTCCAGAACTTGTAAACGCTGAGGCATGTCCAGCCCATTCAGAATATCCTTCAGCTTAAATGCAGCAAGGCGATTGTTGCGTTCAATGATGGCAATAAGCCGGTTTGCCAGCTCCTGAAGGTTCTGAGTCGTAGCGCTTGGAGAGGGAGAGTTTCCAGCTCCCTCGCCATTGTCGTCTTTTCCGTTTTCTTCTGGTGGTGGGTTCTCCTGACCTTCAGATTCATCACTTTGCTCTTGGTCATGGTTATTTTCACCCTCTGGTTGATTGTCTGGTGCCTCGCCAGAGGGTTTTCCATCGACATTGCCTGCCTCTGAGTGATCCGCATAATGTGTCTTCAAGGCTGTGTGCTCAAGAAACTGTTTTAAATAGCTCAGTTGCCACTCAAACGAGACAGAATGCTTACCGATGGACATCAGCCAGGAGATGATGGGTTGTAGAATAACCAGGTCAATGTCGAATAATCCCGATGGCTTGCCACCGCCACCGCCCCAGGGAGGAGGCGGCGAATAAAAGAAGCCCCCGTTGCCGACGCCGGGAAAATCGACATCGCCAGCGAGCTTGCCTCCGGTCAATGTCAGGGTGCTGTTGCCTGCCTGACCGGTTTCCAGCCCACTGTCTGCCATGTTGTCGGGGAAGGCCGGACGAGGGTCTGTGTCATCATGGATTTCAATCCAGGCTTTGTGCCCATCAGGATGATGCCAGTCAACGATGATTGAGGAATGGCATAATGGCACAAACGCCATAGCCATTAGCGAAACAATAGCCAGTAGCGAAAGAATAAATGGTATCAATAAGTAGTAAAACCGCATTCGAATCTCACTACAATTCAGCCCGGTCAGACGGCTAATCATGACTTGCACCAGAACACAAAGACGCTCTGCAAACAGGGCAGGTTCTTATCCCATTTTGAATCATCGCTTTATAACATTCACTGTGAACCTTGTGGGAGCAGGGCAATATCCGGCAGCCGCTGAAGACATCTTCCAGGCAGATGCCGCACTCATCGTGCCCTGAATCAGGTCGGCATTTATGATTGTTCAGTAGTCTTGTATCCAGGCAGACATTGCAAACATCACAGTGAAAGGACTTATCACGGTGTATTCTGCAAATACCGCATTTATCGCAGTGGTATGGCTCTTTATCATGTGAGGTGAAGTGTTTGCATATTGAGCAGTAATATTGACACACTGGGTTATTGCAGTTTGGGCATGTACGGGAGCCTTCATTAATTTCGCTCTCATAATCACATAGAGAACATTTAATCCTTTTTGCTTCTTTGGCTTTAACCTCTTTCGTGCACGGCTTATTAGTGTCGTTATGACATCTATGGCACGGGAAAAACGTCCTACAGCAGTTAAAGCTCACATAGCAGTACCTCTGGTAATGACCGCATAACGGTTTCGGGTTTTGTTGCCGTGCTCTCTGCATATCCAACATGATTTCCTGACGATCAAGACGATTTGCAACATTGTTTGGTGGTGGCGGTTCTACAGGGTTGCCAGATGGGTTAGCCTGCTCATCCGACCCGGTTTCCTGATGATCAGGACGGCTCATTGCGCCTGCGCCATCGTTTGGTGGTGGCGGTTCTACAGGGTTGCCAGATGGGTTAGCCTGCTCATCCGACCCGGTTTCCTGATGATCAGGACGGCTCATTGCGCCTGCGCTATCGTTTGGTGGTGGCGGTTCTACAGGGTTGCTAGATGGGGTAGCCTGCTCATTCAGCCGACTGTTCTGTGCTGCCTGTAACTCTTCGAGTTTCCGGTTTTTCAATTCAAGATGAGTAGTCAAGAGTTTGTTCCGAACTTCCAAAGACTTCACGGATTTTTGTAACTCCTTCTTATCTCTTCTTAACCTTTCATTCTCTAACCTTATCTCTTCAAATTGTTTGCTTATATCTTTATTCCGTCGTCTTTCTGCCTCTTGTCTTTCGCTCTCTTCTTTTATTTGGGCGAGGTTTCTTAGCCCAGCCTCTCTGTTAAACTCGCAGAAGCTGGTCAGGGCTTGCCCCAACCATCTCAAGCTTTGAGCTTCATGGTCGTCGAAACTGTGGCCAGCATTCAGTGTATTTTCCTGAGTTCTCGCGGGGGGCAGCGCAGCCAGTTCCGGGGTATCCGGGGCAGGCAAAGTGGTTTGCGGATAAGATGGGTGAGTCAAAATAGAAGCATCGGTCGAATGTCTTCTCAGGAAATCCAGCTTTAGCCCCAACTCTTGGGAATCAGATCGAGCTTGTGCCCTGTGAGTTTGATTATCACCGTTGGTGCGTCGTGCCTGTAATCGCCTTTGAGAAGCGTTATTTGACCGGTTAGTTTTTGGCCTTGCGCCCTGCTGCAAGTATATGTCGTTGGCTGGGTCAGGAGCGACAGCGCCAGAGGCGCTGTGGTCGCTATCAGGCGGTGCCGGGAGGGCAGCCTGATAGATCAGTTTATTTTTGAAATCTTGTAATTCATGAAACGATGGGTGCTGGTGAAATCTTATAAAACCCTCTAAAAAACGGCTGGGAAGTGTCAATGCCTCTGTATTCGTCAGAACATCACATCTTATGGCTACATCCGATATTGCTCCTAACAGATTACGAATCAGTTGCAGCGGGTTTGAATAGGTCAGGAACAATTGGGCAAAGTACTCAGTAAAGCACTTTTTTTCAAATGCCCCTATGGGGGGCTGGTCAGATTGACTCGCTTTATGAACGATGTCCCAAACAATCTTGTGCAAAATCCTCAGGTTGTTGTTGCCCGCTTCGGACATTGCCTGGTCAGCCGTAATGATCGGTTGGAGTTCAGACCAAATATCCGGCTTATTCAAAGACTCTCTATTGCCGCTTGTGACCCGTATCAGCGCTTCGATAAACCCGTTGCGAATGCGAAGTGAAGCATTCTCTTTGAAAGCAAGCGGCAGTTTCAGCACCGCCTCAAGAGGCGTGACAGGATGACCGTCGGCGTTTGTGCCTGTTGTTTCCAGAACCTGCAAACGCTCAGGCATGTCCAGCTCTAACAGAATACCTTCCAGCTTAAATGTAGCTACAAAAGGGGAGTCGTAGCCTTCAATGATGGCGATAAGCCGGTTTGCTACTTCCTGAAGGTTCTGAGTCGTAGCGTTTGCAGAAGGAGAGTATTCAGCTCCCTCGCCATTGTCGTCTTTTCTGTTATCTTCTTCGTTGCCGTCATTGCTTTCTTCTGGTGGTGGGTTCTCCTGAGATTCATCACTTTGCTCTTGATCATGGTCATTTTCGTCCTCTGGTTCTTTGTCGGTAGCTGGACAGGATGTGGCAGCACGCTGGAACGGGATGTTCCAGAAATCAACATCGGTCAATTGTTCACTATTCAGAGAGTCAAGCCAGCTAACGGGTATAGCGGCTTCATTGGCAGAGCCATCGGCATTAACACGGGTGATTTGCAAATATTCCGGGGAGGGCTGCTCTTCAAACGAGACAGAATGCTTACCGATGGGCATCAGCGAGGAGATGACGGGTTTCAGGATAATCAAGTCATTTGAGCGGTTAGCAGGGGCAGGAGCGACAGAGCCAGAGGCACTGTGGTCGCTATCAGGCAGTGCAGAGAGGGCAGCCTGATAGATCAGTTTATTTTTGAAATCTTGTAACTCATTAAACGATGGGTGCTGGTGAAATCTTATAAAACCCTCTAAAAAACGGCTGGGAAGTGTCAATGACTCTGTATTCGTCAGAATATCACATCGTATGGCTACATCCGATATTGCTCCTAACAGATTACGAATCAGTTGCAGCGGGTTTGAATAGGTCAGGAACAATTGGGCAAAGTACTCAGTAAAGCACTTTCTTTCAAATGCCCTTATGGGGGGCTGGTCAGATTGACTCGCTTTATGAACGATGTCCCAAACAATCTTGTGCAAAATACTCAGGTTGTTGTTGCCCGCTTCGGGCATTGCCCAATCATCTGGAATGATCGGTTGGAGTTCAGACCAAATATCCGGTTTATTCAAAGACTCTCTATTGCCGCCTGTGGACTGTATCAGCAGTTCGATAAACCGGTTGCGAATGCGAAGTGAATAATTCTCTTTGAAAACACGCGGCAGTTTCAGCACTGCCTCAAGAGGCGTGACCGGATGACCCTCGGCGTTTGTGCCTGTTGTTTCCAGAACCTGCAAACGCTGAGGCATGTCCAGCTCTAACAGAATACCTTCCAGCTTAAATGCAGCTACAAAAAGGGGCTCGTAGCCTTCAATGATGGCGATAAGCCGGTTTGCCACTTCCTGAAGGTTCTGAGTCGTCGTGTTTGCAGAAGCAGAGTTTCCAGCTCCCTCGCCATTGTCGTCTTTTCCGTTATCTTCTTCTTCGTTACCCTCATCGCTTTCTTCTGGGGGTGGGTTCTCCTGACCTTCAGATTCATCACTTTGCTCTTGATTATGGTCGTTTTCACGCTCTGGTTCTTTGTCGGGTGCGGGTGCGTTGCCAGAGGGTTCTCCATTGCCGTCAGCGGCCTTTAAAGCCGTGTGTTCCAGAAACTGTTTTAAACAGCTCAGCTGCCACTGAAGGCTGTCGGTGGCTGGGCAGGACGTGGCAGCACGCTGGAACAGGGCGTTCCAGAAATAAACATCGGTTAGTTGTTCACTATCCAGAAAGTCAAGCCAGCCAACGGATATAACGGCTTCACTGGCAGAGCCATCGGCATTAACACGGGTGATTTGCAAACGTGCCGGGGATGGCTGCTCCTCAAACGAGACAGAATGCTTACCGATGGACATCAGCCAGGAGATGACGGGTTGCAGGATAACCAGGTCAATGTCGAATAATCCCGATGGCCTGCCTCCTCCACCTCCCCAGGGAGGAGGCGGCGAATAAAAGAAGCCCCCGTTGCCGACGCCGGGAAAATCGACATCGCCAGCGAGCTTGCCTCCGGTCAATGGCAGTGTGCCATTGCGACCGGTTTCCAGCCCACTGTTTCGGTCATGGAAGCCTTCTGGCAGCAGTAAGCTCAGCCGCCGCTGACTCACATCCTGAAGGTCTGTACCCTCATTGAATTCAATCCGAACCTTGTTCCCATCGGGATTATGCCGGTCAATGATGGTCAAAGAATGGCACATCGGTACAAACGCCATAGCTAATAGCGAAAGAATAAATGTGATCAATAAGCGGTAAAACTGCATTCAAATATGTGAACTACTCGCCCCTAAAGGAGCGAGCTTCCAATACTAAGCAAGCTACCGGGGTAGTTACCGTTCTTTTCTTTTTTGACGTTTCACTGCGAGCTGCACAAGAGGGCTTGCCCTTTCCCGACTTACATTTCGCTCCACGTCCTTTAGTTAGCACAGGAATTCCTTTGCCAACCAACTCCGTTCCAGAGTCCATAAAAAACTTAATTGCTCGTTTCTTGATTACGATGCTGGCGTTTCTGTCAGCGTTGTCAAAGTGTCCACATTGACCGCAAAGAAACCGTTCTTGTGTCTTGCGGTTGTCGGGGTGAGTGTGACCGCAATCAGCACACTCTTGACTCGTAAAGGGTGCAGGCACTTTGAAGACTGCTTTGCCTGCTCTTGCTGCTTTATATCGGGTGTAGGCTTCCAGGAAGTGCCATCCTACGTTGAGAATGGCCTTGTTCAGTCCGGCTTTTTGTTTCGCCTTGTTGGAGATGAACTTTCCGTTTTGATCTTTTTTTGCTTTTGGCCTGCGAGTCATTTTTGAGGTTTTCAGATCCTCGAAAACAATGACCCTGGCCTTGCTATCGACCATTTTACGGCTGGTTTGGTGGCAGAAATCTTGCCGAATGTTGGCTACTTTCTTGTGCTGCCTGCTAATCCTGTTCTTTGTTTTCTGACGACGGTTAGAGCCTTTGGTTTGGCGTGACAAACGGCGCTGAAACCTCTTTAGGTATCGCTGGCGCTTATCCATGCTCTTTGTCTGGTTTTCTGTAAAGTCGTGAGGCTTAACGCCAGTATGAACAGGTATAACAACACCTCGGTCCACGCCGATAACATGCTCTTCCAGCCACTCTTTGGAAGCACCTTTAAGGTATTCCAAATGCTCTTTTTCTGTAGCGGGTTCTTCTGATCCATCGTCATAACAGAAAGAAACAGAGTACTGACCAGCCTCTTTTCTAATGTAAATGGATTTTGGTTCGTTGAATGAGCGGTGAGTTTTAAACGACAAATAACCAATATTATTGGTCTTTGTGCCAATAAAAAGACGGGTTACACCATCTTCACAGACATCGAACCGGAACACTTCATTGGTAAGGTGAATGCTGCCCTTGTCAGATTTTGGCTTTTTCTTTGGCTTACCGCACTGGCCATTAATGTGTTTTTGGTAGGTCTGATACCAATTGACGGCAGAATTCCTGATTATCTGGCTGGGACAATCGGATAACCAGGGTGTTAATTCTTTGCTTTTGAATTGCGAAGTCTTCTGATCGACCGGAGCATGAGTTCCGACAGGACAATACTTTCTGGCGTAGGTGCTGTAATAGCGATGTTCATCACACTTTGCATTCCAGATAACCCGAGCGCAACCCATCCACTGAGACAGAACCAACTTTTGCTGATCTGTTGGATTGGCTTTGAGTTGGATACCTTGAAGCATTACATAACCCGTTGAATTGAATGGCTTCATGCTAGTCTGGTTACAAATATCAGTCAAATATGAAGTTTGTATGTACGAACGGAAATTATGTAAATCCTGTGTATTTAGGAATAACGTACATCTAGTATTTGGTACTAAATACCGTAGAACCGTGTTCACCAAGGAAATGATCGACCGGCTACGAAGCGACTGACACAGCAAGGCTAACGCCTTGCAAGGGCTTGACCCGCCTCTAAAGAAGCGGGATTGCGCCCTTAATTTCGTTCAAACAGCGAGTGTTAACAATACCAGCTCCGCCGTTAGCCAATCTTATTTTTCTCAGTACATCAGAGAATAGCCAAGAATTTCTGAATCGCTATATTTTGTACTGGTTTTGTTCAACCCGGTCGGTTAATCATCGTTTTCAGCTTTAAGTAGACGTACAGGGTGTCTGCAAATAGGGCAGGTTGTAATCCTGTTTTGAATCATTTTGAGAGCACAGTCGTTGTGAACTTTGTGGGAGCAGGGGAATATCTGGCCGCCGCTGAAGACATCTTCCAGACAGATGGCGCACTCATCGTGCCCTGAATCAGGTCGACATTTGTGATTGCCCAGCAGTCTTATATCCAGACAGACATTGCAAACATCACAGTGAAAGGAATTATCCAGCTTTGTTCTACAAATACCGCATTTATCGCAGTGGTGTGGGTCTTTAGCTCTTGAGGTGAAGTGCTTGCATATTGCGCAGTGATATTCCGACATTTGCTTTTTGCAGTTTGGGCATGTCTGGGAGCCTTCATTAATTTCGCCCTCATAATCGCAGAGAGAACATTTAAGCATTGTTGCATCTTTAGCCTGTTTCTTCGTTTTGCATGTTATCTCTTTGAGGTCAACTTTCTCGTTATGACATTTATGGCACGGGAAAAACGTGTTACAGCACTGAAAGCTCACATAGCAGAGCCTGTCGTAGTGAACGCATAACGGTTCTGGGGTTTCTTGCACAGGTTGCTGTACTGCCTGCTCATTTGACCCGCTTTCCTGATGATCAAGACAACTTATTGCGCCATTGTCTGGTATTGGCAGATTGGCCACACCCATCTGTTGATATTTTCCATGGATAATGCGTTCAACTGATGGTGACCCTGATGGTGGTGATAGTGATAGTGGTGGTGGTTTCAAATAGATAATATCGTCGACTGATAGTCTTGCTGGTGATACTTGTATTGGTGGTGGCGTTGGTGGTAATGGCAGTGGTGGTTCTACATGGTCATTATAAGGTGGTTCAGTCAAATCTGACCGGTTAGCAGGGGAGGGCTGTTTCGGTCTTGCGCCCTGCTGTAAGTATCTATCGTTGGCTGGGTCAGGAGCGTCGCTGTGGTCGCTAACCAGTGGTGAAGAGAGGGCAGCCTGATAGAACAGTTTATTTTTAAAATATTGTAATTTATCAAACGATGGGTGCCGGTGAAATCTTAGAAAACCATCTAAAAAACGGCTGGGAAGTGTCAATGATTCTGTATTCATAATAACAGCGTATCTTATGGTTACCTCTGATATTTCTCCTAACAGATTATCAATCAGTCCAAGTGGGTTGGAATAGATCAGGAACAAGCGAGCAAAGTACTCAGTCAAGCACATTTTTTCAAATTGTCCTATGGGTGGCTGTTGTTCAGATTGATTGGCTTTTTGAATGATGTTCCGAACAATCTTATGCAAAATCCTCAGGTCGTTGCTGCTCGCTTCGGGCATTGCCCGGTCGATTGGTTGGAGTTCAGACCAAATGTCAGGATCATTAAAAGGCTGTCTATTGCCGCTTGTGGCCAGTATCACCTGCTCAATAAACAGGTTGCGAACTGAATTCTCTTTGAAAACACGCGGCAGTTTCAGCACCGCCTCAAGAGGCGTGACAGGATGACCCTCGACGTTTGTGCCTGTTGTTTCCAGAACCTGCAAACGTTGGGGCATGTCCAGCTCTAACAGAATAACTTCCAGCTTATATGCAGCTACAAAAGGGGGCTCGTAGCCTTCAATGATGGCGATAAGCCGGTTTGCCAGTTCCTGAAGGTTCTGAGTCGTAGCGTTTGGAGAAGCAGAGTTTTCAGCTCCCTCGCCATTGTCGTCTTTTCTGTTATCTTCTTCGTTACCCTCATCGCTTTCTTCTGGGGGTGGGTTCTCCTGACCTTCAGATTCATCACTTTGCTCTTGATTATGGTCGTTTTCACCCTCTGGTTTATTGTCCGGCGCCCTGCCAGAGGGTTCTCCATTGCCATCAGCGGCTTTTAAAGCACTATCGGTGGACATCAGCCAGGAGATGACGGGTTGCAGGATAACCAGGTCAATGTCGAATAATCCCGATGGCCTGCCACCTCCCCAGGGAGGGGGAGGTAAATAAAAGAAGCCCCTGTTACCGACGCCGGGAAAATCGACATCGCCAGCGAGCTTGCCTCCGGTCAATGGCAGTGTGTTATTGCGCACTCTCCCATCATTGATTTCAAGCCGAACTCTGTCCCCATCGGGTTGATGACGGTCAATAAGGGTTGAGGAATAACATAACGGCGCAATCATCATAGCCAGCATCATAACCAGCATCATAACCAGCAGGAAAAAAATAAAAATACCCATCACGCCTTTCTTGTTTGCCAGAAAAAGCCAAGACAATCCGTGTTGAATATCTGTTCTGGAAAAATCAAGGAACGCCATTGGTGAATCTCATTATTCGTAGTGCATCCGAGAATAGCCAGGAACTAAAAACGTCGCCTGCAAATAGGGCAGGTACGTATCCCGTGTCTGCTCATCCCATCGGCGCATTCGCGATGAATATGGTGGCCGCAGGGGAGAATAATGCAGCCATCGAAGGTATCTTCCAGGCAGATGCCGCACTGATCGTGTCCTGCATTTGGTCGGCATTTGTGATTGTTTTTCAGCCCTATAGGCAGACAGGTGTTGCAAACATCACAGTGAAAGTTCTTATCCTTCTCTGTCCGACAAACACCACACTTATCACAGTGATATGGCTTTCTTCCCACGCCGGTGAAGTGCTTGCATTTTGCACAGAAATAGTCAGACATTAGCCCACTGCAGCACGGGCAGGTCTGGGAGTCTTCTGTAATGTCTCCCTCATAATTGCATACAGAGCATTGAAGCCCTATTGCATCCATAGCTTTGCGATCCATGACTGTGCATAAATCACTGTCGTTATGACATTGATGACAGCCGAAATACCATTCACAGCACCCAAAGTTTACACGACAGAGCCTTTCGTAATGACTGCATAATAGGTTTCGGGTTGCCTGCGCCGATGCCCCTGACGGCTGATTCGACGCGCCTGCCTCTTCATTGGAGAGGCTCAACTGACGGTAAGAAGCGGAATACTCTAAACCATTGCTATCTATCGTTCGATTAATGCGCGCTGCTGCCCGATGGTGTGCTTGATGAAGCAAATGGTCTACTAATTCCTGTTGTCTTCTGAGATCAAGAGCCATATTTTGGAGATCTTGTCTCAAGATGTAGTTTGTAGTCTGTACACCGGCAAACCGCTCCCTGAACAGCCGATTATTATCAATGAGATGTTGATTGTTTCTAGCTAAGCTCTGATAGTCTACTCTTGCTCTTTGAGCTTCTTTGGTTAGCTCCTGATTCTCTTCTCTTAACCCTTGAACTTCTCCAGTTAACGCCTGATTTTCTGTTCTCAACCTTTGAACTTCCATCGTTAACTGTTCCATCTGTCGTCTTTGCATTTCTTTTTTTTCCTGAGCCCGTCTTTTCAGCTCAGTGATAATGGAAGCATCGGTTGAATGCTTATTCAGGAAGTCTTTATTGACCCCCGACTTCTCCAGACTGGCTCGGTTCTGTGTCTCATCGGTTTGATGATGAGCACATGAAGGTTCTGTCTGTGATTCAGCAGGGGGAAGCCACTTTGGCCTTGCGCCCTGACGTGTATATTTATCAGTGGCTAAGCCAGAGGCACTTTGGCTGCTATCAACTGGCCGGACGGAATGGGTGAAGGTATCGGTATTGCTGACCATTATTTCGTTGGCGGTATGCGCCGGCCTCATCAGCTCATGCGTGAGGCGTGATAATGCATGGAACGATGGGTGCTGTTCAAGTTGCCTAAAGGTTTCACGAAAAGGGATTGAGAGTGTCAATGAGGGTGCATTCATCATAATGTCACGGATTATGACGGAATCTGATATTTCCCTTAACAGATTGCGAATCAGTATAAGTGGGTTTGAATAGATCAGGAACAGTTGAGCAAGGTACTCAGTAAAGCAACATTTTTCAAATTGCCCTATGGGTGGCTGTTGGTAAGATTGATTGGCTTTATAAATGATGTCCTGAACAATTCTATGCAAAATCCTCAGGTTGTTGTCGCCCGCTTCGTGTATTGCCCGGTCGGGTGGAATGATTGGTTGGAGTTCAGACAAAATGTCAGGGTTATTCAAAGACTGTGTTGGATTGCTTGTGGCCAGTATCAGCTGTTCGATAAACCGGTTGCGAAGTGAACTCTCTTTGGCAACACGCCGCAGTTCCAGTACCGTCTCAAGAGGTGTGACAGGATTACCCTCGGCGTTCGTGCCCAGGGTTTCCAGAACCTGCAAACGCTGAGGCATATCCAGTCCTTCAAGGATATCCCTCAGCTCGAATACCGCATGGGGTTGGTTGCCTTCAATGATGACGATAAGTTGGTTTGCCAGTTCATTAAGGTTCTGGGTCGTGGCGTTTGCAGAAGGAGAGTTGTCAGCCCCCTCACCATTGTCGTCTTTTCCGTTATCGCCTTCTTCATTACCCTCATCGCTTTCTTCTGGTGGTGGGTTCTCCTGACCTTCAGATTCATCACTTTGCTCTTGATCATGGTCATTTCCCCCCTCTGGTGCATTGTCCGGTGCCTTGCCAGTGGGTTCTCCATTGGCATCAGCTGCCTTTAAAGCACTACCGATGCACATCAGCCATGAGATGACAGGTTGCAGAATAGTCAGGTCAATTTCGAACAATCCCGATGGTCTGCCGCCTCCACCTCCCCAGGGAGGAGGAGGCAAATAAAAGAAGCCGCCATTGTCGGCGACACCGGGAAAATCGGCATTGCCAGCGAGCTTGCCTCCCGTCAATGTCAATGTGCTATTGCGTGTTCTCCCGTCATTGATTTCAAGCCGAACCCTGTGCTCATCGGGATGATGACGGTCAATAAGGATTGAGGAATAGCATAACGGCACAACCGTCATAGCCAGCATCATAGCCAGCATCATAGCCAGCAGGGAAAGAACAAACATACCAATCACACTCTTCTCATTCACTCTTCCTTCCAAAGTTCAGTGATTTTCGCAATGCTGACGTCACCGCCAATTGATGTGATGTAACCAGAGGTCACCACAAAGCGGCTATTGGCGCTGAAGTTGGCTAAGAATATCGGACCAGGGTTGTAGATAATGATTTCATGTTTCCACGACCCATCGTCACTCAGGAGATAGATTACCGCCCTCTCATCTCGACCAAAGGTCATCAAAACACGGCCATCGGTACTGAAGATGGCCGAAGTGATCATACCATCATGAGGGATAGTGATTCCTTCTTCCCATGATCCACCATTTTTGTAGCTATGGATTTTTGCCTTTCCAAACTTACCGGTGGTTACCACATGTTGGCTATCGGGGCTGAAGGAGGCAAAATTGATCGGCTCACGGTAACGGATAGTGATTTCTTCTTCCCATAATACATCGGTTTTTTCGACGTAGATTTTTGCCTGTTTATCGTCACTGGCGGTTACCACATGGCGACTATCGGGACTGAAGGTGGCTGTGTTGATACGACGACTATGGGAAATGATGGCTTTGATTCCCCATGATCCGTCGGCCCGTTTGCCAACGATTTTAACCAGGTTATCCTTGCCGACAGTCAGCACATGTCGGCTATCGGGGCTGAAGGCGCCTGATACGATCGGACCATCGGTGCTAATGTGGCTAATGGTGAACTCTTCTCCCCATGACTGATCGTCTTTCTGGCCAATGATTATTGCCGTGCCATCGCTACTGGCGGTCAACACATAGCGGTTATTGGGACTAAAGATGGCTAAGTTGACAGTGTCCTCATGAAAAACGATAGATTTTACTTGCCATGATCCATCGGCGGATTTGCCCGTGATTTTTACCAGGTTATCTTTGCCAGCCGTCACCACATGGCTATCATCAGCACTGAAGCTGGCCAAATGGATCGAACCATCATGGTTGATGCTCCCTTCTTCTTGCCATGGTCCACCCTCTTTCTGAACATGGATTTTTGCTGTCCCATCGTCACTGGCGGTCAACACACGGCTATTATCGGCGCTGAAGGTGGCTGAATGAATGGGCCCATGGTGGCGGATAGTGATTTCTTCTTGCCATGATCCATTCTCCTTCTGAATATGGATTTTTGCTGTCCCATCGTCACTGGCGGTCAACACACGGCGACTATCGGCGCTGAAGCTGGCGAATCTGACCGGACCATCGTGGTGGATAGTGAACTCTTCCTGCCAGGGTTCATCGGACCGATAAACATAGATTTTCGCAGTGCCATCGTCACTGGCGGTCACCACACGCTGGTTATTGGGGCTAAAGGCATTTGAGTTGATCTCACCGTCATGGTGGATCTTGGCTTTTGTCGCGGGATGAATGATGCGTCGCAAGAGTTTTACAAACTGTGAATCATCAGATGCCTGGCTGCGATGTCGGCACAATTGGACGAAATGGTACAAGGTGTCATGACTCGTTGATATTCTATTCCATTCCTCAACTGCTCTTTCTGCAGTCGCTAAAGAATGACTACCGTCGTATATCTTCAATAGTTTGTCAAAGTCGTTAAGTGTTGTACTTAAGGCGTCTAATTTTGTAGGACATGTAGGGCAAGGTCTCATTGAGCCATCGTGCTGCCTTTTTCTGAGCCACTGATTTAAACAATGGACGTGATAAAGGTGATTGCAGGGTGTTTTTACTATATTTGATGTGCGTACAAACTGCTCCTGACATAACGCGCACTTTGTACCAATAATGTGTGTAGGTTCTTCTTTATCCAAACGCAGTGCATCATCGTCGAAAGCACTGATAACCATGTCATCATCTGAGGTTTTAAAGATACTCATCAGGTGGCTGATGTCAGACAAAATCATCAGGTAGTGGTTGTCAGTGGCTGCTAACAGCTGCTTGATAAATTGGTTGCCTGTTGAGTGCTCATCGGAAGAACGCGGCAATGCCCATATCGCCTCACGAGGAGTAATACTATTGCCCATGGGGTTTGTGCCTTTTGTTTCCAGAACCTGCAAACGCTGAGGCATGTCCAGCTTATCCAGTATTTCCCTGAATTCAAAAGCGGCGTTGGGATCGTCGCTGTCAATGATGGCTAAAAGCTTATTGGCAAGTGCCTGAAGATCCTGGGTCGAAGCATTATTTTTACTCTGCTCTCCATTGTCGTCTTTTCTGTTATTGCCATCCCCGCTGCTACCATTACCTTCTCCCGGTGATTTGCTCTCCCGATCTTCAGGTGCTTCTCTTTTCTCCTGTTGGTGGTTAGTTGCGCCATTTGATCCTGCATTGGGTTTGCTGCCAGAGGGTTGTCCATCCTCATTACCTGCCTGTCGGCCATCGCCAGAATCCTTACCTACGGACATCAGCCAGTTAATAACGGGTTGCAGAATAGTCAGGTCAATTTCGAACAATCCCGATGGTCTGCCGCCTCCACCTCCCCAGGGAGGAGGAGGCAAATAAAAAAAGCCACCGTTGCCTCCGTTGCCGACACTGGGAAAATCGCCGTTGCCAGCGGGCTTGCCTCCTGTCACTGTCAGGGTGCTATTGCGCGTTTTCTCATCATTGATTTCACTCCGAACCTTGCGCCCATCGGGATGATGATGGTCAATAAGCGTTGCCGAATAACATAACGGCACAATCATCATAGCCAGCATCATAGCCAGCATCATAGCCAGCATCATAGCCAGCAGAGAAAGAAGAAAAATACCAACCATGCCCTTCTTGCTTGCCAGAAAATGCCAGAACAATCCGTGTTGAATATTTGTTTTGGAAAAATAAAGTAACGTCATTGGTGAATCTCATTATTGGCAGTGCATCAGAGAATAGCCGAAAATTTCCGGGACGTTGCTTGGTTTACTATTCCTTCCATAGTTCAGTAATTGACACAATGTTGCCGAACACACCTCCCAAAAAACTTTGGGTCAGCACAAAGCGGCTATTGGCGCTGAAGCTGGCTGACAAGATTGGATTGGGGTTGCGGATAGCGAATTCTACTTTCTGTGACCCATCACCTTTCAGGTAAGTGATTTTCACGAAACCATCATAACCAGCGGTCATCACAAAGCGGTCATCGGGACTGAAGGTGACAGAAGAGACCCGATCAGTATGATGGATAGTGAGCTCTTCTTCCCATGATCCATCATTCTTGTAGTTATGGATTTTTGCCGTTCCATCATCACTGGCGGTTACTGCATGTTGGCTATCGGGACTGAAGGTGGCTAACCTGACCCAATGGTTGTGGTGGATAGTGATTTCTTCTTCCCATAATTCATCGGTCTTTTCGACGTAGATTTTTGCCTGTTTGTCGAAACCGGCGGTCACCACATGGCGGCTATCGGGACTGAAGGTGGCTGTCTCAATAAAATGACTGTGGGAAATGATGGCTTTTACTATCCATGATCCGTCGGCCCGTTTGCCAATGATTTTAACCAGATTATCCTTGCCGAAAGTCAACACATGTCGGCTATCCGGGCTGAAGGCGGCTGATATGACCGAACTATCGGTGCTAATATGGCTAGTGGTGAATTCTTCTTCCCATGATTCATCGTCTTTCCGGCCAATGATTTTTGCCGTACCATCGTCACTGGCGGTCACCAGATAGCGGTTATTGGGGCTAAAGATGGCTGAGTTGACATAGCCCTTATGGATAACGATGATTTTTACTTGCCATGACCCATCGGCTGATTTGCCCGTGATTTTCACCAGGTTATCTTCACCGGCAGTCACCACATGGCTACCATCATCACTGAAGCTGGCTAAATCGATTGGACCATCATGGCTGATGGTCCCTTCTTCTTCCCATGATCCAACCTCCTTCTGAACATGGATTTTTGCTGTCCCATCTTTGCTGGCGGTCAACACGCGGCTATTATCGGCGCTGAAGGTGGCTGAATGAATGGGCCCACGGTGGCGGATAGTGATTTCTTCTTGCCATGATCCATCCTCCTTCCGAACATAGATTTTTGCTGTTCCATCGTCACTGGCGGTCAACACATGACTACTATCGGCGCTGAATCTGGCTAAATTGACCGGACCATCGTGACGGATAGTGAACTCTTCCTGCCAAGGTCCATCGGACTGATAAACATAGATTTTTGCTGTTCCATCGTCACTGGCGGTCACCATAAGGTGGCTATTGGCGCTGAAGGTGGCTGAGATATAACCGTGATGGTGGATCTCGGCTTTTGCCACGAGACGAATGAGGTGTCCCAAGATATATACAAACTGTGAATTATCAGATGCCTGGCTGTTATGTCGGCAAAATTGGATAAAATGGTATAAGGTTTGATAGCTTGTTTCTGCTTTATTCCATTCATTAACTGCTCTTTTTGCATTAGCTAAAAAATGACAACCGTCGTATTTTCTCACTAGTTGGTTAAAGTCGTTAAATTTTTTACTAAAGGCGTTTAATTCTGTACGACATGTAGGACAATTTATAATTGAATCATCCTGCTGTCTTTTATTTAACCACTGTTTTAAACAGTCTACGTGATAAAGGTGATTGCAGGGCGTTTTCACTATATTTGACGTGCGTACAAACTGCTCCTGACATACCGCGCACTCTGCATCAATAATGTGTGTAGGTTCTTCTTTAACCACATGCAGTGCATTATCGTCGAAAGCATTGATAGCGATGTAATCATCTGTGGTTTCAGAGTCACTCATCAGCTGGCTGTCGTCAGACAAAATCATCAGGTAGTGGTTGTTAGTGGCTGCTAGCAGCTGCTGGATAAATCGGTTGCGTGTTGTGTGCTCATAGGAAGAACGCGGCAGTGCCAATATTGCCTGAAGAGGAGTAATAGTATTGCCGCTGATGTTTGTGCCTTTTGTTGCTAGAACTTGCAAACGCTGAGGCATGTCCAGCTTATCCAATATTTCCCTGAATTTAAAAGCTGCATTGGGATCGTCGCTTTCAATGATGGCTAAAAGCTCGTTGGCAAGTAGCTGAAGGTCTTGAGTCGAAGCATTATTTTTACTCTCCTCTCCATTGTCGTCTTTTCTGTTATTGCCATCGCCGCTGCTACCATTGCCTTCTCCCGGTGATTCGTTCTCCCGATCTTCAGGTGCTTCTTTTTTCTCCTGTTGATGGTGGTTAGTTGTGTCCTTTGATTCTGCATTAGTTCTGCTGCCAGAGGGTTGACCATCCTCATTAGCTGCCTGTCGGCCATCGCCAGAACCCTTACCTACGGACATCAGCCAGTTGATGACGGGTTGCAGAATAGTCAGGTCAATTTCGAATAATCCCGATGGCCTGCCGCCTCCACCTCCCCAGGGAGGAGGAGGCAAATAAAAGAAGCCACCGCTCCCTCCGTTGTCTCCGTTGCCGACACTGGGAAAATCGGCGTTACCAGCGAGCTTGCCTCCTGTCACTGTCAGTGTGCTATTGCGGGTTTTCCCATCATTGATTTCAGTCCGAACCTTGCGCCCATCGGGATGATGACGGTCAATAAGCGTTGCGGAATAACATAACGGCACAATCATCATAGCCAGCATCATAGCCAGCAGGGAAAGAACAAAAATACCAACTACGCCTTTCTTGTTTGCCAGAAAATGCCAAGACAATCCGCGTTGAATGTCTGTTCTGGAAAAATAAAGTAACGCCATGGGTGACTCTCATTATTGGTAGTGCCTCAGAGAATAGCCAAGAATTTCCGGGACGTTGCTGGAGTTACTCTTCCTTCCACAGTTCAGTAATTTTCACAATGCTGCCGGGGACATCAAAGCCTGACAAAAAACTTCGGGTCAGCACAAAGCGGCTATTGGCGCTGAAGCTGGCTGAGAGGATTGAATTGGGTTGGCGGATAGTGAATTGGATAGCACCCTTCAGGTACTTGATTTTTGCGATACCATCATCATCAAAGGTCATCACAAAGCGGCCATCGGCACTGAAGGTGGCTGAAATGATCTGATCAGTATGATGGATAGTGACTCCTTCTTCCCATGATCCGTCATTCTTGCAGTTATGGATTTTTGCCGTTCCATCATCACTGGTGGTTACTGCATGTTGGCTATCGGGACTGAAGGTGGCTGAGCTGACCCAATTATTGTGGTGAATGGTGATTTCTTCTTCCCATAATGCATCGGTCTTTTCGCCGTAGATTTTTGCTTGTTTGTCGTAACTGGCGGTCACCACATGATGGCTATCGGGACTGAAAGTGGCTGAGTTGATACGATCATTATGCGAAATGATGGCTTTTACTACCCACGATTCGTCGGCCTGTTTACCAATGATTTTAACCAGGTTATACCCGCCGACAGTCAGCACATGTCGGCTATCGGGGCTGAAGGCGGCTGATCTGATCGAACTATCGGTGCTAATGTGGCTAATGGTAACTTCTACTTGCCATGACTTATCGTCTTTCTGACCAATGATTTTTGCCGTGCCATCGTTACTGGCGGTTACCACATAGCGGTTATCGGGGCTAAAGATGGCTGAGTTGACAGACTCCTCATGGATAACGATAAATTTTACTTGCCATGATCCATCGGCGGATTTGCCCGTGATTTTTACCGCTTTATCTTTGCCGACAGTCACCACATGGCTACCATCAGCACTGAAGCTGGCTAAGTGGATCGGACCATCATGGTTGATGCTCCCTTCTTCTTTCCATGATCCATCCTTATGAACATGGATTTTTGCTGTCCCATCTTTGCTGGCGGTCAACACACGGCTATTGTCGGCTCTGAAGCTGGCTGAATTAATGGGTCCATGGTGGTGGATAGTGATTTCTTCTTGCCATGATCCATCCTCCTTCCGAACATAGATTTTTGCTGTCCCATCCTTACTGGCGGTCAACACACGGCTACTATCGGCGCTGAAGGTGGCTACATTGACCAAATCATCGTGGCGAACGGTGAGTTCTTCCTCCCATGTTCCATCGGACTGATAGACACAGACTTTCGCAGTGCCATCGTAACTGGCGGTCACCACAAGGTGGTTATTGGCGCTGAAGGTGGCTGAGTTGATCCAATCGTCATGGCGGATCTCGGCTTTTTTCACGGGATGAATGAGGGTTCGCAAGAGTTTTACAAACTGTGAATCATCAGATGTCTGGCTGCTATGTCGGCAAAATTGGACAAAGTGGTACAAGGTTGCATAATTTGTTTCTGCCTTATTCCATTCATTAACTGCTCTTTCTGCAATAGCTAAAGAATGACAACCGTCGTATTTTTGCAATAGTTTATCAAAGTCGTTAAGTTTTTTACTTAAGGCATTTAATTCTGTCCGACATATAGGGCAAGTTCTAATTAAATCATCTCGCGCCCTTTTTTTGAGCCACTGGTTTAAACAACCTACGTGATAAAGGTGATTGCAGGGTGTTTTCACCATAACCATATTTGACGAACGTACAAACGGTTCCTGACATACTGCACACTCTGCATGAATAATGTGTGTAGATTTCTCTTTATCCACACTCATTGCATCATCGCTGAAAGCATTGATAGCGATGTAATCATTTTGCATACGCAGTTCATTTGATAAGCGTATTAATTCAAGGAACGATGGGTGATGGTCATATTGTGTCAGGATATCCAGAAAAGAGGTGGGGGATATCAATGATGGTGCAGCATTTATAATCTCATTCCTTATGGCTACATCTGATATTTCTTCTAATAGATTGCGAATACGCTTAACCGGGTGTGAATAATGCAGTAATAATTGAACGAAGTACTCAGTAAAGCAACGTTTTTCAAAATGTCCTATGGGTGGCTGTTGGTGAGATTCATTGACCTTGTCGATTATGTCCAGAACAATCTTATACAAAATCATCAGGTGGTTGATGTCAGGCGAAACCATCATACGGTTGTTGTCAGTGGCTGCTATCAGCTGCCTGATAAATCGGTTGCGTGTTGAGGGCTCATGAGAAGAGCGCGGCAGTGCCAATGTCGCCTCAAGAGGCGTGACTGTACTGCCACTGATGTTTGTACCTTTTGTTTCCAGAACCTGTAAACGCTGGAGCATGTCCAGCTGATCCAACATTTTCCTGAATTTAACAGCGGCGTTGGGATCGTCGCTTGCAATGATGGCTAAAAGCTCGTTGGCAAGTACCTGGAGATCCTGAGTCGAATCATTATTTTGACTCTCCTCGCCATTGTCGTCTTTTCTGTTATTGCCATCGCCGCTGCTACCATTACCTTCTCCCGGTGATTTGTTCTCCCGATTTTCAGGTGCTTCTCTTTGCTCCTGTTGATGCTGGTTATTTGCTGTGTCATTTGATCCTGCATTGGGTCTGCTGCCAGAGGACTGTCCATCCTCATTACCTGTCTGTCGGCCATCACCTATGGACATCAGCCAGTTGATAACGGGTTGCAGAACAGTCAGGTCAATTTCGAACAATCCCGATGGCCTGCCGCCTACACCTCCCCAGGGAGGAGGAGGCAAATAAAAGAAGCCGCTGTTGCCTCCGTTGCCTCTGTTGTCTCCGTTGCCGACACTGGGAAAATCGGCGTTGCCAGCGGGCTGGCCTCCGGTCACTGTCAGGGTGCTATTGCGTGTTCTCCCATCATGGATTGCAATCGGAATCTTGCGCCCATCGGGATGATGACGGTCAATAAGGGTTGAGGAATAGCATAACGGCGCAATCATCACAGCCAGCATCACAGCCAGCATCACAGCCAGCAGGGAAAGAACAAAAATATCAACCATGCCCTTCTTGTTTGCCAGAAAATGCCAGAACAATCCGCGTTGAATGTCTGTTCTGGAAAAATAAAGTAACGCCATGGGTGACTCTCATTATTGGTAGTGCCTCAGAGAGTAGCCAAGAATTTCCGGGATCTTGCTGGAGTTACTCTTCCTTCCACAGCTCAGTAATTTTCACAATGCTGTCGACACCATCAGGTACTGGCAAAAAACTTTGGGTCAGCACAAAGCGACTATTGGCGCTGAAGCTGGCTGAGAAGATTGGATTGGGGTGGCGGGTAATGATTTCTTCCCGTAACGAATTGTCCTTCAGGTAAGTGATTTTCGCGATACCATCAATACCAAAGGTCATCACAAAGCGGCCATCGGCACTGAAGGCGGCTGAAGTGACCTGACCAGTATGATGGATAGTGAGCTCTTCTTCCCATGATCCATCATTCTTGTAGCTTTGGATTTTTGCTGTTTCATCATGGCTGGTGGTGACTGCATGTTGGCTATCGGGACTGAAGATGGCTGAGAAGACCCAACTATTGTGGTGGATACTGATTTCCTCTTCCCATAATGCATCGGTCTTTTCGCCGTAGATTTTTGCCTGTTGGTCGAAACTGGCGGTCATCACAAGGTGGCTATCGGGACTGAAGGTGGCTGTGTGGATACGCTCACTATGGGAAATGATGGCTTTTACTACCCATGATCCGTCGGCCCGTTTACCAAGGATTTTAACCAGTTTATCCTTGCCGACAGTCAGCACATGTCGGCTATCGGGGCTGAAGGCGGCTGATTTGATATCACCATTGGTGCGAATGTGGCTGATGGTGAGTTCTTCTTCCCATGATCCATCGTCTTTCCGGGCAATGATGTTTGCCGTACCATCGTTACTGGCGGTGACCACATAGCGGTTATCGGGGCTAAAGATGGCTGAGTTGGCACGGTTTCTATGGCGAACGATGATTTTTACTTGCCATGATCCATCGACTGATTGGCCCGTGATTTTCACCAGGTTATCTTTGCCAACAGTCACCACATGGCTACCATCGGCACTGAAGCTGGCTAAATGGATCGGACCATCATGGCTGATGCTCCCTTCTTTTTCCCATGATCCATCCTCCTTTTGATGATGGATTTTTGCCGTACCATCGTTGCTGGCGGTCAACACACGGCGACTATCGGCGCTAAAGGCGGCTGAATTGATCGGCCTGCGGTGGCGGATAGTGACTTCTTCTTCCCATGATCCATCCTCTTTCCGAACATGAATTTTTGCTGTCCCATCGTCACTGGCGGTCAATACACGGCGACTATCGGCGCTGAAGCTGGCTAACTTGACCGGATCATCGTGGTGGACAGTGTATTCTTGCTGCCAGGATCCATCGGGCTGATAGACATAGATTTTTGCAGTGCCATCGTAACTGGCGGTCACCACAAGGTGGTTATTGGCGCTGAAGGTGGCTGATTTGATGCCATCGTTATGGCGGATCTCGGCTTTTGTCACGGGATGAATGAGGTGTCGCAAGAGTTTTACAAACGGTGAATCATCAGATGCCTGGCTGCTATGTCGGCAAAACTGGACAAAATAGTACAAGGTTGCATAACTTGTTTCTGCTTTATTCCATTCCTTCACTGCTCTTTCTGCAATAGCTAAAGAATGACAACCGTCGTATTTTATCAATAGTGCGTTAAAGTCGTTAAGCTTTTTTCTTAAGGCATTTAACTCTGCCCGACATGTAGGGCAAGTTCTAATTGAACGATCCCTCCTCCTTTTTTTGAGCCATTGATTTAAACAATCTACGTGATAAAGGTGATTGCAGGGTGTTTTCACTAGAACCATATTTGACGAGCGTAAAAACTGTTCCTGACACACCGGGCACTCTGCATCAATAATTTGTCTGGATTCATGTTTATCCACACGCAGTGCATTATCACGGAAAGAAGTGATCGCTATGTAATCATTTTGCATGCGCAGTTCATTTGATAAGCGTATTAATTCATGGAACGATGGGTGGTCGTCACATTTTGTCAAGATATCCAGAAAAGATTCGGGATATATCAATGATTGTGCACCATTTATAATCTCATTCCTTATGGCTAAATCTGATATTTCTTCTAATAGATTGCGAATATGCTCAACCGGGTGTGAATCAAGCAGGAACAATAGAGTGAAGTACTCAGTAAAGCAACGTTTTTCAAAATGTCCTATGGGTGGCTGTTGGTGAGATTGATTGACCTTGTCGATTATGTCCAGAACAATCTTATACAAAATCGTCAGGTTGCTGTTGTCAAACGAAATTATCAGGTAGTCGTTGTCAGTGACTTCTATCAGCTGCTTGATAAATCGGTTGCGTGTTGAGTGCTCATGGGGAGAACGCGGCAGTGCCAATATGGCCTCAATAGGCGTGACCGTACTGCCCCTGATTTTTGAGCCTTTTGTATTCAGAACCTGCAAACGCTGAGGCATGTCCAGCTTATCCAGCATTTCCCTGAATTCAAAAACGGCGTTGGGATCGTCGCTTTCAATGATGGCTAAAAGGTGATTGGCAAGTTGTTGAAGGTCCTGAGTCGAAGCATTATTTTTACTCTCCTCGCCATTGTCGTCTTTTCTGTTATTGCCATCGCTACTGCTACTATTACCTTCTCCCGGTGATGTGTTCTCCTGATCTTCAGGTGTTTCTCTTTTTTCCTGTTGTTGTTGATTATGATGATGGTGATGGTTAGTTGCGTCATTTGATCCTGTATTGGGTTTGCTGCCAGAGGGTTGTCGATCCTCATTACCTATGGGCGTCAGCCAGTTGATGACGGGTTGCAGAATAGTCAGGTCAATTTCGAACAGTCCCGATGGCCTGCCGCCTCCCCAGGGAGGAGGAGGCGAATAAAAGAAGCCCCCGTTGCCGACACCGGGAAAATCGGTATTGCCAGCGAGCTGGCCTCCTGTCACTGTCAGAGTGTTATTCTGGATTTTCCCATCATTGATTTCAATCCGAACCCTGTGCCCATCGGGATGATGACGGTCAATAAGGGGTGAGGAATAGCACAAGGGCACAGTCATCATAGCTACTAGCATCATAGTTACTAGCATCATAGCCAGCAGGGAAAAAACAATAATACTAATCACGCCCTTCTCAATCATTCTTCTTTCCATAGTTCAATGATTTTCGCAATGTTTTCGGTACCTCTAACAAGTGACACTAAACCGGTGGTCACCACAAAACGGCTATTGGCGCTGAAGGTAGCTGAGGATATCGGACCAGAGTTGTGGATAGGGAGCTCTTTTTTCCGTGAATTGCCCAGGAGATTGACTTTCGCCGTAGGATCTTCACCAAAGGTCATCAAAAGGCAGTTATCGGGACTGAAGGTGGCCGAAGTGAAACCACCACGATGAAGGATAGTGAATCCTTTTTCCCCATCCTTGCAGCTACGGACTTTTGCCGTTCCATCCAGACTGGTGGATACTGCTCGTAGGCTATTGGGACTGAGGGTAGCTGAAGAGACCCTATGATTGTGGGGGATAGTGATTGCTTCTTCCCATAATACATCGCTCTTTTTGCCGTAGATTTTTGCCTGTTTGTCGAAACTGGCGGTTATCATGCAGTGGCTATTGGGACTGAAAGTGGCTGCGCTGATATCATCACTGTGGGAAATGATGGCTTTTTCCAGCCATGATCCGTCGGCCTGTTTGCCAATGATTTTAACCAGGTTATCCTTGCCGACAGTCAGCACATGTCGGCTATCGGGGCTGAAGGCGGCTGATAGGATCAAGCCATGGGTGCTAATGTGGCTAATGGTGAATTCTTCTTCCCATGACTTATCGCCTTTCTGGCCAATGATTTTTGCCGTGCCATCGTGACTGGCGGTCACCAGATAGCGGTTATTGGGGCTAAAGATGGCTGAGTTAACATGGTTACTATGGAGAACGATAAACTTTACTTGCCATGATCCATTGGCGGATTTGCCCTTGATTTTCACCAGGTTATCTTTGCCAACAGTCACCACATGGCTACCATCAGGACTAAAGCTGGCTAAATGGATCGGACCATCATGGTGGGTGGTTCCTTCTTCTTCCCATGATCCACTCTCCTTCAGGACATAAATTTTTGCTGTCCCATCGTCACTGGCGGTCAACAAACGGCTACTATCGGCGCTGAAGCTGGCTGAATGAATGGGCCCACGGTGTTGGATAGTGAGTTCTTCTTGCCATGATCCAGCCTCCTTCAGAACATGGATTTTTGCTGTCCCATCGTCACTGGCGGTTAACACACGGCTATTATCGGCGCTGAAGCTGGCTGATTTGACCGGACCATCGTGGCGAATAGTGAATTCTTCCTTCCAGGATCCATCGGACTGAAAGACATAGATTTTCGCAGTGCCATCGTCACTGGCGGTCACCACACGTTGGTTATTGGCGCTGAAGGTGGCTGAGTTGACTTTACCGTCATGGCGGATCTCGGCTTTTACCTGGGGACTAATTAACTTTCGCAATATAGTTAGAAACTGTGGATCATCAGATGCCTGGCTGCTATGTCGGCAAAATTGGATAAAATGGTACAAGGTTTCATAACTTGTTGCTGTTTTATTCCATTCCTTAACTACTCTTTTTGCAGTAGCTAAAGAATGACAACCGTCGTATTTTCTCAATAGTTCGTTAAAGTTGTTAAGTTTTATTCTTAAGCCATTTAATTGTGTACGACAGGTAGGACAATCTTGAATTGCACGATTCTGCCTCCTTGTTTCGAGCCACTGATTTAAACAATCAACGTGATAAAGGTGATCGCAGGGCGCTTTCACTATATTTGACGAGTGTACAAACTGCTCCCTACATATCGCACACTCTGCACCAATAATGTGTCTGGATTCCTGTTTATTCACACGCAGTGCGTTATCGCGAAAAGAAGTGATAGCGATGTAATCATCTGTGGTTTCAGGGTCACTCATCAGGTGGCTGTTGTCAGACAAAATCATCAGATAGTGGTTGTCAGTGGCTGCCATCAGCTGCTCGATAAATCGGTTGCCTGTTGAGTGCTCATGGGCAGAACGTGGCAGTGCCAATATTGCCTCAAGAGGAGTAACAGTATTGCCCGTGATGTTTGTGCCTTTTGTTTCCAGAACCTGCAAACGCTGAGGCATGTCCAGCTTCTCCAGCATTTCCCTGAATTTAAAAGCGGCGTTGGGATCATCGCTTTCAATGATGGCTAAAAGCTGATTGGCAAGTAGCTGAAGGTCCTGAGTCGAAGCATTATTTTGACTGTCCTCGCCATTGTCGTCTTTTCTGTTATTGCCATCGCCGCTGCTACCATTGCCTTCTCCCGGTGATGTGTTCTCCCGATTTTCAGGTGCTTCTCTTTGCTCCTGTTGATGCTGGTTATTTGCTGCATCATTTGATCCTGCATTCGTTCTGCTGCCTGAGGGTTGTCCATCCTCATTGGCTGCCTGTCGGCCATCACCAGAATCCTTACCCATGGACATCAGCCAGTTGATGACGGGTTGCAGAATAGTCAGGTCAATTTCGAATAATCCCGATGGTCTTCCACCTCCACCTCCCCAGGGAGGAGGCAAATAAAAGAAGCCTCCATTGCCTCCATTGCCTCCGTTGCCGACGCTGGGAAAATCGGCATTGCCAGTGGGCTTGCTTCCTGTCACTGTCAGGGTGCTATTGCGCGTTTTCCCATCATTGATTTCAATCGGAACCTTGCGCTCATCGGGATGATGACGGTCAATAAGCGTTGAGGAATAGCATAGCGGTACAATCATCATAGCCAGCATCATAGCCAGCACCATAGCCAGCAGAGAAAGAACAAAAATACCAACCACGCCCTTCTCAATCATTCTTCTTTCCATAGTTCAATGATTTTCGCAATGTTTTCGGTACCTCTAACAAGTGACGCCAAACCGGTGGTCACCACAAAGCGGCTATTGGCGCTGAAGGTGGCTGAGGATATCGGGCCAGAGTTTTGGATAGGGAGTTCTTTTTTCCGTGAATTGCCCAGGAGATTGACTTTCGCCGTAGGATCTTCACCAAAGGTCATCACAGAGCGGCTATCGGTACTGAAGGTGGCCGAAGTGAAACCACCATGATGAAGGATAGTGTATCCTTTTTCCCCATTCTTGCGGCTAAGGGTTTTTGCCGTTCCACCCAGACTGGTGGCTACTACTCGTAGGCTATTGGGACTGAAGATAGCTGAGGAGACCCCATGATTGTGGTGGATAGTGCTTTCTTCTTCCCATGATACATCAGTCTTTTCGACGTAGATTTTTGCCTTTCTGTCGAAACTGGCGGTCACCACATAGCGGCTATCGGGACTGAAAGTGGCTGAGTTGATGTGATCACTATGGGAAATGATGACTTTTTCCAGCCAAGATCCATCGGCCTGTTTGCCAATGATTTTAACCAGGTTATCCTTGCCGACAGTCAGCACATGTCGGCTATCAGGGCTGAAGGCGGCTGACAGGATCGAACCATTGGTGCTAATGTGGCTAATAGTGAATTCTTCTTCCCATGACTTATCGTCTTTCTGGCCAATGATTTTTGCCGTGCCATCGTTGCTGGCGGTCACCAAATAGCGGTTATTGGGGCTAAAGATGGCTGAGTTGACATGGTTCCTATGGAGAACGATAAATTTTATTTGCCATGATCCATCGGTGGATTTACCCTTGATTTTCACCACGTCATCTTTGCCAACAGTCACCACATGGCTACCATCAGGACTGAAGCTGGCTAAATGGATCGAACCATCATGGTGGGTGGTTCCTTCTTCTTCCCATGATCCGCTCTCCTTCAGAACATAAATTTTTGCTGTCCCATCGTCACTGGCGGTCAACACACGATGACTATCGACGCTGAAGCTGGCTGATCTGACCGGAGCTTCGTGACGAATAGTGAGTTCTTCTTGCCATGATCCACTCTTCTTCAGAACATAAATTTTTGCTGTCCCATCGTCACTGGCAGTCAACACACGGCGACTATCGGCGCTGAAGCTGGCTGATTTGACCGGCCCATCGTGGCGAATAGTGAATTCTTCCTTCCAGGATCCATCGGACTGAAAGACATAGATTTTCGCAGTGCCACCGTCACTGGCGGTCACCACACGTTGGTTATTGGCGCTGAAGGTGGCTGAGTTGACTTTACCGTCATGGTGGATCTCGGCTTTTACCACAGGACGAATGATGGTTCGCAAGATATTTAGAAAATTTGAATCATCAGATGCCTGGCTGCTATGTCGGCAAAATTGGATAAAATGGTACAAGCTTTCATAACTTGTTTCTGCCTTATTCCATTCCTTAACTGCTTTTGTAATAGTTAAAAAATGACGACCGTCGTATTTTGTCAATAGTTTGTTAAAGTCGTTAATTTTTATTCTTAAGCCATTTAATTGTGTACGACAGGTAGGACAATCTTCAATTAAACGACCCTGCCTCCTTTTTTTGAGCCACTGACTTAAACAATCAACGTGATAAAGGTGATTGCAGGGCGTTTTCACTATATTTGACGAGTGTTCAAACTGCTCCTTACATATCGCGCACTCTGTATCAATAATTTGTCTGGATTCATGTTTATCCACACGCAGTGCATTATCGCGAAAAGAAGTGATAGTTATGTAATCATTTTGCATACGCAGTTCATTTGATAAGCGTATTAATTCATGGAACGATGGGTGCTCGTCACATTTTGTCAAGATATCCAGAAAAGATTCGGGATATATCAATGATTGTGCATTATTTATAATCTCATTCTTTATGGCTAAGTCTGATGTTTTTTCTAATAGATTGCGAATACGCTCAACCGGGTTTGAATGAAGCAGAAATAATTGAAGGAAGTACTCAGTAAAGCAAAATTTTTCGAAATTCCCCATCTGTGGTTGTTGGTCGGATTGATTGACCTTGTCGATTATGTCCAGAATAATCTCAGACAAAATCATCAGGCAGTTGTTGCCAGCGGCTTCTATCAGCTGCCCGATAAGTCGGTTGCGTGTTGAGTGCTCATGGGAAGAAAGCGGCAGTGCTAATATCGCCTGAAGAGGAGTAATAGTATTGCCCTTGATGTTTGTGCCTTTTGTTTCCAGAACCTGCAAACGCTGAGGCATGTCCAGCTTCTCTAACATTTCCCTGAATTTAAAAACGGCGTTGGGATCGTCGCTTTCAATAATGGCTAAAAGCTCGTTGGCAAGTGCCTGAAGGTCCTGAGTCGAAGCATTATTTTTACTCTCCTCGCCATTGTCGTCTTTTCTGTTATTGCCATCACCGCTGCTACCATTACCTTCTCCCGGTGATTTGTTCTCCCGATTTTCGGGTGCTTCTCTTTTTTCCTGTTGATGGTGTTGGTTATTTGCTTCATTTGATCCTGTGGGTCTGCTGCCAGAGGGTTGTCCATCCTCATTGGCTGCCTGTCGGCCCTTACCTGTGGACATCAGCCAGTTGATGACGGGTTGCAGAATAGTCAGGTCAATTTCGAACAATCCCGATGGTCTGCCGCCTCCACCTCTCCAGGGCGGAGGAGGCAAATAAAAAAAGCCCCCGTTGCCTCCGTTGCCTCCTTTGTCTCCGTTGCCGACACTGGGAAAATCCGCATTGCCAGCGGGCTTGCCTCCTGTCACTGTCAGGGTGCTATTGCGGGTTTTCCCATCATTGATTTCAATCCGAAATTTGCGCCCATCGGGATGATGACGGTCAATAAGGGGTGAGGAATAACACAAGGGCACAGCCATCATAGCCAGCAGGGAAAGAACAAAAATGCCAACCATGCTCTTCTTGTTTGCCAGAAAACGCCAGAACAATCCGTGTTGAATGTCTGTTCTGGAAAAATAAAAGAACGCCATGGGTGAATCTCATTATTGGTAGTGCATCAGAGAATAGCCAAGAATTTCCGGGATGTTGCTGGAGTTACTCTTCCTTCCATAGTTCAGTAATTTTCACAATGGCGCCGGGACCATCAGATACTGGCAAAAAACTTTGGGTCAGCACAAAGCGGCTATCGCCGCTGAAGCTGGCTGATTCGATTGGATTGGGGTGGCGGATAGTGATTTCTGCCAGCGATGAATCGTCCTTCAGGAAAGTGATTTTCGCGATATCATCAATACCAAAGGTCATCACAAAGCGGCCATCGGGACTGAAGGTGGCTGAAATGAGCGGGCCGGTATGATCGGTAATGAGTCTTTCTTCCCATGATCCATCATCCTTGTGGCTATGGATTTTTGCCGTTCCATCACGACCGGCGGTTACTGCATGTCGGCTATCGGGACTGAAGGTGGCTGTGAGGATCACATCATTGTGGTGGATAGTGATTTCTTCTTCCCATAATGCATCGGTCTTTTCACCGTAGATTTTTGCCTGTCTGTTGTGACTGGCGGTCACCACATAGCGGCTATCGGGACTGAAGGTGGCGGTGTGGATACGCTCACTATGGGAAATGATGGCTTTTACTCCCCATGATCCGTCGGCCCGTTTACCAATGATTTTAACCAGTTTATCCTCCCAGCCGATAGTCAGCACATGTCGGCTATCGGGGCTGAAGTTGGCTGATCTGATCCGACTATAGGTTCCAACGTGGCTGATGGTGTGTTCTTCTTCCCATGATTCATCGTCTTTCCGGACAATGATTTTTGCCGTGCCATCGTGACTGGCGGTCACCACGTAGCGGTTATCAGGGCTAAAGATGGCTGAATTGACCCAGTCCTCATGGATAATGATAAATTTTACTTGCCATGATCCAACGGTGGATTTGCCCGTGATTTTTACCACGTTATCTTCGCTGACAGTCACCACATGGCTACCATCATCACTGAAGCTGGCCAAATGGATCGAACCATCATGGTTGATGCTCCCTTCTTCTTGCCATGGTCCACCCTCTTTCTGAACATGGATTTTTGCTGTCCCATCGTCACTGGCGGTCAACACACGGCTATTATCGGCGCTGAAGGTGGCTGAATGAATGGGCCCATGGTGGCGGATAGTGATTTCTTCTTGCCATGATCCATTCTCCTTCTGAATATGGATTTTTGCTGTCCCATCGTCACTGGCGGTCAACACACGGCGACTATCGGCGCTGAAGCTGGCGAATCTGACCGGACCATCGTGGTGGATAGTGAACTCTTCCTGCCAGGGTTCATCGGACCGATAAACATAGATTTTCGCAGTGCCATCGTCACTGGCGGTCACCACACGCTGGTTATTGGGGCTAAAGGCATTTGAGTTGATCTCACCGTCATGGTGGATCTTGGCTTTTGTCGCGGGATGAATGATGCGTCGCAAGAGTTTTACAAACTGTGAATCATCAGATGCCTGGCTGCGATGTCGGCACAATTGGACGAAATGGTACAAGGTTTCATAGCTTGTTTCTGTTCCATTCCATTCCTCAACAGCTCTTTCTGCAATAGCTAAAGAGTGACGACCGTCGTATTTCTTCAATAGTTTGTCAAAGTCGTTAAGTTTTGTACTTAAGGCGTTTAATTCTGTAGGACATGTAGGGCAAGGTCTAATTGAGCCATCGTGCTGCCTTTTTTTGAGCCGCTGATTTAAACAATGGACGTGATAAAGGTGATTGCAGGGTGTTTTTACTATATTTGACGTGCGTACAAACCGCTCCTGACATACCGCGCACTCTGCACCAATAATGTGTGTAGGTTCTTCTTTATCCAAACGCAGTGCATCATCGTCAAAAGCACTGATAACGATGTCATCATCTGTGGTTTCAGAGGCACTCATCAGCTGGCTGTTGTGAGACAAAATCCTCAGGTAGTGGTTGCCAGTGGCTGCTACCAGCTGCTTGATAAATTGGTTGCCTGTTGAGTGCTCAAGGGAAGAATGCGGCAGTGCCAATATCGCCTCAAGAGGAGTAATAGTATTGCCCATGGCGTTTGTGCCTTTTGTTTCCAGAACCTGCAAACGCTGAGGCATGTCCAGCTTATCCAATATTTCCCTGAATTCAAAAGCGGCGTTGGGATCGTCGCTGTCAATGATGGCTAAAAGCTGATTGGCAAGTGCCTGAAGATCCAGGGTCGAAGCATTATTTTTACTCTGCTCTCCATTGTCGTCTTTTCTGTTATTGCCATCGCCGCTGCTGCCATTACCTTCTCCCGGTGATTTGCTCTCCCGATCCTCAGGTGCTTCTCTTTTCTCCTGTTGGTGGTTAGTTGCGTCATTTGATCCTGCATTGGGTTTGCTGCCAGAGGGTTGTCCATCCTCATTACCTGCCTGTCGGCCATCGCTGGCCAGGCGAGTTGTGGCGGCACCAGAATCCTTACCTACGGACATCAGCCAGTTGATGACGGGTTGCAGAATAGTCAGGTCAATTTCGAACAATCCCGATGGTCTGCCACCGCCACCTCCCCAGGGAGGAGGAGGCAAATAAAAAAAGCCACCGTTGCCTCCGTTGCCGACACTGGGAAAATCGGCGTTGCCAGCGGGCTTGCCTCCTGTCACTGTCAGGGTGCTATTGCGCGTTTTCTCATCATTGGTTTCACTCCGAAACTTGCGCCCATCGGGATGATGATGGTCAATAAGCGTTGCGGAATAACATAACGGTACAATCATCATAGCCAGCATCATAGCCAGCAGAGAAAGAACAAAAATACCAACCGTGCCCTTCTTGCTTGTCAGGAAATGCCAGAACAATCCGTGTTGAATATTTGTTTTGGAAAAATAAAGTAACGTCATGGGTGAATCTCATTATTGGTAGTGCATCAGAGAATAGCCAAGAATTTCCGGGACGTTGCTGGAGTTACTCTTCTTTCCATAGTTCAATGATTTTCGCAATGTTTTCGGTACCTCTATTAAGTGACACCAAACCGGTGGTCACCACAAAGCGGCTATTGGCGCTGAAGGTGGC
The DNA here is from genome assembly GCF_023822025.1 of Endozoicomonas sp. 4G. Classification (NCBI taxonomy): domain Bacteria; kingdom Pseudomonadati; phylum Pseudomonadota; class Gammaproteobacteria; order Oceanospirillales; family Endozoicomonadaceae; genus Endozoicomonas; species Endozoicomonas sp. 4G. The sequence continues at coordinate 4,825,203 of NZ_CP082909.1, read as the reverse complement.
TGAGGATATCGGGCCAGAGTTGTGGATAAGGAGTTCTTTTTTCCCTGTATTGCCCAGGATATTGATTTTCGCCGTAGGATCGTCACCAAAGGTCATCAAATAAAAGTTATTGGGACTTAAGGTGGCTAAGGTGGCTAAAGTAGAAGGGCCATCATGAAGGACGCTGATTCCTTCTTTCCATGATCCATCATTCATGTGTCTACGGGTTTTTACCGTTCCATCCAGACTGGTGGTTATTGCACGTCGGCTATTGGCACTGAAGATGGCTGAGGAGACCCTATGATTGTGGTAGATCGTGATTTCTTCTTCCCATAATACATCACTCTTTTCTGCGTAGATTTTTGCCTGTTCGTCGAAACTGGCGGTCACCACATGGCGACTATCGGGACTGAAAGTGGCTGAGCTGATGTCATCATTGTGGTAAATGATGACTTTTTCCCGCCATGATCCATCGGCCTGTTTGCCAATGATTTTAACCAGGTTATCCTTGCCGACAGTCAGCACATGTCGGCTATCGGGGCTGAAGGCGGCTGATAGGATCAGGCCATGGGTGCTAATGTGGCTAATGGTGAATTCTTCTTCCCATGAGTTATCGCCTTTCTGGCCAATGATTTTTGCCGTGCCATCGTTACTGGCGGTCACCACATAGCGGTTATCGGGGCTAAAGATGGCTGAGTTAACATGGTTCCTATGGAGAACGATAAATTTTACTTGCCATGATCCATCGGTGGATCTGCCCTTGATTTTCACCACGTTATCTTTGCCAACAGTCACCACATGGCTACCATCAGGACTGAAGCTGGCTAAATGGATCGGATCATCATGGTCGATGCTCCCTTCTTCTTCCCATGATCCACTCTCCTTCAGAACATAAATTATTGCTTCACCGTCACTGGCGGTCAAAACACGGCCATTATCGGCGCTGAAACTGGCTGAATGAATGGGCCCTTGGTGGCGGATAGTGATTTCTTCTTCCCATGATCCATCCTCCTTCCAAACATGGATTTTTGCTGTCCCATCGTCACTGGCGGTCAACACACGGCGACTATCGGCGCTGAAGCTGGCTGATTTGACCGGACCAGCGTGGCGAATAGTGAATTCTTCCTTCCAGGATCCATCGGACTGAAAGACATAGATTTTGGCAGTGCCACCGTCACTGGCGGTCACCACACGTTGGTTATTGGCGCTGAAGGTGGCTGAGTTGACTTTACCGTCATGGCGGATCTCGGCTTTTACCTTGGGAGAAATGTAACTTCGCAAGATATCTAAAAACTTTGAATCATCAGATGCCTGGCTGCTATGTCGGCAATATTGGAGAAAATGGTAAAAGGCGTCAAAATTTGTTTCTTCTGGATGTATTTCATCCGCTGCTCTTGTTGCAGTAGCTAAAGAATGACAACCGTCGTATTTTATCAATAGTTTGTTAAAGTCGTTAAGGTTTGTTCTTAAGCCATTTAATTGTGTACGACAGGTAGGACAATCCTGAATTGCACGATTCTGCCTCCTGTTTTGGAGCCACTGACTTAAACAATCAACGTGATAAAGGTGATCACAGAGCGTTTTCACTATATTTGACGAGCGTTCAAACTTATCCTTACATATCGCGCACTCCGTACCAATAATTTGTCTGGATTCATGTTTATCCACACGCAGTCCATTATTGACCGAAGTAGTGATCGTCATGTAATCATTTTGCATACGCAGTTCATTTGATAAGCGTATTAATTCATCGATCGATGAGTGCTGGTTAAATTGTTCCAAGGTATCCAGAAAAGAGGTGGGGAATGTTAATGATTGTTCATTTTTTATAATCTCATTCCTTATGGGCAAATCTGATATTTTTTCTAATAGATTGCGAATACGCTCAACCGGGTTTGAATGAAGCAGGAACAATTGAAGGAAGTACTCAGTAAAGTAACATTTTTCGAAATGCCCTATCTGCGGTGGTTGGTCGGATTGGTTGAGCTTGTGGATTATGTCCAGAACAACCTCAGACAAAATCATCTGGTGGTTGTTGCCAGCGGCTTCTATCAGCAGCCCGATAAATCGATTGCGTGTTGAGCGCTCATGGGAAGGACGCGGCAGTGCTAATATCGCCTCAACGGGAGTAACAGTATTGCCGCTGATGTTTGTACCTTTTGTTTCCAGAACCTGCAAACGCTGAGGCATGTCCAGCTCATCCAACAGTTCCCTGAATTTAAAAACGGCGTTGGGATCGTCGCTTTCAATGATGGCTAAAAGGTGATTGGCAAGTTGCTGAAGGTCCTGGGTCGAAGCGTTATTTTTACTCTCCTCGCCATTGTCGTCTTTTCTGTTATTGCCATCGCCGCTACCATTATTGCCTTCTCCGGGTGATTTGTTCTCCTGATTTTCAGGTACTTCTTTTTGCTCCTGTTGATGGTGGTTATTTGCGTCATTTGATCCTGCATTGGGTGTGCTGCCAGAGGGTTGACCATCCTCATTGGCTGCCTGTCGGCCATCGACAGAGTTCTTACCCATGGACATCAGCCAGTTGATGACGGGTTGCAGAATAGTCAGGTCAATTTCGAATAATCCCGATGGCCTGCCGCCGCCACCTCCCCAGGGAGGAGGCAAATAAAAGAAGCCTCCATTGCCACCGTTGCCGACACTGGGAAAATCGACATTGCCAGCGGGCTTGCTTCCTGTCATTGTCAGGGTGCTATTGCGCGTTTTCCCATCATTGATTTCAGTCCGAACCCTGTACCCATTGGGATGATGACGGTCAATAAGGTTTGAGGAATAGCATAACGGCACGATCATCATAGCCAGCAGGGAAAGAACAAAAATACCAACCATGCTCTTCTTGTTTGCCAGAAAACGCCAGGACAATCGGTGTTGAATGTCTGTTCTGGAAAAATAAAAGAACGCCATGGGTGAATCTCATTGTTGGTAGTCCATCAGAGAATAGCCAAGATTTTCTGGAACGTTGCTTGATTTATTCTTCCTTCCATAGTTCAGTAATTGCCACAATGTTGCGGGGACCAACAAAGCCTGACGAAAAACTTTGGGTCAGCACAAAGCGGCTATCGGCGCTGAAGCTGGCTTCGAAGATTGACTTGGGGTGGCGGATAGTGATTTGTTCTTCCCATGATCCATCGCCCTTCAGTTGAATGATTTTCGCGGTACCATCCACACTAAAGGTCATCACAAAGCGGCCATCGGCACTGAAGGTGGCTGAAATGACCCGACGAAAATGATGAATAGTGAATCCTTCTTCCCATGATCCATCATTCTTATAGCTATGGATTTTTGCCGTTCCATCATCACAGGTGGTTACTGCATGTTGGCTATCGGGACTGAAGCTGGCTGACCTGATCCAAAAATTGTGGTGGATAGTGATTTCTTCTTCCCATGATACATCGGTCTTTTCGCCGTAGATTTTTGCCTGTCGGTCGAAACTGGCGGTCACCACATGGTGGCTATCGGGACTGAAGGTAGCAGACCAGATACCTCCACCATGGGTAATGGTGGCTTTTACTACCCATGATCCGTCGGCCCGTTTGCCAATGATTTTAGCCACTCCATCATTGCCGACAGTCAGCACATGTCGGCTATCGGGGCTGAAGTCGGCTGATTGGATCCGAGCATTGGTTCTAATGTGGCCGATGGTGAGTTCTTCTTCCCATGATTCATCGTCTTTCCGGGCAATGATTTTTGCCGTACCATCGTCACTGGCGGTCACCACATAGCGGTTATCGGGGCTAAAGATAGCTGAGTTGATACGGTCTCTATGGACAGCGATGATTTTTACTTGCCATGATCCATCGACCGATTTGCCCGTGATTTTCACCAGGTTATCTTCGCCGACAGTCACCACATGGCTACCATCAGCACTGAAGCTGGCTAAATGGATCGGACCATCATGGTTGATGATCACTTCTTCTTCCCATGATCCATCCTCCTTCTGAACATGGATTTTTGCTGTCCCATCGTCACTGGCGGTCAACACACGGCGACTATCGGTGCTGAAGCTGGCTGAATTAATGGGCCAATCGTGGCGGATAGTGATTTCTTTTTGCCATGATCCATCCTCTTTCTGAAGATAGATTTTTGCTGTCGCATCGTCACTGGCGGTCAACACACGGCGACTATTGGCACTAAAGGTGGCTGATCTGACACAATCATTGTGGAGAATGGTGAGTTCTTCCTTCCATGATCCATCGGACTGATAGATATAGATGTTCGCAGTGCTATCACGACTGGCGGTCACCACAAGGCGGTTATTGGCGCTAAAGGTGGCTGAGTTGACCGTACCGTAATGATGGATCACGGCTTTTATCACGGGATTAAGGATGCTTCGCAAGAGTTTTACAAACTGTGAATCATCAGATGCCTGGCTGCTATGTCGGCAAAATTGGATAAAATGGTACAGGGTTTCATAACTTGTTTCAGCTTCATTCCACTCCTTAACTGCTCTTTCTGCAATAGCTAAAGAATGACAACCGTCGTATTTTTTCAAGAGTTTGTTAAAGTCGTTAAGTTTTTTACTTAAGTCGTTTAATTCTGTACGACATATAGGGCAAGTTCTAATTGAATCATCGTACTCCCTTTTTTTGAACCACCGATTTAAACAATCTATGTGATAAAGGTGCTTGCAGGGCGTTTTTACTATATTTGACGTGCGTACAAACTGCTCCTTACATATCGCGCACTCTGTATCAACAATGTGTGCAGGTTCTTCTTTATCCACATGCAGGGCATTATCGTCGAAAGCATTGATAGCGATGTAATCATCTGTAGTGTCAGAGTCACTCATCAAGTGGCTTTTGTCAGACAAAATCATCAGGTAGTGGTTGTCAGTGGCTGCTATCAGCTGCTCGATAAATCGGTTGCCTGTTGTGTGCTCATGGGAAGAACGCGGCAGTGCCAATATCGCCTCAAGAGGAGTAACAGTATTGCCCCTGATGTTTGTGCCTTTTGTTGCCATAACCTGCAAACGCTGAGGCATGTCCAGCTTCTCTAACATTTCCCTGAATTTAACAGCGGCGTTGGGATCGTCGCTTTCAATGATGGCTAAAAGCTGGTTGGCAAGTACCTGAAGCTCCTGAGTCGAAGCATTATTTTTACTCTGCTCGCCATTGTCGTCTTTTCTGTTATTGCCATCGCCTCTGCCATTATTGCCTTCTCCCGGTGATTTGTTTTCTTGATTTTCAGGTGCTTCTCTTTTCTCCTGTTGATGGTGGTTAGTTGCGTCATTTGATCCTGCATTGGGAGAGGGTTGTTCATCCTCATTAGCTGCCTGTCGGCCACCACCAGAATCCTTACCTATGGACATCAGCCAGTTGATGACGGGTTGCAGAATAGCCAGGTCAATTTCAAACAATCCCGATGGCCTGCCGCCTCCACCTCCCCAGGGAGGAGGAGGTAAATAAAAAAAGCCTCCGTTGCCGACACCGGGAAAATCGGCATTGCCAGCGGGTTTGCCTCCTGTCACTGTCAGGGTGTTATTGCGTGTTCTCCCATCATTGGTTTCAATCCGAACCCCGTGCCCATCGGGATGATGACGACTAATAAGGGTTGAGGAATAGCATAACGGCACAACCATTATGGCCAGTATGGAAAGAACAAAACTGCACCTTGAGTTCTGAAACATCAATTATTCTTCCTTCCATAGTTCAGTAATTTTCACCATGCCGCCCTTACCATCAGATGCTGGCAAACCACTTAGAGTCAGTACAAAGCGGCTATTGGCGCTGAAGCTGGCTGAGGTGATTGAACAGGGGTGGTGGATAGCGATTTGGATCTTGCTATTCAGGTCAATGATTTGCGCGATACTACCCCCAAAGGTCATCATAAAGCGGCCATCGGCACTGAACCTGTCGTAAGAGGGCTGACGTATATCATGGATAGTGCGTCCCTCTTCCCATGATCCATCATTCTTGAGGTTATGGATTTTTGCCGTTCCATCATCACTGGCGGTTACTGCATGTTGGCTATCGGGACTGAAGATGGCTGTGAAGATCAAATCATCGTGGTGGATAATGATTTCTTCTTCCCATAATGCATCGGTCTTTTCGCCGTAGATTTTTGCCTGATGGTCGTAACTGCCGGTAATCACATGGCGGCTATCGGGACTGAAGTCAGCTGTGTCGATAAAACCGCTATGGGAAATGATGGCTTTCACTCCCCATGATCCGTCGGCCCGTTTACCAATGATTTTAACCAGGTAATCATCCTCGCAGACACCGAGCACATGTCGGCTATCGGGGCTGAATTCAGCTGAAAAGATCGGACTATCGGTGTTAATGTATTCTTCTTGCCATGATCCGTCGTCTTTCTGGCCGATGATTTTTGTCGTACCGTCGTCACTGGCGGTGACCAGATAGCGGTTATTGGGGCTAAAGATGGCTGAGTGGACCCAGCCCTGATGGATAACGATAAATTTTACTTGCCATGATCCATCGGCGGATGTGCCCGTGATTTTCATCAGGTCATCTATGTCGACAGTCACCACATGGTTACCATCAGCACTGAAGCTGGCTAAAACGATCGAACCATCATGGCTGATGATCACTTCTTCTTTCCATGATCCATCCTCCTTCTGACCATGGACTTTTGCTGACCCATTGTCACTGACGGTCAACACACGGCGACTATCGGCGCTGAAGTCGGCTATATGGATCGAATCAACATGGCTGATGGTCATTTCTTCTTGCCATGATCCATCTTCCTTCAGAGCATGGATTTTTGCTATCCCATCGTCACTGGCGGTCAACACACGGCGACTATCGGCACTGAAGCTGGCTAATTTGACCGGACCATCGTGGTGGAAAGTGAACTCTTCCCGCCAGGATCCATCGGTCTCATCGCTATGGATTTTCACAGTGCCGTCGTCACTGGCGGTCACCACACGGTGGTTATTGGTGCTGAAGACGGCTGAGTGGATCCTGCCGTGATGGATAATTTCGGCTTTTGTCACGAGATGAGGGATGCGTCGCAAGAGTTTTACAAACTGTGAATCATCAGATGGCAGGCTGCTATGTTGGCAAAATTGGACAAAATGGTACAAGGCTTCATAACTTGTTTCTGTTTTATTCCATTCCTTAACTGCTCTTTCTGCAGTAGTTAAAGAATGACAACCGTCGTATTTTCTCAATAGTTCGTCAAAGTCGTTCAAATTTATTCTTAAGCCATTTAATTGTGTACGACAGGTAGGACAATCTTGAATTGCACGATTCTGCCTCCTTTTTTTGAGCCACTGATTTAAACAATTAACGTGATAAAGGTGATTACAGGGCGCTTTCACTATATTTGACGAGTGTACAAACAGCTCTCTACATATCGGGCACTCTGCACCAATAATTTGACTGGGTTCCTGTTTATCCACACGCAGTGCATTATCGCGAAAAGAAGTGATTGCTATGTAATCATTTTGCATACGCAGTTCATTTGATAAGCATAATAATTCATGGAACGAGGGGTGCTGGTTAGATTGTGTCAAGATATCCAGAAAAGAGCTGGAGAATTTCAATGATTTTGTATCATTTATAATCTCATTCCTTATGGCTAAATCCGATATTTCTTCTAATAGATTGCGAATACGCTTAACCGGGTGTGAATCAAGCAGGAATAATTGAATGAAGTACTCGGTAAAGCAACGTTTTTCAAAACGTCCTATGGGCGGCTGTTGCTGAGATTCATTGACCTTGTGGATTATGTCCAGAACAATCTTATACAAAATCATCAGGTGGTTGTTGTCAGACCAAATCATCGGGTAGCTGTTGCCAGCGGCTGCTATCAGCTGCTTGATAAATCGGTTGCGTGTTGAGGGTTCATAAGAACGCGGCAGTGCCAATATCGCCTCAAGAGGCGTGACTCTACAGCCAGTGATGTTTGTGCCTTTTGTTTCCAGAACCTGCAAACGCTGGAGCATGTCCAGCTGATCCAACATTTTCCTGAATTTAACAGCGGCGTTGGGATCGTCGCTTGCAATGATGGCTAAAAGCTCATTGGCAAGTACCTGAAGGTCTTGAGTCGAAGCATTATTTTGACTTTTCTCGCCATTGTCGTCTTTTCTGTTATTGCCATCGCCGCTGCTACCATTAGCTTCTCCAGGTGATTTGTTCTCCTGATCTTCGGGTGCTTCTCTTTTTTCCTGTTGATGGTGGTTAGTTGCGTCATTTGATCCTGCATTGGGATCGCTGCCAGAAGGTTGTCCATCCTCATTGGCTGCCTGTCGGCCATCACCAGAATCCTTACCTATGGATATCAGCCAGTTGATGACAGGTTGCAGAATAGTCAGGTCAATTTCGAACAATCCCGAGCCCGTACCTCCCCAAGGCGGAGGAGGCAAATAAAAGAAACCTCCGTTGCCGACACCGGGATAATCGGCATTGCCAGCAGGCTTGCCTCCTGTTAATGCCAGGGTGCTATTGCGTGTTCTCTCATCATTGATTTCAATCCGAAACTTGCGTCCATCGGGATGATGACGGTCAACAAGGGCTGAGGAATAACATAAAGGCACAACCATTATAGCCAGCAGGGAAAGAACAAAAATATCAACCATGGTCTTCTTATTTGTCAGTAAGCGCCAGGACAATCCGCGTTGAATATCTTTTCTGTAAAAATAAAGGAACGCCATGGGTGAATCTCATTATTGGCATTGCATCAGAGAATAGCCAAGAATTTCTGAGACGTTGCTGGAGTGTAAGTATTCGAACACACAACACTGCATTCCTCCTCTGCCGGATTAAGTCCTGATATCTGTCAATTCTTCCCAGAAAACTCATCTATAATTGTGCTTTTAGCGAATTCGTAGCCTGATATGCGCTGTACTGGATTGCTGGCCAGACTTGTTTTTGTCCTTCTGCTGGTGGCTTCTGGCAATGCCATGTTGGACGATGTCAGTGCCAGCGAGTCTGTCACTTATCTCGAAACTCTGCTTATTCAAGCCTTGGAAGATGAAGCAACACTTTCCCGTCATGCCATTCAATACCTTGCGCTAACAGGTCAGGACTCCAGGTCTTTCATTGATAACCTTGCAGGTAATTATTCTTTGCCATGGCTGAACATGATTCAACAGTTCCAGCACTCACTGCCGGGCTGTTCTGAAGAGCCTTTCTTACTCGAATCTATTCTGAACTTCTTCATAAGAAAAACGTCGTTTACTCTTCATTGGGAAGCGCAATGGAGAGGCTGGCAGCAAGCGCTGAAAAACCAACCAGACCACTTTTTACTCCACTGGCTTGCAAGGGATTGGTTGCGATGGGTGCCTGGTGGCGGTCACTGGAAAGCGGATCAGTTCTGGCAATCATGGCTGGCAGAGCAGGCAATAACGCCTGATTGGAAGCGTCTTGGGCAATTACACTATCCAGGCCCCTGCCAGGATGTGTCAAAACAAAGTGGAGGTGCTTTCGGGTTGCCCGGTGCGAGCGCCCATATTCTTCATGACCGGGGTGGTGGTCAGGATGTGGTTATTCGTCGAGGCGGTTCAACGCCCTACCATCCTGCCCGGCAAACGTTGAGGCACGCCACCCGGTTTTATCACTTTGTCGCCAGTCATTCCTCCCGACGAGGCAGTACTCACCGCGCTTCAAGTCATGTGCAGGAAAACGTCTTGCAGAAGTCGTTTGATGAACAACAGGCTCAGATCCAGCAACGTTTAAACAGTAGCCCTCTGTCAGAGCAAAACTGGCAGGCAATGATTGACCTGCTGGAATCGGTTCTGCCCAAAGCGTCCAATCCGGAAGAGGCCAGGCAGTTAGTCAGCCGTCACAGGAGCCAGCTTGGCTTGGTGAAAACCCACCACAGCATCGTGGCGCGTTTCGATACGGAACCGATTCAGGCTAGAAAAAATCATATTACCTTTTTAGAGAACGAAGGGCGTTCTCTTTTTTCCGAAGCAAGACGACAGCACGATATAGAAGCGGCGCAGTGGGAAATTCGTAGTTTTGAAATGTTTGAGGCTATGTCCCAAAACCGACAACAGATGACCACGGATGAATACCGAAACTGGCTGGAATACAGCATGGCTGAGTTCAATGGTCTGCGCCATCATCCGCAACTGACCGCCCCGATACGGTGGGAGCAGCATGGGGCTCAGTTCAGTGCCAGGGTTTGCCACAGGCAAGCCGGATGCTTCAAAAAAATCTGGGCTTCAGGCATCACAGCCTTGGGCGAAGCAGATAACCCCAGCGAACTCCAGAACCATAATGCGTTAATGGTGCTTTTAGATGGCGTTGCCGATCTGGAGAAGCTTCGTCTACAGGCGCTGGCAGATATTCAGGCTCAGCGGCAACAGACACCGGATGAAAACCTGCTGTTCACTGCCCTGGAAACCCTTGGTCGGGGTGAAGACCCGCTGACCCAGGGTATTGAGCAGGCAACGGAAAGTATGGTCAGAGTCTCTTACCAGCACTTTCCAGAAGGAACTGAACGGGTTCTTCATGCTCTAAGGGAACTGGCGATCAAAATCATACCGGAGTATGGTAGGCAGCAAGCTTAAACTCCTATGTCATTGATTGCTATGTCTACCTCTGTTGCTATTCCTCAAGAAGCCAAAGACGTCATTAAGTTTGCAGCCAAACAACTCACTGGCATGAAAAAAAGAATCTTCATGGCTGAGGTGTCGAAAAAGCTCTGCTACGAGAGTCCCCGCTTAACGGAGTCAGAGTTTGGTTGGAGCAGAAAGTCCGTAGAACTCGGTATCAATGAGCTACGGACAGGGTTCGAGTGCTTTGGCCATTATGAAGTATGTGGCAAGCGCCGTTCAGAAATTAACCTACCACAATTAGAACAAGACATCCGTAGTCTGGTTGAACCGGAAAGCCAGGCAGACCCACAGATGAAGAACACATTAGCCTATACTCGCATTACAGCTAAAGCGGTTCATCGAAAGCTCATTGAAGAAAAAGGCTGGGCGGAAGATCAGGTTCCCAAAGTGCGAACCATTAATGATATTCTCAATCGCCTGGGCTATAAACTGCGTCGGGTACAAAAAACCAAACCCCAAAAAAAGTCCCGGAAACCGATGCCATTTTTGAAAACGTCCACCGAATAAACGAAGAAGCTAAAAACAACAAAAAAGCGTTGCGAGTCAGCATAGACTGCAAAGCAACAGTTAATCTTGGCGACTTTTCCAGAGGGGGTAAATCTCGTGGGAAGGCTCCTGTTAAAGCACTTGATCATGACATGGCTACGAAGAGTAAACTGATTCCTTTTGGCATTCTCAATCTTGAAAACGACCAACTCCATATTTTCTACGGCAATTCGAACAAAACCAGTGATTTTGTCTGCGATGCGTTCGAGTGGTGGTGGGATCTGGTGAAAGAAGAAAATCCGGAGGTAGAGGAGATTGTTATTTTTGCCGATAATGGTCCGGAAAATAATAGTCACCGCACTCAGTACCTCTCAAGGCTGGTGCGTTTCAGTCAAAGCAAAGGCCTGAAAATTCATGGGGTGTACTATCCTCCCTATCACAGCAAATACAACCCCATCGAACGTAGGTGGTCTTCGCTGGAAAATCATTGGAGTGGGACGTTATTGAATACAGTGAGCACTGTATTGAAATGGACGGAAACTATGACATGGAAAGCGATGAGTCCTGTGGTTAATCTGCTGGACAAGTTTTATCCCAAGGGAGTGAGACTTGGAAAATCAGAAATGACTGATATAAATCCATACATTATCAGGAATCCGAAACTACCAAAGTGGGATATGACTGTCGTTCCTGAATCGGTAGTTTCTTAACCGCCACTTCCCTAAGTCGTGTCGATAGCGCCATGGATGCCGTGGTGGAGTTTATCGACGACAGCACTGGCAACCGGGTCAGTGCCGTCTGGCAACAACTGGACGAAATCACTCAGGCTCGTATACTGGGAGCCGGGAAGGTGCTTTCGGTGCTGGTGCCGGTTGCGAAAGTAAAGGCTTTGGCTGAGCTGACCAGAGTACCGTCACCTGCTCTGAAGAAAAATGGCTGGCACCCGGATAGTGTTGAAGCCCGGCATAAGGAGTGGCAGCGGCATTATGGAGGACGTGAGGATCATGATTATCAGGGAGTCAGTGGTTATGTTCCCGCTCCGGATTATCTAAAAGCCTTTCCTGAAGCAGCCAAGGCAAAGAAAAAGACTTCCGTTCAAGAAGGTGGTGCAAAAAGAGCACGATGGGTCGATCAAAAAGGTAACATTTACGAGTGGGACAGTCGTCACGGCACTGTTGAAAAATATAACAAGCATGGAAAGCATCTTGGCGAGTTTGACCCCGAGACAGGTCGACCACTAGTGCCAGCAGATAAAAATCGAAAAGTGGAGCAATAAGTAGTATGGGTTTTAAAATAGAATGTTTTAGCAATAGGACAGAGAGACTGGTCGATGAAAAACCTATTTCAGGAACACCTTTATCAAAATTACAGGATTTATTCGAAGTCCCTCGTAACAACTCTATGTATGATGGTGGCTATCCTATTGAAGAAAAGGATGTAGAGAAAATACGGTTTTTTAGCTATTTTTTTGGTATCAATTTTGATTTTCACAAGAACAGTTATTTCCTTATTTATCGTGCTGATTCTTAATAGTGGAAAAATAACAAGTGCGTGAAGCATCTTGGTGAGTTTGACCCAGAAACTGGTTGCCCGCTCAAACCAGCAGACAATACTCGACACGTGGAGCCTTAAAAATGGGATTTACGAGCTTGTGCATTTCTCTGAAATTGAAAAGTAGACTCCTAAGCCTGATTGGGCGAATCATGCCCCTGCATTGCCTTCAGCCTTTATTCATCCATTGCCCATGGCAACCACTGTGACCAATCATACGTCGACTGTCGGTTATTGTCGGCACAGGCCTGAAGGTAACCACCCAGTCCGGTGTGAAGATTGATACCCCTTTTTTCCTATCATTGATTTCACCCCGAACCCTGTGCCCATCGGAATGACGCTCAATAAGGTTTGAGGAATAGCATAGCGGCACAACCACCATAGCCAGCAGGAAAAGAACAAAAATACCCATCACACCCTTCTTGTTTGCCAGGAAACGCCAGAACAATCCGTGTTGAATATCTGTTCTGTAAAAATAAAAGAACGCCATGGGTGAATCTCATTATTCGTAGTGCATCAGAGAATAGCCAAGATTTTCCGGGACTACTCTTCTTTCCATAGTTCAATGATTTTCGCAATGTTTTCGGTACCTCTATCAAGTGACACCAAACCGGTGGTCACCACAAAACGGCTATTGTCGCTGAAGGTGGCTGAGGATATCGGACCAGAGTTGTGGATAAGGAGTTCTCTTTTCCGTGAATGGCCCAGCATATTGATTTTCGCCGTAGGATCTTTACCAAAGGTCATCAAATAGCAGAAACCGGGACAGAAGGTTGCCGAAGTGAAACCACCACGATGAAGGGCAGTGATTTCTTCTTCCCATAATGCATCGGTCTTTTCGCCGTAGATTTTTACCTGTTTGTCGAAACTGGCGATCACCACATAGCGGCCATTGGGACAGAAAGTGGCTGTGCTGATAAGATCACTATGGGAAATGATGGCTTTTTCCAGCCATGATCCATCGGCCTGTTTGCCAATGATTTTAACCAGGTTATCCTTGCCGATAGTCAGCACATGTCGGCTATCGGGGCTGAAGGCGGCTGATAGGATCGAACCACCGGTACTCATGTGGCTAATGGTGAATGCTTCTTCCCATGATTCGTCGTCTTTGCGGCCAATGATTTTTGCCGTGCCATCGTTACTGGCGGTCACCACATAGCGGTTATCGGGGCTAAAGATAGCTGAGTTGACAGACTCCTTATGGAGAACGATAAATTTTACTTGCCATGATCCATCGGCGGATTTGCCCTTGATTTTCACTACGTTATCTTTGCCAACAGTCACCACATGGCTAGCATCAGGACTGAGGCTGGCTAAACGGATCGGATCATCATAGTTGATGGTCTCTTCTACTTCCCATGATCCACTCTCCTTCTGAACATGAATTTTTGCTGTCCCATCTTCACTGACGATCAACACACGGCTGCTATCGGCGCTGAAGCTGGCTGAATGAATGGGCCCACGGTGGCGGATAGTGATTTCTTCTTCCCATGACCCATCCTCCTTCCAAACATGGATTTTTGCTGTTCCATCGTCGCTGGCGGTCAACACCCGGCTACTGTCGGGGATGAAGTTGGCTGATTTGACCGGACCATCGTGGCGAATAGTGAATTCTTCCTGCCATGATCCATCGGACTGAGAGACATAGATTTTCGCAGTGCCATCGTCACTGGCGGTCACCACACGTTGGTCATTGGCGCTGAAGGTGGCTGAGTTGACTTTACCGTCATGGCGGATCTCGGCTTTTACCACGGGATGAATGCAGCTTCGCAAGAGATTTAGAAACTGTGAATCATCAGATGCCTGGCCGCTATGTCGGCAAAATTGGATAAAATGGTACAAGGCTGCAAAACTTGTTTCTTCTTTATTCCATTCATACGTTGCTCTTCTTGCAGTAGCGAAAGAATGACAACCGTCGTATTTTCTTAATAGTTCGTTATAGTCGTTAAGTTTTTTTCTTAAGCCATTTAATTGTGTGCGACATGTAGGACAATATCTAATTGCACGATCCTGCTCCCTTTTTTTGAGCCACTGATTTAAACAATCTACGTGATAAAGGTGATTGCAGGGTGTTTTTATTATATTTGACGTTCGTACAAATTGCTCCTTACATATCACGCACTCTGTATCAATAATTTGTCTGGTTTCATGTTTATCCACTCTCAGTGCGTTATCGCGGAAAGAATGGGTAACTATGTAATCATTTTGCAAACGTAGTTCATCTGATAAGCGTAATAATTCATGGAACGAGGGGTGCTGGTTAGATTGTGTCAAGATATCCAGAAAAGAGCTGGGGGATTTCAATGATTTTGTATCATTTATAATCTCATTCCTTATGGCTAAATCTGATATTTCTTCTAATAAATTGCGAATACGCTCAACCGGGTGTGAATCAAGCAGGAATAATTGAATGAAGTACTCGGTAAAGCAACGTTTTTCAAAATGTCCTATGGGTAGCTGTTGGTGAGATTGATTGACCTTGTTGATTATGTCCAGAACAATCTTATGCAAAATCATCAGGTGGTTGTTGTCAGACCAAATCATCAGATGGTTTTTGTCAGACCAAATCATCGGGTAGCTGTTGCCAGCGGCTGCTATCAGCTGCTTGATAAATCGGTCGCGTGTTGAGTGCTCATGGGAAGAACGCGGCAGTACCAATATCGCCTTAAGAGGCGTGACCGTAGTAGTGCCCCTGATGTTTGTACATTTTGTTTCCAGAACCTGCAAACGCTGACGCATGTTCAGCTTATCCAGCACTTCCCTGAATTTAAAATCGGCATTGGGATCGTCACTTTCAATGATGGCTAAAAGCTCGTTGGCAATTACCTGAAGGTCCTGAGTCGAAGCATTATTTTTACTCACCTCTCCATTGTCGTCTTTTCTGTTATTACCATCCCCACTGCTACCATTACCTTCTCCCGGTGATTGGTTCTCTCGATTTTCAGGTGCTTCTCTTTTTTCCTGTTGATGGTGATTAGTTGCGTCATTTGATCCTGCATTGGGTTCGTTGCCAGAAGGTTGTCCATCCTCGTGGGCTGCCTGTCGGCCATCGCTAGAATCCTTACCTATGGACATCAGCCAGTTGATGACGGGTTGCAGAACAGTCAGGTCAATTTCGAATAATCCCGATGGCCTGCCGCCTCCACCTCCCCAGGGAGGAGGAGGCAAATAAAAAAAACCTCCATTGCCTCCGTTGCCTACACTGGGAAAGCCGACACTGGGAAAATTGGCGTTGCCAGCGGGCTTGCCTCCTGTCAATGTCAGGGTGCTATTGCGTGTTCTTCCATCATTGATTTCAGTCCGAACCTTGCGCCCATCGGGATGATGACGGTCAATAAGGAGTGAGGAATAGCATAACGGCACAATCATCACTAGCATGATAGCCAGCAGGAAAAGAGCAAAAATACCAACCATGCTCTTCTTGTTTGCCAGAAAACGGCAGGACAATCCGTGTTGAATGTTTGTTCTGGAAAAATAAAGGAACGCCATTGGTGAATCTCATTATTGGTAGTGCATCAGAGAATAGCCAAGAATTTCCGGGATGTTGCAAGAGCTACTCTTCCTTCCATAGTTCAATGATTTTCGCAATGTTTTCGGTACCTCTAACAAGTGACTCCAAACCGGTGGTCACCACAAAACGGCTATTGTCGCTGAAAGTGGCTGAGGATATCGGGCCAGAGTTGCGGATAGGAAGTTCTGTTTGCCGTGAATTGGCCAGGATATTGATTTTCGCCGTAGGATCTTCACCAAAGGTCATCACAAAGCGGCCATCGGTACTGAAGGTGGCCAAAATGAACCGACCATGATGAAGGATAGTGATTCCTTCTTCCCATGAATTATTCTTGCGGTCATGGATTTTTGCCGTTCCATCCAGACTGGTGGTTACTGCTCTTAGGCTATTGGGACTGAAGGTAGCTGAGGAGATCCTATGATGGTGGTGGATCGTGATTTCTTCTTCCCATAATACATCGGTCTTTTTGCCGTAGATTTTTGCCTGTTTGTCGAAACTGGCGGTCACCACATGGCGGCTATCGGGACTAAAAGTGACTGAGCTGATGTCATCACTGTGGGAAATGATGGCTTTTTCTACCCATGATCCGTCGGCTTGTTTGCTAATGATTTTAACCAGGCTATCCTTGCCGACAGTCAGCACATGTCGGCTATTGGGGCTGAAGGCGGCTGATAGGATCGGGCCATTGGTGCTAATGTGGCTAATGGTGAATTCGTCTCCCCATGACTTATCGCCTTTCTGGCCAATGATTTTTGCCGTGCCATCGTTACTGGCGGTCACCAGATAGCGGTTATTGGGGCTAAAGATGGCTGAGTTAACATGGTTACTATGGAGAACGATAAATGTTACTTGCCATGATCCATTGACGGATTTGCCCTTGATTTTCACCATGTTATCTTTGCCAACAGTCACCACATGGCTACCATCAGGACTGAAGCTGGCTAAATGGATCGGACCATCATGGTGGGTGGTTCCTTCTTCTTCCCATGATCCACTCTCCTTCAGGACATAAATTTTTGCTGTCCCGTCGTCACTGGCGGTCAACACACGGCTGCTATCGGCGCTGAAGCTGGCTGATCTGACCGGGCCTTCGTGGCGAATAGTGAGCTCTTCTTCCCATGATCCACTCTCCTTCCAAACATGGATTTTTGCTGTCCCATCGTCACTGGCGGTCAACACACGGCTACTATCGGCGCTGAAGCTGGCTGATTTGACCGGCCCATCGTGGCGAATAGTGAATTCTTCCTTCCATGATCCATCGGACTGAAAGACATAGATTTTCGCAGTGCCATCGTCACTGGCCGTCACCATACGGTGGTTATTGGCGCTGAAGCTGGCTGAGTTGACTTTACCGTCATGGCGGATCTCGGCTTTTACCACGGGATGAATGATGTTTCGCAAGATACTTAGAAACTTTAAATCATCAGATGCCCGGTTGCTATGTCGGCAATATTGGACAAAATGATACATGGTTTCATAACTTGTTTCTGCTTCATTCCATTCCTTAACTGCTCTTGCAATAGTTGAAAAATGACGACCGTCGTATTTGCTCAATAGTTTGTTAAAGTCGTTAAGTTTTTTTCTTAAGCCATTTAATTGTGTACGACAGGTAGGACAATCTTGAATTGCACGACCCTGCCTCCTTTTTTTGAGCCACTGACTTAAACAATTAACGTGATAAAGGTGATTACAGGGCGTTTTCACTATATTTGACGAGCGAGCAAACTGCTCCTTACATATCGCGCACTCTGCATCAATAATTTGTCTGGATTCATGTTTATCCACACGCAGTGCATTATCGCGGTAAGAAGTGATAGTTATGTAATCATTTTGCATACGCAGTTCATTTGAATAGCGTATTAATTCATGGAGCGATAAGTGTTGGTTAAATTGTTTCAAGGTATCCAGAAAAGAGGTGGGGAATGTTAATGATTGCGCATTATTTATAATCTTATTCCTTATGGCTAAATCTGGTATTTTTTCTAATAGATTGCGAATACGCTCAACCGGGTTTGAATGAAACAGGAACAATTGAAGGAAGTATTCAGTAAAGCAACATTTTTCAAAATGCCCTATTTGTGGTTGTTGGTCGGATTGATTGACCTTGTAGATTATGTCCAGAACAATCTCAGACAAAATCACCTGGCGGTTGTTGCCTGCGGCTTCTATCAGCTGCCTGATAAATCGGTTGCCTGTTGAGTGCTCATGGGAAGAACGCGGCAGTGCCAATATCGCCTCAAGAGGAGTAACAGTATTGCCCTTGATGTTTGTGCCTTTTGTTTCCAGAACCTGCAAACGCTGAGGCATGTCCAGCTTCTCCAGCATTTCCCTGAATTTAAAAGCGGCGTTGGGGTCGTCGCTTGCAATGATGGCTAAAAGCTCATTGGCAAGTAGCTGAAGGTCCTGAGTTGAAGCATTATTTTTACTCTCCTCGCCATTGTCGTCTTTTCTGTTATTGCCATCCCCGCTGCTATCATTGCCTTCTCCCGGTGATTTGTTCTCTCGATTTTCAGGGGGTTCTCTTTTTTCCTGTTGATTTTCCTGTTGATTTTCCTGTTGATTTTCCTGTTGATTTTCCTGTTGAGGGTGGTGGTTAGTTGCGTCATTTGATTCTGTGGGTCTGCTGCCAGAGGGTTGACCATCCTCATTAACTGCCTGTCGGCCATCACCTGTGGACATCAGCCAGTTGATGACGGGTTGCAGAATAGTCAGGTCAATTTCGAACAATCCCGATGGCCTGCCGCCGCCACCTCCCCAGGGAGGAGGAGGGGAATAAAAGAAGCCGCCGTTGCCTCCGTTGTCTCCGTTGCCGACACCAGGAAAATCGGCGTTGCCAGCGGGCTTGCCTCCTGTCACTGTCAGGGTGCTATTGCGTGCTCTCCCATCATTGATTTCAATCTGAAACTTGCTCCCATCGGGATGATGGTCAACAAGGGTTGTGGAATAGCATAATGGCACAATCATCATAGCCAGCATCATAGCCAGCAGGAAAAGAACAAAACTGCATCTTGAGTTCTGAAACATCAATTATTCTTCCTTCCATGGTTCAGTAATTGACACAATCTTGTGCACACGAAATCCTCCCCAAAACTTTTGGCTTACAAAGCGGCTATCGGCGCTGAAGCTGGCTGAGATGATTGTACTGGGTTGGCGAATAATGATTTTTTCTTCCCATGATCCATCGCCTTTCAGTTGAGTGATTATCGCGACACCATCCAAATCAAAGGTCATCACAAAACGGCCATTGGCACTGAAGGTGGCTGAAATGACCTTATCAGTATGATGGATAGTGAGTCCTTCTTCCCATGATCCATCATTCTTGTAGTTATGGATTTTTGCTGTTCCATCATGACCGGTGGTTACTGCATGTTGGCTATCGGGACTGAAGGTGGCTGAGGAGACCCTAACATCGTGGTGGATAGTGATTTCTTCTTCCCATGATACATCGGTCTTTTCGCCGTAGATTTTTGCCTGTTTGTCGTCACAAGTGGTCACCACATGGCGGCTATCGGGACTGAAGTTGGCTTTGCGGATAAGATCACTATGGGAAATGATGCCTTTCACTCCCCATGATCCGTCGGCCCGTTTACCAATGATTTTAACCTTGTAATCATCCGCGCAGAAAGTGAGCACATGTCGGCTATCGGGGCTGAATTCGGCTGAAAAGACCGGACCATCGGTGTTAATGTATTCTTCTTGCCATGATCCGTCGTCTTTCTGGCCAATGATTTTTGCCGTACCGTCGCTACTGGCGGTCACCAGATAGCGGTTATTGGGGCTGAAGTTGGCTGAGTTGACATCATTCTTGTGGATAACGGTAAATTTTACTTGCCATGATCCATCGGCAGATGCGCCCGTGATTTTCACCAGGTCATCTGTTACGTCGGCAGTCACCACATGGTTACCATCAGCACTGAAGCTGGCTAAATCGATCGGACCATTATGGCTGATGATCACTTCTTCTTTCCATGATCCATCCTCCTTCTGACCATGGACTTTTGCTGGCCCATTGAAACTGACGGTCAACACACGGCGACTATCGGCGCTGAAGTCGGCTATACGGATCGAATCAACATGGCTGATGGTTATTTCTTCTTGCCATGATCCATCCTCTTTCCGAACATGGATTTTTACTATCCCATCGTCACTGGCAGTCAACACACGGCGACTATCGGCGCTGAAGCGGGCTAATTTGACCCGATCATCGTGGTGGATAGTGAACTCTTCCCTCCACGATCCATCGGTCTCATCGCTATGGATTTCCACAGTGCCGTCGTTACTGGCGATCATCACATGGTGGTTATTGGTGCTGAAGACGGCTGAGGTGATACTGCCGTGGATAATTTCGGCTTTTGTCACGAGATGAGGGATGCGTCGCAAGAGTTTTACAAACTGTGAATCATCAGATGGCAGGCTGCTATGTCGGCAAAGCTGGACAAAATGGTACAAGGTTTCATAACTTGTTACTGCTTTATTCCATTCCTCCACTGCTCTTCTTGCAGTAGCTAAAGAATGACAACCATCGTATTTTTTCAATAGTTCGTTAAAGTCGTTAAGTTTTATTTTTAAGCCATATAATGGTTTGCGACAGGTAGGACAATCTGGAGTTGCACGATTCTGCTCCTTTGTTTCGAGCCACTTATTTAAACAATCAACGTGATAAAGATGATTACAGGCCACTTTCACTATATTTGACGAGTCTACAAACTGCTCTCTGCATATCGCACACTCTACACCAATAATTTGTCTGGATTCCTGTTTATCCACACGCAGAGCATTATCGCGACCACAAATGATTGCTATGTAATCATTTGTGGTCGAAGCATTATTTTCACTCTCCTCGCCATTGTCGTCTTTTCTGTTATTGCCATCGCCGCTGCTACCACTGCCTTCTCCCGGTGATTTGTTCTCCCGATTTTCAGGTGCTTCTTGATGGTGCTGGTTAGTTCCGTCATTTGATCCTGCATTGGGTCCGCTGCCAGAGGGTTGACCATCCTCATTAGCTGCCTGTCGGCCATTGGCAGAATCCTTACCTATGGACATCAACCCGTTGATGACGGGTTGCAGAATAGTCAGGTCAATTTCGAATAATCCCGATGGCCTGCCGCCGCCACCTCCCCAGGGAGGAGGAGGCAAATAAAAAAAGCCGCCATTGCCTCCGTTGCCGACACCGGGAAAATCGGCGTTGCCAGCGGGCTTGCCTCCCATCACTGTCAGGGTGCTATTGCGTGCTCTCCCATCATTGATTTCAATCGGAACCTTGCGCCCATCGGGATGATGACGGTCAATAAGGTTTGAGGAATAACATAACGGCACAATCATCATAGCCAGCATCATAGCCAGCATCATAGCCAGCATTATAGCCAGCAGGGAAAGAACAAAAATACCAATCACGCCCTTCTTGTTTGCCAGGAAATGCCAGGACAATCCGTGTTGAATGTCTGTTCTGTAAAAATAAAGGAACGCCATGGGCGAATCTCATTATTGGTACTGCATCAGAGAATAGCCAAGAATTTCCAGAACGCTGGTGGAGTTACTCTTCCTTCCACAGTTCAGTAATTTTCACAATGTCGCCGAAACCATCAGAGTCTGACAAATAACTGTGGGTCAGTACAAAGCGGCTATTGGCGCTGAAGCTGGCTGAGAAGATTGGGCGGACGTAGCGGATAACGATTTTGATAGCGCCATTCAGGTCATTGATTTTCACGGCCCCATCGATCCCATCGATCCCATCGATCACATTCCCAAAGGTCATCACAAAGCGGCCATCGGCACTGAAGCTGGCATGAGAGGCCTGACGTATATCATGGATAGTGCGTCCTTCTTCCCATGATCCATCATTCTTGAGGTTATGGATTTTTGCCGTTCCATCATAACTGGTGATGACTGCATGTTGGCTATCGGGGCTGAAGATGGCTGTTAAGATCAAATCATTGTGGTGGATAGTGATTTCTTCTTCCCATAATGCATCGGTCTTTTCGCCGTAGATTTTTGCCTGATCGTC
Source organism: Endozoicomonas sp. 4G (assembly GCF_023822025.1). NCBI lineage: Bacteria > Pseudomonadati > Pseudomonadota > Gammaproteobacteria > Oceanospirillales > Endozoicomonadaceae > Endozoicomonas > Endozoicomonas sp. 4G. Next base: position 4,803,138 of record NZ_CP082909.1, on the reverse strand, counting down.
GTGACTGGTGGTCATCACATGGCGGCTATCGGGACTGAAGATGGCTGTGTTGATAAGATTACTATGGGAAATGATGGCTTTTGCTCCCCATGATCCGTCGGCCCTTTTACCAATGATTTTAACCAGATTATCATCCCTGCCGACAGTCATTACATGTCGGCTATCGGGGCTGAAGTGGGCCTCAAAGATCGGACCACCGGTGCTAGTGTATTCTTCTTCCCATGATCCATCGTCTTTCTGGCCAATGATTTTTGCCGTGTCGTCTTCACAGGCGGTCACCAGATAGCGGTTATCGGGGCTAAAGTTGACTGCGTTGAGCCAGCCCTCATGGATAACGATAAATTTTACTTGCCATGATCCATTGGCAGATTTGCCCGTGATTTTCACCAGATTATCATCGCCGACAGTCACCACATGGCTACCATCAGCACTGAATCTGGCTACATAGATCATACCATGATGGTTGATAGTCCCTTCTTTTTTCCATGATCTATCCTCCTTCTGACCATGGATTTTTGCTGTCCCATCTCTGCTGGCGGTCAACACACGGCTACTATCGGCGCTGAATTCGGCTAAATGGATCGGACCATCATGGCTGATGGTCACTTCTTCTTGCCATGATTCATCCTCCTTCAGAATATGGAGTTTTGCTGTCCCATCGCTACAGGCGGTCAACACACGGCGACTATCGGCGCTGAAGCGGGCTAATTTGACCATACCATCGTGGAGGATAGTGAACTCTTCCCGCCAGGATCCATCGGACTGATAGACATAGATTTTCGCAGTGCCGTCGTCACTGGCGGTCACCACACGGTGGTTATTGGGGCTGAAGACGGCTGAGTTGATCTTGCCGCGATGGATAATTTCGGCTTTGTTCATGGGATGAATGAGGGTTCGCAAGAGTTTTACAAACTGTGAATCATCAGATGCCTGGCTGCTATGTCGGCAAAATTGGACAAAATGGTACAAGGTTGCATAACTTGTTTCTGCTTTATCCCATTCCTTGACTGCTCTTTCTGCAATAGCTAAAGAATGACAATCGTCGTATTTTTTCAATAGTTTGTTAAAGTCGTTAATTTTTTTTCTTAAGCCATTTAATTGTGTACGACAGGTAGGACAATTTCTAATTGAACGATCCTGCAACCTTTTTTTGAGCCACTGACTTAAACAATCAACGTGATAAAGGTGATTACAGGGCGTTTTCACTATATTTGACGAGCGTTCAAACGGCTCCTTACATATCGCGCACTCTGCATCAATAATTTTTCTGGATTCATATTTATCCACACGCAGTGCATTATCGCCGAAAGCAGTGGTCGCTATGTAATCATTTTGTACACGCAGTTCATTTGATAAGCGTAATAATTCATGGAGCGATGAGTGCTGGTTAAATCGTTTCAAGGTATCCAGAAAAGAGGTGGGAAATGTCAATGATTGCGCATTATTTATAATCTCACTCCTGATGGCTAAATCTGATATTTTTTCTAATAGATTGCGAATACGCTCAACCGGGTTTGAATGAAGCAGGGACAATTGAAGGAAGTACTCAGTAAAGCAACATTTTTCGAAATCCCCTATCTGTGGTTGTTGGTGAGATTGGTTGAGCTTGTGGATTATGTCCAGAACAATTTCAGACAAAATCATCTGGCGGTTGTTGCCAGCGGCTTCTATCAGCTGCCCGATAAATCGGTTGCGTGTTGAGTACTTATGGGAAGAACGCGGCAGTGCCAATATCGCCTCAAGAGGAGTAACCGTATTGCCCTTGATGTTTGTGCCTTTTGTTTCCAGAACCTGCAAACGCTGAGGCATGTCCAGCATCTCTAACATTTCCCTGAATTTAAAAGCGGCGTTGGGTTCGTCGCTTGCAATGATGGCCAGAAGCTCGTTGGCAAGTATCTGAAGGTCCTCAGTCGAAGCATTATTTTGACTTTCCTCTCCATTGTCGTCTTTTCTGTTATTGCCATCTCCACTGCTATCATTGCCTTCTCCTGGTGATTTGTTCTCTCGATTTTCAGGTGATTCTCTTTTTTCCTGTTGATTTTCCTGTTGAGGGTGGTGGTTATTTGCATCATTTGATCCTGTGGGTCTGCTGCCAGAGGGTTGACCATCCTCATTGGCTGCCTGTCGGCCATCACCAGAATCCTTACCTATGGGCATCAGCCAGTTGATGACGGGTTGCAGAATAGCCAGGTCAATTTCGAACAATCCCGATGGCCTGCCGCCGCCACCTCCCCAGGGAGGAGGCGGCAAATAAAAGAAGCCCCCGTTGCCTCCGTTGTCTCCGTTGCCGACACTGGGAAAATCGGCGTTGCCAGCGGGCTTGCCTCCTATCACTGTCAGGGTGCTATTGCGGGTTTTCCCATCATTGATCTCAATCCGAACCTTGCGCCCATCAGGATGATGACGGTCAATAAGGGTTGAGGAATAGCATAACGGCACAATCATCATAGCTAGCATCATAGCTAGCATCATAGCTAGCAGGGAAAAAGTAAAAATACCAACCACGCCCTTATTATTTGCCAGAAAACGCCAGGACAATCCGTGTTGAATGTCTGTTCTGTAAAAATAAAGGAACGCCATGGGTGACTCTCATTATTGGTACTGCATCAGAGAATAGCCAAGAATTTCCGGGACGTTGTTGGAGTTACTCTTCCTTCCATAGTTCAGTAATTTTCACAATTTCGCCGAAACCATCAGGGTCTGACAAAAAACTTTGGGTCAGTACAAAGCGGCTATTGGCGCTGAAGCTGGCTGTGAAGATTGGATAGAAGTGGCGGATATTGATTTGGGCAGCGCCATTCAGGTCATTGATTTTCGCGAGACCATTCCCAAAGGTCATCACAAAGCGGCCATCGGGACTGAAGCTGGCGTCAGAGGCCTGACGTATATCATAGATAGTGCGCCCTTCTTCCCACGACCCATCATGCTTGAGGTTATGGATTTTTGCCGTTCCATCATCACTGGCGATTACCGCATGTTGGCTATCGGGACTGAAGATGGCTGTGAAGACCAAATCATTGTGGTGGATAGTGATTTCTTCTTCCCATAATGCATCGGTCTTTTCACCGTAGATTTTTGCCTGATTGTCGAGACTGGTGGTCATCACATGGCGGCTATCGGGACTGAAGATGGCGGTGCTGACAAGATCACTATGAGAAATGATGGTTTTTACTCCCCATGATCCGTCGGCCCTTTTACCAATGATTTTAACCAGATTATCATCCCTGCCGACAGTCAGTACATGTCGGCTATCGGGGCTGAAGTTGGTCGCAAAGATCGAACCATTGATGCTAATGTACTCTTCTTGCCATGATCCATCGTCTTTCTGGCCAGTGATTTTTGCCGTGCCGTCGTCACTTGCGGTCACCAGATAGCGGTTATCGGGGCTAAAGTTGGCTGAGTTGACCCAGTCCTCATGGATAACGATAAATTTTACTTGCCATGATCCATCGGCGGATTTGCCCGTGATTTTCACCAGGTTATCTTCGCCGACAGTCATCACATGGCTACCATCATTACTGAAGCTGGCTATATTGATCGGACCATCATGGTTGATGGTCACCTCTCTTTTCCATGATCTATCCTTCTTCTGACCATGGATTTTTGCTGTCCCATCTCTGCTGGCGGTCAACACATGGCTACTATCGGCGCTGAATTCGGCTAAATAGATCGGACCATCATGGCTGATGGTCACTTCTTCTTGCCATGATCGATTCTCCTTCAGAACATGGATTTTTGCTGTCCCGTCGCCACTGGCGGTCAACACACGGCTACTATCGGCGCTGAAGCTGGCTAATTTGACCCGACTATCGTGGTGGATAGTGAACTCTTCCCGCCACGATCCATCGGCCTGATAGACATAGATTTTCGCAGTGCCGTCGTTACTGGCAGTCACCACACGGTGGTTATTGGGACTGAAGACGGCTGAGTTGATATCGCCGCGATGGATAATTTCGGCTTTTTTCGCTGGATGAATGAGGCATCGCAAGAGTTTTACAAACTGTGAATCATCAGATGCCTGGCTGCTATGTCGGCAAAATTGGATAAAATGGTACAAGGTTGCATAACTTGTTTCTGCTTTATTCCATTCCTTAACTGCTCTTTCTGCAGTGGCTAAAGAATGACAACCGTCGTATTTTTTCAATAGTTTGTTAAAGTCGTTAACTTTTATCCTTAAGCCATTTAATTGTGTACGACAGACAGGACAATCTTGAAATGCACGATCCTGCCTCCTTTTTTTGAGCCACTGACTTAAACAATCAACGTGATAAAGGTGATTACAGGAGGTTTTCACTATATTTGACGAGCGTTCAAACTGCTCCTTACATATCGCGCACTCTGAATCAATGATTTTTCCGGATTCATGTTTATCCACACGCAGTGCATTATCGCGAAAAGTAGTGGTCGCTATGTAATTATTTTGAATACGCTGTTCATTTGATAAGCGTATTAATTCACGGAACGATGGGTGCTGGTTAAGTCGTTTCAAGGTATCCAGAAAAGAGGTGGGAAATGTCAATGATTGTGTATTATTTATAACCTCATTCCTTATGGCTAAATCTGATATTTTTTCTAATAGATTGCGAATACGCTCAACCGGGTTTAAATGAATCAGGAACAATTGAAAGAAGTACTCAGTAAAGCAACATTTTTCAAAATCCCCTATCTGTGGTTGTTGGTGAGATTGGTTAAGCTTGTGGATTATGTCCAGAACAATCTTGGGCAAAATCATCTGGCGGTTGTTGCCAGCGGCTTCTATCAGCTGCCCGATAAATCGGTTGCGTGTTGAGTACTTATGGGCAGAACGCGGCAGTGCCAATATCGCCTCGAGAGGAGTAACCGTATTGCCCCTGATGTTTGTGCCTTTTGTTTCCAGAACCTGCAAACGCTGAGGCATGTCCAGCATCTCTAACATTTCCCTGAATTTAAAAGCGGCGTTGGGTTCGTCGCTTGCAATGATGGCTAAAAGCTCATTGGCAAGTACCTGAAGGTCTTGAGTCGAAGCATTATTTTCACTCTTCTCTCCATTGTCGTCTTTTCTGTTATTGCCATCTCCACTGCTATCATTGCCTTCTCCTGGTGATTGGTTCTCTCGATTTTCAGGTGATTCTCTTTTTTCCTGTTGATTTTCCTCTTGATGGAGGTGGATATTTGCATCATTTGATCCTGTGGGACTGCTGCCAGAGGGTTGACCATCCTCATTGGCTGCCTGTCGGCCATCGACAGAATTCTTACCTATGGACATCAGCCGGTTGATGACGGGTTGCAGAACAGTCAGGTCAATTTCGAACAATCCCGATAGCCTGCCGCCGCCACCTCCCCAGGGAGGAGGCGGCAAATAAAAGAAGCCCCCGTTGCCTCCGTTGTCTCCGTTGCCGACACTGGGAAAATCGGCGTTGCCAGCAGGTTTGCCTCCTGTCACTGTCAGGGTGCTATTGTGGGTTTTCTCATCATTGATTTCAGTCCGAACCTTGTGCCCATCGAGATGATGACGGTCAATAAGGTTTGAGGAATAACATAGCGGTACAACCATCATAGCCAGCAAGGAAAGAACAAAAATACCAACCACGCCCTTATTGTTTGCCAGAAAACACCAGGACAATCCGTGTTGAATGTCTGTTCTGTAAAGATAAAGGAACGCCATGGGCGGATCTCATTATTGGTACTGCATCAGAGAATAGCCAAGAATTTCCGGGACGTTGCTGGAGTTACTCTTCCTTCCATAGTTCAGTAATTTTCACAATGCTGCCGGGAACATTAAAGTCTGACAAATAGCTTTGGGTCAGCACAAAGCGGCTATCGGCGCTGAAGCTGGCTGAGAAGATTGGATTGGATGAGCGATGGCAGGCAGGTGGATGTGGGCGATGTGGTGATGGTGGCTATTGGTGGGTTGCGAAACCTTGATAAGCGGTTGCAGAAGATGGAGCAGCGCCAGAAGGGGTAGGTTTCTGGCGGGTCGTTTTACTACTTTTTCCTCAGAACGGGCCAATCATCATCCATTATCTGCTCAAAACTCCAAGGGCATTCACCAGGGAAGCTATTTTCGTTAAGCTTCTGGTTCTCATGTCGAGCATATTTACTCATTTCCCTAATTGCTCTTTGTTTAGCCGTAGAATAAGTTTGAATTAAAGCTTCGCTTATCTGGTGTTTTAGATTGGCATTGTTTTTAATCAATTCTTGAATTTGTGCCCTTGGGTTATTAATGCTTGGCAGCCATGTATGTTTTACATATTTCTCAACCCACGGGTCTTGTAAAACTTTTTCCTGATAATCCCATTTTAATAAGTGTGTCAATAGGATCATCAAGTGTGATTTTAATGTCTTAAAGTCTTGCTTAATACCCAACTCCAATTCCTCAATCAAGTTTTCAACATCTAACTGATCTAACTGCCCTTGAATGAGGAATTCCCGTTGCTGACTCAGCCATTGATGGTAGTCAGTCTCGTATAAGCTGCTCATAGTTCAACTCCGTTCAGTGGATACCAGTCTTCGGTCATTAACTGATCGTAAGACCAAGGGCATTCATCTGGAAAGCTATTGTTATCAAGTTTCTGGTTTTTATTAACATAAAGGTTCATAGCTTTAATGGCGTCTTGTTTACCATAGGCATAAGCCACCTTTAAAGCACCCTCAATTCTCGGTGCTAAACTGTGATTTTTTCTGATTAGTTTATTAATCCCACTCCTACAGGTGCATACCGTAACCATCCAACCTTTAAGCACTCTTTCCGTTGCTACAGTGTCCTTTAATACCGTCGTTTGGTAATCCATTTTAAGCAAGTGGTGTATAAGATTTATCAGAAAATGCTCAAGATTATCTACCTTGGATTCTATACCCAACTCCAAGTCCTCCAACAAATTTTCTAAATCCAACTGGTCAAAATTACGATCTCTCAGCAAAGCTACCTGATTGGTTAGCCACTGGTGATAGTCAGTCTCATATAAGCTATTCATCGTTTTACCTCAACTTGATACCTTGTTAATACTCCATTGCCCTACCACTGTAGGCAAATAACAGAAAGGACGCAAAATGAATTACCAAAGCACAGATGCCTTTGCCGGGGGCTTTGCCCGGGGGTTCGGGCTGGTTTGGTACTGCATCAGAGAATAGCCAAGAATTTCCGGGACGTTGCTGGAGTTACTCTTCCTTCCATAGTTCAGTAATTTTCACAATGCTGCCGGGAACATTAAAGTCTGACAAATAGCTTTGGGTTAGCACAAAGCGGCTATTGGCGCTGAAGCTGGCTAAGGTGATGGTATTGGGGTGGCGGATAGTGATTTGGTTAGCGGCGCCCTTCAGGTAATTGATTTTCGCGATACCATCCATACCAAAGGTCATCACAAAGCGGCTATCGGCACTGACGGTGGCTGAAGTGACCCGAGCATTATGATGGATAGTGAGTCCTTCTTCCCATGATCCATCATTCTTGTAGTTATGGATTTTTGCCGTTCCATCATCAGTGGTGGTAACTGCATGTTGGCTATCGGGACTGAAGGTGGCTGAGAAGACCCAATCATTGTGGTGGATAGTGATTTCTTCTTCCCATAATGCATCGGTCTTTTCGCCGTAGATTTTTGCCTGTGTGTCGAAACTCGCGGTCACCACATGGTGGCTATCGGGACTGAAGGCAGCAGAGTAGACACGATCACTGTGGGAAATGATGGCTTTTACTACCCATGATCCGTCGGCCCGTTTACCAATGATTTTAACCAGATTATCCTTGCCGACAGTCAGTACATGTTGGCTATCGGGGCTGAAGGTGGCTGACATGATCGGACCATCGGTGCGAATGTGGCTGATGGCGAGTTCTTCTTCCCATGAGTCATCGTCTTTCCGGGTAATGATTTTTGCCGTGCCATCGTAACTGGCGGTCACCACATGGCGGTTATTGGGGCTAAAAATGGCTGAGTTGACACGGCTCTTATGGGCAGTGACAATTTTTTTTTGCCATGATCCATCGGCTGATTTGCTCGTGATTTTTACCCGGTTATCTTTGCCGACAGTCACCACATGACTACCATCGGCACTGAGGCTGGCTAAATGGATAGGACAAGTATGGCGGATGGTTACTTCTTCTTTCCATGATCCATCCTCCTTCAGAACATGGATTTTTGCTGTACGATCTTTGCTGGCGGTCAACACACGGCCATTGTCGACGCTGAAGGTGGCTGATTTAATGGACCCACGGTGGCGGATAGTGATTTCTTTTTGCCATGATCCATCCTCCTTCCGAACATAGATTTTTGCTTTACCATCTTTGCCGGCGGTCAACACACGGCGACTGTCGGCGCTGAAGCTAGCTGATTTGACCGAACCACTGTGGCGGATAGTGAATTCTTCCTTCCATGATCCATCGGACTGATTGGCATAGATTTTTGCAGTGCCATCGCGACTGGCGGTCACCACAAGGTGGTTATTGGCGCTGAAGGTGGCTGAGTTGACTCGATCGTCATGGCGGATCCTGGCTTTTGTCACGGGATGAATGAGGCTTCGCAAGAGTTTTACAAACTGTGAATCATCAGATGCCTGGCTGCTATGTCGGCAAAATTGGATAAAATGGTACAAGGCGGGGTAATTTGTTTCTGTTTTATTACATTGCTCAGTTGCTCTGTTTGCAGTCACTAAAGAGTGACAACTGTCGTATTTTTTCAATAATTTGTTAAAGTCGTTAAGTTTTATTGTTAAGCCATTTAATTGTGTACGACAGGTAGGACAATTTCTAATTAATTGGTCCCACCTCCTTTTTTTGAGCCACTGATTTAAACAATCTACGTGATAAAGGTGATTGCAGGGCGTTTTCACTATCTTTGACGAGCGTACAAACTGCTCCTGACATACTGCGCACTCTGTATCAATAATTTGTCCAGATTCATGTTTATCCACACGCAGTGCATTATCGCGAAAAGAAGTGATAGCGATGTAATCACCTATGGTTTCAGAGGCACTCATCAGGTGGCTGTCGTCAGACAACATCATCAGGTAGTGGTCGTCAGTGGCTGCTATCAGCTGCTCGATAAATCGGTTGCGTGTTGAGTGCTCATCGGAAGAACCTGGCAGTGCCAATATCGCTTCAAGAGGAGTAACTGTATTGCCCCTGATGTTTGTGCCTTTTGTTTCCAGAACCTGCAAACGCTGAGGCATGTCCAGCTTATCCAGCATTTCCCTGAATTTAAAAACAGCGTTGGGATCGTCGCTTTCAATGATGGCTAAAAGCTCGTTGGCAAGTAGCTGAAGGTCCTGAGTCGAAGCATTATTTTTACTCTGCTCTCCATTGTCGTCTTTTCTGTTATTGCCATCGCCGCTGCTACTATTACCTTCTCCCGGTGATTTGTTCTCTCGATTTTCGGGTGCTTCGCTTTGCTCCTGTTGATGGGGGGTAGTTGCGTCATTTGCTCCTGCATTGGGTCTGCTGCCAGAGGGTTGACCATCCTCATTACCTGCCTGTCGGCCATCACCAGAACCCTTACCTATGGACATCAGCCAGTTGATGACGGGTTGTAGAATAGTCAGGTCAATTTCGAACAATCCCGATGGCCTGCCGCCTCCACCTCCCCAGGGAGGAGGCGGCAAATAAAAGAAGCCTCCGTTGTCTCCGTTGCCGACACTGGGAAAATCGGCATTGCCAGCGGGCTTGCCTCCTGTCACTGTCAGTGTGCTATTGCGTGCTTTCCTATCATTGATTTCAATCCGAACCTTGCGCCCATCGGGATGATGAGAGTCAATAAGGTTTGAGGAATAGCATAACGGCACAATCACCATAGCTAGCATCATAGCTAGCATCATAGCTAGCATCATAGCCAGCAGGGAAAAAACAAAAATACCAATCACGCCCTTTTTGTTTGGGAAGCGCCAGAACAATCCGTATTGAATATTTGTTTTGGAAAAATCAAGGAACGCCATGGGTGAATCTCATTATTGATAGTGCATCAGAGAATAGCCAAGAATTTCCGGGACGTTGCTGGAGTTACTCTTCCTTCCATAGTTCCGTAATTTTCACAATGCTGCGGGGAACATCAGAGAATGGCAAAAAACTTTCGGTCAGCACAAAGCGGCTATTGGCGCTGAAGCTGGCTGAGGAGATTGGATTGGGGTGGTGGATACTGATTTCTTTCCATGATTCATCGCCATTCAGTTGAGTGATTTTCGCGGTACCACCAAGACCAAAGGTCATCACAAAACGGCCATCGACACTGAAGGTGGCTGAAATGACCCGACGAAAATGATGGATAGTGAATCCTTCTTCCCATGATCCATTATTCTTGTGGCTATGGATTTTTGCCGTTCCATCATCACTGGTGCTTACTGCATGTTGACTATCGTGACTGAAGGTGCTTGAGAAGACCCGATGATTGTGGTGGATAGTGATTTCTTCTTCCCATAATGCATCGCTCTTTTCGCCGTAGATTTTTGCCTGTCGGTCGAAACTGGCGGTCACTACATGGTGGCTATCGGGACTGAAGGTAGCAGACCAGACACGATCACTATGGGTAATGATGGCTTTTACTCCCCATGATCCGTCGGCCCGTTTACCGATGATTTTAACCAGAAAATCCCAGCCGATAGTCAGCACATGTCGGCTATCGGGGCTGAAGGCGGCTGATTTGATCTGACCACTGGTGGGAATGTGGCTGATGGTTAATTCTTCTTCCCATGATTCATCGTCTTTTTGGGCAATGATTTTTGCCGTGCCATCGTTACTGGCGGTCACCACATAGCGGTTATCGGGGCTAAAGGTGGCTGAGTTGACACGACCCTTATGGATTACGATGATTTTTACTTGCCATGATCCATCGTCGGATTTGCCCGTGATTTTTACCAGGTTATCTTTGTCAGCAGTCACCACATGGCTACCATCAGCACTGAAGCTGGCTAAATGGATCGGACTATCATGGTTGATGGCCACTTCTTCTTTCCATGATCCATCCTCCTTCTGAACATGGATTTTTGCTGCCCCACCGTCACTGGCAGTCAACACACGGCTATTGTCGCCGCTGAAGCTGGCTGAATGAATGGGCCCATGGTGGCGGATAGTGATTTCTTCTTGCCATGATCCATCTTCCTTCCGAACATAGATTTTTGCTGTCCCATCCTTACTGGCGGTTAACACATGGCGACTATCGGCGCTGAAGCTGGCTAATTTGACCGAACCATCGTGGTGAATAGTGAGTTCTTCTTTCCATGATCCATCGGACTGATAGACATAGATTTTCGCAGTGCCATCGTCACTGGCGGTCACCACAAGGTGGTTATTGGCGCTGAAGGTGGCTGAGTTGGTTCCACGGTCATGGCGGATCTCGGCTTTTGTCACGGGATTAATGAGGCGTCGCAAGAGTTTTACAAACTGTGAATCATCCAATGCCTGGCTGCTATGTCGGCAAAATTGGATAAAATGGTACATGGTTGCATAACTTGTTTCTGCTTTATTCCATTCATTAAATGCTCTTTTTGCAATAGCTAAAGAATGAAAGCCGCTGTATCTTCTTAATAGTTTGTTAAAGTCGTTTAGCTTTTTACTAAAGGCGTTTAATTCTGTACGGCATGTAGGGCAATTTCTAACTGAATCATCGTGCTCCCTTTTTTTGAGCCACTGATTTAAGCAATCTACGTGATAAAGGTGATTACAGGGTGTTTTCACTATATTTGACGTGCGTACAAACTGCTCCTGACATATCGCGCACTCTGCACCAATAATGTGTGCAGGCTCTTCTTTATCCACGCGCAGTGCATTATCGTGGAAAGAAGTGATAGCTATGTAATCATCAATGGTCGAAGCATTATTTTTACTCTCCTCGCCATTGTCGTCTTTTCTGTTATTGCCATCCCTGCTGCCATCGCCGCTGCCACCATTACCTTCTCCCGGTGATTTGTTTTCCTGATTTTCAGGTGCTTCTCTTTTTTCTTGTTGATGGTGGTTAGTTGCGTCATTTGATCCTGCATTGGGTCTGCTGCCAGAGGGTTGACCATCCTCATTACCTGCCTGTCGGCCATCACCAGAACCCTTGCCTATGGACATCAGCCAGTTGATGACGGGTTGCAGAAGAGTCAGGTCAATGTCGAACAATCCCGATGGCCTGCCGCCTCCACCTCCCCAGGGAGGAGGCAAATAAAAGAAGCCTCCGTTGTCTCCGTTGCCGACACTGGGAAAATCAGCGTTGCCAGCGGGCTGGCCTCCTGTCAATGCCAGAGTGCTGTTGCGTGTTCTCTCATCATTGATTTCAATCTGAAACTTGCGCCCATCGGGATGATGACGGTCAATAAGAGTTGAGGAATAGCATAACGGCACAATCATCATAGCTAGCATCATAGCTAGCATCATAGCTAGCATCATAGCTAGCATCATAGCTAGCATGGAAAGAGCAAAAATACCAACCATGCCTTTCTTGTTTGCCAGAAAATGCCAGAACAATCCGTGTTGAATGTTTGTTCTGTAAAAATAAAGCAACGCCATTAGTGAATCTCATTATTGGTAGTGCATCAGAGAATAGCCAAGAGTTTCTGAGATGTTGGGGTCTGACCTGCAATTTTGCTTTTACGTCGGATTTTCTCAAAACTCAATACCGGCAGGACAATTGAGAATTGCTTTCGAGAATGCTCCAGCCCAGTGTTTTCCAGGGTTGGGGGTGCGATTAGGTACCCATGTTCTTCATTGTTTCCAGAAGAAAAGCGAAAAGACCAGTAAGAAAGATATAAACCTTGCTACAAAGCGTTATAGCGATTTATTGAAGAGGTTGAAAAATGAGCAATCAAAGATTTGAAAGTATATGGGATGCCATTGAAGATACACCAGAGGAGGCGGAAGTCATGAAGCTCCGCTCTTCTTTAATGATGGCGCTAAAGAACCACATAGACCGCATTGGAATAACCCAGCAGCAAGCCGCTAAGCTATTTGGCGTAACTCAACCACGCATTTCCGATCTAATGCGCGGTAAAATTAATGTTTTTGGGCTGGATGCATTGGTCAATATGGCTGCTGCTGCTGGACTTCACGTGGAAATACGAATTTCTGAAGCTGCTTGATTGAAATGCTGGCGCAAACCCGTTCCTTCAGGGACGGGTCTAGCCAGCAGGGAAAGAACAAAACGGCACCTTGAGTTCTGCAACATCAATTATTCTTCCTTCCATAGTTCAGTAATTTTCACAATGTTGCCGTAACCAAATTTTCCAAAAAAACTTCGGGTCAGCACAAAGCGGCTATCGGCACTGAAGCTGGCTGCGAAGGTTGGATTGGGGTGGTGGATAGTGATTACTTCTTCCCATGATCCATCGCCCTTCAGTTGAATGATTTTTGCGGTGCCACCAGAACCAAAGGTCATCACAAAGCGGCCATCGGCACTGAAGGTGGCTGAAGTGAGCCAAAAAGTATGATGGATAGTGAATACCTCTTCCCATGATCCATCATTCTTGTAGTTATGGATTTTTGCGGTTCCATCATTACTGGTGGTTACTGCATGTTGGCTATTGGGACTGAAGGTGGCTGAGAAGACCCAAGCATCGTGATGGATAGTGATTTCTTCTGCCCATAATGCATCGGTCTTTTCGCCGTAGATTTTCGCAGTGCCATCGGTACTGGCGGTCACCACATGGTGGCTATCGGGGCTGAAGGTAACAGAGTAGATACATTTACTATGGGTAATGATGGCTTTTATTACCCATGATCCGTTGGCTTGTTTACCAATGATGTGAACCAGGCCATTCTCGTCGACAGCCAGCACATGTCGGCTATCGGGGCTGAAGGCGGCTGATCTGATCCGACCATTGGTGCGAATGTGGTTGATGGTTAATTCTTCTTCCCATGATTCATCGTCTTTCCGGGCAATGATTTTTGCCGTGTTATCGTCACTGGCGATCACTACATAGCGGTTATCGGGGCTAAAGCTGGCTGAGTTGGGATACAGCTTATGGAAAACGATGATTTTTACTTGCCATGATCCATCGGCTGATTGGCCCGTGATTTTTACCCGGCCATCTTGGCCGACAGTCACCACATGGCTACCATCAGCACTGAAGCTGGCTGAATGGATCGGACCATAATGCTTGATGATCACTTCTTCCTCCCATGATCCAGCCTCTTTCTGAACATGGATTTTTGCTGTCCTATCGTCACTGGCGGTCAACACACGGCTATTGTCGGCGCTGAAGCTGGCTGAATGAATGAGCTCGTGGTGGCGGATAGTGATTTCTTCTTGCCATGATCCATCTTCCTTCCGAACATAGATTTTTGCTGTCCCATCGTCACTGGCGGTCAACACACGGCGACTATCGGTGCTGAAGCTGGCTGATTTGACCGGACCCTCGTGGAGAATGGTGAGTTCTTCCTTCCATGATCCATCGGACTGATAGCTATAGATTTTCGCAGTGCCATCGCGACTGGCGGTCGCCACAAGTTGGTTATTGGCGCTGAAGGTGGCCGAGTTGACGTCATGGTTATGGCGGATCTCGGCTTTTGTCACCGGATTCACGGGATTAATGAGGCGTCGCAAGAGTTTTACAAACTGTGAATCATCAGATGCCTGGCTGCTATGTCGGCAAAATTGGATAAAATGGTACAGGCTTGCATAACTTGTTTCTGCTTTATTCCATTCATTAAATGCTCTTTTTGCAATAGCTAAAGAATGACAACCGTCGTATTTTCTCAATAGTTTGTTAAAGTCGTTCAGTTTTTTACTAAAGGCGTTTAATTTTGTACGGCAGGTAGGACAATTTCTAACTGAACAATCCTGCTCCCTTTTTTTCAACCACTGATTTAAACAATCTACGTGATAAAGGTGATTACAGGGTGTTTTCACTATATTTGATGTGTTTACAAACAGCTCCTTACATACCGAGCACTCTGCACCAATAATGTGTGCAGGTTCTTCTTTATCCACGCGCGGTGCATTGTCGCCGAAAGCATTGATAGCGATGTAATCATCCATGGTTTCAGAGGCACTCATCAAGTGGCTGTTGTCAGACAAAATCATCCGGTAGTGGTTACCAGTGGCTGCTATCAGCTGCCCGATAAATCGGTTGCCTGTTGAGTGCTCATCGAAAGAGCGCGGCAGTGCCAATATCGCCTCAAGAGGGGTAAAAGTATTACCGCTGATGTTTGTACCTTTTGTTTCCAGAACCTGCAAACGCTGAGGCATGTCCAGCTTATCCAGCATTTCCCTGAATTTAAAAACGGCATCGGGATCGTCGCTTTCAATGATGGCTAAAAGCTGATTGGCAAGTACCTGAAGGTCCTGGGTCGAAGCATTATTTTTACTCTGCTCGCCATTGTCGTCTTTTCTGTTATTGCCATCCCCATTGCTACCATTACTTTCTCCCGGTGATTTGCTCTCCTGATCTTCAGGTGCTTCTCTTTGCTCCTGTTGATGGTTAGTTGCGTCATTTGATCCTGCATCAGGTCTACTGCCAGAGGGTCGACCATTCACATTACCTGCCTGTCGGCCATCGCCAGAACCCTTACCTGTGGACATCAGCCAGTTGATGACGGGTTGCAGAATAGTCAGGTCAATGTCGAACAATCCCGATGGCCTGCCGCCTCCACCTCCCCAGGGAGGAGGCAAATAAAAGAAGCCTCCGTTGCCTCCGTTGTCTCCGTTGCCGACACTGGGAAAATCGGCGTTGCCAGCGGGTTTGCCTCCTGTCAATGTCAGGGTGTTATTCCAGGTTTTCCCATCATTGATTTCAATCCGAAACTTGCGCCCATCGGGATGATGACGGTCAATAAGGGTTGAGGAATGGCATAATGGCACAACCATCATAGCCAGCAAGGAAAGAACAAAAATACCAATCACGCCCTTCTTGTTTGCCAGAAAATGCCAGAACAATCCGTGTTGAATATCTGTTCTGTAAAAATAAAGGAACGCCATGGGGGAATCTCATTACTGGTAGTGCATCAGAGAATAGCCAAGAGTTTCCGGGACGTTGCTGGAGTTACTCTTCCTTCCATAGTTCAGTAATTTTCACAATGTTGCCGTAACTAAATCTTCCCACAAAACTTTGGGTCAGCACAAAGCGGCTATCGGAACTGAAGCTGGCTGAGAAGGTCCGATTGGGGTGGTGGATAGTGATTTCTTCTTCCCATGATCCATCGCCCTTCAGTTGAGCGATTTTCGCGGTACCACCAGAACCAAAGGTCATCACAAAGCGGCCATCGGCACTGAAGGTGGCTGAAGTTAACCAACTGGTATGATGGATAGTGAGTACTTCTTCCCATGATCCATCATTCTTGTAGTTATGGATTTTTGCGGTTCCATCATTACTGGTGGTTACTGCATGTTGGCTATTGGGACTGAAGGTGGCTGAGAAGACCCAGGAATCGTGATGGATAGTGATTTCTTCTTCCCATAATGCATCGGTCTTTTCGCCGTAGATTTTCGCAGTGCCATCGGTACTGGCGGTCACCACATGGTGGCTATCGGGACTGAAGATAACAGAGTGGATACGTTCACTATGGGTAATGGTAGCTTTTAGTCCCCATGATCCGTTGGCTTGTTTACCAATGATGTTAACCAGGCCATCCTCGCCGATAGTCAGTACATGTCGGCTATCGGGGCTGAAGGCGGCTGATCTGATCTCACCATGGGTGCGAATGTGGCTGATGGTGAATTTTTCTTCCCATGATTCATCGTCTTTCCGAGCAATGCTTTTTGCCGTGCCATCGTCACTGGCGGTCACCACATAGCGGTTATCGGTGCTAAAGATGGCTGAGTTGACACGGCCCTCATGGATAACGATAAGTTTTACTTTCCATGATCCATCGGCGGATTTGCCCGTTATTTTTACCGCTTTATCTTTGCCGGCAGTCACCACATGGCTACCATCAGCACTGAAGCTGGCTAAATGGATCGGACCATCATGCTTGATGATCACTTCTTCGTCCCATGATCCATCCTCTTTCTGAACATGGATTTTTGCTGTCCCATCGTCACTGGCGGTCAACACACGGCTACTATCGGTGCTGAAGGTGGCTGAGTTAATGCGCCTATCGTGACGGATAGTGACTTCTTTTTGCCATGATCCATCCTCCTTCCGAACATAGATTTTTGCTGTCCCATCGTCACTGGCGGTTAGCACACGGCGACTATCGGCGCTGAAGGTGGCTGATCTGACCGAACCCTCGTGGAGAATGGTGAGTTCTTCCTTCCATGATCCATCGGACTGATAGCTATAGATTTTCGCAGTGCCATCGCGACTGGCGGTTGCCACACGCTGGTTATTGGCGCTGAAGGTGGCCGAGTTGACGTCATGGTCATGGCTGATCTCGGCTTTTGTCACCGGATTCACGGGATTAATGAGGCGTCGCAAGAGTTTTACAAACTGTGAATCATCAGATGTCTGGCTGCTATGTCGGCAAAATTGGATAAAATGGTACAGGCTTGCATAACTTGTTTCTGCTTTATTCCATTCATTAAATGCTCTTTTTGCAATAGCTAAAGAATGACAACCGTCGTATTTTCTCAATAGTTTGTTAAAGTCGTTCAGTTTTTTACTAAAGGCGTTTAATTTTGTACGGCAGGTAGGACAATTTCTAATTGAACAATCCTGCTCCCTTTTTTTGAACCACTGATTTAAACAATCTACGTGATAAAGGTGATTACAGGGTGTTTTCACTATATTTGATGTGTTTACAAACAGCTCCTTACATACCGAGCACTCTGCACCAATAATGTGTGCAGGTTCTTCTTTATCCACGCGCAGTGCATTGTCGCCAGAAGCATTGATAGCGATGTAATCATCCATGGTTTCAGAGGCACTCATCAGGTGGCTGTTGTCAGACAAAATCATCCGGTAGTGGTTACCAGTGGCTGCTATCAGCTGCCCGATAAATCGGTTGCGTGTTGAATGCTCATCGGAAGAACCCGGCAGTGCCAATATCGCCTTAAGAGGAGTAATAGTATCGCCCCTGATGTTTGTGCATTTTGTTTCCAGAACCTGCAAACGCTGACGCATGTCCAGCTCATCCAACATTTCCCTGAATTTAAAAACGCCGTTGGGATCGTCGCTTTCAATGATGGCTAAAAGCTGGTTGGCAAGTAGCTGAAGGTCCTGAATCGAAGCATTATTTTTACTTTTCTCTCCATTGTCGTCTTTTCTGTCATTGCCATCCCCGCTGCTACCATTACCTTCTCCGGGTGATTTGTTCTCCTGATCTTCAGGTGTTTCTCTTTTCTCCTGTTGTTGATGGTGGTGGTTAGTTGCGTCATTTGATCTTGCATTGGGTTTGCTGCCAGAGGATTGTCCATCCTTATTAGCTGCCTGTCGGCCCTTACCTATGGACATCAGCCAGTTGATGACGGGTTGCAGAAGAGCCAGATCAATTTCAAACAATCCCGATGGCCTTCCGCCTCCACCTCCCCAGGGAGGAGGCGAATAAAAGAAACCTCCATTGCTGGCGACACCGGGAAAATCGGCGTTGCCAGCGGGCTTGACTCCTGTCAATGTCAGGGTGCTATTGCGTGTTCTCTCATCATTGATTTCAATCCGAACCCTGCGCCCATCGGTATGATGACGGTCAATAAGGGTTGAGGAATAGCATAACGGCACAATCATCATAGCCAGCATCATAACCAGCATCATAGCCAGCAGGGAAAGAACAAAAATACCAACCATGCCCTTGTTGTTTGCCAGAAAATGCCAGAACAATCCGTGTTGAATATTTTTTTTGGAAAAATAAAGGAACGTCATGGGTGAATCTCATTAATGGTAGTGCATCAGAGAATAGCCAAGACTTTCCGGGACGTTGCTGGCTTTATTCTTCCTTCCATAGTTCAGTGATTTTCACAAGGCCGCCGCACTCAGTAAATCCTGCCAAAAAACTCAGGGTTAGCACAAAGCGGCTATCGGCGCTGAAACTGGCTGAGAAGACTGGATAGGGGTGGCGGATAGTGATTTCTTTTTTCCGTGACCCATCGTCCTTCAGGGGAGTGATTTTCGCGACACAATCATAACCAGAGGTCATCACAAAGCGGCGATCGGGACTGAAGGTGGCCCAAGTGATCCTACCATAATGAAAGATGGTGATTCCCTCTTCCCATGATCCATCATTATTGCGGCTATAGATTTTTGCCCTTCCATCACCACTGGTGATGACTGCATGTTGGCTATCAGGGCTAAAGATGCAGATGCCTGGGAAGATCGAATGATTGTGGTGGATAGTGATTTCTTCTGCCCATAATACATCGGTCTTTTCGCCGTAGATTTTTGCCGTATGATCGTCACTGGTGGTCATCACATAGTGGCTATCAGGACTGAAGGTGGCTGAGTTGATAGGATCACTATGGAAAATGATGGCTTTTTCCAGCCATGATCCATCGGCCCGTTTGCCAATGATTTTAACCCGATTATTGTCGCCGACAGTCAGTACATGTTGGCTATCGGGGCTAAAGGCGGCTGATCTGATCCCACCATTGAGGCAAATGTGGCTGATGATGAATTCTTCCTCCCATGACTTATCGTCTTTCTGGCCAATGATTTTTGCCGTGCCATCGTTACTGGCGGTCAACACATAGCGGTTATCGGAGCTAAAGGTGGCTGAGTTGACAGAGTCCTCGTGGAGAACGATAAATTTTACTTGCCATGATCCATCGGTGGATTTGCCCGTGATTTTTACCAGGTTATCTTTGCCGACAGTCACCACATGGCTACCATCGGTACTGAATCTGGCTAAATGGATCAGACCATCATGGCTGATGGTCCCTTCTTCTTTCCATGATCCATCCTCCTTTTGATGATGGATTTTTGCCGTACCATCGTTGCTGGCGGTCAACACACGGCTACTATCGGCACTGAAGCTGGCTAAATGGATCGGACTATCATGGCTGATGATCATTTCTTGTTGCCATGATCCATCCTCCTTCCGAACATGGATTTTTGCTGTACCATCGTTGCTGGTGGTCAATACACGGCTACTATCGGCGCTGCAGCTGATTGATTTGACTGTACCATGGTGGCGGATACTGAGCTCCTCCTTCCAGGATCCATCGGCCTGATAAACATAGATTTTCACAGTGCCGTCGCTACTGGCGTTCACCATACGGATGTTATTGATGCTGAAGAAGGCTAAGTTGCTCTTGCCGTCATGGGGTATTTCGGCTTTTGTCACGGGATGAATGAGCGTTCGCAAGAGTTTTACAAACTTCGAATCATCAGGTGCCTGGCTGCTATGTCGGCAAAATTGGACAAAATGGTACAACCTTTCATAATTTGTTTTTACTTTATTCCATTCCTTAACTGCTCTTTCTGCAACAGCTAAAGAGTGACAACCGTCGTATTTCTTCAATAGTATGTTAAAGTCGTTAAGCTTTTTACTTAAGGCGTTTAACTCTGTACGACATGTGGGACAATTTCTAACGGAATCATTCCGCCTCCTTTTTTTGAGCCACTGATTCAAACAATCTACGTGATAAAGGTGATTGCAGGGTGTTTTCACCATAACCATATTTGACGAGCGTACAAACGGTTCCTGACATACTGCACACTCTGCATGAATAATGTGTGTAGATTTCTCTTTATCCACACTCATTGCATTATCGCTGAAAGCATTGATAGCGATGTAATCATTTTGCATACGCAGTTCATTCGATAAGCGTATTAATTCAAGGAACGATGGGTGATGGTCACATTGTGTCAGGAAATCCAGAAAAGAGATGGGGGATATCAATGATTGTGCATCATTTATAATCTCATTCCTTATGGCTAAATCTGATATTTCTTCTAATAGATTGCGAATACGCTCAACCGGGTGTGAATAATGCTGGAATAATTGAACGAAGTACTCAGTAAAGCAACGTTTTTCAAAATGCCCTATGGGTGGCTGTTGGTGAGATTCATTGACCTTGTCGATTATGTCCAGAACAATCTTATACAAAATCATCAGGTGGCTGATGTCAGGCGAAACCATCATGCGGTTGTTGTCAGTGGCTGCTATCAGCTGCTGGATAAATCGGTTGCGAGTTGAGTGCTCATCGGAATAACGCGGCAGTGCCAATATCGCCTCAAGAGGAGTCATAGTACTGCCCCCGATTTTTGTACATTTTGTTTCCAAAACCCGCAAGCGCTGAGGCATGTCCAGCTTATCCAACATTTCCCTGAATTTAAAATCGGCGTTGGGAGCATCGCTTTCAATGATGGCTAAAAGCTCGTTGGCAAGTAGCTGAAGGTCCTGAGTCGACGCATTATTTTTACTCTGACTTCCATTGTCGTCTTTTCTGTTATTGCCATCACCGCTGCCATTATTGCCTTCTCCCGGTGATTTGTTCTCCCGATCTTCAGGTGCTTCTCTTTTTTCCTGTTGATGCTGGTTAGTTGCGTCATTTGATCCTGTAGGTCTGCTGCCAGAGGGTTGATCATCCTCATTAACTTCCTGTCGGCCATCGCCAGAACCTTTACCTGTGGACATCAGCCATGAGATGACGGGTTGCAGAATAGTCAGGTCAATTTCAAATAATCCCGATGGCCTGCCGCCTCCACCCCCCCAGGGAGGAGGAGGCGAATAAAAGAAGCCTCCCTTGCCGACACCGGGAAAATCGGCGTTGCCAGCGAGCTTGCCTCCTGCCATTGTCAGAGTGTTATTCCGGGTTTTCTCATCATTGATTTCAGTCTTAACCCTGTGCCCATCTGGATGATGACGGTCAATAAGGGTTGAGGAATAGCATAACGGCACAATCATCATAGCCAGCAGGGAAGGAACAAAAATACCAAACATGGTCTTCTTGTTTGCCAGGAAACGGCAGGACAATCTGTGTTGAATGTCTGTTCTGGAAAGAGAAAAGAACGCCATTGGTGCATCTCATTATTGGTAGTGCATCAGAGCATAGCCAAGAGTTTCCGGAACGCTGGTGGACTGTCTGCAGCATCAATTATTCTTCCTTCCATAGTTCAGTAATTTTCACAATGCCGCCGGGACCATTGCTGGGACCATCGGTGAATGGTAACAAACTTTGGGTCAGCACAAAGCGGCTATCGGCGCTGAAGCTGGCTGAGGCGATTGGCCTGGGGTGGTGGATAGTGAATTGGATAGCGCCCTTGAGGTAATTGATTTTCGCGGTACGATCATAACCAAAGGTCATCACAAAGCGGCCATCGGCACTGAAGGCGGCTGATAGGACACAACCAGTATGATGGATAGTGAGTCCTTCTTCCCATGATCCATCATTCTTGAGGTTATGGGTTTTTGCCGTTCCATAATAACTGATGGTTACTGCATGTTGGCTATCGGGACTAAAGGCGGCTGACCTGACCCAATCATTGTGCTGGATAGTGATTTCTTCTTCCCATAATGCATCAGTTTTTTCGCCGTAGATTTTTGCCTGTTTGTCGTAACTGGTGGTCACCACATGGCGGCTATCCGGGCTGAAGGTGGCTGTCTTGATCTCATCACTATGGGAAATGATGGCTTTTACTACCCATGATCCATCGGCCCGTTTGCCAATGATTTTGACCAGGTTATCCTTGCCGACAGTCAGCACATGTCGGCTATCGGGGCTGAAGGCGGCTGATAGGATCGCGCCACCGGTGCTAATGTGGCTAATGGTGAATTCTTCTTCCCATGACTTGTCGTCTTTCTGACCAATGATTTTTGCCGTGCCATCGTTACTGGCGGTCACCACATAGCGGTTATCGGGGCTAAAGATAGCTGAGTTGACATTGCCCTCATGGATAACGATAAGTTTTACTTGCCATGATCCATCGGCGGATTTGCCCGTAATTTTTACCAGGTTATCTTCGCCGACAGTCACCACATGGCTACCATCATCACTGAAGCTGGCTATATCGATCCAACCATTATGGCTGATGGTTCCTTCTTCTTTCCATGATCCAATCTCCTTCTGAGCATGGATTTTTGCTGTACCATCATTGCCGTCGGTCAATACACGACGACTATCGGTGCTGAAGCTGGCTGAATGAATGCCCCCGCAGTGGTGGATAGTGATTTCTTCTTGCCATGATCCGTCCTCCTTCCGAACATGGATTTTTGCTATCCCATCGTTACTGGCGGTCAACACACGACTACTATCAGCACTGAAGGTGGCTACACTGACCCAACCATGGTGGCGAATAGTGAATTCTTCCTGCCATGATCCACCGGACTGATAGACATAGATTTTCGCAGTGCCATCGCTACTGGCGGTCACCACAAGGCGGTTATTGGCGCTGAAGGTGGCTGAGTTGACCGTATCGTTATGGTGGATCTCGGCTTTTATCACGGGATAAATGATGGTTCGCAAGAGTGTTACAAACTGTGGATTATCAGATGCCTGGCTGCTATGTCGGCAAAATTGAACAAAGTGGTACAAGGTTTCACGACTGGTTTCTGTCCTATTCCATTCAATAACTGCTCTTTTTGCAATCGCTAAAGAATGAAAGCCGCTGTATTTTCTTAATAGTTTGTTAAAGGCGTTAAGTTTTTTACTAAAGGCGTTTAATTCTGTACGGCAGGTAGGACAATTTCTAATTGCACCATCCTGCTCTCTTTTTTTGAGCCACTGATTTAAACAATCTATGTGATAAAGGTGATTACAGGGTGTTTTCACTATATTTGACGTGTGTACAAACGGCTCCTTACATACCGTGCATTCTGCACCAATAATGTGTGCAGGTTCTTCTTTAGCCACACGCGGTGAATGGTCGACGAAAGAATTGATAGCGATGTGATCATTTTGCATACGCAGTTCATCTGATAAGCGCATTAATTCATGGAATGATGGTTTATGTTTAAAATGTGCCAAGATATCCACAAAAGGGATGTGAAATATCAATGATTTTGCATCATTTATAATCTCATTCCTTATAGCTAATTCTGATATTTCTTCTAATAGATTGCGAATACGCTCAACCGGGTTTGAATTAATCAGGAACAATTGAATGAAGTAATCCGTAAAGCAACGTTTTTCAAAATGTCCTATGGGTGGCTGTTGGTGAGATTGATTGACCTTGTGGATTATGTCCTGAACAATCTTAGATAAAATTATCTGGAGTTTGTTGCCAGAAAAAATCATCAGGTAGTAGTAGCCCACGGATTCTATCAGCTGCTTGATAAATCGGTTGCGTGTTGAGTACTCATCGGAAGAGCGCGGCAGTGCCAATATTGCCTCAAGAGGAGTAACAGTATTACCCCTGATGTTTGTGCCTTTTGTTTCCAGAACCTGCAAACGCTGAGGTCTGTCCAGCTTATCCAACATTTCCCTGAATTTAAAAGCGGCGTTGGGATTGTCGCTTGCAATGATGGCTAAAAGCTCGTTGGCAAGTACCTGAAGGTCTTGAGTCGAAGCATTATTTTTACTTTCCTCGCCATTGTCGTCTTTTCTGTTATTGCCATCGCCGCTGCTACCATTACCTTCTCCCGGTGATTTGTTCTCCCGATTTTCAGGTGCTTCTCTTTTCTCCTGTTGATGCTGGTTAGTTACGTCATTTGATCCTGCATCGGGTCTACTGCCAGAGGGTTGTCCATCTTCATTACCTGCCTGTCGGCCATCGCCAGAATCCTTACCTATGGGCATCAGCCAGTTGATGACAGGTTGCAGAATAGTCAGGTCAATGTCGAACAATCCCGATGGCCTGCCGCCTCCACCTCCCCAGGGAGGAGGAGGCAAATAAAAGAAGCCGCCGTTGCCTCCGTTGTCTCCGTTGCCTCCGTTGTCTCCGTTGCCTCCGTTGTCTCCGTTGCCTCCGTTGTCTCTGTTGCCGACACTGGGAAAATCGGCGTTGCCAGCGGGTTTGCCTCCTGTCAATGTCAGAGTGTTGTTCCGGGTTTTCTCATCATTGATTTCAATCTGAACCTTGCGCCCATCGGGATGATGGCGGTCAATAAGGGTTGAGGAATAGCATAATGGCACAATTATCATAGCCAGCATCATAGCTAGCATCATAGCCAGCATCATAGCCAGCAGGGAAAGAATAAAAATACCAACCATGCTCTTCTTGTTTGTGAAACGCCGGGACAATCCGTGTTGAATATCTTTTCTGTAAAAATAAAGGAACGCCATTGGTGAATCTCATTATTGGTAGTGCACCAGAGAATAGCCAAGAATTTCTGAGATGTTGGTGGATTGAACCTTGAGTTCTGCAACATCAATCATTCGTCCCTCCATAGTTCAGTAATTTTCACAATGCTGCCGTCACCCCCAAGTATTGGCAAAAAACTTTCGGTCAGCACAAAGCGGCTATCGGCGCTGAAGCTGGCTGTTTGGATTGGATAGGGGTGGATGATTGCCTCTTCCCATGCCCCATCGCCCTTCAGTTCAATGATTTTCGCGGTACGATCAAAACCAAAGGTCATCACAAAGCGGCCATTGGCACTGAAGATGGCTGAAGTGAGCGGACCAGTATGATAGAAAGTGAGTCCTTGTTCCCATGATCCATCATTCTCGTAGCTAAGGATTGTCGTTCCATCATTATCGGTGATGACTGCATGTTGGCTATCGGGACTGAAGGTGGCTGAGAAGATCCCACTATTGTGCTCCATAGTGATTTCTTCTTCCCATGATACCTCAGTCTTTTCGCCGTAGATTGTTGACTGTTTGTCGTAACCGGTGGTCATCACGTGGCGGCTATCGGGACTGAAGGTAGCAGAGTAGACATGATCATTATGGGAAATGATGGCTTTTATTCCCCATGATCCATCGGCCCGTTTACCGATGATTTTAACCAGATGATCCCAGCCGATAGTCAGCACATGTCGGCTATCGGGGCTGAAGGTGGCTGATGCGATCGAACCACCGGTGTTAGTGTGGCTAATGGTGAATTCTTCTTCCCATGATTTGTCGTCTTTCTGACCAATGATTTTTGCCGTACCATCGCCACTGGCGGTCACCAGATAGCGGTTATTGGGGCTAAAAATGGCTGAGTTGACATAGCGCTTATGGGTAACGAAAAATTTTACTTGCCATGATCCATCGGCTGATTTGCCTGTGATTTTTACCACCTTATCTTTGCCGACAGTCACTACATGGCTACCATCAGCATTGAAGCTGGCTAAGCGGATCGGACCATCATGGTTGATGGTTCCTTCTTCTTTCCATGGTCCATCCTCCTTCTGAACATGGATTTTTGCTGTACCATCTTTGCTGGCGGTCAACACCCGGCTATTGTCGGCGCTGAAGGTGGCTGAATAAATGGGCTCACTGTGGCGGATAGTGATTTCTTCTTCCCATAATCCATTTTCCTTCCGAACATAGATTTTTGCCGTACCATCGTTGCTGGCGGTCAACACACGGCGACTATCGGCGCTGAAGCTGGCTAAAGTGACGGAACCATTGTGGTGAACAATGAGTTCTTCCTCCCAGGTTCCATCGGGCTGATAGACACAGACTTTCGCAGTGCCATCGTCACTGGCGGTTACCACACGGTGGTTATTGGCGCTGAAGGTGGCTGAGTAGACTATACCGTCATGATGGATCTCCGCTTTTGTCACGGCATGAAGGATGCGTCGCAAGAGTTTTACAAACTGCGAATCATCAGATGCCTGGCTTTTATGTCGGCAAAATTGGACAAAATGGTACAAGGTTTCATAACTTGTTTTTTTTGGATTCCATTCCTTAACTGCTCTTTCTGCAATCGCTAAAGAATGACAACCGTCGCATTTTCTCAATAGTTGGTTAAAGTCGTTAAGCTTTTTTCTTAAGGCCTTTACCTCTGCTCGACAGGTAGGGCAAGTTCTAATTGAACCATTGTGATTTCTTTTTTTGAGCCACTGATGTAAACAATGTAGGTGAAAAAGGTGATTGCAGGGCGTTTTCACTATATTTGATGTGCGTGCAAACTGCTCCTGACATACCGGGCATTCTGCACCAATAATGTCTGTAGGTTCTTCTTTATCCACACGCAGTGCATTATTGCCGAAAGCATTGATAGCGATGTAATTACTTTGAAGACGCACTTCATTTGATAAGCGTATTAATTCATGGAACGATGAGTGCTGGTTAAATTGTTTCAAGATATCCAGAAAAGAGGTGGGGAGTGTTAATGATTGTGCATTATTTATAATCTCATTCCTTATGGAAAAATCTGATATTTCATCTAATAGATTGCGAATACGCTCAACCGGGTTTGAATAAGTCAGGAACAATTGCAGGAAGTACTCAGTAAAGCAACATTTTTCAAAATGCCCTATCTGTGGTTGTTGGTCGGATTGATTGACCTTGTGGATTATGTCCAGAACAATCCTGGACAAAATCATCTGGCGGTTGTTGCCAGCGGCTTCTATCAGCTGCTCGATAAATCGGTCGCGTGCTGAGTGATCACGGGAAGAACGCGGCAGTGCCAATATCGCCTCAAGAGGAGTCATAGTATCGCCCCTGATGGTTGTGCCTTTTGTTTCCAGAATCTGCAAACGCTTATGCATGTCCAGCTTATCCAGTATTGCCCGCAGTTTATAAACGGCATTGGGATCTTCGCTTTCAATGATGGCTAAAAGCTGATTGGCAAGTAGCTGAAGGTTCTGAGTCGACGCATTATTTTGATTCTCATCGCCATTGTCGTCTTTTCTGTTATTGCCATCGCCGCTGCTACCATTACCTTCTTCCGGTGATTTGTTCTCCCGATTTTCAGGTGCTTCTCTTTTCTCCTGTTGATGCTGGTTAGTTGCGTCATTTGATCCTGCATTAGTTTTGCTGCCAGAGGGTTGACTATCCTCATTACCTGCCTGTCGGCCATCACCAGAATCCTTACCTATGGACATCAGCCAGTTGATGACAGGTTGCAGAATAGTCAGGTCAATTTCGAACAATCCCGATGGCCTGCCGCCTCCCCAGGGAGGAGGAGGCAAATAAAAGAAGCCACCGTTGTCTCCGTTGCCGACACTGGGAAAATCGGCTTTGCCAGCGGGCTTGCCTCCTGTCACTGTCAGGGTGCTATTGCGTTTTCTCCCATCATTGATTTCAATCCGAACCTTGCGCCCATCGGGATGATGGCGGTCAATAAGCGTTGAGGAATAGCATAACGGCGCAATCATCATAGCTAGCATCATAGCCAGCAGGGAGAGAACAAAAATACCAACCATGCTCCTCTTGTTTGCCAGGAAGCGCCAGAACAATCCGTGTTGAATGTCTGTCCTGGAAAAATAAAAGAACGCCATGGGTGAATCTCATTATTGGTAGTGCATCAGAGAATAGCCAAGAATTTCTGGTATGCTGGTGGAGTTACTCTTCCTTCCATAGTTCAGTAATTTTCACAATGTCGTCGTAAACAGTATCAACTGATGAGATCTTGCAGGTGGTCACCACAAAGCGGCTATTGGCACTGAAGCTGGCTGAGGAGATTAGATTGCATTGGCGGATAATGATTTTATCTTTCCATGATCCATCGTCCTCAAGGTGAGTGATTATCACGTTGCCATTACAACCAAAGGTCATCACAAAGCGACCATCGGCACTGAAGGTGGCTGAGTTGATCACAGTAGAATTATGATAGATAGTGAGTCCTTCTTGCCATGATCCACCATTCTTGTGGCTATGTATTTTTGCCGTTGTACCATCGGTGGTTAATGCATGTTGACTATCGGCACTGAAGGTGGCTGAGAAGCTCCAACTATTGTGGTGGATAATGATTTCTTCTTCCCATGATACATCAGTCTTTTCGCCGTAGATTTTTGACTGTTGGTCGTAACCGGCGGTCACCACATGGCGGCTATCGGGACTGAAGGTGGCTGAGTTGATCTCATCACTATGGGAAATGGTCGCTTTTACTACCCATGATCCATCGGCCCGTTTCCCAATGATTTTAACCAGGTTATCCTCGCCGATGGTCAGCACATGTCGGCTATCGGGGCTGAAGGCGGCTGACCTGATCCGACCATTGGTTCCAATGTGGCTAATGGTGAATTCTTCTTCCCATGACTTATCGTCTTTCTGGCCGATGATTTTTGCCGTACCATCGTCACTGGCGGTCACCACATAGCGGCTATCGGGGCTAAAGGTGGCTGAGTTAACACCGTTCTCATGGAGAACGATAAATTTTACTTGCCATGATCCATCGGCTGATTTGCCCGTGATTTTTACCACGTTATCTTTGCCAACAGACACCACATGGCTACCATCAGCACTGAAGCTGGCTAAATGGATCGAACCATGATGGTTGATGATCACTTCTTCTTCCCATGATCCATCCATCTTCTGAACATGGATTTTTGCTGTCCCGTCGTCACTGGCGGTCAACACACGGCTATTGTCGGCGCTGAAGGTGGCTGAATGAATGGGCCCACGGTGGCGGATAGTGATTTCTTCTTGCCATGATCCCTCCCCCTTCCGAACATAGATTTTTGCTGTCCCATCGTTACTGGCGGTCAACACACGGCGACTATCGGTGCTGAAGCTGGCTAATTTGACCGGGCCATCGTGGTGGATAATGAGTTCTTCCTTCCATGATCCATCGGACTGATAAACATAGATTTTCGCAGTGCCATCGTCACTGGCGGACACCATACGGTGGTTATTGGCGCTGAAAGTGGCTGAGTTGACCGCACCGTCATAGTGGATCCCGGCTTTTGTCACGGGATGAATCAGGCGTCGCAAGAGTTTTACAACCTGTGAATCATCAGATGCCTGGCTGCTATGTCGGCAAAATTGGATAAAATGGTGCAAGGTTTCATAATCTGTTTCCGCTTTATTCCATTCATTAACGGCTCTTTCTGCAATCGCTAAAGAATGACAACTGTCGTATTTTTTTAATAGTTTATCAAAGTCGTTAAGTTTTTTACTTAAGGCATTTAATTCTTTTCGACATATAGGGCAAGTTCTCATTAAATCATCTCGACTCCTTTTTTTGAGCCACTGGTTTAAACAATCTACGTGATAAAGGTGATTGCAGGGTGTTTTCACCATAACCCTATTTGACGAGCGTACTAACGGTTCCTGACATACTGCACACTCTGCATGAATAATGTGTGTAGATTTCTCTTTATCAACACGCAGTGCATTGTCGCCGAAAACATTGATAGCGATGTCATCATTTATGGTTTCAGAGGCACTGTATTTCGGCTGTATACGCAGTTCATCTGATAAGCGCATTAATTCATGGAACGACGGGTGCTGGTCACATTTTGCCAAGGTATCCAGAAAAGAGGCAGGAAATATCAATGATTGTGCATCATTTATAACCTCATTCCTTATGGCTACATCTGATATTTCTTCTAATAGATTGCGAATACGCTCAACCGGGTTTGAAGTAATCAGAAAAAATTGAGTCAAGTACTCAGTAAAGCAACGTTTTTCAAAATCTCCTATGGGTGGCTGTTGGTGAGATTGATTGACCTTGTGGATTATGTCCTGAACAATCTTGTACAAAATCATCCGGAACTTGTTGTCAGAAAAAATCATCAGATAGTAGTAGCCAGCGGCTTCTATCAGCTGCTCGATAAACCGGTTGCGTGCTGAGTGATCACGGGAAGAACGCGGCAGTGCCAATATTGCCTCAAGAGGAGTCATAGTATCGCCCCTGATGGTTGTGCCTTTTGTTTCCAGAACCTGCAAACGCTCATGCCTGCCCAGCTTATCCAGCATTTCCCTGAATTTAAAAACAGCAATGGGATCTTCGCTTTCAATGATGGCTAAAAGCTGATTGGCAAGTAGCTGAAGGTTCTGAGTCGACGCATTATTTTGATTCTCATCGCCATTGTCGTCTTTTCTGTTATTGCCATCGCCGCTGCCACTATTACCTTCTCCCGGTGATTTGTTCTCCTGATTTTCAGGTGCTTCTCTTTTCTCCTGTTGATGGTGATTATTTACGCCATTTGATCCTGCATTAGTTTTGCTGCCAGAGGGTTGGCCATCCTCATTACCTGCCTGTCGGCCCTTACCTATGGACATCAGCCAGTTGATGACGGGTTGCAGAATTGTCAGGTCAATTTCGAATAATCCCGATGGCCTGCCACCTCCCCAGGGAGGAGGCAAATAAAAGAAGCCGCCGTTGCCTCCGTTACCGACACTGGGAAAATCGGCGTTGCCAGCGGGCTTGCCTCCCATCATTGTCAGGGTGTTGTTCCGGGTTTTCACATCATTGATTTCAATCCGAACCTTGCGCCCATCGGGATGATGGCGGTCAATAAGGGTTGAGGAATCGCATAGTGGCACAACCATCATAGCCAGCAGGGAGAGAACAAAAATACCAATCACTCCCTTCTTGTTTGCCAGAAAATGCCAGAACAATCCGTCTTGAATGTCTGTCCTGGAAAAATAAAAGAACGCCATGGGTGAATCTCATTATTGGTAGTGCACCAGAGAATAGCCAAGAGTTTCTGAGACGTTGCTGGAGTTACTCTTCCTTCCATAGTTCAGTAATTTTCACAGTGCTGCCGGGACCATCAGGACTTTTGGTCAGCACAAAGCGGCTATTGGCGCTGAAGCTGGCTGAGGTGATTGAACAGAGGTGGCGGATAGTGTGTTGGAAAGCGCCATTCAGGGATTTGATTTTCACGATACCATCTCCAAGTGTCATCAGAAAGCGGCTATCGGCACTGAAGGAGGCGGCAGTGAAATCATAAAATTGATAGTCAGGGAGTCCTTTTTTCCATGATCCATCATTCTCGTAGTTAAGGATTGCCATTCCATCATCATCGATGATGACTGCATGTTGGCTATCGGGACTGAAGATGGCTGAGCTGAGACCATCGTGGTGGATAGTGATCTCTTCTTCCCATAATGCATCGGTCTTTTCGCCGTAGATTTTTACTTGTTTGTCGTCACTGGTGGTCATCACATGGCGGCTATCGGGACTGAAGGTGGCTGAGTTGATACGAGCACTATGGGAAATGATGGCTTTTACTCCCCATGATCCGTCGGCTCGTTTGCCAATGATTTTGACCAGGTTATCCTTGCCGACAGTCAGCACATGTCGGCTATCCGGGCTGAAGGCGGCTGATCTGATCTGACCATGGGTGCGAATGTGGCTGATGGTTAATTCTTCTTCCCATGATTCATCGTCTTTCCGGGCAATGATGTTTGCCGTACCATCGTCACTGGCGGTCAGCACATAGCGGTTATCGGGGCTAAAGATGGCTGAGTTGACACGGTGCTTATGGGAAACGATGATTTTTACTTGCCATGATCCATCGGCGGATTTACCCGTGATTTTTACCACGTTATCTAAGTCGGCAGTCACCACATGGCTACCATCAGCACTGAAGCTGGCTAAATGGATCGGAAAATCATGGCTGATGGTTCCTTCTTCTTTCCATGATCCACCCTCCTTCAGAACATGGATTGTTGCTGTCTCATATTCGCTGAGGGTCAACACACGGCTACTATCGGTGCTGAAGCTGGCTGAACGAATGAGCCCGTAGTGGTAGGTAGTGATTTCTTTTTGCCATGATCCATCCTCCTTACGAGCATGGATTTTTGCTATCTTATCGTCACTGACGGTCAACACACGGCTACTATCGGCGCTGAAGCTGGCTGAGGGGATTGCAAAGGGGTGGCGGATAGTGAACTCTTCCTTCCACGATCCATCGATCGCATCGCCATAGATTTTCACAGTGCCATCGCGACTGGCGGTCACCACAAGGTGGTTATTGGCGCTGAAGGTGGCTGATGTGATCACACCGTCATGGCGGAACTCGGCTTTTGTCACGGGATGAATGAGGCATCGCAAGAGTTTTACAAACTGTGAACCATAAGGTTTAGGGCTGCTGTGTCGGCAAAATTGGATAAAATGGTACAAGGTTGCGTAATTTGTTTCTGCTTTATTCCATTCCTTAAATGCTCTTTCTGCAATAGCTAAAGAATGGCAACCCTTGTATTTTCTCAATAGATTGTTAAAGTCGTTAATGTTTTTTCTTAAGGCATTTAATTTTGCCCGATATGTAGGAGAATTTCTAATTGAATTATCATGATCCCTTTTTTTGAGCCACCGATTAAAACAGTCTACGTGACAAAGGTGATTGCAGGGTGTTTTCACTATAACCATAGGCGAGCGTACAAACTGTTCCTTACATACCTGACACTCTGCATTAACAATGTGTGTAGATTTCTCTTCAACCACTCTCATTGCAATAACGCTGTAAGCATTGATAGCGATGTAATCATTTTGCAGGCGCAGTTCATTTGATAAGCGTATTAATTCATGGAACGATGGGTGAAGGTTATATAGTTTCAAGGTATCCAGAAAAGAGTTGCGGGATTTCAATGATTGTGCATCATTTATAATCTCATTCCTTATGGCTAAATCTGATATTTGTCCTAATAGATTGCGAATACGCTCAACCGGGTGTGAATAATGCAGGAATAATTGAACGAAGTACTCAGTAAAGCAACGTTTTTCAAAATATCCTATGGGTGGCTGTTGGTGAGATTGATTGACCTTGTGGATTATGTCCAGAACAATATTATACAAAATCATCTGGTAGCTGTTGTCAGGTGAAACCATCATGCGGTTTTTGTCAGTGGCTACTATTATCACCTGCCAGATAAATTGATTGCGTATTGAGCCCTCATGGAAAGAACGTGGCAGTGCCAATATCGCCTCAAGAGGCGTGATCGTACTGCCCCCGATTTTTGTACATTGTGTTTCCAGAACCTGCAAACGCTGAGGCATGTTCAGTTTATCCAGCATTTCCTTGAATTTAACAACGGCATTGGGATCGTCGCCTTCAATGATGGCGATAAGCTGGTTGGCAAGTGCCTGAAGATCTTGAGTCGAAGCATTATTGTTACTTTGACTTCCATTGTCGTCTTTTCTGTTATTGCCATCCTCGCTGCCATCAAAGCTTTCTCCCGGTGATTGGTTCTCCCTATTTTCAGGTGTTTCTCCTTCTTCCTGTTGATGCTGGTTAGTTGCGTCATTTGATCCTGTGGGTCTGCTGCCAGAGGGTTGGCCATCCTCATTACTTGCCTGTCGGCTCTTATCTGTGGACATCAGCCAGTTGATGACGGGTTGCAGAAGAGTCAGGTCCATTTCGAATAATCCCGATGGCCTGCCGCCTCCCCAGGGAGGAGGCAAATAAAAAAAGCCGCCGTTGCCTCCGTTGCCGACACTGGGAAAATCAGCGTTGCCAGCGAGCTGGCCTCCGGTCAATGTCAGGGTGTTGTTCCGGGTTTTCTCATCATTGATTTCAATCCGAACCTTGCGCCCATCGGGATGATGACGGTCAATGAGGGTTGAGGAATAGCATAATGGCGCAATCATCATAGCTACTAGCATCATAGCTACTAGCATCATAGCCAGCAGGGAAAGAACAAAACGGCACCTTGAGTTCTGAAACATCAATTATTATTCCTTCCATAGTTCAGTAATTGACACAATGTTGTCGAACACACCCTGTCTTCCCAAAAAACTTTGGATCAGTACAAAGCGGCTATTGGCGCTGAAACTGGCTGAGAAGATTGGACTGGGTTGGCGGATAATGATTTTTTTTTCCCATGATCCATCGCCTTTCAGTTGAGCGATTTTCGCGGCACCATCCAAACCAAAGGTCATCACAAAGCGGCCATTGGCACTGAAGGTGGCTGAAGTGACCTTATCGGTATGATGCATAGTGAGTCCTTTTTCCCATGATCCATCATGCTTGAGGCTATGAATGTTTGCCGTTCCATCATGACTGGTGGTGACTGTGACTGCATGTTGGCTATCGGGACTAAAGGTGGCTGAGGAGACCGAACTATTGTAGTGGATAGTGATTTCTTCTTCCCATGATACATGGGTCTTTTCGCCGTAGATTTTTGCCTGATGGTCTTTACCGGCGGTCACCACATGGCGGCTATCGGGGCTAAAGGTGGCTGTGTTGATCTCATCACTATGGGAAATGATGGCTTTTACTACCCATGATCCGTTGGCCTGTTTACCAATGATTTTAACCAGGTTATCGTCGCCGACAGTCAACACATGTCGGCTATCCGAGCTGATGGCGGCTGATATGACCGAACTATCGGTGATGTGGCTAATGGTAAATTCTTCTTCCCATGATTCATCGCCTTTCCGAGCAATGACTTTTGCTGTGCCATCGTCACTGGCGGTCACCACATAGCGGTTATCGTGGCTGAAGATGGCTGAGTTGACATCGTCCCTATGGATAACGATGATTTTTACTTGCCATGATCGATCGGCTGATTGGCTCGTGATTTTTACCACGTTATCTTCGCTGACAGTCACCACATGGTTACCATCGTCACTGAATCTGGCTAAATCGATCGGACCATCATGGCTGATGATCCCTTCTTCTTCCCATGATCCAACCTCCTTCTGAACATGGATTTTTGCTGTACCATCTTTGCTGGCGGTCAACACGCGTCTATTATCGGTGCTGAAGGTGGCTGAATGAATGGGCCCACTGTGTTGGATAGTGTGTTCTTTTTCCCATGATCCATCCTCCATCTGAACATGGATTTTTGCTGTCCCATCGTCACTGGCAGTCAACACACGGCGACTATCGGCGCTGAAGCTGACGAATTTGACCGGACCACCGTGGCGAATGGTGAATTCTACCTTCCATGATCCATCGGACTGATAGACATAGATTTTCGCAGTGCCATTGCGACTGGCGGTCACCATAAGGTGGTTATTGGCGCTGAAGGTGGCTGATTTGATCACATCGTCATGGCGGATCTTGGCTTTTATCACGGGATGAAGGATCTGTTGCAAGAGTTTTACAAACTTGGAATCATCAGATGGCAGGCTGCTATGTCGGCAAAATTGGACAAAATGGTACAAGGTTTCATAACTTGTTTCTGCTTTATTCCATTCGTTGACTGCTCTTTTTGCAATAGCTAAAGAATGAAAGCCGCTGTATTTTCTTAATAGTTTGTCAAAGTCGTTAAGTTTTTTACTAAAGGCGTTTAATTCTGTACGGCAAGTAGGACAATTTCTAGTTTCACGATCCAGCTCCCTTTTTTTGAACCACCGATTTAAACAATCTACGTGATAAAGGTGACCACAGGGTGTTTTCACTATATTTGATGTGTGTACAAACTGCTCCTGACATATCGTGCACTCTGCAGCAATAATGTGTGTAGGTTCTGCTTTATCCACATGCAGTGCATGGTCGCTCAAAGCATGGTCGCTCAAAGCATTGATAGCGAAGTAATTATCTATGTTTTGAGAGGCACTGTATTGCGCCTGTATACGCACTTCATCTGATAAGCGCATTAATTCATGGAACGATGGTTTATGGTCAGATTGTGCCAGGACATCCACAAAAGAGTCGGGAAAGATCAGTGATTGCGCATCATTTACAACTTCATTCCTTATGGCTAAATCTGATATTTCTTCTAATAGATTGCGAATAGGCTCAACCGGGTTTGAATTAATCAGGAACACTTGAGTCAAGTACTCCGTAAAGCAACGTTTTTCAAAGTCTCCTATGGGTGGCTGTTGGTGAGATTCATTGACCTTGTGGATTATGTCCTGAACAATCTTATATGAAATCATCAGGAGTTTGTTGTCATCATAAATCATCAGGTAGTCGTCGCCAGCGGATTCTATCAGATGCTGGATAAATCGATTACGTGCTGACTGCTCATGGGAAGAACGGGGCAGTGCCAATATCGCCTCAAGCGGCGTGACCGTAGCTCTGATGTTTGTGCCTTTTGTTTCCAGAACATGCAAACGCTGACGCAGGTTCAGCTTATCCAGCCTTTCCCTGAATTCAAAAACGGCGTTGGGATCGTCGCTTTCAATGATGGCTAAAAGCTCATTGGCAATTACCTGAAGATCCTGAGTCGAAGCATTATTTTTACTCTGCTCGCCATTGTCGTCTTTTCTATTATTGCCATCGCCACTGCCATCATTGCCTTCTCCCGGTGATTGGTTCTCCTGATCTTCAGGTGCATCTCTTTTTGCCTGGTGGTTAGTTGCGCCATTTGATCCTGCATTAATTCTGCCGCCAGAGGGTTGTCCATCCTCATTAGCTGCCTGTCGGCCATCGCCAGAACCCTTACCTATGGACATCAGCCAGTTGATGACGGGTTGCAGAAGAGTCAGGTCAATTTCAAATAATCCCGATGGCCTGCCGCCTCCACCTCCCCAGGGAGGAGGAGGCAAATAAAAGAAGCCTCCGTTGCCGACAACGGGAAAATCGGCATTGCCAGCGGGCTTGCCTCCCGTCAATGTCAATGTGCTATTGCGTGTTCTCTCATCATTGATTTCAATCCGAAACTTGCGCCCATCGGGGTGATGACGGTCAATAAGGGTTGAGGAATAGCATAACGGTACAATCATCATAGCTAGCATCATAGCCAGCAGGGAAAGAACAAAAATACCAACCATGCTCTTCTTGTTTGTGAAACGCCGGGACAATCCGTGTTGAATGTTTGTTCTGTAAAAATAAAGAAACACCATGGATGAATCTCATTATTAGTAGTGCACCCGAGAATAGCCTAGAATTTCCGGGACGTTGCTGGAGTTACTCTTCCTTCCATAGTTCAGTAATTTTCACAATGCTCTTTTGACCCACAAGTGTTGACAAAAGACTTCGGGTCAGCACAAAACGGCTATTGGCACTGAAGCTGGCTGAGATTGGATAGGGGTGGCGGATAATGAATTGGGTATGGTTTTTTTCTTTCCATGATGAATTGTCCTTCAGGTAAGTGATTTTCGCGATACGATCCAAATATAACGTCATCACAAAGCGGCAATCGGCACTGAAGATGGCTGAAGTGACCAAAAAATCATGATGGATAGTGAATCCTTCTTCCCATGATCCACCATTCTTGTGGTTATGGATTTTCACCGTTCCACTATAATGGGTGGTTGCTAGATGTTGGCTATCGGGACTGAAGGTGGCTGATCTGACCCAATGATTGTGGTGGATAGTGATTTCTTCTTCCCATAATGCATCGGTCTTTTCGGCGTAGATTTTTGTCCGTTTGTCGTCACTGGCGGTCGCCACACGGCGGCTATCGGGACTGAAGGTAGCTGAGTTGATACGTTCACTATGGGAAATGGTGGTTTTTACTACCCATGATCCGTCGGCTCGTTTACCAATGATGTTAACCCGCTTATCCTCGCCGACAGTCAGCACGTGTCGACTATCGGGGCTGAAGGCGGCTGATATGATCCGATTGTTTCTCATCCAGTCAATGTGCCGAATGATGATTTCTTCTTCCCATGACTTATCGTCTTTTTGGGCAATGATTTTTGCCGTGCCATCATTACTGGCGGTCACCAAATAGCGGTTATCGGCGCTAAAGATGGCTGAGTTGACAAAGTCCTTATGCATAACGATAAATTTTACTTGCCATGATCCATCGGCTGATGTGCCCGTGATTTTTACCAGGTTATCTTTGCCGACAGTCACCACATGGCTACCATCGTCACTGAAGCTGGCTAAATGGATCGGACCATCATGGTTGATGGTTATTTCTTCTTTCCATGATCCATCCTCCTTCAGAACATGGATTTTTGCTGTACCATCGACACTGGCGGTCAACACACGGCTATTATCGGCGCTGAAGGTGGCTGTATAAATGGGCCCATGGTGGCGGATAATGAATTCTTCATGCCATGATCCATCCTTCTTCTGAACATGGATTTTTGCTGTCCCATCTTTGCTGGTGGTCAACACACGGCTACTATCGGCGCTGAAGCTGGCTAATGTGACCGCATTATCGTGGTGGACGGTGAGTGCTTCCTTCCATGATCCATCGGACTGATAGACATAGATTTTCGCAGTGCCATCGTCACTGGCGGTTACCACAAGGAGGTTATTGGCGCTGAAGGTGGCTGAGTTGATCGTACCGTTATGGTGGATCTCGGCTTTTGTCACGGGATGAATGAGGGTTGGCAAGAGTTTTATAAACTGTGAATCATCAGATGCCTGGCTGCTATGTCGGCAAAATTGGACAAAATGGTACAAGGTTTCATAAGTTGTTTCTGTTTCATTCCATTCCTCAACTGCTCTTTTTGCAATAGCCAGAGAATGGCAACCGTCGTATTTTCTCAATAGTTCGTTAAAGCCGTTAAGTTGTTTTCTTAAGTTAGTTAATTTTTCCCGACATACAGGGCAAGTGCTAATTGAATCATCTCGCTGCCTTTTTCTGAGCCGCTGATTTAAACAATCTACGTGATAAAGGTTATTACAGGGCGTTTTCACTATATTTGACGTGCGTACAAACTGCTCATGGCATACCGCGCACTCTGCATCAATAATGTGTGTAGATTCTTCTTTATCTACGCGCATTGCATTCTCGTCGAAAGAATGGATAACCATGTAATCATCTATGGTTTCAGAGGCTACGTCTTGGGCCTGAATACGCAGTTCATTTGATAAGTGTATTAATTCATGGAACGACGGGTGCTTGTTACATTGTGTCAAGGTATCCAGAAAAGAGCTGGGGAATACCAATGATTTTGCATTATTTATAATATCATTCCTTATGGTTAAATCTGATATTTCTTCTAATAGACTGCGAATACGCTCAACCGGGTGTGAATCAAGCAGTAACAATTGAATGAAGTACTCCGTAAAGCAACGTTTTTCAAAATGTCCTATAGGTGGCTGTTGGTGAGATTGATTGACCTTGTGGATTATGTCCAGAACAATCTTGGACAAAATCGTCAGGTGGTTGTTGTCAGACCAAATCATCAGGTAGCTGTTGCCAGTGGCTTCTATCAGCTGCTTGATAAATCGGTTGCGTGTTGAGTGCTCATGGGAAGAACGCAGCAGTTCCAATATTGCCTCAAGAGGCGTGACCGTACTCGTACCGCCCCTGATGTTTGTGCCTTTTGTTTCCAGAACCTGCAAACGCTGAGGCCTGCCAAGGTTATCCAGCATTTCCCTGAATTCAAAGGCGGCGTTGGGATCGTCGCTTTTAATGATGGCTAAAAGCTGGTTGGCAAGTACCTGAAGGTCCTGAGTCGAAGCATTATCTTTACTCTTCTCTCCATTGTCGTCTTTTCTGTTATTGCCATCCCCGCTGCCATTATTGCCTTCTCCCGGTGATTTACTCCCCTGATCTTCAGGTGCTT
This sequence comes from Endozoicomonas sp. 4G, assembly GCF_023822025.1. NCBI lineage: Bacteria > Pseudomonadati > Pseudomonadota > Gammaproteobacteria > Oceanospirillales > Endozoicomonadaceae > Endozoicomonas > Endozoicomonas sp. 4G. The sequence continues at coordinate 4,763,262 of NZ_CP082909.1, read as the reverse complement.
CTCTTTTCTCCTGTTGCTGGTGGTTAGTTGCGTCCTTTGATCCTGCATTGGGTCTGCTGCCAGCGGGTCGACCCTCCTCATTAGCTGCCTGTTGGCCATCGCCATGATGGGTTTTCAAGACAGTGCGCTCAAGAAAGAGCTGTAAACAGCTAAGCTGCCGTTGAAAGCTGTCGCTGGCCGGACAAGTCGTGGTGGCGCGTTGGAGGAGAGTGTCCCAGAAATCAATATCAGTCAGCTGTTCAATATCGAGAAAGCCAAGCCAGCTAACGGGTATAACGGCTTCACTGGTAGAGCCATCGGCATTGACGCGGGTGATTTGCAAACGTGCCGGGGAGGGCTGCTCCTCAAACGAGACAGAATCCTTACCTATGGACATCAGCCAGTTGATGACGGGTTGCAGAATAGTCAGGTCAATTTCGAACAATCCCGATGGCCTCCCTCCTCCACCTCTCCAGGGCGGCGGAGGCGAATAAAAGAAGCCTCCGTTGTCTCCGTTGCCGACACTGGGAAAATCAGCGTTGTCAGCGAGCTTGCCTCCGGTCAATGTTAGTGTGCTATTGCCTGCGTGACCGGTTTCCAGCCCACTGTCAGCCATATTGTCGGGTAAGGCCAGAAGGGTGACTGGAGTCGTGTTGGCTTTGCCGTTCAGGAGCTGATCGGTGGTTACGGAAGCCAACTCGGGTCGCTCCGCCGTCGTGGATTTTAAATGAACCAGTGTGCCATTCGCTCGTTGGAAAACAGGTGTTTGCTCCCTTGTCGGTAATACCAGCTGATAGCAATAGTTGCTCAGGTCGTTTATGACTAATGTTGCGATGCTGTTGGAATCTGCTGGCGCTATAGGTGCTTTAAAGCAAAGGGTATTGTTTCGGTCATTGAAACCTTCTGGCAGCAGCAAACTTATTTTCCACTGACTCACATCCCGGGGATTTCTCCCATCATTGATTTCAATCCGAACCTTGTGTCCATCGGGATGATGACGGTCAATAAGGGTTGAGGAATAGCATAATGGTACAATCATCATAGCTAGCATCATAGCCAGCATCATAGCCAGCATCATAGCCAGCAGGGAAAGAACAAAAACAGCAAACACGCCTTTCTTGTTTGCCAGAAAATGCCAGAACAATCCGTGTTGAATGTCTGTTTTGTAAAAATAAAGGAACGCCATGGGTGAATCTCATTATTCGTTCTGCATCGGAGAATAGCCAAGATTTTCTGAGGATCAAGTGGAGTTTTCCATTCAAGACGTAGTTGAGAAACCAGAATCAGCCGGAGACAACACCGTTGCGGCTGATTTGGGTATCATTCATACCGCTGTCATGACGGACGGCATCAAATCAACGGCTGTTGTTGGTCGTGGCTTGCGTTCATTGACGCAAGGCAAGAACAAGAAAATAGCTGGCTACACACGTCTAATAGACAAATGCCAGAAGGGTTCCCGTCGAAGACGGAAACTCAAGGCAGAAAAGGCCAGATATCTGCCACGATACCACAGGCAAGTTCACAACTTGCTACATCATACCGCAAACAAGATGATCGACTTTGCCGTTGAACGGCAAGCCGGAACATTAGTTGTTGGGGATGTGACAGAAATAGCACGTAACAAGCGTAAGCAGAAAAAGGGATCAAGACGCAGCAACCAGGAGAACAGCGGGAACCCGCTAAGTCGATTGGTTGAGTACCTGACGTATAAGGGTCAGTTGAGAGGGGTTGATGTGGTTAAGATCAACGAATCTTACACCACTCAAACGTGCCCTAAGTGCGGTCGCAGGCACAAGCCAAGTGGGCGCAACTATAAGTGCCAGGGTTGCGGTTATGTTGCAGCGAGAGACGAAGTCGGAGCTTGCAACATCCTGAACAAATACATCCACAATGGACGTATGGTTCCTGATTCGATTCTGCCTACGGGAAGCGTGAAGTATCTACGACCGACCTTGCTACGCAAGTCGCCCGTAGTAGTGGCTTTGAATGAGCCTACTTTGCTTGGTACTACCCTTGATTCAGTTTTGGCGTCTGAGGACGCAGGTTCGGTTGAACCGTCCAAACAGAGTCTTGTGGCTTAACCAAGAAGAATCCCCTTTCTTTAGGAAGGGGGGCATTCAACGTCTTTGCTACCTGATTGGTCAACCATTGGTGATAGTCAGTGTGGTATAGAGACTGTTCATCACTTTCTCCTTTTAACTGGTTTCAAAACGGGCCAAGATTTATCCATGAGCTGCTCAAAACTCCAAGGGCAGCTTACAGGAAAACTGTCTTGATTGAGTTTCTGGTTTTCATGCCGAGCATATTTATTCATTTCATCAATGGCTTTTTGTTTAGCCTGAGGATAAATCATAGCCATGGCCTCGTCAGTACGTTTCACAACATTAGGATTCTCTTCTAAATGCAGTTCAATTTTATCCCTTGGATTGTTAATACTGGGTAACCAAGTAGGCTTCACGCAATCATCCACCCAAGGGTCTTGCAGCACTTTCTCTTGATAGTCCCATTTTAATAAGTGAATGATTAAAATCATCAGATGCGATTTTAATGTGTTAAAGTCTTGCTTAATACCCAACTCCAATTCTTCAATCAAGTTTTCAACATCTAACTGATCCAGTTGTCCCTTGATAAGATGCTCTCGTTGCTGACCCAACCACTGGTGATAGTCAGTCTCATATAAGCTGTTCATCGTTTTACCTCAACTTGATACCCTGTTAATACTCCATTGCCCTACCACTGTAGGCAAATAACAGAAGGGACGCAAAATGAATTACCAAAGCACAGATGCCTTCGCCGGGGGCTTTGCCCGTGGCTTTGGGCTGGTCAACTCCGCCATCGAAAGCAAAGAGAACCGGCAGTATCGGAAACAAATGATGGGGATGCACAAGGTTGAGCATGAGCGCAAGATTCGTAAGGAAGATGTGAACTACTCGCCCCTAAAGGAGCGAGTAGTTGCGAGTAGTTCACCCTGCAAAAACTGCACCTTGAGTTCTGCAACATCAATTATTCTTCCTTCCATAGTTGAGAAATTTTCACAATTTCGTCGAGATCATTCACGTCTGGTGACAAAAAACTCTGGGTCAGCACAAAGCGGGAGTCGGCGCTGAAGCTGGCTTTGAGGATTGTATGGGGGTGTCTGATAGTCATTTCTTCCCGCGATGAATCGTCCTTCAGGTAATTGATTTTTGCAGTACGATCAAAACCAAAGGTCATTACAAAGCGGCCATCGGCACTGAAGGCGGCTGAAGTGAGCCGACCAGTATGATGAATAGTGAGTTCTTTTTCCCATGATCCATCATTCTTTTGGCTGTGGATTTTTGCCGTTCCATCCATACTGGTGGTTATTGCACGTTGGCTATCGGGACTGAAGGTGGCTGAGCTGACCCAATGATTGTGGCGAATAGTGATTTCTTCTTCCCATAATGCATCGGTCTTTTCGCCATAGATTTTTGCCTGTTCGTCGTCACTGGCGGTCACCACATGACGGCTATCGGGACTGAAGGTGGCTGAGTTGATCTTATCACTATGGGAAATGGTCGCTTTTACTACCCATGATCCATCGGCCCGTTTACCAATGATTTTAACCAGGTTATCCTCGCCGACAGTCAGCACATGTCGGCTATCGGGGCTGAAGGCGGCTGATTTGATCTGACCATTGGTGCGAATGTGGCTGATGGTGAGTTCTTCTGCCCATGATTCATCGTCTTTCCGGGCAATGATGTTTGCCGTACCATCGTCACTGGCGGTCACCACATAGCGGTTATCGGGGCTAAAGGTGGCTGAGTTGACAGAGCCCTCATGGAGAACGATAAGTTTTACTTGCCATGATCCGTCGGCGGATTTGCCCGTGATTTTTACCAGGTTATCTTTGCCGGCAGTCACCACATGGCTACCATCGACATTGAAGCTGGCTAAATGGATCGGGCCATCATGGCTGATGGTTCCTTCTTCTTTCCATGAACCATCCTCCTTCTGAACATGGATTTTTGCTGTACCATCTTTGCTGGCGGTCAACACACGGTCACTATCGGCACTGAAGGTGGCTGAATGAATGGGCTCACGGTGGTGGATAATGATTTCTTCTTGCCATGATCCATCCTTCTTCCGAACATGGATTGTTGCTGTCCCATCGTCACTGGCGGTCAACACACGGCGACTATCGGCGCTGAAGCTGGCTGATTTGACCGGACCATGGTGGTGGACAGTGAGTTCTTCTTTCCATGATCCATCGGACTGATAGACATAGATTTTTGCAGTGCCATCGTCACTGGCGGTCACCACAAGGTGGTTATTGGCGCTGAAGGTGGCTGAGTTGATCTCATCGTCATGGTGGATCTCGGCTTTTTTCACGGGATGAATGAGGCGTCGCAAGAGTTTTACAAACTGTGAATCATCAGATGCCTGGCTGCTATGTCGGCAAAATTGGACAAAGTGGTGCAAGGTTTCATAACTTGTTTCTGCTCTATTCCATTCAATAACTGCTCTTTTTGCAATAGCTAAAGAATGAAAGCCGTCGTATTTCTTCAATAGTTTGTCAAAGTCGTTAAGTTTTTTACCAAAGGTGTTTAGTTCTGTACGGCAGGTAGGACAATTTCTAATTGAACGATCCTGCTCCCTTTTTTTGAACCACCGATTTAAACAATCTACGTGATAAAGGTGATTGCAGGTTGTTTTCACTATATTTGACGTGTGTATAAACTGCTCCTTACATACCGTGCACTCTGCACCAATAATGTGTGTAGCTTCTTCTTTATCCACATGCAGTGCATTATCGCGGAAAGAAGTGATAGCTATGTAATCATCAATGGTCAAAGCATTATTTTTACTCTCCTCTCCATTGTCGTCTTTTCTGTTATTGCCATCGCCGCTGCTATTATTGCCTTCTCCTGGTGATTGGTTCTGATCTTCAGGTGCTTCTCTTTTTTCCTGGTGGTTAGTTGCGTCATTTGATCCTGCATTGGGTCTGCTGCCAGAGGGTTGACCATCCTCATTAGCTGCCTGTCGGCCATTGCCAGAATCCTTACCTGTGGACATCAGCCATGAGATGACAGGTTGCAGAAGAGTCAGGTCAATTTCAAATAATCCCGATGGCCTGCCGCCTCCACCTCCCCAGGGAGGAGGAGGCAAATAAAAGAAGCCGCCGTTGTCTCCGTTGCCGACACTGGGAAAATCGGCGTTGGCAGCGGGCTTGCCTCCTGTCAATGTCAGGGTGCTATTATTGCGTGTTCTCTCATCATTGATTTCAATCCGAAACTTGTGCCCATCGGGGTGATGACGGTCAATAAGGGTTGAGGAATAGCATAATGGCACAATCATCATAGCTAGCATCATAGCTAGCATCATAGCTAGCATCATAGCTAGCATCATAGCTAGCATCATAGCTAGCATCATAGCTAGCATCATAGCCACTAGGGAAAGAATAAAAATACCAACCATGGTCTTCTTGTTTGGGAAACGCCGGGACAATCCGTGTTGAATGTCTGTTCTATAAAAATAAAGGAACGCCATTGATAAATCTCATTATTGGTAGTGCATCATAGAATAGCCAAGAATTTCTGGGACGCTGGTGGAATTACTCTTCCTTCCATAGTTCAGTAATTTTCACAATGCTGCTGGCACTATAAGATTCTGGCAAAAAACTTTGGGTCTGCACAAAGCGGCTATCGGGGCTAAAGCTGGCTGAGTGGATTGCATCGGGGTGGCGGATATTGATTTGAAGAGCACCATTCAGGCATTTGATTTTCGCGACACCATCAAGACCAAAGGTTATCACAAAGCGGCCATCGGCACTGAAGGCGACTGAAGTGATCGGATAAGCATGATGGATATTGAGTCCTTCTTCCCATGATCCATCATTCTTGTGGCTATGGACTTTTGCCGTTCCATCATCACTGGTGGTGACTGCATGTTGGCTATCGGGACTGAAGGTGGCTGAGTTGATAAGATCACTATGGGAAATGATGGCTTTTACTACCCATGTTCCGTCGGCCCGTTTACCAATGATTTTAACCAGGTTATCCCAGCCGACAGTCAACACATGTCGGCTATCGGGGCTGAAGGCGGCTGATTTCATCTGACCATTGGTGTGAATGTGGCTGATGGTTAATTCTTCTTCCCATGATTCATCGTCTTTCCGGGCAATGATGTTTGCCGTGCCATCGTTACTGGCGGTCACCACATAGCGGTTATCGGGGCTAAAGATGGCTGAGTTGACAGGGCTCTCATGGATAACGATAAATTTTACTTGCCATAATCCATCGGCGGATTTGCCCGTGATTTTTACCACTTTATCTTCGCCGGCAGTCACCACATGGCTACCATCAGCACTGAAGCTGGCTAAATAGATTGAACCATCATGGTTGATGCTCCCTTCTTCTTCCCATGATCCACCCTCCTTCTGAACATGGATTTTTGCTGTCCCATCGTCACTGGCGGTCAACACACGGCTACTGTCGTCGAAGGTGGCTAAATTGATCGGCTCGGCGTGGCGGATAATCATCTCTTCTTCCCATGATCCACCCTCCTTCTGAACATGGATTTGTGCTGTCCCATCGTCACTGGCGGTCAACACGCGGCTACTATCGGCACTGAAGCTGGCTACATTGACGCAACCATCGTGGCGAATAGTGAGTTCTTCCTTCCATGACCCATCGGACTGATAAGCATAGATTTTCGCAGTGCCATCGTCACTGGCGGTCACCACAAGGCGGTTATTGGCGCTGAAGGTGGCTGAGTTGATCGCATCGTGATGGCGGATCTCGGCTTTTGTCACAGGATGAAAGATGCGTCGCAAGAGTTTTACAAACTGTGAATCATCAGATGCCTGGCTGCTATGACGGCAAAATTGGACAAAGTGGTACAAGGCTTCATGACTTGTTTCTGCTTTATTCCAATTATTAACTGCTCTTTTTGCGATCGCTAAAGAATGAAAACCTCTGTATTTTTTCAATAGTTTGTCAAAGTCATCAAGTTTTTTACTAAAGGCGTTTAATTCTGTACGGCAGGTAGGACAATTTTTAATGAAATGATTTTGCTCCCTTCGTTTGAGCCACTTATTTAAACAATCTACGTGATAAAGGTGATTACAGGGTGTTTTCACTATATTCGACGTACGTACAAACTGCTCCTTACATACCGTGCACTCTGCACCAATAATGTCTGTAGGTTCTTCTTTATCCACACGCAGTGCATTGTCGCCGAAAGCACTGATAGCAATGTAATCATCTATGGTTTCAGAGGCACCGTATTGCGCCTGTATACGCACTTCATCTGATAAGCGCATTAATTCATGGAACGATGGTTGATGGTCAGATTGTGCCAAGGTATCCACAAAAGACTTGGGAAATATCAGTGATTGTGCATCATTTATAATCTCATTCCTTATGGCTAAATCTGATATTTCTTCTAATAGGTTGCGAATACGCTCAACCGGGTTTGAATAAATCAGCAACAATTGAATGAAGTACTCAGCAAAACAACGTTTTTCAAAATGTTCTATGGGTGGCTGTTGGTGAGATTGATTGACCTTGTGGATTATGTCCAGAACAATATTATACAAAATCATCAGGAGTTTGTTGCGATAAAAAACCATCAGGTAGCGGTAACCAGCGGATTCTATCAGATGCTTGATAAATCGGTTGCGTGTTGAGTCCTCATGGGCAGAACGCGGCAGTGCCAATATTGCCTTAAGAGGAGTAATAGTATTGCCACTGATGTTTGTGCCTTTTGTTTTCAGAACCTGCACACGCTGCTCCACTTCCAGCTTATCCAGCATTTCCCTGAATTTAAAAGCGGCGTTGGGATCGTCGCTTTCAATAATGGCTAAAAGCTCGTTGGCAATTACCTGAAGGTCATGAGTTAATGCATTATTTTTACTTTCCTCGCCATTGTCGTCTTTTCTGTTATTACCATCCGCGCTGCTACCATTATTTTCTCCCGGTGATGTGTTATCCCGATTTTCGGGTGCTTCTCTTTTTTCCTGTTGATGGTGGTTAGTTGCGTCATTTGATCCTGCATTAGGTCTACTACCAGAGGGTCGACTATCCACATTACCTGCCTGTCGGCCATCGGCAGAATCTTTACCTATGGGCATCGGCCATTTGACGACGGGTTGCAGAATAGTCGGGTCAATTTCAAACAATCCTGATGGCCTGCCGCCTCCACCTCCCCTGGGAGGAGGCGAATAAAAGAAGCCGCCTTTGCCTCCGTTGCCTCCGTTGTCTCCGTTGCCGACACTGGGAAAATCGGCGTTGGCAGCGGGCTTGCCCTCTGTCACTGTCAGGGTGCTATTGCGCGTTTTCCCATCATTGCTTTCAATCCGAAGTTTGCGTCCATCGGGATGATGACGGTCAGTAAGGGGTGAGGAATAGCATAACGGCACAATCATTATAGCCAGCAGGGAAGGAACAAAAATACCAACCATGGTCTTCTTGTTTGCCAGGAGACGGCAGGACAATCTGTGTTGAATGTCTGTTCTGGAAAGATAAAAGAACGTCATTGCTGCTGCATCTCATTATTGGTAGTCCATCAGAGAATAGCCAAGAGTTTCTGAGATGTTGGGGTCTGACCTGCAATTTCGCTTTTACGTCGGATTTTCTCAAAACTTAATACCGGCAGGACAATTGAGAATTGCTTTCGAGAATGCTTCAGCCCAGTGTTTTCCGAGGTTGGGGGTGCGATTAGAGAGGCTATCTCGAACGTTGGTTTAAGAGAGGACTTTAACTTCGGCCATGCGTTCTTGAAGGGTCGGTTAGAGAAATTCAGGGCGATAGCCTGACTTCTTGGCGTTCTTGTACGCCTTTTCAGACAGCTTAATCAGCGCTTTGATGTCCGCCTCGGTCAGCTTCAGCCGATCTTTCTGGGCGGGCCTATTGGGGACTCGGTTGGTTTTCATCGTTTTACCTCAACTGGATACCCCATACTTCTAGTGCGGGGAGGAATGTTGACTTGCCCGATCAGGGCAAGCCATCACTCTGTTGTGGTGCTTACGCACCGATCCAGAGTCCAATTAATTGTTCGTTTTTACTACGAGTGCTGACGGCTTATTCAGCTTAAAGTGTCCGACATTATCGGTTGAGTGTGTAGTGGCACACTCTTGATTCGTAGGACGTACCATCCACATTGTGGGTGGCCTCTAAATGTTCAGTGACCTACAGCCTTTTCAGAATTTCATCCAGCTTGTTATTGATTTCAATCTGACCCGCTTTTAGCTCCTTGATGTCGGCTTCCATTCTATCCTGACGTTCTTCCATGCGACCCAGACGTTCTTCCATGCGACCCAGACGTTCTTCCATGCGATCCTGACGTTCTTCCATGCGACCCAGACGTTCTTCCATGCGATCCTGCCGCTGATTCAGAAACATCACGCCACTCAGGATCTGCTGAATCTGCTTGTGCTGCTCCATCTGCACATCGCCGATGTGAATAAAGTGCTCGTCAATCCGGCTCATGGCCTGACCCACCACTTCATTAATCTGGCGGCTGAGCCGCCGTTCGACCTGCTCAAACATTCTGGACATCTCCCGTCGGTAGCCTTCCACCAAAGCACACACCTCGTTACTGGCGTTAATGGCCAGCTCTTGCTCTGTACCCGCGCGCTCAAGGGCTTCGGTCAATATCGGTAGTTTTATTCGCATTGAGTATACACCTGCTCAGATAACTTTCTTTCATCAATGAGCAAGAAAAGATAGAACATAATTTGAGCATCGAACAAAAAAAGTATCACTGGTGAGTAGACCGGCGAAACTTCCTGCTTTCAGAATGACAAACAAGCTCCCTCCCATATCGTTGGGTATTTATAAAAACTGCCTGACGCCACCCCTTACTCTTCCTTCCATAGTTCAGTAATTTTCACAATGCTGCCGGGAGCATCAAAGTCTGACAAAAAACTTTTGGTCAGCACAAAGCGGCTATCGGCGCTGAAGCTGGCTGGGTAGATTGGATTGGGGTGGCGGATAGTGATTTCTTCCCTTGATGAATCCACCTTCAGGTAAGTGATTTTCACGATACCATCAAAATCAGAGGTCATCACAAAGCGGCCATCGTCACTGAAGGTGGCTGAATTGACCTGATTAAAATGATCGATAGTGAGCCCTTCTTCCCATGATCCATGATTCTTATGGCTATGGATTTTTGCCGTTCCATCATAACTGATGGTTACTGCATGTTGGCTATCGGGACTGAAGATGGCTGAGAAGACCCAACGATTGTGGCGGATAGTGATTTCCTTTTCCCACAATACATCAGTCTTTTCGCCGTAGATTTTTGCCTGTTTATCGACACTGGCGGTTAGCACATGGCGGCTATCGGGGCTGAAGGTGGCTGACATGATAAGACGACGATGGGAAATGATGGCTTTTTCTACCCATGATCCGTCGGCCCGTTTGCCAATGATTTTAACCCGATTATTGTCGCCGACAGTCAGTACATGTTGGCTATCGGGGCTGAATGCGGCTGATCTGATCCCACCATTGAGGCAAATGTGGCTGATGGTGAATTCTTCTTCCCATGATTCATCGTCTTTCCGACCAATGATTCTTGCCGTACCATCGTTACTGGCGGTCACCACATAGCGGTTATCGGGGCTAAAGATGGCTGAGTTGACTTGGCCTTTATGGGGAACGATAAATTGTACTTGCCATGATCCATCGGCGGATTTGCCCGTGATTTTTACCACGTTATCCATGCCGACAGTCACCACATGGCTACTATCAGCACTGAAGCTGGCTAAATAGGCCGGACCATCATGGTTGATGGTCACTTCTTCTTCCCATGATCCATGCTCCTTCTGAACATGGATTTTTGCTGTCCCATCGTCACTGGCGGTCAACACACGGCTATTGTCGGCGCTGAAGGTGGCTGAATTAATGGGCCCGCGGTGGCGGATGATGATTTCTTCTTGCCATGATCCATCCTCCTTCCGAACATGGATTTTTGCTGTACCATCGTTGCTGGCGGTCAACACACGGCTACTATCGGCGCTGAAGGTGGCTAATGTGACCGAACCATCGTGGTGGACAGCGAGTTCTTCCTTCCATGATCCATCGGACTGATAGACATAGACTTTTACAGTGCCATCACGACTGGCGGTCACCACACGGCAGTTATTGGCGCTGAAGGTGGCTGAGTTGATCGTATCGCCATGGCGGATCTCGGCTTTTATCACGGGATGAAGGATGCGTCGCAAGATAGTTACAAACTGCGGATCATCAGACGCCTGGCTGCTATGTCGGCAAAATTGGACAAAATGGTACAAGGTTTCATAACTTGTTTCTGCGTCATTCCATTCGTTAACTGCTCTTTTTGCAGTAGCTAAAGAATGACAGTCGTCGTATTTTTTCAATAGTTTGTCAAAGTCGTTAAGTTTTTTACTAAAGGGCTTTAATTCTGAACGACATGTAGGGCAAGTTCTAGTTTCATCATCGTGCTCCCTTTTTTTGAGCCACTGATTTAAACAATGTACGTGATAAAGGTGATTGCAGGGCGTTTTCACTATATTTGACGTGCGTACAAACTGCTCCTTACATATCGCGCACTCTGCATCAATAATGTCTGTAGGTTCTTCTTTATCCACACGCAGTGCATTATCGCCAAAAGCATTGATAGCGATGTAATTATTTTGAATACGCACTTCATTTGATAAACGTATTAATTCATGGAACGATGAGTGCTGGTTAAATTGTTTCAAGATATTCAGAAAAGAGGTCGGGAGTGTTAATGATTGTGCATTATTTATAATCTCATTCCTTATGGAAAAATCTGGTATTTTTTCTAATAGATTGCGAATACGCTCAACCGGGTTTGGATAAAGCAGGAGTAATTGAAGGAAGTACTCAGTAAAGCAACATTTTTCAAAATGCCCTATCTGTGATTGTTGGTCGGATTGGTTGAGCTTGTGGATTATGTCCAGAACAATCTCAGACAAAATCATCTGGCGGTTGTTGCCAGCGGCTTCTATCAGCTGCTGGATAAATCGGTTGCGTATTGAGTGCTCATCGGAAGAGCGCGGCAGTGCCAATATCGCTTTAAGAGGAGTAATAGTATCGCCCTTGATGTTTGTGCTTTTTGTTTCCAAAACCTGCAAACGCTGAGGCATGTCCAGCTTTTCCAGCATTTCCCTGAATTTAAAAGCGGCGTAGGGATCGTCGCTTTCAATGATGGCTAAAAGCTGGTTGGCAAGTAGCTGAAGGTCCTGAGTTGAAGCATTATTTTTACTCTGCCTTCCATTGTCGTCTTTTCTGTTATTGCCATCGCCGCTGCTACTATTACCTTCTCCCGGTGATTGGTTCTCCTGATCTTCAGGTGCTTCTCTTTTTTCCTGGTGGTTATTTGCGTCATTTGATCCTGCATTGGGTCTACTGCCAGAGGGCTGTCCATCCTCATTAGCTGCCTGTTGGCCATCGCCAGAACCCTTACCTATGGACATCAGCCAGTTGATGACGGGTTGCAGAAGAGTCAGGTCAATTTCGAACAATCCCGATGGCCTGCCGCCTCCACCTCCCCAGGGAGGGGGAGGCAAATAAAAGAAGCCGCCGTTGCCGACACCGGGAAAATCGGTGTTGCCAGCGGGCTTGCCTCCCGTCAATGTCAGGGTGCTATTTCGTGTTCTTGTATCATTGATTTCAATCCGAAACTTGCGCCCATCGGGGTGATGACGGTCAATAAGGGTTGAGGAATAGCATAATGGCACAATCATCATAGCCAGCATCATAGCCAGCATCATAGCCAGCATCATAGCCAGCATCATAGCCAGCAGGGAAAGAACAAAACTGCACCTTGAGTTCTGAAACATCAATTATTCTTCCTTCCATAGTTCAGTAATTTTCACAATGCTGCCGCCACCATCAAGTACTGGCAAAAAACTTTGGGTCAGTACAAAGCGGCTATCAGCGCTGAAGCTGGCTGAGAGGATTGTATTGGGGTGGCGGATAGTGATTGCTTTTTCCCATGATCCATCGCCCTTCAGTTGAGTGATTATCGCGATACCACCAAAACCAAAGGTCATCACAAAACGGCCATCGGCACTGAAGGTGGCTGAAATGGCCCGACGACCATGAAAATGATGGATAGTGAATACTTCTTCCCATGATCCATCCTTCTTGTGGCTATAGATTTTTGCCGTTCCATTATCACCGCTGGTTACTGCATGTTGGCTATCGGGACTGAAGGTGGTTGAGAAGATCCGATGATCGTGAGGGATAGTGATTTCTTCTTCCCATAATGTATCGCTCTTTTCGCCGTAGATTTTTGCCTGTTTGTCGTAACTGGAGGTCACCACAAGGTGGCTATCGGGACTGAAAGTAGCGGAGCGGACTCTATCACTATGGGTAATGATGGCTTTTACTAGCCATGATCCGTCGGCCTGTTTACCAATGATTTTAACCAGGCCATCATCGCCGACAGTCAGTACATGTCGGCTATCGGGGCTGAAGGCGGCTGATCTGATCCCACCATTGGGGCAAATGTGGCTGATGGTGAATGCTTCTTCCCATGATGCATCGTCTTTTTGGGCAATGATGTTTGCCGTACCATCATCACTGGCGGTCACCACATAGCGGTTATCGGGGCTAAAGATGGCTGAGTTGACCTTGCGCTTATGGATTAAGATGATTTTTGCTTGCCATGATCCGTCGGCGGATTTGCCTGTGATTTTTACCACGTTATCTATGCTGGCAGTCACCACATGGCTACCATCAGCACTGAAGCTGGCTAAACGGATCGAATCATCATGGTTGATGCTCCCTTCTTCTTCCCATGATCCATCCTTCTTCTGAACATGGATTTGTGCTGTTCCATCGTTACTGGCGGTCAACACACGGCTATTGTCGGTGCTGAAGGTAGCTGAATGAATAGGTCCACGGTGGCGGATAGTGATTTCTTCTTGCCATGATCCATTCTCCTTCCGAACATGGATTTTTGCTGTCCCATCGTCACTGGCGGTCAACACACGGCTACTATCAGCGCTGAAGCTGGCTAATTTGACCGGACCATCGTGGTGGACAATGAGTTCTCCCTTCCATGTTCCATCGGACTGATAGACATAGACTTTCGCAGTGCCATCGTGACTGGCGGTTACCACACGGTGGTTTTTGGCGCTGAAGGTGGCTGAGTAGACCAAAGCGTCATGATAGATCTCGGCTTTTGTCACGGGATGAATGAGGCGCCGCAAGAGTTTTACAAACTGTGAATCGTCAGATGCCTGACTGCTATGTCGACAAAATTGGACAAAATGGTACAAGGTTTCATAACTTGTTTCTGCTTCATTCCATTCGTTAACTGCTCTTTCTGCAGTAGCTAAAGAATGACAATCGTCGTATTTTATCAATAGTTGGTTAAAGTCGTTAAGCTTTTCTCTTAAGGAAATTAACTCTGCCCGACATGTAGGGCAAGTTCTAATTGAATCATCGCTCTTCTTGTTTTTGAGCCACTGATGTAAACAATGTACGTGATAAAGGTGCTTGCAGGGCGTTTTTACTATATTTGACGTGCGTACAAATTGATCCTGACATATCGCGCACTCTGCACCAATAATGTTTGTAGGTTCTTCTTTATCCACACGCAGTGCATTATCGCCAAAAGCATTGATAGCGATGTAATTATTTTGAATACGCACTCCATTTGATAAACATATTAATTCATGGAACGATGAGTGCTGATAAAATTGTTTCAAGATATCCAGGAAAGAGGTGGGGAGTGTTAATGATTGTGCATTATTTATAATCTCATTCCTTATGGAAAAAACTGATATTTTTTCTAATAGATTGCGAATACGCTCAACCGGGTTTGGATAAAGCAGGAGTACTTGAAGGAAGTACTCAGTAAAGCAACATTTTTCAAAATGCCCTATCTGTGGTTGTTGCTGGGATTGGTTGAGCTTGTGGATTATGTCCAGAACAATCTCAGACAAAATCACCTGGCGGTTGTTGCCAGACGCTTCTATCAGCTGCCCGATAAATCGGTTGCGTGTTGAGTGCTCATCAAAAGCGCGCGGCAGTGCCAATATCGCCTCAAGAGGAGTCATAGCATCGCCATTGATGTTTGTGCTTTTTGTTTCCAAAACCTGCAAACGCTGAGGCATGTCCAGCTTTTCCAGCATTTCCCTGAATTTAAAAGCGGCGTAAGGATCGTCGTTTTCAATGATGGCTAAAAGCTGGCTGGCAAGTAGCTGAAGGTCCTGAGTCGAAGCATTATTTTTACTATGACTTCCATTGTCGTCTTTTCTGTTATTGCCTTCTCCCATCACGGGATGAAGGGTACGTTGCAAGAGTTTTGCAAACTGCGAATCATCAGATGACTGGCTGCTATGTCGGCAAAATTGGACAAAATGGTACAGGGTTTCATAACTTGTTTCTGCGTCATTCCATTCGTTAACTGCTCTTTTTGCAGTAGCTAAAGAATGACAGCCGTCGTATTTTTTCAAGAGTTTTGTAAAGTCATTAAGTTTTCTACTAAAGGAATTTAAATTTGTAAGACATGTAGGACAATTTCTAATTGAACGATCACTCTTCCTTTTTTTGAGCCACAGATTTAAACAATCTACGTGAAAAAGGTGATTGCAGGGTGTTTTCACTATATTTGACGTGCGTACAAACTGATCCCGACATATCGCGCACTCTGCATCATCGATTTGTTTAGTTTCATGTTTATCCACACTGAGTGCATTATCGTGGAAAGAATGGATAGCGATGCGAGCATTTTGCATACGCAGTTCATTTGATAAATGTATAAATTCATGGAGCGATGAGTGCTGGTTAAATTGTTTCAAGATATCCAGAAAAGAGATGGGGAGTGTTAATGATTGTGCATTATTTATAATCTCATTTCTTATGGAAAAATCTGATATTTTTTCTAATAGATTGCGAATACGCTTAACCGGGTTTGGATAAAGCAGGAGTAATTGAAGGAAGTACTCAGTAAAGCAACATTTTTCAAAATGCCCTATCTGTGATTGTTGGTCGGATTGGTTGAGCTTGTGGATTATGTCCAGAACAATCTCAGACAAAATCATCTGGCGGTTGTTGCCAGCGGCTGCTATCAGCTGCCCGATAAATCGGTTGCGTGTTGAGTGCTCATCAAAAGAGCGCGGCAGTGCCAATATCGCCTCAAGAGGAGTAATAGTATCGCCACTGATGTTTGTGCCTTTTGTTTTCAGAACCTGCACACGCTGCTTCACTTCCAGCTTATCCAGCATTTCCCTGAATTTAAAAGCGGCGTAGCGATCGTCACTTTCAATGATGGCTAAAAGCTGGTTGGCAAGTAGCTGAAGGTTCTGGGTCCAAACTTTATTTTTACTCTGCCTTCCATTGTCGTCTTTTCTGTTATTGCCATCGCCGCTGCTACTATTACCTTCTCCCGGTGATTGGTTCTCCTGACCTTCAGGTGCTTCTCTTTTTTCCTGGTGGTTATTTGCGTCATTTGATCCTGCATTGGGTCTGCTGCCAGAGGGTTGGCCATCCTCATTAGCTGCCTGTCGGCCATCGCCATGATGGGTTTTCAAGACAGTACGCTCAAGAAAGAGCTTTAAACAGCTAAGCTGCCACTCAAGGCTGTCGCTGGCCGGGCAAGTCTTGGCGGCACGCTGGAGGAGAGTGTCCCAGAAATCAACATCGCTCAGCTGTTCGCTATCCAGGAGGTTTAGCCAGTCAAGGGGTATAGCCGCTTCACTGGCAGAGCCATCGGCATTAACACGGGTGATTTGCAAACGTGCCGGGGATTGCTGCTCCTCAAACGAGACAGAACCTTTACCTATGGACATTAGCCATGAGATGACGGGTTGCAGAATGGTCAGGTCAATTTCGAACAATCCCGATGGTCTGCCGCCTCCGCCTCCCCCGGGTGGAGGAGGGGAATAGAAAAAGCCTCCGTTGCCGACACCAGGATAATCGGCGTTGGCAGCGGGCTTGCCTCCCGTCAATGTCAATGTGCTATTGCGGGTTTTCTCATCATTGATTTCAATCCGAAACTTGCGCCCATCGGGATGATGACGGTCAATAAGGGTTGAGGAATAGCATAATGGCACAATCATCATAGCCAGCATCATAGCCAGCAGGGAAAGAGCAAAAATATCAACCATGCCCTTCTTGTTTGCCAGAAAATACCAGAACAATCCGTGTTGAATGTTTGTTTTAGAAAAATAAAGGAACGCCATGGGTGAAGCTCATTATTGGTAGTGCATCAGAGAATAGCCAAAAGTTTTTAGAACGCTGGTGGAGTTACTCTTCTTTCCACAGTTCAGTAATTTTCACAATGTTGCCGAAATCACTACTAAATGCTCTACAACAACTTTGGGTCAGAACAAAGCGGCTATTGGCGCTGAAGCTGGCCGAGAGGAGGGTATTGGGGTGGCCGATAGTGATTGCTCCTTCCCATGAGCCATCGCCCTTCAGTTGAGTGATTCTCGTGATACCACCAAAAGCAGAGGTCATCACAAAACGCCCATCGGCACTGAAGGTGGCTGAAATGACCCGACGACGACGAGAAAAATGATGGATAGTGAATACTTCTTCCCATGATCCATCATTCTTGTGGCTATAGATTTTTGCCGTTCCATTATCACCGCTGGTGACTGCATGTTGGCTATCGGGACTGAAGGTGATTGGGAAGAACTCATCATTGTGATGGATAGTGATTTCTTCTTCCCATAATGTATCGCTCTTTTCGCCGTATATTTTTGCTTGTTGGTCGACACTGGCGGTCACCACAAGGTGGCTATCGGGATTGAAAGTAGCGGAGTAGACTCTATCACTATGGGTAATGATGGCTTTTACCAGCCATGATCCGTCGGTCCGTTTACCAATGATTTTAACCAGGCCATCTTGGCCGACAGTCAGGATATGTCGGTTATCGGGGCTGAAGGCGGCTGATCTGATCCGACCATTGGTTCTAATGTGGCTAATGGTGAGTTCTTCTTCCCATGATTCATCGTCTTTTTGGGCAATGATGTTTGCCGTGCCATCGTCACTGGCGGTCACCACATAGCGGTTATCGGGGCTAAAGATGGCTGAGTTGACACGGCGCTTATGGGAAACGATGATTTTCATTTGCCATGATCCATGGGCTGATTTGCCCGTGATTTTTACCAGGTTATCTTTGCCGACAGTCACCACATGGCTACCATCGGCACTGAAGCGGGCTAAATAGATCGAACCATCATGGTTGATGCTCCCTTCTTCTTCCCATGATCCATTCTCCTTCTGAACATAGATTTTTGCTGTGCCATCGTCACTGGCGGTCAACACACGGCTATTATCGGCGCTGAAGCTGGCTGAATGGATGGGTCCATGGTGGCGGATAGTGATTTCTTCTTGCCATGATCCATCCTCATTCCGAAAATAGATTTTTGCTGTGCCATCTTCACTGGCGGTCAACACACGACGACTATCGGCGCTGAAGCTGGCTAATGTGACTGGACCATCGTGGTGAATAGTGAGTTCTTCCTTCCATGAACCATCGGACTGATAGCCATAGATTTTCGCAGTGCCATCGTAGCTGGCGCTCACCACAAGGTGGTTATTGTCGCTGAAGGTGGTTGAGCTGACCAAAAGGTCGTGACGGATCTCGGCTTTTGTTACGGGATGAAGGATGCCTCGCAAGAGTTTTACAAACTGTGAATCATCAGATGCCTGGCTGTTGTGTCGGCAAAAATGGACAAAATGGCACAAGGCTTCATAACTTGTTTCTGCTTTATCCCATTCATTAACTGCTCTTTTTGCAATAGCTAAAGAAAGATAACCGCCGTATTTTCTTAATAGTTCGTTAAAGTCGTTAAGCTTTATATGAAAGTCATTACGTTTTTTAATGAAGTCGAGAAGTTTTTTACTTAAGGCGTTTAATTCTGTACGGCATGTAGGGCAATTTATAATTGAATGATCCTCCTCCCTTTGTTTGAGCCACTGATGTAAACAATCTACGTGATAAAGGTGATTGCAGGGCGTTTTCACTATATTTGACGTGGGTACAAACGGCTCCTTACATACCGTGCACTCTGCACCAATAATGTCTGTAGGTTCTTCTTTATCCACACGCAGTGCATGGTCGACGAAAGAAGTGATAGTGATGTCATCATCTGTGGCTTCAGAGGCACCGTATTGTGCCTGTATACGCAGTTCCTCGGATAAGCGCATTAATTCATGGAAGGATGGGTGCTGGTCAGATTGAGCCAGGGTATTCACAAAAGAGTTGGGGAATATCAGCGATTGTGCATCATTTATAACCTCATTCCTTATGGCTGAATCTGATAGTTCTTCTAACAGGTTGCGAATACGCTCAACCGGGTTTGAATAAATCAGGAACAATTGAGTCAAGTACTCAGTCATGCAACGTTTTTCAAAATGTCCTATGGGTGGCTGTTGGTGAGATTGATTGACCTTGTGGATTATGTCCTGAACAATCTTAGATAAAATCATCTGGAGTTGGTTGCCATAAAAAATCATCAGGTAATCGTAGCCAGCGGCTTCTATCAGCTGCTCGATAAATCGGTTGCGTGTTGAGTGATCGTGGTAAGAGCGCGGCAGTGCCAATATCGCCTCAAGAGGCGTGACCGTACTGCCCCTGATGTTTGTGCCTTTTGTTTCCAGAACCTGCAAACGCTGACGCATGTTCAGCTTATCCAGCCTTTCCCTGAATTCAAAAACGGCGTTGGGATCGTCGCTTTCAATGATGGCTAAAAGCTGGTTGGCAAGTGGCTCAAGATCCTGAGTCGAAGCATTATTTTCACTCTGCCTGCGATTGTTGTCTTTTCTGTTATTGCCATCGCCGCTGCTATTATTGCCTTCTCCCGGTGATTGGTTCTCCCGATTTTCAGGTGCTTCTCTTTTTTCCTGGTGGTTAGTTGCGTCATTTGATCCTGAATTAGTTCTGCTGCCAGAGGGTTGACCATCCTCATTAGCTGTCTGTCGGCCATCGCCAGAATCCTTATCTATGGACATCAGCCAGTTGATGACGGGTTGCAGAATAGTCAGGTCAATTTCGAACAATCCCGACGGCCTGCCGCCTCCACCTCCCCAGGGAGGAGGAGGCGAATAAAAGAAGCCGCCGTTGCCTCCGTTGTCTCCGTTGCCGACACTGGGAAAATCGGTGTTGGCAGCGGGCTGGCCTCCTGTCACTGTCAGGGTGTTGTTCCGGGTTTTCTCATCATTGATTTCAATCCGAAACTTGCGCCCATCGGGGTGATGACGGTCAATAAGGGTCGAGGAATAGCATAATGGCACTAGCATCATAGCCAGCAGGGAAAGAACAAAAATACCAACCATGGTCTTCTTGTTTGTCAGTAAACGCCAGGACAATCCGTGTTGAATGTTTGTTCTGTAAAAATAAAGAAACGCCATTGATGAATCTCATTATTGGTAGTGCATCAGAGAATAGCCAAGAAGTTACTGGAGTGCTGGTGGAGTTACTCTTCTTTCCATAGTTCAGTAATTTTCACAATGTTGCTGAAATCACTACTAAATGCTCTAAAAAAACTTTGGGTCAGCACAAAGCGGCTATCGGCGCTGAAGCTGGCTGAGAGGATTGTATTGGGGCTGCGGATAGTGATTGCTTCTTCCCATGATCCATCATCCTTCAGTTGGGTGATTTTTGCGATACCACCAAAACCAAAGGTCATCACAAAACGGCCATCGGCACTGAAGGTGGCTGAAATGACCCGACGACCATGAAAATGACGGATAGTGAATACTTCTTCCCATGATCCATCCTTCTTGTGGCTATAGATTTTTGCCGTTCCATTATCACCGCTGGTTACTGCATGTTGGCTATCGGGACTGAAGGTGGCTGAGAAGACCCGACGATCGTGACCGATAGTGATTTCTTCTTCCCATAATGTATCGCTCTTTTCGCCGTAGATTTTTGCCTGTTTGTCGTAACTGGAGGTCACCACAAGGTGGCTATCGGGACTGAAAGTAGCGGAGCGGACTCTATCACTATGGGTAATGATGGCTTTTACCAGCCATGATCCGTCGGCCTGTTTACCAATGATTTTAGCCAGGCCATCCTCGCCGATAGTCAGGACATGTCGACTATCCGGGCTGAAGGCGGCTGATATGATCTCACCATGGGTGCGAATGTGGCTAATGGTGAGTTCTTCTTCCCATGATTCATCGTCTTTTTGGGCAATGATGTTTGCCGTGCCATCGTCACTGGCGGTCACCACATAGCGGTTATCGGGGCTAAAGATGGCTGAGTTGACACGGCGCTTATGGGAAACGATGATTTTTAATTGCCATGATCCATGGGCTGATTTGCCCGTGATTTTTACCACTTTATCTTTGCTGACAGTCACCACATGGCTACCATCGGCACTGAAGCTGGCTAAATAGATCGAACCATCATGGTTGATGATTCCTTCTTCTTCCCATGATCCATCCTCCTTCTGAATATGGATTTTTGCTGTGCCATCGTCACTGGTGGTCAACACACGGCTACTATCGGTGCTGAAGCTGGCTGAATGAATGGGCCCATGGTGGCGGATAATGATTTCTTCTTGCCATGATCCACCTTCCTTCTGAACATAGATTTTTGCTGTCCCATCCTTACTGGCGGTCAACACACGACGACTATCGGCGCTGAAGCTGGCTAATTTGACCTCATCATCGTGGTGAATAGTGAGTTCTTCCTTCCATGAACCATCGGACTGATAGCCATAGATTTTCGCAGTGCCATCGTAGCTGGCGCTCACCACAAGGTGGTTATTGTCGCTGAAGGTGGTTGAGCTGACCAAAAGGTCGTGACGGATCTCGGCTTTTGTTACGGGATGAAGGATGCCTCGCAAGAGTTTTACAAACTGTGAATCATCAGATGCCTGGCTGTTGTGTCGGCAAAACTGGACAAAATGGCACAAGGCTTCATAACTTGTTTCTGCTTTATTCCATTCATTAACTGCTCTTTTTGCAATAGCTAAAGAAAGATAACCGCCGTATTTTCTTAATAGTTTGTTAAAGTCGTTAAGTTTTATAAGAAAGTCGTTACGTTTTTTACTGAAGTCGTCAAGTTTTTTACTTAAGTCGTTTAATTCTGTACGGCAGGTAGGGCAATTTCTAATTGAACGATGCTGCTCTCTATTTTTGAGCCACTGATGTAAACAATCTACGTGATAAAGGTGATTACAGGGTGTTTTCACTATATTTGACGTGCGTACAAACTGCTCCTTACATATCGTGCACTCTGCACCAATAATGCCTGTGGGTTCTTCTTTATCCACACGCAGTGCATTGTCGATGAAAGAAGTGATAGCGATGTAATCATCTATGGTTTCAGAGGCACCGTATTGCACCTGTATACGCAGTTCATCTGATAAGCGCATTAATTCATGGAACGATGGGTGCATTTCATATCGTGCCAGGGTATCCAGAAAAGAGTTGGGAAATATCAGTGATTGTGCATCATTTATAATCTCATTCTTTATGGCTGAATCTGATATTTCTTCTAACAGGTTGCGAATACGCTTAACCGGGTTTGAATGAATCAGGAGCAATTGAGTCAAGTACTCCGTAATGCAACGTTTTTCAAAATGTCCTATGGGTGGCTGTTGGTGAGATTGATTGACCTTGTGGATTATGTCCTGAACAATCTTATATGAAATCATCTGGAGTTTGTTGCCATAAAAAATCATCAGGTAATCGTAGCCAGCGGCTTCTATCAGCTGCTCGATAAATCGGTTGCGTGTTGAGTGCTCGTGGTAAGAGCGCGGCAGTGCCAATATCGCCTCAAGAGGCGTGACCGTTCTGCCCCTGATGTTTGTGCCTTTTGTTTCGAGAACCTGCAAACGCTGACGCATGTTCAGCTTATCCAGCCTTTCCCTGAATTCAAAAACGGCGTTGGGATCGTCGCTTTCAATGATGGCTAAAAGCTGGTTGGCAAGTGGCTCAAGATCCTGAGTCGAAGCATTATTTTCACTCTGCCTGCCATTGTCGTCTTTTCTGTTATTGCCATCGCCGCTGCTATTATTGCCTTCTCCCGGTGATTGGTTCTCCCGATTTTCAGGTGCTTCTCTTTTTTCCTGGTGGTTAGTTGCGTCATTTGATCCTGCATTAGTTCTGCTGCCAGAGGGTTGACCATCCTCATTAGCTGCCTGTCGGCCATCGCCAGAACCCTTACCTATGGACATCAGCCAGTTGATGACGGGTTGCAGAAGAGTCAGGTCAATTTCGAACAATCCCGACGGCCTGCCGCCTCCACCTCCCCAGGGAGGAGGAGGGGAATAGAAAAAGCCTCCGTTGCCTCCGTTGTCTCCGTTGCCGACACTGGGAAAATCAGCGTTGCCAGCGGGCTTGCCTCCTGTCACTGTCAGAGTGTTATTCCGAGTTTTCTCATCATTGATTTCAATCCGAAACGTGCGCCCATCGGGATGATGACGGTCAATAAGGGTTGAGGAATAGCATAATGGCGCAATCATCATAGCTAGCATCATAGCCAGCAGGAAAAGAATAAAAATACCCATCACACCCTTCTTGTTTGCCAGGAAACGCCAGAACAATCCGTGTTGAATATTTGTTCTTGAAAAATAAAGGAACGCCATGGGTGAATCTCATTATTCGTAGTGCATCAGAGAATAGCCAAGAATTTCAGGGACTACTCTTCCTTCCATAGTTCAGTAATTTTCACAACGTCGCCGACACCATCAGATACTGGCAAACCACTTTGGGTCAGTACAAAGCGGCTATTGGCGCTGAAGCTGGCTGAGTAGATTGGAGAGCGGTGGCGGATAGTGATTTTGTTAGCGCCATTCAGGTCATTGATTTGCGCGATACCACGCCCAAAGGTCATCATAAAGCGACTATCGGCACTGAATCTGGCGTCAGAGGGCCGATGTATATCATGGATAGTGCGCCCCTCTTCCCATGATCCATCATTCTTGAGGTTATGGATTTTTGCCGTTCCATCACTACTGGTGATTACTGCATGTTGGCTATCGGGACTGAAGATGGCTATGAAGATCAAACTATTGTGCTGGATAGTGATTTCTTCTTCCCATGATGCATCGGTCTTTTCGCCGTAGATTTTTGCCTGTTGGTCACCACTGGCAGTCACCACATGGTGGCTATCAGGACTGAAGTCGGCTGTGTCGATCTCATCACTATGAGAAATGATGCCTTTCACTCCCCATGATCCGTCGACCCGTTTACCAATGATTTTAACCAGGTAATCACTCACGCAGACAGTCAGCACATGTCGGCTATCGGGGCTGAATTCGGCTGATCCGATATCGCTGATAATGTATTCTTCTTCCCATGATCCATCGTCTTTCTGGCCAATGATTTTTGCTGTGCAATCGTCACTGGCGGTCACCAGATAGCGGCTATCGGGGCTGAATTCGGCTGATTTGACAAAGCTCTGATGGATAACGCTAAATTTTACTTGCCATGATCCATCGGCAGATGCGCCCGTGATTTTCACCTGGTCATCTACGCCGACAGTCACCACATGGTTACCATCAGCACTGAAGCTGGCTAAAACGATCGGACCATTATGGCTGATGATCACTTCTTCTTTCCATGATCCATCTTCCTTCTGACCATGGACTTTTGCTGACCCATTGTTACTGACGGTCAACACACGGCGACTATCGGTGCTGAAGTCGGCTATATGGATCGCATCAACATGGCTGATGGTCATTTCTTCTTGCCATGACCCATCCTCTTTCCGAACATGGATTTTTGCTGTCCCATCTTTACTGGCGGTCAACACACGGCGACTATCAGCACTGAAGCTGGCTAATTTGACCGCACCATCGTGGTGGAAAGTGAACTCTTCCCTCCACGATCCATCAGTCTCATCGCTATGGATTTTCACAGTGCCGTCGTTACTGGCGGTCACCACATGGTGGTTATTGGTGCTGAAGACGGCTGAGTTGATCCTGTCGTTATGCCGGATCCTGGCTTTTATCACGGGATGAATGATGGTTCGCAAGAGTTTTACAAACTTTGAGTCATCAGATGGCAGCAGGCTGTTATGTCGGCAAAATTGGACAAAATGGTACAAGGTTTCATGACTTGTTTCTGCTTTATTCCATTCCTTAACTGCTCTTTCTGCAATAGCTAAAGAATGACGACCGTCGTATTTTATCAATAGTTTGTTAAAGTCGTTAAGTTTTATGATTAAGCCATTTAATTGTGTACGACAGGTAGGACAATCTTGAATTGCACGATTCTGCCTCCTTCTTTTGAGCCACTGATTTAAACAATTAACGTGATAAAGGTGATTACAGGGCGCTTTCACTATATTTGACGAGTGTACAAACAGATCTCTACATATCGGGCACTCTGCACCAATAATTTGACTGGGTTCTTGTTTATCCACACGCAGTGCATTATCGCGAAAAGAAGTGATTGCTATGTAATCATTTTGCATACGCAGTTCATTTGATAAGCGTAATAATTCATGGAACGAGGGGTGCTGGTTAGATTGTGTCAAGATATCCAGAAAAGAGCTGGAGAATTTCAATGATTTTGTATCATTTATAATCTCATTCCTTATGGCTAAATCTGATATTTCTTCTAATAGATTGCGAATGCGCTCAACCGGGTGTGAATCAAGCAGGAATAATTGAATGAAGTACTCAGTAAAGCAACGTTTTTCAAAACGTCCTATGGGTGGCTGTTGGTGAGATTCATTGACCTTGTGGGTTATGTCCAGAACAATCTTATACAAAATCATCAGGTGGTTGTTGTCAGACCAAATCATCGGGTAGCTGTTGCCAGCGGCTGCTATCAGCTGCTTGATAAATCGGTTGCGTGTTGAGGGCCCATGAGAAGAACGCGGCAGTGCCAATATCGCCTCAAGAGGCGTGACTGTACTGCCACTGATATTTTTGCCTTTTGTTTCCAGAACCTGCAAGCGCTGGAGCATGTCCAGCTTATCCAACATCTTCCTGAATTTAACAGCGGCATTGGGATCGTCGCTTGCAATGATGGCTAAAAGCTGATTGGCAAGTACCTGAAGGTCTTGAGTCGAAGCATTATTGTTACTTTCCTCGCCATTGTCGTCTTTTCTGTTATTGCCATCCCCGTTGCTACCATTGCCTTCTCCCGGTGATTGGTTCTCCCGATTTTCAGGTGCTTCTCTTTTTTCCTGGTGGTTAGTTGCGTCATTTGATCCTGCATTAGTTCTGCTGCCAGAGGGTTGACCATCCTCATTAGCTGCCTGTCGGCCATCGCCAGAACCCTTACCTATGGACATCAGCCAGTTGATGACGGGTTGCAGAAGAGTCAGGTCAATTTCGAACAATCCCGACGGCCTGCCGCCTCCACCTCCCCAGGGAGGAGGAGGCGAATAAAAGAAGCCGCCGTTGCCTCCGTTGTCTCCGTTGCCGACACTGGGAAAATCGGTGTTGCCAGCGGGCTGGCCTCCTGTCACTGTCAGGGTGTTGTTCCGGGTTTTCTCATCATTGATTTCAATCCGAAACTTGCGCCCATCGGGATGATGACGGTCAATAAGGGTTGAGGAATAGCATAACGGCGCAATCATCATAGCTAGCATCATAGCTAGCATCATAGCCAGCAGGGAAAGAACAAAACTGCACCTTGAGTTCTGAAACATCAATTATTCTTCCTTCCAAAGTTCAGTAATTTTCACAATGCTGCTGAGCTTACGACGTTTTCCCAAAAAACTTTGAGTCAGCACAAAGCGGCTATCGGCGCTGAAGCTCGCTGAGCGGATTGCATTGGGGTGGCGGATAGTCATTTCTTCCCATGGTCCATCGCCCTTCACTTGAGTGAGCTTCGCGATACCGTCAAAACCAAAGGTCATCACAAAGCGGCCATCGGCACTGAAGATGACTGAAGTGAGCGGACCAGGATGATCGATAGTGAATCCTTCTTCCCATGATCCATGACTCTTATAGCTAAGGGTTTTTGCCGTTCCATCATCACTGGTGGTTATTGCATGTCGGCTATTGGGACTGAAGGTGGTTGAGAAGCCCAGACGATTGTGACGGATAGTGATTTCTTCTTCCCATAATGCATCGCTCTTTTCGCCGTAGATTTTTTCCTGTTGGTCGAAACTGGCGGTCACCACATGGTGGCTATCGGGACTGAAGGTAACCGTGTGGACCCGATCACTGTGGGTAATGATGGCTTTTACTCCCCATGATCCGTCGGCCCGTTTACCGATGATTTTAACCAGGTAATCCGAGCTGACAGTTACCACATGTCGGCTATCGGGGCTGAAGGCGGCTGATATGATCCAACCATCGGTTTCAATGTGGCCAATGGTGCATTCTTCTTCCCATGACTTGTCGTCTTTCTGACCAATAATTTTTGCCGTACCATCGTCACTGGCGGTCACCACATAGCGGTTATTGGGGCTAAAGATGGCTGAGTTGACATGGGCTTTATGGACAGCGATGGTTTTTACTTGCCATGATCCATCGGCTGATTTGCCCGTGATTTTTACCACGTTATCTTTGCTGACAGTCACCACATGACTGCCATCAGCACTGAAGCTGACTAAATAGATCGAATCCTCATGGTTGATGGTGAATGCTTCTTCCCATGATCCACTCTCCTTCTGAACATGGATTTTTGCTGTCCCATCGCTACTGGCGGTCAACACACGGCTATTGTCGGCGCTGAAGCTGGCTGAATGAATGGGCCCATGGTGGCGGATAGTGATTTCTTCTTGCCATGATCCATTCTCCTTCCGAAAATGGATTTTTGCTGTCCCATCGTTACTGGCGGTCAACACACGGCGACTATCGGCGCTGAAGCTGGCTAATGTGACCCAATCATCGTGGCGAATGGTGAGTTCTTTCTTCCATGATCCATCGGACTGACAGACATAGATTTTCGCAGTGCCATCGTCACTGGCGGTCACCACACGGTGGTTATTGGCGCTGAAGGTGGCTGAGTTGATCGTATCGTGATGACGGATCTCGGCTTTTGTCACGGGATGAAAGATGCGTCGCAAGAGTTTTACAAACTGTGAATCATCAGATGCCTGGCTGGTATGTCGGCAAAATTGGACAAAGTGGTACAAGGCTTCATGACTTGTTTCTGCTTTCTTCCAATCATTAACTGCTTTTTTTGCAATAGCTAAAGAATGATAACCGTCGTATTTTTTCAATAGTTTGTTAAAGTCGTTAAGTTTTTTACTAAAGGCATATAATTCTGTACGGCATGTAGGACAATTTCTAGTTGCATCATCACGCTTCCTTTTTTTGAGCCACTGATTTAAGCAATCTACGTGATAAAGGTGATTGCAGGGCGTTTTCACTATATTTGACGTGCGTACAAACTGCTCCTGACATATCGTGCACTCTGCACTAATAATGTCTTTAGGTTCTTCTTTATCCACACGCAGTGCATTGTCGCCGAAAGCATTGATAGCCATGTAATCATCTGTGGCTTCAGAGGCACCGTATTGCGCCTGTATACGCACTTCCTCTGATAAGCGCATTAATTCACGGAACGATGGGCGCTGACCAAATAGAACAACGGTATCCACAAAAGAGTTGGGAAATATCAATGATTGTGCATCATTTATAATCTCATTCCTTATGGCTAAATCTGGTATTTGTTCTAATAGACGGCGAATACGCTCAACCGGGTTTGAAGAATTCATGAGCAATTCAATAAAGTATTCAGCAAAGCAACATTTTTCAAAATGTCCTATGGGTGGCTGTTGATCAGATTCATTGACCTTGTGGATTATGTCCTGAAGAATCTTAGACAAAATCATCGGGAGTTCACGAGAAACCATAATGTAGCGGTAGCCAGCGGATTTTATCAGATGCTTGATAAATTGGTTGCGTGTTGAGTGCTCATGGGAAGAACGCGGCAGTGCCAATATCGCCTCAAGAGGAGTAATAGTATTGCCGCTGACGTTTGTGCCTTTTGTTTCCAGAACCTGCACACGTTGGTGCACTTCCAGCTTATCCAGCATTTCCCTGAATTTAACAGCGGCGTTGGGATCGTCGCTTTCAATAATGGCTAAAAGCTCGTTGGCAAGTACCTGAAGGTTCTGAGTTAAAGCATTATTTTTACTCTGCCTTCCATTGTCGTCTTTTCTGTTATTGCCATCCCCGCTACTATCATTGCCTTCTCCCGGTGATTTGTTCTGCCGATTTTCAGATGCTTCTCTTTTTTTCTTTTGATGCTGGTTAGTTGCGTCATTCGATCCTGTGGGTCTGCTGCCAGAGGGTTGGCCATCCTCATTAGCTGCCTGAAGGCTGTCGCTGGCCGGGCAATGAGTGGCGGCACGCTGGAGGAGAGTGTCCCAGAAATCAACATCGCTCAGTTGTTCACTATCCAGGAGGTTAAGCCAGTCAAGGGGTATAGCTGCTTCGCTGGCAGAGCCATCGGCATTAACACGGCTGATTTGCAAACGTGTCGGGGATTGCTGCTCCTCAAACGAGACAGAACCTTTACCTATGGACATCAGCCATGAGATAACGGGTTGCAGAATAGTCAGGTCAATTTCGAACAATCCCGATGGCCTGCCGCCTCCACCTCCCCAGGGCGGAGGAGGGGAATAGAAAAAGCCGCCGTTGCCGACACCGGGAAAATCGGCGTTGCCAGCGGGCTGCCCTCCGGTCAATGTCAGGGTGTTATTGCCTGTTTTCCCATCATTGATTTCAATCCGAAGCTTGCGCTCATCGGGATGATGACGATCAACGATGGTTGAAGAAAGGCATAATGGTACAAACGTCATCGTTAATAGCGAAAGAACCAATGTTATCAATAAACGGTAAAACTGCATTGAAATCTCGCTATACAACGTGTGCCAAATAACACCTACCTCAGCCTCTTTGTCTGAACTCAACCCGGTCAGACGGTTAATCGTCGTTTAAAGGTTGATATAGAGGGTGTCTGCAAACAGGACAGCTTCTAATCCCGTTTTGAATCATCGCGATAGCACAGTCCTTGTGAACTTTGTGGGAGCAGGGCAATATCTGGCAGCCGCTGAAGGCATCTTCCAGGCAAATGCCGCACGGATCGTGCCCTGAATCAGGTCGGCATTTGTGATTGCCTTCCAGTCTTTTATCCAGACAGACATTGCAAACATCACAGTGATAGGACTTATCCGAGTGTATTCTGCAAATACCGCATTTATCGCAGTGGAATGGGCTCATCTCTCTTGAGGTGAAGTGTTTGCATAGTGCGCAGAAATATTCCGACATTTCTGCATTGCAGTTTGGGCATGTCTGGGAGTCTTCATTCATTTTGCTCTCATGTTCACATACAGAACATCTGAGCTTTGTTGCATCTTTAGCCCTAAGGTCTGTTTTACACGGGTTTTCACCACTGTCGTCTTTGTATTCGTTGTGACATCTATGGCATGGGAAAAACCTTTCACAGCAGTTAAAACCGACATAGCAGCGCCTGTGGTAATGACCGCATAACTGTGCTGGGCTTTCCTGCACAGGGTACCGCACTGGCTCTATCTGCCCATTCTCACTGACTTCCTGCTGGTTTTCGGTGATCGGGTGATAGTTATCAAGACGACCCATTGCGCCATTGTTTGGCATTGACGGACTGGCTGCAGCAGCCATCGGTTGATACTCTCCGACGATAGTATCGAAAACTGATGATGGTGCTTCTGCATAGACGTTAGATGGGCTTGCCTGCGCATCCCACGGCGCATCCCATGGGACTGTCTCCCCATTGTCGGTGCTTGTTAGCGGGTAATACGCTGTGTTATTGATATGCGCCACCGGGAGGCTCATTGCTTCCCCTTGGTGTCCCTCGGCCCGACTTGCAAACTGCGCAGTCAAGTTTTGGTTTTGAACTTCCAAAGCCTTCACGCGGTCTTGTAACCTTTCATTCTCTGATACTAATTCTTGAATGAAATCTTCTTTCCATCGTCTTCCTGCCTGTTGACTTTTTTTCAGTTCAGTCTTTGTGATCAGCTCGCAGAACCTGTCTTGGACTTGCTCTAACCGTTTCAAGCTTTGGGCTAGATGGTTGTCGAGACCGTAGTCTGTACTCAATGTATTTTCCTGGGTGATCACGGGGGGCGGCGAAGCCAGTTCCGGGGTATCGCTGGTCTGGGGAGGCAAAGTGGCTTGTGGATAAGGTGGTTGAGCCAGGAAAGAAGCATCGATGGAATGTCTTCCCAGGAAATCCAGATATAGCCCTGACTCTGACTCTGACTCTTCCGAGTCGGATCGATCTTGTGCCCTGTGAGTTGGATAATCACTATAAGGGGGTTCTGTCCATAATTGATTTTGAGAATCGTCATTTGACTGGTCAGTAGGGAGAGGATTTTTTGGTCTTGCGCCCAGCAGCAAGTATCTATTGTTGGCTGGGTCAGCAGAGGCGCTGTGGTCGTTATTGGCGCTGTGGCTGTTATTGGTGCTGCGGCTGATATCAATGTGCTGTATGGAGTCGTCGGTGGTAATGGTTTGGTCGGAGGCCATACCACTGTCATTGATTAAAGGTTCTTCCAGTGAATGCTCCTGAATTGAAATCTCTGGTAGTGGCAAGAAGGCAATTACCTGATGAAACAGTTCTCTTCTGAAAACTTCTAATTCATTAAACGATGGGTGGTGGTTATATATATAGGTATCAAAAAAACGCTCGGGAAATGATACGGATCGTATATTCATCATAACTTCGCACCTCATGCCCACATCTGATATTTCTCCCAGCAGATTACGAATCAGTACAAGTGGGTTTGAATAGATCAGGAACAAGTGAGCAAAGTACTCAGCAAAGCAGCTTTTTTCAAATTGTCTTATGGATGGCTGTTGGTCAGATGGATTGATTTTATCAATGATGTCCCGAACAATCCTGTACAAAATCCTCAGGTTTTTGTCGCCCGCTTCGGGCATTGTCTGGTCAGTTGAAATGACCCGTTGGAGTCCAGAAAAAATGTCAGGGTTATTCAAATCTCTTTTGCGGCTTATGGCGAGTATCATCTTCTCAATAAACAGGTTGCGGACTGAAATCTCTTTGAAAGCAGGCAGTTCCAGCACCGCCTCAAGAGGCGTGACAGGGTTACCCCTGGCATTCGTGCCTATTGTTTCCAGAACCTGCAAACGCTCAGGCATATCCAGCTTTTCCAGAATATCCTTGAGCTCAAATGCAGCATGGTGATTGTCCTTTTCAATGATGGTAATAAGCTGGTTGGCAAGTTCCTGAAGGTTTTGAGTTGTGGTGTTGTTTTCAGCTCCCTCTCCATTGTCGTCTTTTCCGTTATTGTCTTCTTCATTGCCTTCTTCATTGCCCTCTTCATTACCCTCATTGCTTTCTGCTGGTGGTTGGCTCTCCTGACCTTCAGGTTCATCACTTTGCTCCTGATTATGGTCATGTTCGCCCTCCGGTTGATTGTCCGGTGCACTGCTAGAGGGGTTTCCATAGCTATTGCCTGCCTCCAGGCTATCGGATGGATCTGTCTTCAAAGCTGTGCGTTCCAGAAACAGTTTTAAACAGCTCAGTTGCCACTGAAGGCTTTCGGTGGCTGGGCAGGAAGTGGCAGCACGCTGGAACAGGATGTTCCAGAAATGAACATTGGTCAGTTGTTCATTGTTCAGAAAGTCCAGCCAGCCAACAGGTATAACGGCTTCACTGGCAGAGCCATCGGCATTAACACGGGTGATTTGCAAACGTGCCGGGGACGGTTGTGCTTCAAACGAGACAGAATCCTTACCGATGGACATCAGCCAGGAGATGACGGGTTGCAGGATAACCAGGTCAATTTCAAATAATCCCGATGGCCTCCCGCCGCCACCTCTCCAGGGGGGAGGGGGAGGCAAATAAAAGAAGCCGCCATTGCCGACACCGGGAAAATCGACATTGCCAGAGAGCTTGCCTCCGGTCAATGGCAGGGTGTTATTGCGACCGGTGTCCAGCCCACTGTCAGTGATGTTGTCGGGGAAGGCCAGAAGGGTCAGTGGCGTGGCGTTGGGCTTACCGTTCAGAAGTGGGTCGGTGGTGACGGAAGCCAGCTCGGGTCTGTCTGCCGTTATGGATTTCAACCGAACCATCGTGCCATTTTTGGAGGCCGGTTGGATAACGAGTGATTGTTCCTTTGTCGGTATCACTAATTGATAACAATACTCGCCGGGTTCATGGGTGACGGACAGTGGGATACTGCTCGAATCTGCTGGCTCCACGGGTGCCGTAAAGCAAAGGGTGCTGTTTCGGGTATTGAAACCTTCCGGCAGCAGTAAGCTCAGCTGCCACTGAGTTACACCCTGAAGGTCTGAACCCTCATTGATTTCAATCCGAACCTTGTGCCCATCGGGATTATGCCAGTCAATAAGGGTTGAAGAATGACATAATGCCACAAACGCCATAGCTGATAGCGAAAGGATAAAGGTTATTAATAAGCGGTAAAACTGCATTCAAATCTCGCCACATAACATGTGTCCATGGTACCAACCCGCTCTCTTCTTCTTTGTCTGATAAAAGCGCTAGAGCAATCCGTGCCAGAAAAGCAAAGGTGCATAATGGGTCGCTGTTATTATTCGTAGTAGAGAAAGAGCATAGCCAAAAATTGCTGAATTGCTATGTTGCACGGAAGCAGGCATTGGTGAATGATGAACAAACGCTATCAACAAAGGTTCTGTCATGTCCTTCCTGCAACAGGATATTGATGCTTTTCTCAATTATCTGAAGTTTGAAAAAAACAGCTCTGCTCACACCTGCTCGGCCTATCAGCGAGACCTGAGTAAATTACTGAAGCAGGTCGAGACATTGGGCATAACTCAGTGGCAAAAGTTGGAAGAGCGTCAGCTCCGGGCGTGGCTGGCAGGGCTGCACCTGGCAAAGCCACACGGTAGTGGTCTTGGACAGAAGAGCCTGCATCGTCTGCTTTCATCGGTTCGTAGTTTTTACCGTTATCTTAACCGTCAGGGAAAGGTCGAAGATAACCCTGCCCAGAGAGTCACTGCACCCAAGGTGGGCAGAAAGTTACCGGTCACCATGGATGCCGATCAACTGACAACGCTGCTTGATCAGGAGGACGATGACCCGTTAGTGATCAGGGATCTGGCGATCCTGGAACTGTTCTATTCCTCGGGGCTGCGACTTTCGGAACTGGTTGGCTTAAATCTCGACAGTTTCCGGGATGAGTTCAGGCAGGTGCAAGTTCTGGGCAAGGGTCGAAAAGAACGGTTGTTGCCGGTGGGTCGAAAGGCTCGTGAAGCTATCAAAAAATGGTTGTCCGTCAGGGTGACGTTTCTTCAAAAAGAGTCGAAAAAAGAGACTCAGGCTCTGTTTCTCTCAAAGCGGGGCCATCGCATCAGTCCCCGCCAGGTGCAAAACCGTGTCAGCCAGCTTTCCAGAGAGGCGGGTCTCTCAGGGCGTATGCACCCTCACCTGTTGAGACACTCTTTTGCCAGTCATCTGCTGGAGTCCAGTGGCGATCTCAGGGCGGTTCAGGAGCTGCTGGGGCACAGTGATATCAGCACCACCCAGATATATACCCATCTTGATTTTCAGCATCTGGCCGACGTATATGATAAGGCTCATCCGAGAGCACAGAGAGTTACCGAAGATCAGGAACCGCCAGGAATAAAGGAACCCAAAAGGAAACAATAATGATAAAGCTGATTACCTTCGATCTGGACGACACGCTTTGGGAAAACATGCCAGTGCTGATTCGGGCAGAACAGAAAGCCTGGAAAAAACTCTGTGAGTACTGGCCAGAAACCCACGCTAGAATGAACCCCAAAGAAGTGTTCGAGTATCGGGTCAGGCTGTTGGAAGATCATCCGGAACTTAAATATCAGATCACGGAATTGCGCCGGGTTTCTTTGCAGAAGGTTCTGCAACACTGTGATTGCCCGGAATCAAGAGCTGAAGAAATTGCCGGCGACCTGATGCGGGAGTTTATGGAGTGGCGTCATGATGTGAAGTGTTTTCCGGAGGTTCAGCCGGTCCTTGCTCATCTGTCAGCGGACTATACACTGGCTGCCATCACCAATGGCAATGTCGATGTCGGGAAATTATCGGTCAGTGAATTTTTCGATTTTGCTCTCAAAGCAGAAGATTACAACAGTCAAAAACCAGAGCCGACTCTGTTCCTGAAAGCCATGGAACGTGCCGGGGTGACACCGGCTGAGACTCTTCATGTGGGAGATTGCCTGAAAGCCGATGTCGCAGGTGCCGGAGCATTGGGGATTGGCACCGTCTGGTTTAACCCTGCTGATAAGGTGTTTGACGGTGATCGCAGACCCGATTATGAGATTCGATCGTTAACCGGCCTGCTCAGGGTTTTGGACAAGGACCTTCAGCCAGCGTATTAAGCAGCAGACTAGTGCAGCCAAGCTCTGATATCCGTACACTCCTCGTTACCACGCACCAGATTATAAATGGCACCCAAACTCCGTTCACCCTGAGCGGAGTCGAAGGGTGCCGGGCACGATCTTTATTGTTGGTTCGGAGCCCACATCCTTCGACCGTGCATCCTGAGCGGAGTCGAAGGGCGCTCAGGATGAACGTAGATTATTCACATCAAACTCATTGAAACCGTGTACGAGTGAAGGGCTGCACGACAGCGCTGTCCCCCGGAATTTTTTGTCAGGCATTCCTGAAACCTAGCCTATATTCATTGATCTGTGCAATTTTTGGCTACCAGGAACTTGACCATGAAATTTAAATATGCGGCTTGCATAATACTGCTTCTGTCTTATACCCATTTACATGCCATTGATGTGGAAAAACGAATAATAGGCACTTGGCTTATTAAAGATAACGTGCCTCATAATACCTATATAACCTATCACCCACCTCATCACTATACTGGACGGATAGAGTTTACTGTTCCAGATTATGGTGACTTCTGCAGTAACGACATAGTATACGGCAGATACGATGTGGTTTTAGAATTCCCGGGACAAGAAAAAGGAGTCGCTGCTTCTGGTATATGGTTTTTTCTCAGAGACAATAAGGACAAAATCATCCTTGAACTTAATCACAATGGCGTTGATGTAGATAATTTTTCACTCCCACCCGTCATTACAAAACCGTTTAATGGTTTATCTATGACCAGAATTGTAGAAGCTAAACCTAAGGAATTTATCTTTGAAGAATACATTCCAATAAATAAGGCATTTGAACAAAGCAGAGCTATTAAAACTCGACTGCAGTCACTGGAACAGATCAAGGAGATGCCGATAATTCCACCACCGAATCACGACGAACTCTGATTTATTTTTTGTCACCTGGCAGGCAAAGCCGCTGTCCTTAAGCTGCTTTCCCTGCCAAATGCCCATCAAAGATTCAGCAGATAGTCTTTGGCGGGTGGAATATTTTCCAGACCGCCATGGTCTTTAAGGAATCTGGCAAAACGATCATAGCGCCCTGTGTCTCTGGCAGACGGTCTGAGGGCAAAACGTGACACGGTATCAAACCATGCACGTTTATTAAGCTCATTATCCAGTTTCTTAGGGCTGTAATCCCTGAAAATTTCCCAGGACTCTTGCGGATTATTAACAATAAACTGAGTGCCCAGCTCAATGGCCCGCAGGAATTTCCTGATCATTTCCTTATCATTGGTCTTGCTGTTGGCAATAAAGATCAGCTCATCGTAGGGCGGGATACCATTCTCTTCGTAATAGAACATTTTGCCCTGTCGGCCCTCAATGGCCAGCTGGTTCAGCTCAAAGTTCCGGTAAGCTCCCATAATGGCATCAACGCGGCCTGACATCAGGGAAGAAGACAGGTTCCAGCCAACATTCACCATTTTGATGTCTTTTGAAGAAAAACCATAAGGCTTGAACAGGGTGTCCAGAATGGCGTTTTCATTGCCGCCGATATTCAGGCCAATGGTTTTCCCTTTCATATCTTTCAGGGATTTGATCGGACCCTCTTTCAGGACAATCAATCCATCCAGGGGCGTTGCAATCAGAGTGCCTGCCCAGGCCAGGGGCAGACCATTGGCAACACCACGGATCAGGCTGGGCTGGTAATAGACAGCAAGGTCAACATCACCAGCAGCCACCAGCTTGGGAGGCAGGTTAGGGTCAGCAGGCTCCTGGATGTTGACGGTTAATCCCTGATCCCTGAAGTAGCCGTTTTGCTGGGCAATCACAATGGGCCCATGATCCGGGTTGACGAACCACTCCAGCATCAGGTTCAGCTCTTTATTAGACTGGTTATTAGACTGGGCCCAGGACAGTGAGCTGGCCAGCAACAGTGACAGCAGGACACAGGCTTTTCTGAATGTTTTTATGAATCGTTTTTGTACGAGCAAGGTTATGAATCCTCAGCAGAGTCAGGTGGCAGGTTGCCAGGGGATCAGTTTTTTCAAGGCCAGATCGGTTATGAAATAGAGACCGACCGAACAGCAAGCCAGTACCGTCAGAGCGGCAAACATCTGGTCTACCCAGAGACGGGCATTAGCCTGCAACATCAGATAGCCCAGTCCGGCGCTGGAGCCTACCCATTCACCGACCACCGCCCCTATGGGAGCCACAACCACCGCCACCCTCAAGCCCGAAGCCAGGGCAGGAAGGGCGGCGGGCCAGCGGATATGACGGAGTACGGAAAAGCGGTTGCCACCCATGGTTCTGGCCATGTCCAGCCAGCCCTGGTGGGTATGGCGCAGGCCGTCATAGCAGCAGGTGGCGACCGGGAAGAAAATCACCAGAATCGTCATGACCACTTTGGACGCCAGACCGTAGCCAAACCAGAGCATCAGTATGGGAGCCAGGGCAAAGACCGGAACCGCCTGAGTGATCAGCAACAGTGGGAGCAGCCAGGGGCGAAGGGCAACAAAATAGACCAGTATCATAGCCAGCATAATGCCCAGCAAAACCCCCAGAACCAGACCCAGCAGCATTTCTGTCAGGGTGACCAGCGTGTGCTCCCACAGTAAAGAAGCATTGTCGTACATACTGATCAGTACTGCCCGTGGGCCCGGTAATATATAGTCCGGCATCGAGAACAGTACGACAATGGTTTCCCAAATGACCAGTAGGCCGAGCACCACCAGAACAGGCTTGAGCAGTGGCAGCCAGGATTTCATGTTAGTGCTCCCTCGTGTCTGAGTCGTTCCAGCAGTTCACCCTGCAGGCTCATCAAGGTGCTGTTTGCCAATGATCTGGGTGGGGTGCCGGGTGGCATAATGGCTTCAGTCAGTGTCGCAGGATGACCCTGAAGGTGATAGATACGATGGCCCAACCGCAGGGCTTCCAGAGGGTCATGGGTGATCAACAGTACCGTTCGATTGGCCAGTAGCTCGCAGGCAAGGTCCTGAAGGTTCAGCCGGGTGATGGCGTCCAGGGCGCCAAAGGGTTCGTCCATCAGTACCAGGGGGCGATTTTCCATCAGGGTTCTGGCCAGGGCGACCCGCTGTCGTTGGCCTCCGGAAAGGTTCTGGGGTAATTCCTCAGACTTATCCACAAGGCCAACCTGTTCGAGAATATGTCTGGCTCTTGCTATTGCGTCGGCAGGGACTTTTTTACGACTAGGCAGCCATGAGCGAATAGGAAGCCATGAGCGGATAGGAAGCCATGAGCGACTAGGAAGCCATGAGCGAATACTAAAAGCAGAACTTCTGAGCCGTTCACCCAGCGTGATATTGTCCATCACTGAGAACCAGGGCAGCAAAAGATCCTGCTGGGCCATCCAGGCAATACGACCCTGCAGGGAACAGCCATCCTGGCAGAGCACGCTGCCAGCTGTGATTAAAGCGTTTTTATCAGAGGCTGCGGACTGTTCTGTGGATAAACCGGCAATCAATCGCAACAGGCTGGTCTTGCCTACCCCGCTGCCACCGAGCAGACAGGTCCATTCTCCCCCTGCCAGAGTCAGGTTAAGGTTGTTAAAAATAACCTTGTCGCCATAAGCCAGGGCAGCATCTTTTACTACAACATCAAACATTCAGACCGGGTCACCAGATTTTGTAGAAGTGGTGTACAGGTCCGTTACCCTGACCAATATTGAGCTTGTCGGCGTGAGCAATGGCTTGCGCAATGTATTTTTTAGCCTCTGGAATGGCTTCGCTCATGGTGTAACCACGGGCTAACAGGGCGGTGATGGCCGAGGACAGTGTGCAGCCTGTACCGTGGGTGTTACTGGTTTTTATCCAATTGGACTCCAGTCGGTGCAGGGATGTGCCGTCGTGATAAAAATCAACCGCCTTGTCATGATTACCACCAAGGTGACCACCTTTCAGAAGCACCGCCCGAGAGCCAAGCGCCAGCAGAGGCTCAACCATAGCAATCATCTGATCCTGGTTTTCGGGCATTGGACGATCCAGCAGCACCGCTGCTTCATGGAGGTTGGGGGTAATCAGGCTGGCTTTGGGAAGCAGTGATTGTTTGAGGGTTTCAATGGCAGCCTGTTGCAGTAGAACATCACCGCTGGTAGCCACCATAACAGGGTCAACCACCAGGTAAGCCGGGCGGTGGTGAGTCAGAGTATCGGCAACCGCAGTGATGACTTGGGGCTGGCTTAACATACCCACTTTTACGGCTTTGATAGCGAGGTCGGAAAAGACGGAATCCAGCTGTGCACGAATAAAGGCTGGTTCAATGTCAAAAATACCCTGCACGCCCTGAGTATTCTGGGCAGTCAGGGCGGTAATAACACTGCAGCCATAAGCGCCCAGTGCTGAAAAGGCTTTCAGGTCTGCCTGTATACCGGCACCACCACCACTGTCCGATCCGGCAATGGTAAGGGCAATTGGTGTCTCATTTGTCATCGTCATCGTTCGCTTGTTTTTTCGAACTGACCGGGAAACACGCATCCCGGACACCCCAACCAACGGGGCGAGTGCATCATTTCAATGAGTTTGATGTGAACAATCTACGTTCATCCTGAGCGGAGTCGAAGGATGTGGACTCCGAACCAACAAGAAAGACCGTGCCCGGCACCCTTCGACTCCGCTCAGGGTGAACGGAGTTTGGGTGCCATTGACAGAGGGAACCCGTCAATTACATTGAAACCGTGTGCGAGTCTATTTTGTTTCAGTAGGGATGTCCATTCCTCAAAAGGCCGGTTACCGCTGACATTTTTTACAGAAGCAGGTACTGCGATTTCCCAGCCGGATTTCTACTATGGGTGTTGAGCAATGAATGCAGGGTTCTCCCCTGCGTCCATAGACGGCCAGTTCCTGTTTAAAATAGCCAGGCTTCCCGTCACCCCCGACAAAATCCCGCAGGGTTGTGCCGCCTTGCTCAATGGCTTTTGCCAGAGTCTCTTTG
Organism: Endozoicomonas sp. 4G; assembly: GCF_023822025.1. NCBI lineage: Bacteria > Pseudomonadati > Pseudomonadota > Gammaproteobacteria > Oceanospirillales > Endozoicomonadaceae > Endozoicomonas > Endozoicomonas sp. 4G. The sequence continues at coordinate 4,723,193 of NZ_CP082909.1, read as the reverse complement.
ATGCTTTCGGTCAGTCGCTCGTAGCGGGCTTTGGAAATTTTTCCACAGGGCCGGTCAGGCCGAATGCCTGCTTTGAACAGGGCTTCATTGGCATAGATGTTGCCGACCCCGACGACCACATGGTTGTCCATGATAAAGGTTTTTACCGGCTGTGTTTTTCCCCGGGATTTGAGATAAAGCCTCTGGGCTGTGAATTCATCGCCAAGAGGTTCCGGGCCGAGTTTGCTTAACAGGTCATGGCTTGTTACATCGTCGTTTATCCACAGAATGGCTCCAAACCTTCTCGGGTCGGTGTATCTCAGCCTTATGCCATGACTGAAAACCAGATCAACATGGTCGTGTTTTTGGGGTTCCTGCGGTTCAGTCAATATGCGCAGGCTTCCGGACATCCCCAGGTGCACCAGCAGGGTTCCAGCGTCGGTTTTGATCAGCAGATATTTCGCCCGCCGTGCGACTGAGCGGATAACCTGTCCGGATAAATGCTGCTGCAACTGTTCCGGAACCGGCCAGCGCAGTCGTGGGTTGCGAACAATAACATCCGATACGGTCTGACCGACAATATGAGGCGCAATACCTCTGCGGGTCGTTTCAACTTCAGGTAATTCAGGCATCTGCAAACAGTAGCAAAGATGTGGTTAAAAGGCGATGTGATGGGTCTCTGACAAAATTACCCATACCAAACGTTGTCATGTGGCTGGTAATATAGTTCCACTTTTACCCCGGTTCAGTTTTGGTAAAAGCACATCCTGAAAGTGAGAAACCATGACAACCAACCCACCACTCTACCAACGCTATTTTAAGGAACTGAGAGAACTTATTTATTTATCGGCCCCGATTCTGGGCGCGCAGCTGGCGACTACCGGTATGGGGTTTGTGGATACCAGCATGGCAGGTCAATATTCGGCAGAAGATCTGGCCGCGGTCGCCATTGGCTCCAGTATCTGGATTCCGCTCTATCTGTTAGTCAGGGGTATCCTGATGGCGACCACACCCACTGTCGCCCATCTGTTTGGTGCCCAAAAAATTGACCAGATTGCGTCACCGGTTCGTCAGGCTATGTGGCTGTCCCTGGTGCTAAGCGTGGTGGGCATGGTGTTGATGATGAACCCCATGCCATTGCTCACTATTCTGGAAGTTGATGCCGATATGGCGGCCAAAACGGAAGCCTACCTGAGGGCATTAGCCTGGGGTGTGCCCGGTATCTGTTTATATCAAACCATGGTCAGCTATTGCGAAGGGCGCTCCATTACCAAACCGGCCATGCTCATCAGCTTTGCTGGTTTGCTGGTTAACATTCCGGTTAATTATGTGCTGATTTATGGCAAGTTTGGCTTTCCGGAAATGGGCAGCGTAGGTTGTGGTTATGCCACCGCCATTTGTTTTTGGGTGATGTGCCTGTTGATGTTCTACCACACCCGGTTCCATCAAAGTCATATTGAAGTGAGTCTGTTCGACCGCTTTGAATGGCCGGAAATAAGGCATATTGCTGCTCACCTGAGACTGGGTGTCCCCATGGGTCTGGCGATCTTTTTTGAAGCCAGTATCTTTTCTGCAGTTGCTTTAGTCATCGGCAAGCTGGGCGCTGTGACCGTTGCCGGTCACCAGATCGCATTGAATGTCTCTGCCATGGCGTTTATGGTGCCGTTGAGTCTGTCCATGGGAATCACCATCCGGGTAGGTCAGGCTCTGGGGGCCGGTGAGCCTCGGGCTGCAAGATTTTCAGGGTATGCTGGTATTGTCTCAACGTTGCTGACCGCTACTTTGACGGCTACCGTTATGTGGGCGTTTGCCGATGTTCTGACATCACTTTATACCCAAAATACAGCGGTTAAAGCACTGGCTGCCCAACTGTTGATTTTTGCTGCATTGTTTCAGTACGCCGATGGGATTCAGGTCGCTTCCAATGGTGCGTTAAGGGGCTACAAGGATACCCGGGTGCCGATGATCATTATTCTGATTGCCTGCTGGGGTATCGCCCTGCCACTGGGCTATACCCTGGGTCTGACGGATTTTATTGTCGATGAACCCATGGGTCCTCATGGTCTCTGGATCGGATTAGTGCTGGCCCTGACGCTTTCGGCGGTATTCCTGCTGTTACGCTTCAGGTCGTTGAGCAAGAGAGCTGTTGAAAAAGCATTGGTAGCCATGGAAGTCGTTTGAGCTATTCCTCAATGCCACCCATGAAGGTCTGGGGCATTCGCCGAAAGAATAATACCTGGTTGTCTGTGAAGTGAAAAATCCCGGCACAGGGAGAGTTTTGTAAGACTCTGCCTGTGCCGGGATTGTTTTATCGTGGCATCGGTTGCCAGTCGGGGTGATCCCTGTTTTTCAAGATGTCAGATAAAGCGAGCAGGATTTTTATCAGGTTAACCACTAGAATCAAAAACTCCCTGATTTGTTGGTGTGGTGCTATCCGTTGATTAATCGAGAGAATGTCATCCAGAGCAGTGACCAGATCGTAGATATTGCTCAATGGCCCGTTCATGAAGACTATGAAGTTTTCCCTGTTGGAGCCAGAGATAAAAGCCTGAGAGTGTGCCCGGCAGTTGTTCCATACAACTTCTGTTTGCCAAACCATAGATATCTCTTCAAAGAGGCTATCAAAAGTGCAAAAGATCCAAGAAAACCAAGACATCCAGATCAATATTGGGCTGAAATTATTGCATTCAAAATAGGTCGACTAATGAAGCTGGATGTTCCTCCTGCTTTTGTTGCACTTAACTCTGACACTGGTGAGTCAGGCTCCATTATTGAATGGTTTTTAGGCTATTCAACCGAGGTAAAGGAACGATTTACCCATGGTGGTGACCATATGCAATCGTTGATTGAAGGCTATGATCGGGAGAAAGGACGATTACACAATCTGGATACCGTTGTTAAATTTTCCAGGCTGCTCTCTCAATTAAAAATTCTCAGTCATAGCTGGCAAGAATACTGGGGCTTATGTCTTTGTTACGATGCCCTGATTGGGAATACCGACCGTCATCAGGAAAACTGGGGAGTTATTTGGAATGACGGCGAGCAATCGGCCAGACTGTCTCCATTTTTTGATAATGGTACCAGTCTTGGTCATGAGCTGTTTGAAAAAAAGATCCGGCATTATACTACTGACGAAAATAGCTTGCGGGCCTACATCCGAAAAGGGCAACATCATATGAAATGGAGTCTTGAGGAGGACAGTCGATTACCTCTTATCGACGGGGTTTATCGCTTCTGTAATAAGTACCCGGCAATTGTTCCTCTGTTGCTTGATAGACTCAGCTGGGGAGAGGATGCTCTGGAAAAGGCACTTAGCGAATTGACAACCTTTAGGATAAAATCGCCACTGACTGTGGAAAGAGCAGATTTTGTATACACGTTAACGATTCTGAGACGGCGTATTCTGCTCGAACATCTGGAGAAAGTCGCAAATGAGGTATATTGAGCATCTGATTGAGCCTGAGCGTTTACTATTGTCATGGCAGGCATTGGAAAGCAGAGACCGTTCACGTTTTGTCGTGGGCGAGCTGGTACGCAAGGAAGGCAAAATTGTTTTCAACTACTTTAAAGACACTGAGGACTTTCAGCAGGCCTGTTTGCATGGTTTTGCGGGTCACCCTGCATTCAGAATCAGGGATGGTGTCATTTCATATGAAAACCAGGTGCTTGAGGCGTTCACTCGTAGAATTCCACCTCGTAACCGTAGCGATTTCTATCGTTATCTGGAGCTTAGGGGGCTTAACCCTGATGCAGAGATGAGTGACTTTACACTGCTAGGATATGTTGGGGCACGGTTACCGGATGATGGGTTTGAGCTGGTTCATCCTTTTGATAATGCAAACGGACCCTTTGAGTTCGTTACTGAAGTGGCAGGGTTTCGTCATGAATCGGAAATCAGCTCAAATGATCTAGCGGTAAGTGCATTGGTCCAATTTATCCCAGAGCCAGATAATCGTCACGATTCTGATGCTATTCGAATTGAGATGGATGGAAACAAACTCGGCTATGTTGATCGGGGTCGGCTTGAGTTGTTTCATCGTCACCTAAAAGCAGGGCACTCTGTTAGCGGCGAGATTATGCGAAAGAATGGCACCAACGAGCGACCATTGATTTTCGTTTATACAAAAGTTAACCCTCAGTTTCATTGATGGTCTGACAAGCTATTTTCTGCCCGCTAGGCCTTTTCTATTTTTAAATGACCATTGTCGTTCATCACGATTTGATTGTATAAGCAAAAACTTGACGTTTTTTCACTCTTTGCCTATATCCGTTGTCCCTTAGCCATGAAAAAAGAGTGACTTATGAAACCCCTCATGCATAAGTTTTTCTCCACACTGTTTTTATTATTCGCAACTACCCTGAACGTTTATGCTGACTATTGTACCAAGGATATGCGCGCTGGTTGCATCTCTGGCACGATGAAAGAGGCGGGCGAGTTAACGACAGATATCTTCGAGGCTGCTCGTCCCGATGTCCTGATGTGTATGCCTTCCGACGCTGGAGCAGAGGCTGGCGATCTGATTGGTAAGGTCATCCCCGGAACTGAGCCAGATTCGTTTGTCTGTGCATACCCGCGATTACTTGATACTACCGTTTTGGACACACAGTACACCGCCAACTTCCGTTGGCTTAATTCAAACTATGAGCATCTTGCCACCTGGCTCAGTTCCTTTGCCCATATTGACAAAAACGAAAATGGCTATCATTACGCATCCAGGAGCTATTACGTATTCAAAAACAGAAACCGGAACCCAGGTCACCTGGACATCTGCGTCCAGTCTACCGTCGGCAAAGGATTTGAATTTGGATATGAAACGGTAACGGATAGTGGTGAGAAGTCATGTGGGGTATTTGTTGGTGCCTTGTATTTCTCACCCTTCTTCCGCCCAGCTTTGAACGACCAGAGCGAGAGTGATGAAGGTAGCAATAAAGCTAGCCATTCAGCGCCCAGCCCTCAAAAGTGTGCAAGGTGTTGGCTTAGTAAGGATGAGGGTAGCAATAAAGTTAGCGATGCAGCTAACGATGAAGACGATTTTTGCTCCAAATGCGAGAGCCCATCGTTCCATGGTGATTGTCCCGGATGTATATGCACTGTTGAACAGTTTTCTCCTGCCTGCCATTTATGTAGTGGTGATGGTTGCACTATTCTTCATTGCTCTGCTTTTACAACTTGGGATAATTGCCCAGCAGGTTCCAGCCTCTATGAACATATTGTCTGCCCCGGTATGAACTGCCCAGCCAAACCCGTTTGTAGTAGGAAACACTGTCACAAAAAACCAGAGTAGTCTTTTTGTCCGGTTAAAAGAATTCAAGCTTCAGACGCCCCTGGCTATGGAACTTGAGTGTGCTTAACCGGACAGCAGTGCCCTGTGGTTGAGCTGCCTGCCTTGCCTCTTCTATAATGCTGCCTTCCCGTTTCCAGTGAAGTGCCCATTGCCACTTCGTGAGGCCCATGAGTGACCCCATGACAAAGACCAAAGTATTAACCGGTATTACCACCACAGGCACGCCACATCTGGGCAATTATGTGGGGGCTATTCGACCTGCGATTGAAGAAAGCCGTGATGAGAATATTCAGTCCTACCTGTTTCTGGCGGACTACCATGCCCTGATCAAAGGGCGTGACCCTAAGCGTATTCACCAGTCCGGGCTGGAAATTGCCGCGACCTGGCTGGCCCTGGGTCTGGATACTGACCGTGTCACTTTCTATCGTCAGTCTGATATTCCGGAAATTATGGAGCTGAACTGGATTGTCGGTTGCATGACCGCCAAAGGTCTGATGAATCGTGCCCATGCCTATAAAGCAGCTACCCAGAGCAATCAGGAAGCGGGCGAGTCTGACCCGGACAAGGGCGTGCTGATGGGGTTGTTCAATTACCCGATCCTGATGGCGGCGGATATCCTGATGTTCAATGCCAACCGTGTTCCAGTGGGCCGTGATCAGGTTCAGCACTTGGAAATGGCCCGGGATATTGCCGGTCGAATGAACCACCACTACAAGACTCAATTTGTGCTGCCAGAGGCGGTAGTGGGTGAAAACACGGCGGTTCTCAATGGCCTGGATGGTCGCAAGATGAGCAAGAGCTATGACAATACTATTCCGTTGTTTGTGCCTGAGAAAAAGCTGCTCAAGCTGATCCGCAAGATCAAAACCAATTCTCTGGAGCCCGGAGAGCCTAAAGATCCGGAAACCTGTACGCTGTTCCAGATCTTTTCGGCTTTTGCAACGGAGCAGGAAGTCGTTGAGAAGCGTCGTCAGTATGAAGCCGGTGCGGGCTGGGGAGATTTGAAAAATGAACTCTTTGAATACATCAACCATGTACTCAGGGAGCCCCGTGAGCGTTATAACGCTCTGATGGCTGATCCGGCATTTATTGAAGCTGAGCTGAAAAAAGGTGCGGACAAGGCCCGTGCTGAAGCAGCACCTTTCCTTCAGGATATCCGCAGTAAAGTAGGTATCCGTCCTTTCGCCTGATTTTCAGGTTCTCAGTCAGTCCTCAGGGGCTGGCTGCCTTACCGGCTCAGGATAAACATCCGGAGTGATAAATACCCTGGTAGTAAATGACAGGTCACGATAGGGTGGGTTGGGATAGATCAGTTCCACAAAGCTGGCTTTCCAACCTTTTTCGGGTGTCTTCAACACGACTTTTACCCGGCAGCTTTCATGGCACTGGAACTTTAGTGCTTCGGATTTAAAGGGGCTGACCTTGGGATTGTCGGGAGTGGTTCGGAAATCTCTGGCTTCAGGATTGACTGCCGTCCACAGTTTCATGGCTTTGGGAGGCATAGAAGCTTCGACTTTCAGGTTTTTATCCGAGAGAGTCCAGTTGATCGTGGGCATGGGACGATCTTCAATGATGGCTCCGTAAAAAGATTCGATGGTTTCACTGACTCGTGTTTGATCCATTTTTAGAATGTAATGTCTCAGGTCTGGAAAAAACTTCAGCCACTTTTCGCCTTTCAGGTCACTGAAGTAAAAACGACTGGAGTCGGGTAAGAAAAAATCATCGCCAGTGGCATTGATGATGTATTTTGGCATGGTCAGCTGAGCGAGGTAGGAATAGGGGTCGACCACTTCCATTAACTGGTTCATAGGTTGGGTGCCGATGGTGTGCATCAGAGAGTAATAGTCTTTAATAGCCGGAGCCCAGCGTTGGTAGCTATTGAACTGGTGTCGCATACTTTTCTGAAGGTTAAGAACATCAATGACCATGGGGATGATGGCTGAAACCCTGTTATCCATTGCCGCGGTCATCCAGGCCGCCCAGCCCCGTTTCGATCCTCCGGCCAATACAAAATGGCTGATTTTTATCTGTTTCTCTTGCATCAGTGCCTGAACGGTATCCATGGCCCGGATGGAAGCCTTGACCATAGGCAGCTGGAGAGGCCAGTTGTAGTTTTTCTCCGGGTTATCGATAAATTTTTGCCAGGTATAGGCAACCAGGGCATCCTCTCTGAGCGGTTTACCCTGTCCAAATCGCAGGAACTGGTTGGGAATATCTTTCAGTTCAACGACAACTGACCGGGTTTTGGCCGCTATCTGGGAAAATTGCAGGGCATCAGTGGCTCCCTTGTTTTTATTGGGGTGATCTTCAGGCTGGTGGATGATGCCGCCATTGATATAGAGCAGGGCACTGTCGGAGCTGATTTTTTCGGGTACATACACCCTGATTCGGTGCTCCCAGACCGGGTCAGAGACCTTGTCCTGCTCGCCTGTCGTCCAGCGCAGAGACTTCATTCTGACAGGGTAGACTTTGACCTTCTGCGCTTTGCCATTCAGCTCAACGCGCTCTTCCGTCGCTGCTGCAACACGCCATTGATAATGCTTATCTTCCTGTTTCAGGTAACAGGGCAGCACGTCATGAAAGTGTTTGCCCAGGTAAGAGGGAGTGCAGTTGTCGGGAGAGATTTTAAGATAACTCCCGGCATAAGCCGGATGCTTCAGAATCAGAAGACAAAAGCAGAGTAATACCAGAAAGCCGGGCTGAGAGCTGGGGATGAGTTCTTTTGTCATTTTAAAACGAGACTGCCTGCTGGAAGTCAGTAGCAAGAAACTCCTTCAACTTTAACTCATGAGTTCGTTGGAGTCTTGCCTTGAGGTTATTGCCAACAAATTTATTACAGGCTTCTGATTTAAGATCAAGGCAGGCCTGAACCCTTTTTTGATATCGAACGTGATCTTTGCTTTTTACCCAAAGGCTCTGACCGGGCAGAAAGCTGTATTCCAGACTGTTTCGTGTGAGTTCAAGAACCCGGTCAAAAGACAGGGGATTCTCGTCACCATGATGATGGCGGAAGCCATAGAGCGCCTCTACGAACTGACTGGTCAAATCGATTTTCAGTATGCCTGGGTCATCAGTAGCCAGCGTCACCGCAATATTGTGACCCAGGTATATAAGAAAGGGATGTGTATCGGGTCCGACATCATTCAATCTCCGGTTACTGGTGAAGGGAACTTCAACCGCAATGTCTTTATCCAGCATGGTTTTCAGTAATTCAGTACTGCAGTTGACGTATTCTTCATGATGGTCGGAGCCGGATTGCTTCAGACAGTTCTGCGCCATAAGGCTTATTCCGTGACCTATACGCTTGGGCTGAACCATCTGAATAGCCTCTGCCAGAGTGGTTCGATAGTAAGAATCCTCGGCCGTGGCCTGAACCAGTTCTCCTGCATGAAGGGTGATATTGTCTTTCACCAGAGGATATTTTTTGTGATTTTTCAGAAAGCTCAGCATTTTCATATGGCTGAGGTAGTCGTCCAGTGCCGTAGGATTATTTTCAGGCCCGTCTATGTTGATGCCCAGTATTTGAGGATCCTTGCCAGAACGGCTTAATTGAGCCAGTTCAAAGGCAAAGATCATCTGGGCGTAAACATGGGGCAGGGTATTCGTCCGGTGAATTTCGTGTAAAAACCGGACGGTGACAGAACAGGCGGGCTGAGCGGAGCCGAGAGAGCATTGCAAATGGTCATCAGACGTTTTCAGAGCGTTGCTTATCTCCTTGGCGGCAGCCTTCAACTGGGTTTGAAAATCCGGCTGGGAGGTCAGTCTGGCACGAAAATCTTCCAGACTTTTGGAGTTATTTGGATCGGGTGTGGGGAGATGGGTGATGAGAGCAAACAACTTACCGGGCCCGCTCGCTTCATTCCAGTAGATAGTTGATTCTATGTAGGAAAGCCCATCAATAGCGGCTTTTTTACGTATAAATGAAACGAAGTGGGCATCTATGCCATCGAAAAGGCCTTCAACCACAGGAAAGTAGTCGAAGAAATGCCTGTCTCGAACTGCTAAGGTGTCGGTACTTTCAGGAAGCGTCAGCAGTTTGATCAGGGCTGCACGGTTTTCTTCATGACTGACATAATCCTTTACGGACTGCGCACAGCAGTCACATGGAGCTATACGCTGGCTTTTATAGATACAAAACCCTCGTTCTATTGCGATATCAATGATTTCTTTGGGCTCGATAGCCCCCATAAGGTGATGATGAAGATTGCCGCCTTTTGGCAGCCGATTCATGACCCTCTGGAGTGCCGGGCGATCATTACGAATACTATCCAGATAGTCATTAGCGTGCTGAGACACTTCGGTAGACCCGGAAGTCTCATTCTCAGGGGCGGAAAAACTGCTGTTGGCAATCAGGAGTAGCAGCACCAAGGCTACTCGAAGAAGAATATGGAAATGCATGTTGGACCGATCTCAAGTGCGGAGAACAATAGTATAGATACATTTTGAGTGGTCATTTCTGGATTGAGTTATCTTTTCCTGTAGACCCATAAAACAGAAAAAAGAGTTAATATAGACATTCAAGTCATCTTTTAAGGTTTTTACTTTATGTCGTTGAAAACCTCTGCTCTACTCCTCCTGGCCCTGTTACTGGGTGGTTGCTCCACGCTGGGCTGGAAAGTGGGGGATATGGCCAAAGTCCGGTTTGATGTCAATGCGCTGGACAAGGAGGGCCTTCGTGGTTCTGGTAACAACGTCAAAGCGGTGTCCTACGAATTCTGCATTCCGGACAAAATCGAGTATGTCGATCAGGTCATGGCGATTGATCCAACGCTGGTTGTGTACCGGGCTTCACCAGGAAAAACACAGTGTCGCCCGGGAGAGTACCTGGCCGTCGGTGACACCCATCAGCTGGATTACTATGAAGTTCTGAGAAAACTGGCAGAGCTGGACTATGTAGAGAGTATTCAGGAAGCGACGTTTGAGTAAGTGTAAAGGGCCTCATTTGGCTGATCAGATAGCAACAGAAAAAGACAACCTTCTGGTCAGAAATCCGGTGTTGCGAAGCTTATACCAGGTGTTAGCAATACTGTGCATTGTGCTTGGTATTATCGGTGCCGTGTTGCCACTTATGCCAACAACGGTATTTTTGTTGATGGCGGTATGGCTCAGTGTTCGCTCTTCACCCAGATTGAATCAGTGGCTGCTGGGGCATCCAAAGTTTGGCCCGGCCCTGCAAAGCTACCTGCGGGACAGGGCACTCTCTCCCAAAACAGGCTATCGGGCTCTGGCGTTACTGTGGCTGAGCATAGGGATTTCAATTTGGCTGATTCCCCAGGTTGTTCTGAAAATAGTGCTGGGGCTGATTGCACTGGCGGTGAGCTGCTATCTTTGGGTACTGATGCGCCGATATCAACAGCCATGAGCTAATGACAGCCGTGAGCCAATGACAGCCTTGAGCTAATGACAGCCTTGAGCTAATGACAGCCTTGAGCTAATGACAGCCTTGAGCTAATGACAGCCTTGAGCCAATGAAAACAACCATCTGACTATAGTAAAGGGAAGTATTAAGTCAGGGTATTATTATGGAGTTGAAAAAACTGTTGCTTGGCGCCGCTATGTTATTGATTCCGATGGCAGGCTACGCAAAGCCAATCTACAAATGTCAGGTTAATGGCGCTGTGGTCTTTACCGAAGAAAAGTGTGATGGCAATGCCAAACCCATTGAGCTTAAGGGACTGGCGGCACCGCTTGAGCCATTTGATATGGAGAAGCTGCGGGGGATGGATGAAAAAGTCCGGGCCCGGATGATCGAGGATCGTATAAGCCTCAGGCAGAAACGCATTCGAACCTATCGTCACCGTATGCAGGCCGAGCTGAAACAGCTGCAGCCCAAAGCCGGTAAAAAGACTCAGCAGAACAAGAACCTGCCCCGTAACAGTATCCAGGATAAAGAGATCAATACCCAGCTGAAGTCCATTGCCAACAGTGTTGAGCTGGATACCAAAGGTACCTTGTCTGATCAGATGAATGCGGTGGTGGCTCGTTATAAAACCCTGATCGAAGCAGAGCAGTTTCAAATTGAACTCTTGTTGCAGGAGCTGAGAGTTAACCAGATGATGCAACAAAACACCTCCCGGAACCCCTGAAACGCTATTGTAAATTGACTTGCAAGCTGTCGGTACCGGGCTCACTATTCACTCCAATGAAAGCTGTTAAAAATGTGCTGAATGCTGGCGCTCTTCTGGGGGAATGCCCCCGCTGGCATGAGCCCACGTCCACCCTCTACTGGGTTGATATCACCGGAAAATCTCTCAACAGCTGGCAGCCAGAGTCCGGTGCCCGCCGGTCTTTAGCTCTGCCCGAAGAAATAGGCTGTTTTGTCTTCAGGGAATCCCGTGGTCTGGTTGCGGCTTTGCGTTCCGGCTTGGTGTTTATTGACGCCATTGAGTCGGGTCGTATCACTCCGATTTGTGATCCAGAGTCTGACAAACCTCATAATCGCTTTAACGATGGTCGCTGCGATGCCCTGGGAAGATTCTGGGTGGGATCGGTTTATCCCCCCAAAGACAAGTCGGATGCCTGGATTTATATGCTGGATAACCAACTGGATTGCCGAAGAAAGGCAGGCCCCCTGTTAACCAGTAACGGCATCGCTTTCAGTCCGGATAATCGAACGTTCTATTATGCCGATACCCCCGAGCACACGATTTATGCCTGCGACTTTGATCTTGAAAGTGCTGAGCTGAGCAATCGCCGGGTTTTTCATCGATTCCCTGTTGGACAGGGACGGCCTGATGGTTGTGCTGTTGATGAAGAAGGTTGTTACTGGACAGCACTTTTTGCTGGTGGCGCAGTGGTCAGATTGTCTCCCGGTGGCGTGCTTCTGGAGACCATTAGTTTGCCGGTTAAATACCCAACCATGGTCGCTTTTGGTGGCGATGATTATGCAACGTTGTTTATCACCAGTTGTCGTCAGGCTTGTTCTGACGACGAGCTGGCGTTGTATCCCGAATCAGGCGCTATTTTTGCTGTAGAGGCTGGCGTCAGGGGGGTGAAAGAAAACCGGTTTGTTTTTTAGTCAGGGCTACCGGATGCTATCTGCTAACTACCGCCATAGTCAGTCGTGAAATGCAGGTCAGCTGCCCCTGCTCATTTTCGATCCTGATTTCCCAGACCTGCGTACTTCTGCCAATGTGCACGGCTTTGGCAGTACCCGTCACCTGTCCGGAAGAGGCTGACTTGAGGTGGTTGGCATTGATCTCAAGACCGACACAATAGTGATTTTCTGCACAGCAGAGGTTGGCACCAATGCTGCCCAGGGTTTCCGCCAGGACCACCGAGGCGCCACCGTGCAAAAGTCCAACAGGCTGTTTGGTCCTCTCGTCTACCGGCATGGTGCCACGAATAAAGTCGTCGCCTATTGCTACTATCTTTATACCCACATGGCTGCACATATTGCCTTCACATTTCTGATTCAGGCTTTCTGGAGTCGCCTGGGTCTTCCATATTGACATGGCCGTCACCTTTTATTTTGTTGAGTCTTCGGTTTCACAGGAGGAGCTGCTATGAAACTCCGGGCATCTTTTTATTCTCTGGACACTGGTTCGTCACCAGTGGGCATCATTCTGGTTACGGCCCTGCTGGCATTCTTCGCAGTCGGAGTAAAAGCGGCTCCGACAGAAGCTCTGACGAATCAGGATGAAGCATACAGCCAGCTGGAGCAAAAACTCAATCTCACCGATGAACAAAAACCCAGGGTAGACGTCATCCTTCAGGATAACTGGGAGAATATCAAAAAGATTCGGGCCTCCGACGAGAGCCGGCTAAGTAAAATCAGGGCGCTTAAGAAAAACAGGGATGAAACAAAAAAGAGACTGGCGAGGGTACTGAACGACCAGCAGATGCAGACTTACCAGGAACTGCGCAAGGAAATGCGGGATAATCTGAAAGAATATCGGGATCAGAAAACACTTGAATAAACGTCTATGGATAAACGTCAGGTGTCACTCTGATGCCTGACGTCAGGATCAGGTCTGGATACGCTCCATTGTCGAAGGCCAGTTCAATAAAGAATGCCGTCCAGCCACTCTCAGGTGCAGTGGGGCAAAACTGAAAGGTCCAGGGCATGGAGTCGACGGGTTTTATGTGGGTTGCCTGATAACCGATACCTGCCTGTCGCAGTACATCTTTTCGGAAGTCTCTGGCCTCCGGGTTATGGCAGAGCCAGGCACGGGCTAATTTAGGTTCAAGGCTGGTTCTGATTTCCAGACCGCCTTCATCCAGCAGTCGCCAGTTCATGGCGGGCATATCCTGCTCCGAGATCAGCGCACCAAAAACAGAAGCCATGATCTCATCGGTGTTGACAGCGCTGTCCCGGCCCAGGTAATGGCTGGCATTGGGCAAATACCTTAGCCAGGTTAATTCGGATAATTTGGGGTAATAGAAACGGGCAGAGTCCGGTGGAAAGAACTCATCACAACTGGCGTTGATAATAAACGTAGGCAGAAAAAGCTGGTTTCTATAAACAAAAGGGTCAATATCGTTCAGTAATTGCTGCATTCCCGGAGATTCCAGGTTTGACAGAATGTCATGATCACTGTCTTCATAATCGCTGAAGGCACTGGCAAAGCCGCCATAAACATTCAGATGATGATAAATACAGGCCTGCACGTTTAATACATCAATGACCAGCGGGATAAGCGCCATGACCCTTTGGTCTGCGGCTGCCGTCAACCATGAGATCCAGCCCCGTTTGGAAGCTCCGGCGACAATGAACTCAGCAATTCGGGAGTCTGATTGTTTACTGAGCGTTGCACTGAACTCGCACAGGGCATCCATGGCCCGGATAACACTTTTTACCATGGGCCATTGAACGGGCATAAAACCATTGTTTTCAGGATCTTCAAGAAAGGTTTGCCAGGAAAAAGCAACCAGATCATCTTCCGACCTGGGAACGCCATCCTCAAAGGTCAGGGGCTGATTGGGAACATCCCTGAGGATGGCCACAGGCGCCTGGGTGAGCTGGCATAATCGTGCACCATCGACAATGTGCGAGGGTGTGAATTCAAGGGATGGATCATGCCTTGAGCCGCCATGAATCATCAGCAGGCAGGGCTTTTCTGAATGTTGCTCAGGCCAGTGTTGCTCAGGCCAGTGTTGCTCAGGCCAGTAAAGTGTCAGCCGGTGTTGCCATTGGGGCTGACGGAGACCAAACCGAATGCCTTCCTGCCAGGTCTGGGAAATAAGCTCCAACTGATTGATTGAGACGGTTGGAAACTCATCACAATGGTAAGTTTCAAGGCAGCGCCAGTTGAAGTGGTCTTCTTTTTTGTTCAGGAAATCCAGAAATTTTGAATTCAATGGCTGACCTCCCGGCTGCTGAAGTTTCCTTCAATGTCATCGGCTGTTTTTCAATGAATAACAGTGAGTCAGTTTACCCTGTCTTCGGAAAAAAGGTTCGATCTGGCGAACTTTTTTTATGGAGTCAGGGTCGAAGAGAGCAGAACACATTTATTACTTGGGTGCAGGTTCTGGTTAAAGCTAAAAAATCGACTAAACCTTAAGTACTTAGCCATAGCGAATCGAATATTTCTGGCTGAGTACTTATGTTGCCTGTTCACGAAGTTTCTGGAGTCTCATGTGCTGATTGTTGCCGAAACGCCCCGACTGATCCTGAGAACCTGGCAGGAAACCGATCTACAAGATTACGCCAATATCATTGGAGAACCCCTCAATGAACGGCAATATAATACTTACTCCCCGGCCTCCACAGCGGAAACCGATCTTTGGCGCTATCAGGTCGAAATTGACCAGAGAGGCTGGTCTCGTTGGGCCGTTGTGCTGAAAGAGAATTACAGGCTGATTGGCAGCTGCGGATTTTCAGCTTATGGTGATACCGTTGAAATGAGCTGGCAATTCAATCCAGAGTATCGTGGCCGGGGGCTGGTGATTGAAGCGGCGGAAGCTGTGACGGATTTGGGCTTCACAAGACTGGGCTTTAAAGAAATCATCTCTTTTGTGTTACCTGAGAATGAGTTTGCCCTGGATGTGATTGAGTCGTTGGGCATGAGCCTGGCGGGGTATGAAGGCTGGTGTAATATAACAGTGGCCCGGTTTAGCCTGAGTTCGACAGAAGCTCTCAGTCATCCTCATTGACCTGAATAAGGGCTCAACGAACGCCTCCTGAAGCGATACTGTTCCGAACGATCATTCACGCTGACAACAATAACGGAATCGCATTTTATGGCCTATCGATTTGTACACTTGTCTGACCCCCAGTTAGTTCCAGCGGGCAGGTTGAACTACGACATTGATCCACAGGCAAGGTTACAACACTGCGTCGACACACTGTTGCAGGAAGTACCAGAAGCCAGTGCCTGCATTATTACCGGTGACCTGACTCACTGGGGCGAGAAAGCAGCCTATAACGTCTTGAAAAATGAGCTGAACAGACTGCCTTTCCCGGTCTATTGCCTGATGGGCAACCACGATCACCGACAGAATTTTCTGGCAGTTTTCCCGGACCACCCAAGACAGCAGGAAGGTTTTATTCAATTTACGGTTGCGACAGAACGAGTCAACCTGATCTGTCTCGATACGCTGGATAGCAAAAAGCGCAGCGGGATGCTCTGTGAGCAAAGGCTGACATGGCTAAAGCATGAACTGGAGGCTTCAGATAAACCGGTTTGCCTGTTTATGCATCACCCCCCTTTTGCAACGGGATTGGCGAGTATGGACAGGGATAATCTGAGCAATTCTGAAGCATTCTGGTCAGTGATCCAGCCTCATAAAGAGCGGATCCGGCATGTGTTCTTTGGCCATCTGCATCGTTCTGTTTCCGGCAGTTGGCAGGGGATCAGTTATTCATGCCCGGCTTCTCTGGTGCACCAGACACCGTTTGATTTTGATAACCCTAAACCAGACGCTGTTTCGCCGGAGCCTCCGGTTTATAACCTGGTGGATATTCACCCCGACAGAGTGGTTGTACACACTCACAATTTTTTGCATGATTCTCCCGCTATCAACAGCAAAACCTGTCAACGCTATCAAAAGCCTGTGGACCCTGCCCCATGAACTTTAATGAACCTGCACTCCTGAAAAGCTGGGAAGAACGCTTCGTCGAATTCCTGCAAGGCCGGGACTGCGATGATGCATCTCACGACATTTCCCATTTTCAGCGGGTCTGGAAAACCGCACGACAGTTGATGAATGAAGGTCATTTTGAGATTAACCGGCTGGTGGTGCTTGCCGCTTGTTATTTTCATGACATTGTGGTGTTGCCAAAAAACCATCCTGAGCGTTCGAAAGCGTCTGCGCTGGCGGCTGAAGAGACCGAAAGTTGCCTGAAATCCCTGGCGTTTCCTGAAGATCTGATCGGTGCCGTGTGCCATGCCGTAAAAACACACAGTTATTCTGCTGGCCTCACTCCTGAGACGGTGGAGGCGGAAGTGGTTCAGGATGCCGACCGGATGGAAGCCCTGGGCGCGATTGGTATTGCCCGTTGTTTTTATACCGGTGGCAAACTGGGTCAGAAACTGTTTGATCCTGAAGACCCTATGGGGGAAAACCGGACGCTGAACGATCGCCAGTACTCGCTGGATCATTTTGAAATCAAGCTCATGCAGATTCAAAAAACCATGAAAACAGAGCCCGGACGTAAAATGGCGGCCCGTCACAGCGAATTTTTGCAAGCCTTCAGAGCGCAGTTGTGTAGGGAGCTTTCAGGGGATTACAGCTGAAGTTTATTGGTGCTTTTCTGTCGGCATGGTGGAAATCTACTTATACTTTCCGAGACTCTTGTCGGAACGCCATAGGCTGAGACTGAAACCAGAAGGGCAGCAAAACGATGGCTTGCGAAAAAAATACGTCTGATTTTGATCGGCAGTTACTGATGGACGCCTGTCGTCCTTTTCCCAACTCCCAAAAAACCTATGTAACAGGCAGTCGCGAAGATGTTCGTGTCGGTATGCGGAAAGTTCAGCTACACGACACCCCTGAACGTTTTGGCGGCGGCAAGAATGAATCGGTGCGGATTTATGACACCTCGGGCAGTTACACAGAGACCGGCGTTCCCCATGATTTGAATCAGGGTCTGCCCGGTTTGCGCTCACGATGGATTGAAGAGAGAGCGGATACCGAACGGCTGGACGATCGCTCCTCGGAATTTGCCCGCTCCCGTCAGTTTGACCTGCGTTTGCAAGAGATTCGTTTCAAAGCACTGAGAACACCCCGCAGGGCCAGGGCTGGCCAAAATGTCTCCCAGCTGCATTATGCCAGAAAGGGGATAGTTACTCCGGAAATGGAGTATATTGCGATTCGTGAGAATATGGGTCGCACTGAAGGTTCTTATATCACTTCGGAGTTTGTCAGAAAGGAAGTGGCTGAAGGGCGCGCCATTATCCCGGCCAATATTAATCACCCTGAGTCCGAGCCCATGATTATCGGGCGTAACTTTCTGGTGAAGATCAATGCCAATATTGGCAACTCTGCCGTAACCTCTTCCATTGAAGAAGAAGTGGAAAAGATGCTCTGGTCGGTTCGCTGGGGTGGCGATACGGTGATGGACTTATCCACAGGCAAAAACATCCATGAAACCCGTGAATGGATTATCAGGAACTCCCCTGTGCCGGTGGGAACAGTGCCTATCTACCAAGCCCTGGAAAAGGTCAGGGGTAAGGTGCAAGACCTCAGCTGGGAGGTCATGAAGGACACTATCATCGAGCAGGCAGAGCAGGGAGTGGATTACATGACGATCCACGCCGGTGTTCTCAGGGAGCATGTCGCTAAAACCAGAAACAGGGTGACCGGCATTGTTTCCCGTGGAGGAGGGATTCTGGGGCAGTGGATGCAGATGCATGATGCCGAGAATTTTTTATACGACCATTTTCGTGAGTTGTGCGAAATCTGTCAGGCTTACGATATCAGCCTGTCCCTGGGTGATGGCTTGCGTCCCGGTTGCATCGCAGATGCCAACGATAAAGCACAGTTTGGCGAACTGAAAACCCTTGGAGAGCTGACCAGGATGGCCTGGGAATACGATGTTCAGGTCATGATTGAAGGACCGGGCCATGTCCCCATGCACCTGATTAAGGAAAACATGGAGATGCAGCTGGAGCATTGTCATGAAGCGCCTTTCTATACCCTTGGGCCTCTGACTACCGATGTGGCACCCGGCTATGACCATATTACTTCAGGCATTGGAGCGGCCATGATCGGCTGGTATGGCTGTGCGATGCTTTGTTATGTCACCCCCAAAGAGCATCTTGGACTGCCTGACAGAGAGGATGTAAAAGCGGGCTTGATAGCTTATAAAATTGCCGCTCATGCCGCTGATCTGGCCAAAGGTCATCCCGGTGCCCAGGTTCGGGATAATGCCCTGTCCAAGGCTCGTTTCGAATTCCGTTGGCTGGATCAGTTTAATCTGGCTCTGGATCCTGATACGGCGAAAGCCTATCACGATCAGACCTTACCTCAGGAAGGTGCGAAGGAATCAGAGTTCTGCTCCATGTGCGGACCTGATTTCTGCCCCATGCGCATGACCCGGGACGTGCGTGAACTGGAAGAAACTGCCTGAAAATAAACCCCGGGAGCCAGCCCTCCGGCTGGCTCCTTCCCTGCTGTCGAATAAATGACGCAACTACTGCTTGCTAATCTTTTGGGAACGCTTTGTTGTACTCAGGAGGTCACAGTGGTTCCGTTTTCTCCTCAATCATTTCTGGTTTTCTTTAAATCCGATAAAAATGTTGCAGGCCATTACCCCACTCTTGATAAGGGACAGTTGTCATCAGAAAGAGTCGGTTGGATTCGTGGGCCGTCCGATAAATACACAGCTTTTTGTCGTTCCGTAAAAATGTATTACGAGCGGGACAATGAACTCATGGATAAGCCGGAACTGGCGGGTGTCAGTCGTGTAGTGCAAAGGCCCATCGGGCCTGCCACTCCTCTGTTAAAAAGAGATGTATCCATCACCGACCCGGGCAGGCCAAGAAAAGCCAGTGAGTGGAATGATGAGTTTGTAGCGATAAACCAGGCCAGTCTGACGGTATTGCATGAGGCTGAGGTTGAGTTGGTTCAGTTACTCCTGAAAAAAGCGCCGGAAGATCAGATACGGGCAGCTGTCGAAAACCTGGTATCAATGTTCTGTTTGGCCACTAGAGAGAGAGACCCAGGGCACTGGGAAGCCCATTTAAGAGACTTTATGGAATCCGAGAAAGTGGATATCCGGGTTCAATGTGCAAGGCATCGCGCTCCCGATGAAGAGATGCCCTATAACGTGGCCTTACTTCATTCAAGTACCGATATACCCAGAAAAAGAGTGTTCACCTCCCCACACACGGATGATCTGGACCCATACTTTGGCATGCTGGACAGAGCGATTGATCATTTCAAGATGAATCCTCCCAGGGAAATTCAAAATGCACAACAGAATTGGGAGGAAGCAGATCCTCGGGTTCAAGCGCAAAAGTTACCGTTCGAAGCGTTTGCCATAGATGACGGTGACGATGACAATGACGATGGGTTTGTACCTGTGTTTAGAAATCATGAGGACTTCCTGGAGTACCTGAGAAACTCTTCGCCAAAACCCATGGACAGCAGCGATGAGTCGGATGACGATGATTGGCAAACCTGCCAGAGCTCATTGAGCGATGAATCGGTTGACCCTCAGCAACCCGTCACCGCAACGCCGGAACAGCTGGAAGCCTTTAACAAAGCCAAGGCATTCAACCGGGATGTAAAGGATGAGAATCTTGCAGTAGCGGTTCACCTGTTAAATAACGATCAGGAGCTGGCACACGGAGTTCTGCACAGAAACCCTCTTCAGCAGGAGTACATCCGTGAGTTTTCCGGGAAAATAGTCGTGGCGGCCAGGAAAGGACTGGTAACGACAGGCGGAGCGTCTGTCGTTCCGGAAATGAAGGTTCCAGCGCCTCGAACGACGTTGCCGGATGCACTTGCAGCGACGGGCAGAGTGTCTGTTGTGCCGGAAATAAACGAGGCTCAACAACAATTCCTGACCATGAAAGCCCAGTGGGACCAGATACAGCCATCCCGCCAGCAACCCGACCGGGTGCTTAGTGAGCGGTTTAATCAGCACCGGAATGCCAGTTCCTTTGAGGAGGCTAAGCATAATCTGGAGGAGCGGGATCGACAGTTGCTACTTAATATGCAAGGTTTGGACGCAGAATCATTCAACCAGATCAAGACAGATATAGATCGGGGCAATAACTGTCGGGACATCAAACTTGAATACGAGTACGGACGGATTGATAAAGCTGAAGCCGTACGGCAGATAAATGAAAAAAGTGTTGGCGATGAAAGAACCCATCACCTTGAAGATCTGAATAAAGTGACACCCTACAGACATACGCTGATTTCAGCCGATGAAGAAGTTGAATTTGAACTCCTTAATAATGTGGTGTCTGAACTGTATAAAAGACAGGCAGCAGGTAACTCAAATTGTCAGGGTTTTGCCAACTCTCTGGAGCATTTTGCCAGAGGCAGGGGGTATAACCAGGTTCACGCCACTTCAATACCGATAGAGATTCCCTTTGATAACAGTCAGACGACGCCTATTGTCGGTTGGGTTCAGGCTGATGGTATTGATGAAAAGCAGCATCACCATGAATTCCAGAATAGTGTCGATGAGTTTTTCGAAGCCATCAAAAACGGTCAGCAAAGACAACCCAGTGCTGGCAAAAGGCCATTGGCTCAGGCGTTTGATAGTGATCGGTACATTGTCCTGAAATCAGGTAACAACGGCGGTGCAGGCCATTACACCTTTGTGCAAAGGCTGAAATCGTCCGGGCGATTTATCGTAATGGATGCGCAAAACAGGCAGATGTTCCCGATGTTCCATCCCGATGGCACACCGACGGATGAAGCCAAGTCATACTTTAAAGGTGTCTCAGTCCAGGCGTACTCTCCAGAGTTTGTGAGTGATGAGCACTATGACAGGGAGATCAATGGCACCAACCTCTGTCTGGCCAGTGATCGACATTACGGCCATCTGATTGGCGTATTTGACCATCTGGAAAGGTTACCTGAACACTGCCAGAACAGTATTGAAGAGGCCGCTGACTGGTTATCCACAAACGTCAATGGTGCGCCTGCCAGAGATGAAATTATCAAAGGTTTGGAAAGAGCCCCGGGGCGTGAGTTGTGGCCCTCCCTCTGGGACGGTACTTATCAGCTGAGAAGACCCAGTGAAGTCGAGCCTTTGAAGCAACGCTTTGATACCTTCGATCCAAAAAAAGGGCAAGTGTCGTGTCGTGATCTGATAAAGAGTCTGGGGCGTCTGACCGCTGAGCAAAGAAGTACACGTCGAATGGCTTATGAGGCATTTCAACAACTCAGAGGTCAGTATGCAGATATTGATCAGGCAATGAGGGAGATTCAGGAAACCAATTTTAACGCGGCGTTTCCAACAGAGCGGGAGTGGAATGAGTATTGCGGTCCCGATGTCGATATGAGGCTACAGGCTAATATTGACAAAGCTGAGCAGCAGGTAACCAAGGCTCAACCCATTGCGAATTTGGCCAAAATGAAACAACTTATGGATCATTTGTGGGAGTTATCCCCAGCGGCATCACAAAGTCGCAGGCAGGCTGCTGATGAACTGGTACAAATTCGACCTGACCTCCAGTTAAGTCCAGCAGAGGTAGAAGCGGATTTATCCCGTTGTTTCTCTGAAGCGGGTTGGGACTTCCTTTGGGGAGGATTGAATCTGAAACGCAGCCAGTTGCTCTCTCTGCAGAGCAGAATGGACCGGGCGCAAGTTTCCAGGCCCGAAGCGATGAAAGCATTGATGGAGAACATGCTGAGGCTTTCTGATCGCGCTACCAATAATATTGATCTTGCTTCTCAGGAGCTGGCTCAGATGCGACCCGGTTCAGGTCTTGGATCGGTCGAGATCGAAAGAAACCTGAAACGGGCATTTCCGGGTGATGACTGGAAACGACAAAACCGGGCTATCCGGGGCAGGGCAAGAGAAATCAAAGACGATATCAAGCTAAACCTGATGGGGCGTAGTCGTCAGGTGATGACCTGGCACTGAAGCAAATAGACAAGGTCTCGATAAGAGACTCCGTTTGGGCTTTATTGCCCAGATTAATTCTTAAGCCCAGGTTGCCCTTTTCATCGGCTTTTGGTCGAACCAGAATACGGTGAGCCCTGAGGTGTTTTTCGATCTCATCCGGGTTGTTTGGGAATATCCAGATAAAGTTAGCGACACTGGGCCAGTAATCAATCCCTTTCCTGTTCAGAAAAGCTTCAAACATGGGTTTGGACACTTCCATCACTTCTTTCACATACCGTTCGGTATAGCCCGGGTTGGACAGTGCGGCATCAATCGCAACCACCGCCAGCTGATTAACATCGTAGGGGCCACGAACATTAAGCAGTGTTCGTATATTCTCGCTATGACTGATGACGTAACCAAGACGAACAGAAGGTAATCCCCAGGTTTTTGAGAAGGTGCGGATAATCAGCAGGTTGGGGTATTGCTCAACGACATCCGCTACCGTTTCCTGCGTGTATTCAAAATAACATTCATCCACCAGAATGGCGGCGTTGGCGGCTGCGGCTGCAATGTCAAGAATATCTTCCCTGCTGACAGGGGTGCCGCTTGGATTGTTGGGATTGGAAATGACGATCAGCCGGGTTTTATCGGAAATAGCATCAAGCACAACCTGTTTGGGGAAACCTTGGTCTTTGGAATAGGAAGGTTCAACGATGTTGAGGTTTTCTACCCTGGCCACTTGCTGATACATGGCGAATGTGGGGCGGGGAATAATGGCTTCTTCACCTTCACGACAGACTGAGCGGATGATCAGGTCAATACCCTGGTCGGAGCCGTTGGTGATCATCACCTGATCCGTTTCAACATCGCAGTAGCTGGCAATCTTTGCAGCAATGTTCCCATAGGATGGGTAGCACTGCAGGCGATCATCCTGAATGAAATCAATCATCGCCTGTTTTACGGAAGGGCAGACCGGCAGGGTGCGCTCATTAAAGTCCAGCAGCAGATGGTCATGAGGGTCCCGGCCTTCCAGAGGGGGTGTATAAGCGCCTATTTGGACAATGTGGGATTTGAAAATGCTCATGACTTTTCTGCCTGTTCTTTCAGAGCGCAAGTATATGCAGAGCGTGACGAGCAAGCCAAGGGAAATCGTAGCAGCAGTGTTGGTGAGCCGCACGACGTGAGCCTGAATTGACCAGATGGTTTTCCGAAAACATCATTGCAATATCATTTCCTGAAGAAGCGCTGTTAATAGTGTGACTAGCGAAAGGGCTGTGAGCGTCGAAGAATTATCCATTTCTGTGCCGCTTTCAGTACTGGTTTCAGTACTGGTTTCAGTACTGGCTTCTGTTATATTGACTGCTGTTGTAATCGCTTCAGTTGTGCTGGCCTGAGCTGTAGGTAGTCTTGAACCATCGGCACTGAAAATCAGGATGCTTGCTCCTTTCCCGACTAGCAGCCATTTGCCGTCAGGGCTGTATGCAAGGGCGTATATTGCCGCGACTTGCTTTACTAACGGCAGAGAGTACTGATGGGTTAACAACCTGGTTCCCTTATAAATATTGATCCTTCCACTTCTAAACCCAACTAGAAACTGGGTGCCTTCTCGGTTGAAGGTCATGCTCGATATCGGTTCCGGTACTGCGAAGTTTTGTATAGGGCTGTCCGGGTTTGTCCCGTTATAAAGCCTGATCTCTCTTTTATCATCCGCGGATGCCAGCAGGGTGCCGTCGGGGTTGTAGGCAACAGCGGATATACGGCCGCCTGAATCCGGCAAGGTTTTCAAGTGGTCATACGGGCTGATTCCTTTGTAAATTCTTACACTTTGACGTCGCTCGCCGACTGCCAGCTGGCCGTTGATGGGGTTGAAGTCGGCGTCTTCTACATAGCCCCCTGCATCAGACAGGGTTTTCACGTGGTTAAAATGATTTGTACTGTTTTTAAGATAAAGCCTGACATTTGTATCATCTCCCCCGGCTGCCAGCAGGGTGCCGTTGGAGTTAATGGCAACAGCTTTTATATCGCTTCCCCCTTCGTCGAGAGTTTGCAATTCGTCGAAGGGACTCAATTCAAAAACACGAACCTTGTCATCAAGCCCTCCGATTATCAGTTGAGTGCCGTCGGGAGTGAATGTAACGCTTGTTACCTTGTCTGTTGCGTGCCAGTTGCGCAGGAGTCTGGGGTATCCCGAACTCATGTCAAAGACTTGCAGGGCTCCTGAATCGGCACAGCCTGAGTAGCCTGCGCCGGATCCTAATCCCACAGCAATGAGCGTACTGTTTTTATTCCATGCAATACTCAAAGGCCTGTGGGGTCCACAATGTGCTTGCGGGGTGGTAGTAGGTGTTGAAGTGGGTATTGCCTGTGGCTGGTTTGGATCTATGTTAAATTCATAAAATAGTCGAGGAATTATTTCTGCTCGCTGATTCGAGCCCGTCATTTGAGCCTGTGTAAAGCTTGCTGTCAGTGAGATTATCAGACTTGCAGTAGTCAGACTTTTCCCAATGTTCATTATCTTTGCTCCAGCATCATCTTCCAGTATCCTAGATGAAAAATCTGCTGATCACTGAGAATTGTAAAAGAGAGTGTCTGGACTGATTAATTTGGATGGTGTAATCCTGCGCCCGATTATACGGTCGTCCAAAACACATCATTGCAATATCATTTCCTGAAGAAACGCGGTTAATAGTGTGACGACCGAAAGAGCTGTCAGCGTTGAAGAGTTATATTCTTTTGTACTATTTTCTATTCTTTTTCCTATATCGGTTTCTGTAACCGCTTTTGTTGTATTGACTGCCGTTGTAATTGCTTTTGATGTAATGGCTTGTGTTGTAGGTAACCTTACACCATCGACCCTGTACATCATGATTTTTTGCGTTCTCCCGGTTACCAACCATTTGCCGTCGCAGCTGTATGCAAGGCTGACTACAGTTTCCTGCGAGCTTGCGGACGGCAGAGTGTACAGGTGAGAGAAGGGGTCGATTCCCTCAAAAAAAATGACTTTGCCATCTCTCTGAGTAACTGCCATCCGGGTACCATTTGGGTTGAAGGCAATCCTCGATATCTGGCCATGGCCTGGTACGCGCAGGGTGCGCAGAGGGTTATCCGGGTTCGTCCCATTATAAAATCTGACCCGCCTCACCGCATCCCCGGATGTCAGCAGGGTGCCGTCGGGGTTGTAGGTAATAGCCGATATCTGAGTGACTGAATCTAGCAGGGTTTTCAGATGGTTATATGGGCTGATCCCGCTGTAAGTTTTTACCCTTCGTAGACGTTCACCGACTGCGATCTGTCCGTTGATGGGATTGAAGTCAATTTCTTCTATAAAGCTTGATGAATTGGTCAGGGTTTTCACGTGGTTAAACAAATTTGTCCTGTTTTTAAGGTAAAGCCTGACATCCGTATCATACCCTCCGGCTGCCAGCAGGGTGCCTTGGGCGTTAATGGCAACCGTTCGTATATCTTTTTTCGCTTCGGGCAGAACTTGCAGATGGTTGAACGGGCTCATCCCTTCAAAAACATTGACCGTATCATCATCCCCCCCGGTGATCAGCTGAGTGTCGTCGGGGCTGAAAGTAACGCTCCATACCCAGTCTGCCGAGTGCACGGTATGGATGCGTCTGGGGTATCCCTCACTCGTGCCAAAGATTTGCAGGGCTCCTGAAACCGGACAGCCTTCCAAGCCATAGCCGGAGCCTATTCCTACCGCTATGAGCGTACTGTTTCTATTCCATGCAACACTCAAAACCCTGTGGGGTTGACAATGTGTTGGCGGGGAAGCAGTGGGCGTTGAAACAGGTATTTCCGGTGGCAGGTTCGGGTCTATTTCAATTTCATAGAATAATTGAGGAAGCATTTCTGTTGGCTGCATTGAGCTTGTCGTTTGCGTCTGTGCTTCCAGACAGTTTACCGTTAGTGAGATTATCAGGCTTGCAGTCGTCAGACCCTTCTCAATATTCATTGCTTTCCTCCAGGGTTCCAGCTTTCAATACTTCGAACCATTTCCTGGGACTGTGTGGCTATGAGAGAAGATAGGTTCATCCAAAAAACATCATTGCAGTACCATTCCCTGAAGCGCTGCTGTTAATAATGTGACTAGCGAAAGAACTACAGGCACCGAAGCATTATGCATTTCTGTACCCGCTTCAGTTGTGTTGGCGTGAGTCGTAGTGGCTTGTGTTGTAGGTAAAGGTAAACCATCGACCCTGTACATCATGATGCTTCCTCTCCCGGTTACTAACCATTTACCGTCGCGACTGTATGCAAGGGTGTTTGTAATGCTGCGTGTGAATGATGACGACCTTCCAGGCATCAAAGTGTATAAATGGGAGAAGGGGCTGGTTCCCTCAAAAACAACAACCTTGCCATCTTCCTGACCCACTGCCAGCTGAGTACCAACTGGGTTGAAGGTCATCCTGGATATCTCGCTTGGTAGGGATAGGGTGAGCAAAGGATCGCCCGGGTTCGTCCCATTATAAAATCTGACCTTTTTTACAGAGTCTGCGGACGTCAGCAGGGTGCCATTAGGGTTGTAGGCAACAGAATATATCTGACCCGCTGAATGGAACAGGGTTTTCAGTCGGGTGTAAGGTTCTGTTCCGCTATAAGTTCTTACCTTTCTGCGATCCTCTCCGACGGCCAGCTGGCCGTTGACAGGGTTGAAGTCAAGGGCTTCTACCCAGCCTGTCGCCTCAGTCAGAACTTTCACGATATTGTACAGATTTGTCCCGTTCCTAAGATAAAGCCTGACATCTGTATCATAACCCCCGGCGGCTAGCAGGGTACCGTTGGCGTTAATGGCAACAGCCCGTACATCTTTTTTCGCTTCGGGCAGAACTTGCAGATGGTTGAACGGGCTCATCCCTTCAAAAACATTGACCGTCTCATCATCCCCCCCGGTGATCAGCTGAGTGTCGTCGGGGCTGAAAGTAACGCTCCATACCCAGTCTGCTGTATGCACGACATGGATAAGTCTGGGGTATCCCTCACTCATATCAAAGATTTGCAGAGCTCCGGAAAACAGGCAGTTTTTGACGCCAGAGCCGGAGCCTGTTCCTACCGCTATGAGCGTACTGTTTCTATTCCATGCAACACTCAAAGCCTTGTGAGGTGGACAATGTGTTGGCGCAGAAGCCGTGGGTGTTGAGGCAGGTATTTCCGGTGGCAGGTTCGGATCTATTTCAATCTCATAGAATAATTGAGGAGGTATTTCTGTTGGCTGCATTGAGCTTGTCGTTTGCGTCTGTGCTTCTAAGCCGCTTACTGTCAGTGAGATTATCAGGCTTGCAGTGGTCAGGCCCTTCCCAATATTCATTACTTTCCTCCAGGGTTCCAGCTTTCAATACTTCGAACCATTTCCTGGGACTGTGTGGTCATGAGAGAAGATACGTTTATCCAAAAAACATCATTGCAGTATCATTCCCTGAAGCGCTGCTGTTAATAATGTGATCAGGGAAAAGGCTGTAAGTGTTGAAGCATTATGTATTTCTGTAACGATTCTTGTACTCGTTTCTGTAAAAGCCTCTGTGATATCCACCTTATACATCTTGATTTTGCCATCATATCCCCCGGCTACCAGCCAAGTGCCGTCAGGACTGTATGCCATGCCCGTCGACCCGACAGACAGGTTGTGCAGGAGGGGGAATGGGCTCATCCCTCTAAATATCATGACCTGACCATTCACCATCCCGACTGCCAACCGGGTGCCTTTGGGGTTGAAGGCAATGTTTGTTACCTTGGCTGGTACGGATAGGTTGTATAGCGGATCAGATGGGCTCGTCCCATTATAAATCCAGACCTTTCCACCTTCCCCTCCGGCTACCAGTTGGGTGCCGGTGGGGTTATAGGCAATGGCCTCGAAACTGCCGTATGGATTGAGCAGGACTCGCAGCAAGGTGAACGGGTGCAGCGCTTTAAAAATTTTGACCATCCCATCGCGTGCTGCGACGGCCAGCCAGATACCGTTGGGATGGTAGTCAATGCTGGTTACCCAACCTGAAAATTTGGGCAGGGTTTTCTGGTGAGTGAATAGACTCGATCCGTTATAAAGCCTGACTCTGACATCATCCCCCCCGACTGCCAGCTGAGTGCCAAAGGGGTTGAAAGCAATGGCGCCTATGTCGGCTCTCGCCTCGGGCAGGGTTTGCAGGTGGGTGAAAGGGATCATCCCTTTGAAAATATGGACATTACTATCATACACCCCGACGGCCAGTCGAGTACCGTTGGGGTTGAAGGCAACCCTGTCTACCCAATATTTCGAGTGTACAATGTACAGGAGTCTGGGAGACTCCCGGGTACTGATAGCAAAGATTTGCATGAATCCTGAAGCAAGGCATTCGCTCGAGCTTCCGCCGGAAGTTATTGCCACGGCCATCAGTGTACCGTTTGAATTTAATGAAATTCCCGTAACCCTGTGAGGTTTACAATGGTCTGGTAAAGCAGCGACAGTTGCAGGGGGTATTTCCGGTAACTGATTCGGATCAATATCCATTTCGTGGATCAATTGTGGAGGTATAGCTATTAATTGGTCATAGTCGTGTGTTTGTGCCTGTGTCTGTAAACAGTTGAATGCCAGTGAGAAAACCAGACTGGCAATAGTCAGGCTCTTCACAATGTTCATACGCCCTTACATCTTGTATCTCACCATTAACATCTTAGCTTTTTGCTCACCCGGTATTGGAAAAAAAGAGTATCCAAACTGCCCCGAGACAAGCTGAATATCCGAATGATTTGAGCACCAGCAATGAAGCGCATATTATTTGCCTTCAGTCGTTGGGAGTGGTTGATGGATAAATTACTGGGCCTGTTGGCAGATGGGCAGTTCCATTCCGGTGAAGAACTGGGTGAGCAGCTTGGGGTCAGCCGGGCAGCTGTCTGGAAAAAACTGAAAGCGGTTGAAGAGCTTGGTCTGGCACTGGATTCTGTGCGAGGTAAAGGCTACCGCATCGGCAGTGGCATTGAGCTTCTTGATCATAAAAAGATTGAGCGTTGTATTGATGCAGACGTTCGTACTCAATCAGAAGTCCATACCTGCTTTATTACCGATTCAACCAATGAGCTTGTGAGTGCCCTGGGACCGGTTCCTGCCGGTATCACCCGTTTCTGTCTGGCAGAGCATCAGACAAAAGGGCGTGGGCGGAGGGGGCGTGAATGGAGTAGTCCTTTTGGTTCAACCGTCAGCCTGTCCGCCCTCTGGCAGAGTGGTGAGGGAACCGCTTCATTGGAAGGGCTCAGTCTTGCTGTGGGTCTGGGCGTTGTTAAAGCACTGGAAACCTTGGGAGCCAGAGCGTTAGCGCTTAAATGGCCCAACGATGTGCTCTGGCAGGGTAAAAAACTCTGTGGTGTGTTATTGGAAGTCCATGGGGATCCCACCGGTGAGTGTGAAGTGGTGATCGGGATAGGCATTAATGTTCGTTTAAGTGATGAACAGCTGGCGTCCATCGGTCAGCCTGCTGTTGACCTTTTCCGGGTGTGTGGCAGAACGGTGAGTCGCAACGCCCTTGCAGGACAGTTGATCAATACGCTGACTCATTTGCTGGATGGGTTTGGGCAGGGTGGCTTCAAATTGTTCAGGGAACAATGGTGCGAGTACGATGCCTTTCGTGGCAAAGAAGTTACCTTAATGGCTTCTACGCGATCCGTAACAGGGCGCTACATGGGGGTGGATGATCAGGGGGGATTGTTGCTTGAAACGGCTTCAGGCCTTCATGTTTTTAATGGTGGAGAAGTGTCATTACGGCAATCATGAACGAACTCATGGACAGACAGTTGCAGCTGGATGCCGGGAATACCCGGCTTAAATGGCGCCTGGTAGAAGGGGGTGCTGCCGTTCAATCGGGTTTCATTAATAATGATGCTGACTGGCAGATTATCTTGTCCCTGCTTTTGCAAGAATGGGGTACGGTTCATTCTGTTGCCATTTCAACGGTCTCTGGAAACACAAGACTAGGACAATTGTTGCGCATTTTGTCAGAAGCGACGGGTGTGGAGCCATTTATTGCCAAAACTCAAAAAAACTTTGCCGGGCTCACGGTTATCTACAAAGAAGTAGAGCGAATGGGTGTAGACCGGTGGTTGGCCATGCTGGCGGCACAGGCTCATACACTTCATGGTGCCAAAGTGGTGGTCAGTTGTGGTACGGCGATGACAGTGGATGTGGTTGATGGTCAGGGGAATCATCAAGGCGGCTTTATAGTTCCGGGGATCCGTTTGATGAAGAAGGCCCTGGCCGTCAATACCGCCAATCTTGACTACATTGAGCATCCTGCAGAAGCCATGGCATTGGGAACCGTCACTTCAGAATGTATTAATCATGGCGTGCTGGCCATGGCGGTCTCTCTGATTAATGAAACCTGCCTGAAATGGCCGGGAGCCCGATTGTTTTTAACCGGAGGCGATGCCTCTTTGTTACAAACCCATCTAAAGGAAGAAATAGAGCAGGTTTTGATTGAAGAGCTGGTTCTGGATGGACTCTCGATTGCCGCTGGCGGACAATAGCGTTTAATAATCAAATTAACGGGAGGTCATACTCGTCGTGGAGCATGGCCTTCAACATTCGGTTTTTAGTATGCGCTGGATCGTTCTGGTACTTCTCTTTGCCAATGCTGGCTACTTCGCCTGGGGCTATTATCATCAGTCCCATAAGTCTTACCGGGCAGTAAAAGTCGACAGTGAGGTACTTGTTCAGGCAGGTAAAAGATTGGTGTTGCTCTCTGAAGTGACCTCACAAATGCCCGGGCGAATGCTGGAGTCACAAGCGCTAGAGGAAAATACTCAGGCTCAGTGTCTGGTCGTGGGGCCTTTTGAGTTTTCGGCAGAAGCAGACCGCCTGCAACAAAAACTTTTTTCACTGGGGGTTTCGAGCAGGGAGCGTTCTGATAATGAGGTCGTGCTTGCAGACTACTGGGTCCATATTCCTCCCCGAAGTAATCGTCAGGCGGCAATAAGGCTTTTAAGGGATTTGCAGAGACAGGGAATAGACAGTTTTGTGATTACCCAGGGGGAACTGGCCAATGGCATATCCCTGGGATTATTCAGTAAGGAAGTTTCGGCGAATGAAGTCAGTCGTCGTGTACAGGAAGCGGGTTATGAACCTGCCATTAAAAAGCTGCCCCGTGAGCCCGAAACATTCTGGCTGGAGATGACGGAGTCCGAAGCAAATAAGTTAAGCACTGGTTTTTGGGAGAAACAGGCCAACCAATACAGTGACCTGAAAATGCTGGAAAAAAACTGCAAAAGCGTTGCATCCAACGATGCGATTCACTAATATACGCCTGCGCTTCAGGGGGGCAGCCAAACAAAGCAGGCTTCCAGCTTGTCTGGCAGGTAAGCAGGCTTGACATTGAAAAGCTCCTGAATAAAATAGCGCAGCACTTGGTGGGGTTCCCGAGCGGCCAAAGGGATCAGACTGTAAATCTGACGCGAAAGCTTCGCTGGTTCGAATCCAGCCCCCACCACCAGATTTCTGAG
Organism: Endozoicomonas sp. 4G; assembly: GCF_023822025.1. Lineage (NCBI taxonomy): Bacteria > Pseudomonadati > Pseudomonadota > Gammaproteobacteria > Oceanospirillales > Endozoicomonadaceae > Endozoicomonas > Endozoicomonas sp. 4G. Next base: position 4,691,504 of record NZ_CP082909.1, on the reverse strand, counting down.
TCTTCTTTCTTTAAGTTGGCTTGAATAAGTGGGCGTACTGCATGATGTAGGTCCTGCTTTGCGGGTATAGTTCAATGGTAGAACCTCAGCCTTCCAAGCTGATGATGCGGGTTCGATCCCCGCTACCCGCTCCATTATTTCTGATTAAAGTGCTCTTGTAGCTCAGTTGGTAGAGCGCACCCTTGGTAAGGGTGAGGTCGGCAGTTCAAATCTGCTCAAGAGCTCCATACGATCAGGTTAGGAATGAGTGTCCTTCCTGTTCTTTACCTCTGATAAAGAGGTTTAAAAAAGAATAAGACTTTTCAGCTTGATTGGGGTCGATTATAATTGGTCGGTCCTTGTATCAGGGTAGGTGTCAAAAGACTGCTCAAAGATACAGGCCAGTAGTTCAATTGGTAGAGCACCGGTCTCCAAAACCGGGGGTTGGGGGTTCGATTCCCTCCTGGCCTGCCATTTCCAGATTATGTCAGTGCTTTGTTCTGGCAAAGCTTTTCCGAATAGAGATAACCGATGAGTGGAAAACCTGAAGTAGCACCTAAAGGACGACTGGATGGCCTTATGTGGGGTCTGGTGGCAGTTCTGCTGGCTGCTGGTGTTGGTGGCAATGTTTATTTTGGTGAATACTCTGTTCTCTACAGAGCATTAGCCTTAGTGGTTCTGGCAGTGGTGGCCGGGTTTGTTGCGCTTCAAACCGTGAAAGGTGATGCTTTTTGGACGTTAGTCAAAGAAGCTAAGGTTGAGATTCGAAAAGTAGTCTGGCCGACTCGTCAGGAAACTGTTCAGACCACGCTGATTGTTGTAGCGGTGGTTGTGATTATGGGGCTCATTTTATGGGCGCTTGATTCTCTGCTAGGCTGGATCATCAGCAGTCTGATTGGATAGGGATACAAAATGGCGAAACGTTGGTATGTGGTTCATGCCTACTCCGGCTATGAAAAGCAGGTCATGCGTTCGCTGATTGAGCGCGTAAAGCTTCATGGTATGGAGGATCTCTTCGGAGAGATTCTGGTGCCTACCGAAGAAGTGGTTGAAATCAAAAACGGCCAGAAGCGCAAAAGTGAGCGTAAATTCTTCCCTGGATATGTATTAGTCCAGATGGAAATGAATGAAGATAGCTGGCATCTTATCAAAGATACACCTCGGGTAATGGGCTTTATTGGTGGCACGGCGGACAAGCCTGCACCCATTACCGAAAAAGAGGCTGATGCCATATTGCAGCGTGTTCAGGAAGGCGTTGAGAAGCCTCGTCCGAAAACGTTGTTCGAGCCTGGTGAGATGGTTCGGGTTGTTGATGGGCCGTTTGCGGACTTCAATGGCGTGGTGGAAGAAGTGAACTACGAGAAGAGTCGTCTGCATGTTGCGGTAATGATCTTCGGTCGCTCTACACCGGTTGAGCTGGAATTTGCCCAGGTCGAGAAAGTCTGATCTTTCTTTAAAAAAATTCAAGACCCTGTACTGTGCAAGCAGTGCAGGGTTTTTATCTGAAGGGCGCAAGCCCAGAACGGGTAGCTGAAACCGCTGAACAGCTGTTGAGGCAGTGACCCACTGTTGAGGTTGATATGGCTAAGAAAGTCGAAGCTTACATCAAACTGCAGGTTCCTGCAGGTAAGGCTAACCCTTCACCACCCGTTGGTCCTGCACTGGGTCAGCATGGTGTGAACATCATGGAGTTCTGTAAGGCGTTCAACGCCAAGACTCAAGAGATGGACGCGGGTATGCCTATTCCGGTAATCATTACCGTTTACGGCGACCGTAGTTTCACCTTTGAGACCAAAACTCCCCCTGCATCCGTTCTGCTGAAGAAAGTTCTGAAGCTGAAGAAAGGTTCCGGTCGTCCAAACACTGAAAAAGTGGGCACTGCGACTCGTGAGCAGCTGCTGGAAGTAGCCAAAATCAAGGAACCTGATCTGACCGCAGCAGACGAAGATGCGGCAATCCGCACCATCGCTGGTTCCGCTCGTTCCATGGGTGTCAACGTGGAGGGTGTGGAATAATGGCTAAGATGACCAAACGCGCCAAAATGATTGCTGAGAAGGTTGTTGCTGAAAAGGCTTACTCCTTTGAAGAAGCAGCCAGCGTCCTGAAAGAAGTATCCAGCGTTAAGTTCAAGGAATCTGTTGAGATTGCTGTGAACCTGGGTGTGGATCCCCGTAAATCCGATCAGGTTGTTCGTGGTTCTACCGTTCTGCCTGCCGGTACGGGTAAAGACGTTCGTGTTGCTGTGTTCACACAGGGCGCTAACGCTGAAGCGGCTAAAGAAGCCGGTGCGGACATCGTGGGTATGGATGACCTGGCTGCTCAGGTTAAAGCTGGCGAAATGAACTTTGACGTGGTTATCGCTTCTCCGGATGCGATGCGCGTTGTCGGTCAGCTGGGCCAGATTTTGGGTCCACGTGGCCTGATGCCTAACCCTAAAGTGGGTACTGTTACTCCAAACGTTGCTGAAGCGGTTAAAAACGCTAAAGCCGGTCAGGTACGTTTCCGTACTGACAAGAACGGTATCATCCACGCGGGTATCGGCAAGATCGATTTTGAAGCGGGCTCTCTGCAAGAGAACGCTGAAGCACTGCTGGTTGAACTGAAGAAGCTGAAGCCTTCTTCCAGCAAGGGTGTTTACATGAAGAAAGTGACTCTGTCCTCCACTATGGGACCGGGTCTGACTATCGACATGAGCTCTCTGAATATCTGATATTCACAGTTTTGCTGATAACCAGCTCTGAGCTGATAGCCTTGAGCTGGTAACAGCCTTGAGCTGGTAACAGTCTTGAGCTGGTTAATGAATAGCGGAAACTGTAGGCAGGATATCTACAGGATCCGAAAGACTTTGGGGTCTCCGTTTTTCGGAGGCCGTCAAAGATCGTAGGTGCGAAGATCTGTGCCTGTTTAATCAGGGTTGGGCCAGGAGGCCTGACAAAAAGATCAACGCTTAATTTCCTGCGTAGACGGTGAGCAATACAAAAGACTGTTTCAGTGTTTTGCTATTAACCCTTCACCGTATTGTAACTGCCCGGCTACTCAGTCGCTGAATAGCCGGGTGTTAACTTCATAATTTGGAGTAAAGCCAATGGCGTTAGGACTCGAAGACAAGAAGGCGATTGTCGCCGAAGTCAGCGAGGCTGCACAAAGCGCTCTGTCGGCTGTAATCGCGGACTACCGTGGTCTCACGGTTGACCAGATGACGCAACTGCGTAAGCAGGCTCGTGAAGGTAACGTATACCTGAAGGTGGTACGTAACACCCTGGCCAGGCGCGCTGTTGAAGGTACCGATTTCGAGTGCCTGCAAGACTCTCTGGTTGGTCCAACTGTGCTGGCCTTCTCTCAGGAAGACCCAGGCGCGGCAGCGCGTCTGATCAAGGACTTCGCTAAAGAGAACGATGCTCTGGAAGTTAAGGCTCTGTCCATCTCTGGACAGCTTCTGGCTGCAGAACAAATCGATGTTCTGGCCAAGATGCCTACTCTGGACCAGGCTCGCGCGATGCTGATGAGTGTAATGATTGCACCTGTAACCAAGCTGGCAAGAACTCTGAACGAGTTCCCAGGCAGCATTACACGTGTAATGGCAGCTGTTGCCGACGAGAAGAAGAAAGCCGCATAAGCCCTTTGGCAGGTGCCGCCCTGAATGTGCGCAGTGCCTGCTGGCTGGTATTTTTTTCTTATTTAATGAATTCCGGGGTTTTACCCCCAAAAAGATTTTTGGAGACATACAATGGCTCTGTCTAAAGAAGATATCCTGAATGCAATCGCTGAAATGTCCGTAATGGACGTTGTTGAGCTGGTTGAAGCTATGGAAGAGAAGTTCGGCGTTTCTGCTGCTGCTGCAGTTGCTGCTGCTCCTGCTGCCGCTGGCGATGCTGGCGCTGCTGCTGCTGAACAGACTGAATTCGACGTAATTCTGACTTCTGCTGGCGACAAGAAAGTAAACGTAATCAAGGTTGTTCGCGGCGCGACTGGCCTGGGTCTGAAAGAAGCTAAAGCTGTTGTAGACAGCGCTCCTGCTCCTCTGAAAGAAGGCGTGAGCAAAGAAGAAGCTGAAGACCTGAAGAAACAGCTGGAAGAAGCTGGCGCTTCCGTAGAAGTTAAGTAATTCTACGACAGCGTTGAAATATCCAGAGCCTATTGCATAATAGACTCAGGGGGCTGGTGCCTTTATGACACCGGCCTTTTTCCGTTGTATGAGCTATATCGTTCCATGCTGGATGGCAGTGTTCGATGGTTCAATTAATTGATGGAGTCCAGATGGGTTAAAGCACAGGCAGACTGTGTTTTACCGAAGAAGTCAATCTCCTTCAATCTGAGAAAGTTGCAGTGTCATTGGCAGATAGTGGATGAAAGCCTGACTTTCGTTCTGGACGCTAAAGCTCATGCAACGGTAACGGTTGAAATCACCGTTTTTTAATTGGGTAACAAAAGGGGGCCACCCGCCCTCAATAAACCTAGATGGCCAGACCAGACGGTCTGAAGCCAGTAACAGGTGACCAAGCTGGGGAACGCTGATGGCATACTCGTATACAGAGAAAAAACGCATCCGCAAAGACTTCGGCAAACTGCCGCATGTCATGAATGTGCCTTATCTTCTGGCGATTCAGCTTGATTCTTATCACAAGCTGCTGCAGTCCGGAAAAGAGCCGACCGCACGTGAGGACATAGGTCTTCATGCTGCATTCAAATCCGTATTTCCAATCGTTAGTTATTCTGGAAATGCGGCGCTGGAATACGTGAGCTACAGGCTCGGTACTCCTGCGTTTGATGTCAAGGAATGTCAACTTCGTGGTGTCACTTACGCAGTACCTCTGCGGGTAAAAGTGCGCCTGATTATTTATGACAAAGACTCTGCCAACAAGGCAATTAAGGATATCAAGGAACAGGAAGTGTACATGGGCGAAATTCCGCTCATGACTGAGAACGGTACCTTTGTAATCAATGGTACTGAGCGTGTCATCGTATCTCAGCTTCATCGTTCCCCTGGGGTATTCTTCGACCACGACCGTGGTAAGACACACTCTTCAGGTAAGCTGCTGTACTCTGCCCGTGTTATTCCTTACCGTGGCTCATGGCTGGACTTCGAGTTCGATCCGAAGGACATGCTGTATGTGCGTATCGACCGTCGTCGTAAGCTGCCTGCTACGATCCTTCTGCGTGCCCTGGGCATGAGTAACGAAGAGATCCTTAACAAGTTCTTCAGTTTTGTAGACTTCAACATCGGTTCTGACAATGTCAGCACCAAGTTTGACGCCAAGAACCTGCGTGGTGAAGCGGCAAGCTTTGACATCAAAGATGGTGAAGGCAACGTTCTGGTTGAGCAGGGGCGTCGTGTAACCGCACGTCACATCCGTCAGCTGGAAAAAGCCAAAATTGAACAGCTGGAAGCACCGGTTGAGTACATTTACGGAAAGGTTCTGGCCAAGACCGTTGTTGACTCTGCCACCGGTGAAATCATTGTTGACTGCAACACTGAAATCACCCCGGAAATTTACGAAAAGCTGCTGACAGCCGGTATCAAACAGGTCGAAACCCTGTACATCAATGAACTGGATTGCGGTTCATACATCTCCGATACCCTGCGCACTGACACCACGACAAACCGTCTGGAAGCTTTGGTAGAAATCTACCGCATGATGCGTCCCGGCGAGCCACCGACCCAGGAAGCAGCAGAAACCCTGTTTGGCAATCTGTTCTTCTCTGCAGAGCGTTATGACCTCTCTGCGGTAGGTCGTATGAAATTCAACCGTCGTCTGGGTCGTGAAGAAGACGTCGGTTCCGGTGTTCTGGATAACGCCGACATCGTTGATGTTCTGAAGACACTGGTGGACATCCGTAATGGTCAGGGTATCTGCGACGACATCGACCACCTGGGTAACCGTCGTGTCCGTTCTGTTGGTGAAATGGCTGAAAACCAGTTCCGTGTCGGTCTGGTTCGTGTTGAACGTGCCGTTAAGGAACGTCTGAGCCTGGCAGAGTCTGAAGGCCTGATGCCTCAGGATCTGATCAATGCCAAACCAGTGGCAGCGGCCATCAAGGAATTCTTCGGTTCCAGCCAGCTGTCCCAGTTTATGGACCAGAACAACCCGCTGTCCGAGGTAACTCATAAGCGTCGTGTATCTGCACTGGGTCCGGGTGGTTTGACCCGTGAACGTGCTGGTTTTGAAGTTCGGGACGTACACCCGACTCATTACGGTCGTGTATGTCCTATCGAAACGCCTGAAGGTCCGAACATCGGTCTGATCAACTCCCTGGCGACCTATGCCCGTACTAACGACTATGGTTTCCTGGAGTCACCCTACCGCAAGGTTGTGGATGGCAAAGTAACGGACGAGATCGATTATCTGTCTGCCATCGAAGAAGGTGAGTACGTTATCGCCCAGGCTTCTGCCAAGATGGACGACAGCAAAAACCTGACGGAAGAGCTGGTTAACGTTCGTCACCGCAACGAATTTACCCTGATGGGTCCTGAAAAAGTCCAGTACATGGACGTTTCAACCAAGCAGGTGGTTTCCGTTGCGGCATCGCTTATTCCGTTCCTCGAGCACGACGATGCCAACCGTGCCCTGATGGGATCGAACATGCAACGTCAGGCCGTGCCAACCCTGCGTGCCGACAAGCCCCTGGTAGGCACCGGCATGGAGCGTAACGTAGCGTCTGACTCCGGTGTTTGTGTTGTTGCTCAGCGTGGTGGTGTAATTGATACCGTTGATGCCGCCAAGATTGTTGTTCGTGTCAATAACGACGAACTGCAACCTGGTGAAGCCGGGGTCGATATCTACAACCTGACCAAGTACACCCGCTCTAACCAGAACACCTGTATCAACCAGCGTTCCCTGGTTCGCGCCGGTGAGATCATTGCCCGTGGCGATATCCTGGCTGACGGCCCGTCCGTAGATATGGGTGAACTGGCCCTGGGTCAGAACATGCGCGTAGCGTTCATGCCCTGGAACGGTTACAACTTTGAGGACTCCATCCTCATCTCCGAACGCGTTGTACAGGAAGACCGCTTCACCACGATTCACATTCAGGAACTGACCTGTGTGGCTCGTGACACCAAGCTGGGGCCAGAAGAAATCACTTCTGACATTCCTAACGTCGGTGAGTCGGCACTGAACAAACTGGATGAAGCCGGTATTGTTCATGTCGGTGCTGAAGTCGGTGCTGGCGACATTCTGGTGGGTAAGGTCACCCCGAAAGGTGAAACCCAGCTGACTCCGGAAGAAAAACTGCTGCGTGCGATCTTTGGTGAGAAGGCGTCCGACGTTAAGGATACTTCGCTGCGGGTACCGACTTCTGTCAAGGGTACCGTCATCGACGTACAGGTATTCACCCGCGACGGCGTCGAAAAAGACAGCCGTGCCCAGAGCATCGAAAAGGCGGCTCTGGACGAATACCGTAAGGACTTGAACGAAGAGTTCCGTATCGTTGAGGAAGATACCTTCGACCGTCTGCGCGTAGCTCTGCGTGGTCAGCCTGTTGACCGTGGTCCTGGCCTGAGCAAGGGCAACACCATCACTGACGAGTTCCTCAATGGTCTGGAACACGAACAGTGGTTCCGTCTGTCCATGTCTGACGAAGCTCTGAACGAACAGCTGGACCTGGCTAAAGAACAGCTGAAAGAACGTCGTGCACAGCTCGACGAGCGCTTCGAAGACAAGAAGAAAAAGCTGCAGACCGGTGACGACATGGCGCCTGGCGTCCTGAAAATCGTCAAGGTTTACCTGGCGATCAAACGTCGTATCCAGCCCGGTGACAAGATGGCGGGTCGTCACGGTAACAAAGGTGTTATCTCCATCATTATGCCTGTCGAAGACATGCCCTACGATGAAGAAGGTAACCCCGTTGACATCGTACTGAACCCCCTGGGTGTACCGTCCCGGATGAACGTCGGTCAGGTGCTGGAAACTCACCTGGGTGCTGCGGCACGGGGTCTGGGTCACAAGATCAACCGTATGATCGAGTCCCAGAAAAAAGTCGCTGAAATCCGTGGATTCCTGGATCAGGTCTACAACGGAGTCGGTGGCGGACGTGTTGAGGAACTGGACAAGTTCACTGACGAAGAAGTCATGGAACTGGCCCACAACCTGCGCGGCGGTGTACCTATGGCGACTTCGGTATTCGATGGCGCCAAAGAATCTGAAGTGAAGGAGCTGCTGCGTCTGGCAGACCTGAGCGACACTGGTCAGGTAAGACTGCACGATGGCCGTACTGGCGATGCCTTCGACCGTCCTGTGACTGTGGGCTACATGTACATGCTGAAGCTCAACCACTTGGTTGATGATAAAATGCACGCGCGTTCCACAGGCTCTTACTCTCTGGTTACCCAGCAGCCGCTGGGTGGTAAGGCCCAGTTCGGTGGTCAGCGTTTCGGTGAGATGGAGGTATGGGCACTGGAAGCTTATGGTGCTGCCTACACCCTGCAGGAAATGCTGACGGTTAAGTCTGATGATGTAACCGGCCGTACCAAGATGTATAAGAACATTGTCGATGGTGATCATCGAATGGAAGCCGGGATGCCCGAATCCTTCAACGTACTGTTGAAAGAGATTCGCTCTCTGGGTATCGACATTGAGCTGGACACCGAATAACGAATACGTGAAATCCAATGGTCGGGTATAACCCGGCCAGCGGATGGATCGAGGAGATGCGATCTTGAAAGACTTATTGAATCTACTCAAGACTCAGGGCCAGACCGAAGAGTTTGACTCGATTCGTATCGGTCTGGCTTCCCCAGAAATGGTACGTTCCTGGTCTTACGGTGAAGTTAAAAAGCCGGAAACAATCAACTACCGTACGTTCAAGCCTGAGCGTGACGGCCTTTTCTGTGCCAAGATCTTTGGCCCGGTGAAGGACTACGAGTGCCTGTGCGGTAAGTACAAGCGTCTCAAGCACCGCGGTGTTATCTGTGAAAAATGTGGCGTAGAAGTCGCCCTGGCGAAAGTTCGTCGTGACCGCATGGGTCACATTGAGCTGGCCAGCCCGGTTGCTCACATCTGGTTCCTGAAATCCCTGCCATCCCGTATCGGTCTGTTACTGGACATGACCCTGCGTGATATCGAGCGGGTACTGTACTTTGAGTCTTACGTCGTCATTGATCCGGGTATGACGACCCTGGACAAAAACCAGCTGCTCAACGATGAGCAGTACTACGAAGCCCTGGAAGAGTTTGGTGACGACTTTGATGCCCGTATGGGTGCTGAAGCCATCAAGGCTCTGCTGGCAGACATCGAGCTGGGTGAAGAAGTGGACATGCTGCGTGAAGAAATTCCGCAGACCAATTCTGAAACCAAGCTGAAAAAACTAAGCAAGCGTCTGAAACTGCTGGAAGCATTCCACAAGTCAGGGAACAACCCTGAGTGGATGATTCTGACTGTTCTGCCGGTTCTGCCGCCCGACCTGCGTCCCCTGGTACCGCTGGACGGTGGTCGTTTTGCGACCTCTGACCTGAATGACCTGTACCGTCGTGTCATCAACCGTAACAACCGTCTGAAGCGTCTGCTTGACCTGAACGCTCCAGACATCATTGTTCGCAATGAAAAGCGTATGCTGCAAGAATCGGTAGACGCACTGCTGGATAACGGTCGTCGCGGTCGTGCTATCACCGGTTCCAACAAACGTCCTCTGAAATCCCTGGCCGACATGATCAAGGGTAAACAGGGTCGTTTCCGTCAGAACCTGCTGGGTAAGCGTGTTGACTACTCTGGCCGTTCTGTTATTACCGTAGGTCCTACCCTGCGTCTGCATCAGTGCGGTCTGCCCAAGAAAATGGCTCTGGAACTGTTCAAGCCATTTATCTTCGGCAAGCTGGAAGCCAAAGGTCTGGCGACCACCATCAAAGCTGCCAAGAAAATGGTAGAACGTGAGACCCCTGAGGTTTGGGACGTTCTGGCTGATGTTATCCGTGAGCACCCGGTGATGCTGAACCGTGCACCGACCCTGCACCGTCTTGGTATCCAGGCGTTTGAACCGGTTCTGATCGAAGGTAAGGCGATTCAACTGCACCCACTAGTGTGTGCGGCTTATAACGCTGACTTCGACGGTGACCAGATGGCGGTACACGTACCTCTGACCCTGGAAGCCCAGCTCGAAGCCCGTGCTCTGATGATGTCCACCAACAACATCCTGGCACCGGCCAGTGGCGAACCTATTATCGTACCTTCCCAGGACGTGGTACTGGGTCTGTACTACATCACCCGTGACCGTATTAACGCCAAGGGTGAAGGCATGGCTTTTGTTGACGTCAACGAAGCCCTGCGTGCCTATCGTACCGGTCATGCTGACCTTCATGCCCGCATCAAGGTACGTGTTGCTGAAAAATACAAAGACGACGATGGCGTAGAACACAGCAATGCGTTCCTCGCCGATACCACCATTGGTCGTATCCTGCTTTGGGAAATCGTGCCGGAAGGCCTGCCTTTCGAACTGGTCAACCAGACCATGAAGAAAAAGGCGATCTCCCGTCTGCTGAATACCTGCTACCGCAACGTGGGTCTGAAAGAAACCGTTGTCTTTGCTGACCAGATGCTGTACATGGGCTTCCATTACGCGACCATCTCCGGTTCTTCCATCGGTGTTAACGACTTCGTTATTCCGGGCGACAAGAGCCGTATTATTGATGACGCTAACGAAGAAGTGCGTGAAATTGAAAACCAGTTTGCTTCCGGTCTGGTGACCCAGGGTGAGAAGTACAACAAGGTGATCGATATCTGGTCTCGTGCTAACGAGCTGCTGGCCAAGCGCATGATGGACAACCTGAAGTCCGACACCGTGACCAACCGTCAGGGTAAAGAGGAAGAGCAGGAATCCTTCAACAGCGTTTACATGATGGCCGACTCCGGTGCCCGTGGTAGTGCCGCACAGATTCGTCAGCTGGCCGGTATGCGTGGTCTGATGGCCAAGCCAGACGGCTCCATCATCGAAACGCCTATTACTGCGAACTTCCGTGAAGGTCTGAACGTACTGCAGTACTTCATTTCCACTCACGGTGCTCGTAAAGGTCTGGCGGATACCGCTTTGAAAACAGCGAACTCCGGTTACCTGACCCGTCGTCTGGTAGACGTTGCCCAGGACCTGGTGGTGACTGAAGACGACTGTGGCACAGTACGTGGCCTGCAGATGACCCCGCACATTGAAGGGGGTGAAGTGGTTGAACCTCTGGGTGAGCGTATCCTGGGTCGTGTGGTGGCTGAAGACGTACTCAAACCGGGTGCCGAGAATGAAATTGCGGTACCTGCCGGTACCCTGATCGACGAAGCCTGGGTTAAGCGTCTGGAAATCTTGAACGTTGACGAAGTCAAGGTTCGTTCTCCGATCACCTGTGAAACCCGCTACGGTATTTGTGCCAAGTGTTACGGTCGTGACCTGGGTCGCGGACACCTGGTTAACAAAGGTGAAGCCGTGGGGGTTATTGCTGCTCAGTCTATCGGTGAGCCCGGTACCCAGCTGACCATGCGTACCTTCCACATCGGTGGTGCTGCCTCCCGTGCTTCTGCACAGGACAATATCTCCGTTAAGAACAAGGGTACTGCCCGTCTGCTGAACCTGAAACACGTTGAACGTAAAGACGGCTCTTTGGTAGCGGTCAGTCGTTCCGGCCAGTTGGCTATTGCTGACGAATTCGGTCGTGAGCGTGAGCGTTACAAGCTGCCCTACGGTGCGGTGCTGTCGGTTAAGGACGGTGTTGACGTAGAAGCCGGTCAGATCGTGGCCAAGTGGGATCCCCACACTCACCCCATCGTGACCGAACTGTCGGGCACGGTTAAGTTCCTGGGTATGGAAGAAGGCATTACCGTCAAGACTCAGACCGATGAGCTGACGGGTCTGTCCAACATCGAAGTTCTTGATCCGAAGGATCGTCCTTCTGCTGGTAAGGATATTCGTCCTGCGATCCAGCTGCTGGATGCCAACGGCAAGGAACTGAAGCTGCCTAATACCGACGTAGCGGCCCAGTACTTCCTGCCTGCCAACGCGCTGGTGAACCTGGCCGACGGCACTACCGTAGAAATCGGTGACGTCGTTGCCCGTATTCCGCAGCAGTCCGGCGGTAACAAGGACATCACCGGTGGTCTGCCACGGGTGGCTGACCTGTTTGAAGCCCGTAAGCCTAAAGAGCATTCTATTCTTGCGGAAATCACCGGTACCATCGGCTTCGGTAAAGAGACCAAGGGCAAGAAGCGTCTGGTTATCACCCCGAACGATGGCAGCGATCCATATGAAGAGCTGATTCCGAAGTGGCGTCACCTGAACGTGTTCGAAGGTGAACAGGTTACCAAGGGTGAAGTTATTTCTGACGGTCCTACTAACCCCCACGACATTCTGCGTCTGCTGGGTGTCGGTGAGCTGGCCCGTTACATCGTTAACGAAATCCAGGACGTATACCGTCTGCAGGGCGTTAAGATTAACGACAAGCACATCGAAACCATCTTGCGTCAGATGCTGCGTAAGGTGGAAGTGACCGACACCGGTGATTCTTCACTGATCCGTGGTGACCAGTTGGAACTGACTACGGTTCTGGAAGAGAACGAGAAGCTCAGCGATCAGGATCAGATCCTTGCCAAGTACGATCGCGTACTGCTGGGTATCACCAAGGCTTCCCTGGCTACTGAGTCCTTTATCTCTGCGGCTTCCTTCCAGGAAACCACAAGAGTACTGACCGAAGCAGCCGTGACCGGTAAGCGTGATTACCTGCGTGGTCTGAAGGAGAACGTGGTTGTAGGTCGCCTGATTCCTGCGGGTACCGGTCTGACTTATCACGAAGAACGTCGTAAGGGTCGTGAAGAGCCAGAGTTTGAAGTACCGAGCAAGGTATCTGCTTCTGAAGTTGAAGCGGCTCTGTCTGAAGCTCTTAATTTCGGCGAGGTGTAACGATAGGCTGATGCCTGTTTTTATACAGTGAGCTAAATGAGAAAGGCTGCCTTCGGGTGGCCTTTTTTACTTTTTCACCTTTGCGCTATCTTTTGTAGACACAAAATGACTGCACGCAAAGAGGATTTCTTTCATGGTTAGCATTCCTTCCACTAAGAAGCTCTTGGAGCAGGAGATTGATCTCAATCTGGCTATCCACCTGTTCCAGAACCGATTGATCACTCTGGCAAAAGCAGCACGTATTGCCAACAAACCACTCACGGAATTCATACAGGTGCTGGGAAGTATGGGTATTGATGTTGTTGATTATGATCCTGATGAACTTAACCGCGACTTGGACTCTCTGAGTTCATAGTTATGTCTGGACACACTTAAAACCCAACATTTAGTTTTTTCAGGCGCTAACCTGCAAACCATTCTATATTGAGTTCCTGATTGGAGATTCGGCTGACCATTCTGCAGGATAGCGGTTCATAAGATAGGGAGGATATTCCGAGACAAAGCCAAAGATTAAGACAGCAAGGTGCACACATGGCTTCACCAGTTAAGGCTTTTGATATGGGTAGGCAGTACAGGTTCGTTGTAGTGTTATTCTGTCTGCTCTGTTTCCTATTCGTACCCTCACAACTTCGGGCAGTGAACTGTACAAAATGCGGTCGAGAGTGCAGTTTAAATCCCTGTGCGCAGGCAGATGAATCACAGGGGACTCTGAGCCTTGCCATAGATATATTCAGGCGTGCCGCACAGGCAACTCCTGAAAATTTTGTCCTGTCCCCTGATGGGCTTTTTCAGACACTGTCACTGTTACTGATGGGGGCTACTGATGAAACCCGGGAATTGCTTCAAAAGTGTCTGAGAGAGGATTATTCTGAGCCAACCGGTGCCACAGCACCAGGCGCGACAGCCTGTGGACAAGACCAATACTGTATTGCCAATTGTCTGCTTCTCTCCAATATGCATACTCTTCAGGAAACCTATAAACAGAGGCTTGAACAAATAAACGCCGATATTCGCGATAACGTCAACTTCTCCGACCGTGCATCATTACAAAGCCTTGCCAAGGAACTCAATCATCTATTTTGCCAATTAACCCATGGATTGGTTCGAGAGTTTTGCAAGGACGACGATTGGCATTCCGGTACAGTCATGGCACTTATAAATTCTGTTTACTTCAAAGGACTCTGGGAAAAGCCTTTCAGGAAACGAATTGGAGGAGGCGTATTTACTTTACCCGATAATCAAAAAGTTGTTTTAGACGGGTTTATGGATGGAGTAATTAATGGTTCCCAACAGGCTGAATACAATGGTTGGATTGCAGTTAGCGTCCCCTACCAGGGAGATCATGAAATGATTCTGATTCTACCCCCCCAAGGGATAATGCCCCACGAGGTATCGCCAGAAATAATAATGGCACTGTTTTCATCGTTAGGGTCCGAGGAGCTACCTGTATTCAGCCCAACAGCGCCTATTGGAGTCCCGACTTTTAGCGTTGATTCGGACACGAACTTGATAAACGTATTAGCCCAAACAACTTTACAGCCTCTTTTTACAGGCGCACTCAGCTTAGGGTCGATGCTTTCCAATCCAGTACCTCTTTTTATTGATGTGTTTAATCAACACAGCGTCATAGAAGTTGATGAACAAGGAACCGAGGCCGCAGCTGTAACAAACGTCGGTTTTCTTACGTCAACGGGTGGTCCGAAGCCTGTTGATTTTACACGACCATTTATTTATATATTGCGCAATAAAGAAACAGGAAGAATCCCCTTCATTGGACAGGTACTTGATCCCCGGAGCTCAGGGGCAGGTGCTTCAGGATCGGGTGGCCATTAAATCAACGGTGCGCTATTTTCCTGCCTGCCAGGTATAGAATTGGCTTTCTGATATTCCAAGGCCAATAATGGCTCCGGCATGGAGATTATCGAGGTCGGTCATTGTCATAGCCGTAAATTTTTCAACCTCTCTAATGGCATTGTTCAGGCAGAATTGTTCGATAAGTTGAGCCGCCTCTTCACGGTGTAAATTATCACGGATAACCTGCCCCATGACCTGTTTTCTCAATTGTCGGTGCTGGATTCGGAAGGCATCGATCCCTCCCAGGGACTCTTTGACAACGTCGTATTGATTGCAGGAGCGAAGATAAGCCCAGGCAAATAGATCCAGCATAGGGTTGACGTCATTTAACTCATAAATTGCCAGCAGTGCCGGAATATAGTCATCGCGGGGAACATCGGTAAAGCTTAAAGGACATAAATTCTGTTTGATAAAAGGGATATTGCAAGTCAGGCGAGAGGTTCGTTTATTGACATCTTCAAATGCCTGCAAGTACGAAAGGTGTACCAGAAGAAAGAAGCTCTGTTCGAATGGGTCTTCTATTTTATTGGCTTTGACCAGTATCAGTTCCAACATTTCTCTCAGGATATGGGGGTTTTCCAAAGGTAGGTAACTTGATTTTCCTATCTCGACCGTAACGGTTCGGATGTTACCGCAGCTCTGTGGATTTGCCAGTAAGTCCTGGGATAGGAGGTTGTGCAGGTTGAACAGGGTAAAACAGTCGAGTTTGATCAGTTCTGCATTTTCTATGAGAAACAGAATCGCTTCTTTGTGATTCATAATCATCGTGGTTTCTTCATCAATTTTTCCATCTGCCATAATGCCTTTTTCTATCAGCTTCTGAGTGTCAAGTCTGGAGTAGGTGTTTCCCTCAAGTCGACTTGAGTTATAAGACAGATCGATCAGAAGTCTTTGAGATATCTGACGGGCGTAGGTGCCAGCGGCTAACTGTTGATCAAAGCGTTTACCTTCCAGAAGCAGTTGTCTGCGAATGTCATAAGGGACATAACGTGTTTCGTTAGGGACATAATTTTCGATAAACTCCCTGTTATAGGACACTTTCGCGCGGGCATGGAGCGGTTTTTCCAGTAAATAAAGGACATTCTGGCTATCCGGACTGAAAATCAGGCTCGATTTGTCCTTAATTTGTCCCTTGTCATCGGTTTCAGAAAGGTGAGTCGGGTAGTATTTTGTTGCTCTTCTGTTTCCTTCTTTGACAATAACTCCGTCAGCGCAAAGGCTGTTCAGACGCCTCTGTAATGTCTTGTTATTTATAGAAAAAGCAAGTAGATCTGAGATCTCTCCCCGGGCTAGCCCGCTTGAATTTAGCTCAATAATTTTAATGATTTCATTAAGCTGCTGGTCATTATTTAATGCCATCACTGTCCCTTAGAAGTGTCTCTTAAAACCATATTGGGACAATTATAGGACAAATAAAGGACAAATAAAGGACAAATAAAGGACATTCTGAGGCGCTTAAAGGACAAACTGGGTTTGGACTGCAATTATGACTCTGGATGTGGGAAGTGGATAGAGCAAAACGTGCTAAACCACCACCAATCTCAAAACCGGGATCATTCACCATCTGGGCAAAGATCACTGCCAGAGCCGCAGCCAGAGGCCGACGCGCCCACCACAAATGCAGTTTACGCTAAATCCTGGAAAAACTGGCATCTTGTCGTATGAAAGGCAAACAGCTTGTTGGTCGCTATTTCATTGAGCTCAAGATGAAGAAAGCACTTCAGGGCACAGTCGTCATCAGCAAGATCACTGATGATTTCCAAACCCTCCCTGATCATATCGCCACGATCACGCTGCAAGCGCAGGCAATTCAGATTGAGTACCTCAATGGTATGATCTGCACGGGCTGCTTCTGTTTCGTTCAGGTCTGGATGGGGTACTACCCGACCATCAAGCTCATAGAAAAAGTACCTCTGACAATCCTGCTCAGTCGGTTTGATGAATAATGAAGCATCATACTGGTTATTGCGCTTGAGTTCAGAATGTCCACAGCTGACTGGGTTGAGGTCTTCATTACTTTGTTCGGCTTCGTTGCCTGTTTTGAAGCAAGAGAGCATGAGATTATGAAACTCAAAGGTCAGTAGCGGGTTGCCCGACTTCGATTCTATATGCTCGATGTGATAGCCAAGAGCTTCTTCCCGGTTATCCAACTCTACTTCGCAGTACGCACAGAGATGCCTTTGAGCAGGTAGCAATGCATCGTAAATTTCCGCCTTGCCCCGAAATCGTTGCCAGGCTGTGCGAGGGTCATCAACGGCTTGTTGCTGTCGTCTTTGAAGCTGTCTTGGAACCGCCAGAGGATGAGTTAACTGCTTCACCCTTCCCCCTTGCTCTGTTGTTGTTTGGCAGCATTGACCGATTTCCAGCGATTGATTGCCATATTCGCAAGGCGTAGCTGGCTGTGGTTAGGGCCATAATGCGCTTCGAGCTCTTTGCGCTGTACCTGAATAGCTTCGCTGTTAATATCGCCCCGGTTGATGCGCTCAAGGTAGGTTTTCAACTTTTCTGACATGGCATCTTTCGGGCGTGAAGGCACATGCATCAGGTCTTCAAGGATTATTTTGCTTTCTTCACCACGAGTATTGATAGCCGGTTGAACGACTTTGCCTTCGCTGATGATTCGAATACTCTCTTTAGCGACAGTACTCAATACCTGTGGACTGTGAGTGGTAACAATGAACTGAATGTTTGGGAAGGCACGGGTTAGCCCTTCAATCACTGTTTGCTGCCATTTCGGGTGCAGGTGCATATCAACTTCATCGATCAATACGATACCTTTGCTGAGCTTTGCTGCGTCCTTACCAAAATGTGAGTTCAGATGGCTACACCTGTAAGCAATGTCTGCCACCATTGCCAGCATGTTCTTGATACCGTCACTGAGTTGATCGACCTTAAGAATGCCTTTGTCTTTGTGGCGCAGTACCAGAGATTTGTCGTGTTGTTGACTGTATGCAACATTGTGCCAACCGGTTTCTTTAAGGACTTCATTGGTTGCACGCTGAATGACTTCAATAGGGTTTTGCAGATGTTCTTCTGCATCAACATTCGTTGCCCCAGCCTGAATTTTTTCGATTTGCGATTCCAGCATTTTCAAAAATTTGGATGAGTACCAGTCTTCAAACTGTTTATAGCTGGATGCAGGGTCCAGGCAGTCACGATAGGCAAAGGTGTTGATCTGCTCATCGGTTTGCTCTCTTTTGGTTTTGTTTTTTTCTGCCTTGCTAGCGGTTAGTCTCTTCTCATTCCAAAGGCGTCCTGTGCCGTAGTATCCAAAAACTGGCAGGTTCTGATTATGGTTTGAGCTTCGGATCAGTTCCTGAAGCTCTTTACCATCTCGTTTCAGCTGCTTTGTACCAGGGTCATCTTTGGTCTGAGAGCGTCTTGCTTCGCTGTCCCGAAGGCGCAACCATTTTGCTTTGCCCCTACCGTAACTCCCCGTCACTTCTACAACACTGGGGAGGTTTCTATGCATCCCGGTTTCATCTGCCTTTGAGAGCATAACGTCATCAATTGTTATGGTATTCGCTGGGTCTGCATAAGCTGTTTTTGCCAGATCAAAGCTGCTTACATAGGGCCATAGAGCAATACGTATCGCATCCAGCAATGTTGTTTTACCCTGCCCGTTTTCTGCAACCAGCATAGTTACCTGTGGATGCAGGTTTACATCTAGTTCTTGGTAGCAACGAAAATTGATCAGTTTGATACGTTCTAACTTCATAGCCTCTGCTCCGGTAGCATGGACCGGGATAGTAAATCTTTCAAATCATAGTTAACGCTATTTACAGCAAAATCTGGCTCTGTAGTAAAGAGGTTGTGTTTACCCCGAACAACCAAAAGACTCACCGAACATTCACAAGACATCAACAACCGCATGATGTAGTCTACGATGTCAAGCTTGACACTCTCAAGGAGTCGCTGTGGCGGGAAACAATTTCAAAAAGTTTATTGGTCGAAAAGGCAAGGTTTATAACGCTCGCTGGGAAGAGGCGTTTGACCGTATCCTCACGCCTTTTGAAGAATTTATCCATCGGCAGACGACCAGCGGTGTCCTGTTGATGATCTGTGCTGTCATCGCACTGGTGGTGGCCAACAGTCAGTTTTACCCTGTTTATGAGCATATTCTGAAAACCTATGCCGGCATTTCCATCGGTGACGGCGGTCTGAAGATGTCTATTCACCATTGGGTTAATGATGGCCTGATGGCTTTTTTCTTTTTCCATGTGGGTCTTGAACTCAAACGTGAATTCCTTGTCGGTGAGCTTTCCGACCTTAAACATGCGGTATTGCCGATCATGGCTGCCATAGGTGGTATGGTGGTGCCTGCGCTGATCTATGCCAGCATCAACCCGACGGGGGGCGCGGCAGACGGCTGGGGCATTCCGATGGCGACGGATATTGCCTTTGCTGTCGGTACCTGTGCGCTTCTGGGTGGTCGTGTTCCCAAGAGTCTGATTACCTTCTTGGTGGCTTTAGCCATTGTCGATGACCTGGGAGCGATTGCGATCATTGCCGTTTTCTACACCAACGAAATCAATCAGATCGCTTTGCTATGGGCTGCTGGATTTACTGTATTTTTATGGGTTCTGAATGCTTCTGGTATTCGTAATCCACTGCCTTATTTGTTGGTCGGTGCCGGCCTCTGGCTGCAGTTATACGAGGCCGGTATTCATGCGACACTGGCCGGTGTTATTACCGCCTTTGCGATACCGGCAAAACCCAAATACGATCCTGTGGCATTCAGCGACCAGATAAAAAATCTGATCCGGCGGTTTGATGGCAGTTACCGCCCCGGTGAGGATGTTCTGCGTAATGAAAGAATGCGTGCTTACGTTCGTGCCCTGGGAAATGGTACCCGTCTGGCAGAGGCGCCATTGCAGAGAATCGAAACCGGCCTGCACCTGCCCGTTACCTATATCGTCATTCCCATTTTTGCCCTGGCTAACGCCGGTATTCCCTTCAATGTCTTCTCCGGGGATACCGAGATCTTCAACAATATCACGCTGGGTGTCACGCTGGGTCTGGTGTTAGGCAAGCTGATTGGTATTGCAGGGGCTACCTGGGCAGGCTGGAAGCTGGGATGGGGTGAGCTGCCTCATGGCTGTAACTTCCTGCATATTATCGGCGTTGGTTTCCTGGGCGGTATTGGCTTCACCATGTCGATCTTTATATCAGAACTGGCCTTTGCTGGCAGTCCCAATGATCTGGTGCTGGCCAAAGCAGGGGTTCTGGTGGCCTCTTTGATAGCGGGTATTGCAGGCTTTATCTGTTTGACTAAGGCTTCGCCCAAGGTTGTAGAAGGGAGCGATCCCGGGCAGGCTTAAAGCCGGATTCTTTGTCCGTTCCCATGCTTTTAGGTTCTGTAGGCCCCTGCGTGGGAACGAGACAATTCTCGATCAGGCTCCCAGCATGGCGACAATCTGTTTGGGTTCTCTGGCGAGCAAGTTCAACAATACACGAGCAGGGCCGTTCGGTTTGCGGTCGCCCCGTTCCCAGTGGCGAAGGGTGGGCAGTTTTACACCGACGGCCTGGGCAAACTCTTCCTGAGTCATGTCTAGTTGCTGGCGAATGCCTTTGATGTCCAGAGGGGTCACCTCATGGACTATTGCCCCTGTATTCTCACCTTTTGTGTAGGCTAAGGCCTCTTCAAGGCCCTGGATAATGCTTTTCGCTACGCTTTTCATTTTTTCCATCCTCATTTCTAACAGAGAGACCAATTGTTTCATGGCATTACGGTCTGCCTTCGACAGGTTTTCCTGTTGGCTTTTCCCGTAAACCGTGAGCAGGAAAAGAGGCATTGATTTGTTCTTGTAGAAGTGGATAACCCGTACTCCTCAATTCTTCCATTGGATTGGTTCGAGCAAAGCATAGTGGCTTGTGAGAAAGGTACAAACCGGTGTTTTTTTCGCACCAAAATAACAACATCAGGACAGCCCTTCATGTGCCAGCGTATGCGCGACAGGTAGGCGCACAGTTCCATGGTCTATGCTGTCCTTTCAAGAAATGAAAGGTGAAATCAATGAATAAAAA
Source organism: Endozoicomonas sp. 4G (assembly GCF_023822025.1). Taxonomy (NCBI): domain Bacteria; kingdom Pseudomonadati; phylum Pseudomonadota; class Gammaproteobacteria; order Oceanospirillales; family Endozoicomonadaceae; genus Endozoicomonas; species Endozoicomonas sp. 4G. The sequence goes on along the minus strand of NZ_CP082909.1, from coordinate 4,670,777 downwards.
TCAGCGTGATAGTTTGTCTAAGATGTGGTTTGATCTGGTCAAGGTGCCGCTGGCTTTGTGTATGCTGGGTCCTGTGGTATCAGAAAGTGACCTGTTCTGGGAAATAGAACTATTCGGTGCCGCACTGGTTGTTTTCTTTATTTATGCTGGTTTGGTAACAGGAGAAAAGTTATGACACCTGGCGATATGTATCTACTAATGACTGTTTTTGTGGTCATTATTGCCATACCTGTGATCCTTTGGATCAAGCATGAGAACAAGAAACATTAGTTCGGGCAAAGCATAGTGGCTTGTGAGAAAGCTGCAAACGCGTGTTATTTCCGCACTAAAAAATAACTGCTTGCTGAGAGGTTGGCTACTGGAGGGGATTGGATTAAGGGCTGCCAAAGAAACCCCGGCAACCCTTTTTCAAAACAAGAACCTGTTTAGCAAAATCGTCGTAAACCCTCGCCCAATCGGGCGGGGATATAAGGCGGGAGTCCGTAAGGACTCCTGAAAAACTTTCAGGTAAAATATCCATATGCTTAAAGCCACTAAAGTACGCATCTACCCAACACCAGAACAGGAGGATTTTTTAAACTTCCAGTTTGGTGCTGTGCGCTTGGTGTGGAATAAGGCGTTGGCTATCAAAACTCATTACTACAAAGTGCGCGAGCAAAACCTTCGCCCTAAAAAAGATTTGAAACCATTGCTGGTCAACGCCAAGAAAAGCCGCAAATACTCATGGTTGGCAGAAGCTGATTCGATTTCTTTGCAGCAGTCCGTTATCAATCTGGACAAGGCATTTAAGAACTTTTTTAATGAGAAACTGGACGCACGATTTCCTCGTTTCAAGTCGAAGCATGGAAAGCAGAGCAGCTACCACTGCACGTCTGTTTCTGTGGGTGAAAACTGGGTAAAGATTCCCAAGTGCAAGCCTATCAAGGCAAGGATTCATAGGGAGATCGTCGGTAAAATAAAGTCTATTACTATCACCAAAACGCCAACAGGTAAGTTTTATGCCTCGATATTGGTTGAAAATGGCAAATCTGAGCCGAAGTCAATAACGAACCTGAAAAGCGATGACATAGTGGGTGTTGATGTTGGCCTGACTGACATTGCGATTACCAGTGACGGAGTAAAAACCGGAAATCCCCGATTCATAAAAAACGCCCAACGGAACTTAAAGCGAAAGCAGAAAAAGCTATCCCGATGCAAGAAAGGCTCTAAAGGCAGAGCCAAAGCCCGATTACACGTAGCGAAGGCGCATGAGCGTGTAGTCTTCGCCCGTAATGATTTTCAGCACAAACTTTCCAGACAGCTCATTGACGAAAACCAAGCGGTGATTGTGGAAACGCTGAAAATAAAAAACATGCTCAAGAACCATTGTCTTGCCCGATCCATTGCTGATGCAGGCTGGCATTCCCTCATAACTAAGCTCGAATACAAGGCAAAGCAGGAAGGTAAACATCTGGTGAAAATCGACCAGTGGTTTGCTTCCTCTAAAACCTGTTCTTGCTGCGGTCACAAGCAAGAGGAAATGCCGCTGAATATCCGTCGCTGGGACTGCCCTAACTGTGGGATGACTGGCATTGATCGGGATATAAACGCTGCTCGAAATATCAAGCAGCAAGGCATTTTGAAATTAAAGGCGGAAGGGCTGTCCGTCTCTGCTGATGGAGGCAAGCGTAAATCCGGCACATTGCCGGTCGCTGCCTGAGAAATCAGAAGCCTCGACCGTTAGGGCGGGGAGCAGTCACATCACAGACATTCTTTCAACTTCAATTTCGGTGGTTTCAAAAGCACCACCTTCAACTTCACCAAAGATTTTAACCTTGGTCTTTTCATTGATTGCTACTTTAGGCATTTCTTTAGCATCAATCTCAACCTGAATGCTGTCTTTGCCGTCTGAGAAGGTGTAGGTCTCATTGTCGATTTTGTTGGTCAGGTAGCCGGTCAGTTCTACCCGGGTGTCATCCGTTGGATTTTCGATGATGGAAGCAACATCGTTGATCGTCGGTGTGCTGCTAGGACCTGTGTACTCAGCAAATGCGTTACCAGCAGTCAGTGCGATGGTTGAAGCAGCGAGGATGGCAGTCAGTGTCTTTTTCATGGTTTAAGTCTCCGGTTTGTCTTTCGTTTTAAGTGTGTCTTTAAAAGATGGGCATAGAATAACCCGGAGTGGGTAACCGGAAGATGAGTGAAGCATTAAACTTTTTTCATTAAAGAAATTTTGCCAAGTATTCACAGGGAACTAAAACAAAAAACAAATATCTAAAGCAGTCATGAGCAAAAATATAATGGGAGCGCTTTGATATGGAAATTAGATACCCTGTTGAAGAGTATAAATGCGCAGCATGTCGTGATACAGAAAAGTGTAATGATAGCTTAACTCTATCATGCGGACATGCTTTTGGCAGAAAATGCAAGCGGGAATGGATGGAAGCCACTAACCAAAAAGCCTGCCTTCTATGTGCAAAATCATTTACTGATAATGACATAGCAGAGATAAAAAGAATCCCATTGCGGGAGCGCATGGTGACTATTTCGAAAAAGACGATTAGATGCTTTTGCCGGGCTATTTCGACGCTTGCTCCCTCCGTTGCTACTCCGGTTGCTGTCGGTTACGCTGTCGGGGCCGCTGCTTTCGGGGCTGCTTTCGGGTCTACTGGTGTCGTGGGGCCTGCCGTACCTATCGCCAGAGCCTGGGCTGCGTTTGTTATCTCGGTCGTCTGGGCTGCCAAGGGGGGTGAAAGGGTTGTTAATGTTGCTTCCGGTATTGCCACCGGTGTTGCTGCTGGTTTTGCTACCAGTGCTACTGTAGGGACTGCCGGGGCTTTCGGTGCAGCTACCGTGGTGCCTATTGGAAAGGCTGCCAAGGTTGTTGATAATTATGTTGCAAGAAATTTTTAAACTTTTTTATTAAAGAAAACACTGCGGTTTCAGGGCCCTAGTTTCCAGGTAGTGATCGGAAGTTGATAGTGCTCCAGAAACTGCTGCAAGCGTTCCCAGTATTGATAGTCCGACGGTTTTCTCAGAATCAACACAATCCCCGCCTGTTTTTTGGTCAGCATCCCATAGTCAAGAGACTGGCCGATGGCTTCGTGCCATTTGTTGGCGAAATCCATTTCAATGGCATGGCTTTCAGTGATGCAATCAACACGTCTACCGTCGTCCAGTCTGGCTTCCACTTCTCCGCCTCTGCCTTCGCACCAGACCTTTTGATACCAGAGTTCGGGTTCCGACGCCCAGGTTGGTTGCATGAGCAGATAGGATAAAAGCATCGCAAGGAGGCGAGGCAGTGTTGGTAACATGGGCTCAATCCTTTGAGTTGATGTTTCAACGCTACCTCTCACAACCGCTCAGTGCAACGCTTACTTGATGCCTCGGGCCCTGAGCATCGCCTCTTTAAAATCAGGAACGACATCCTTGGCAATGCCGGGAATCATGGCGTCTTTTGCTTCACCCTTCATTTTAAGGTGATAAATCAGAGTGTCGTCGCTCAGCGTGGCAAGGCCGCCCTGATGTCCCGCTTCATCAGCCAGCTTTTGCAGGATTTCCACCAGATTCAAATGGGCTTCCTTATTCCACTCAGGGCCCAGGAGTTCAAACAGTTCGTTGATTTTATGACAGCTCATAAGATGGTGCCTTTAATGTCGTCGTCTTTACGATCCAGATAGTGGATAGACTTGATGCGGCGGATCGTACGGGATTTACCCCGAATCACCAGTGTCTCCGTTTCGGCAATATTGCCCTTGCGGGAAATACCTTCCAGCAGATCGCCCTTGGTAATACCCGTGGCCGAGAACACCACATTATCAGAGCTGGCCATATCATCCAGACGCAGCAGGGTGCCGGGTTCAATGCCCATTTCTTCACAGCGGCTGCGCTCAATATCGCCAGCAGCCTTGTTTTCAGGGGTATTGCCCTTGGCTTCATCGCGGGTCATCAGGCGGCCCTGCATATCGCCACCCAGTGCCCGAATGACCGCCGCTGATACCACGCCTTCAGGGGCTCCGCCGATGCAGTACATCATGTCGACTTCGCTGTCGGGCATACAGGTCAGAATCGAAGCGGCTACGTCACCATCGGGAATGGCAAACACTTTCACGCCCATTTTTTGCATCATCTCAATGGCACTGTCGTGACGAGGTTTGGCCAGCGTGATCACGGTCAGGTTTTCAATGGGCTTGTGCAGCGCTTTGGCAACATTATGGATGTTTTCTTTAAGGCCCAGGTTCAGGTCGATGGCGTTTTTTGCACCGGGACCGACAACCAGCTTTTCCATATACATGTCGGGGGCTTTCAGGAACGAACCTTTTTCTCCGGCAGCCAGAACGGCCACGGCATTATTCTGTCCCATGGCGGTCATGCGGGTACCTTCTATCGGGTCAACCGCAATATCAATGCTCTCGCCCTGGCCTTTGCCCACTTTTTCTCCGATGAAGAGCATGGGCGCTTCGTCGATTTCGCCTTCGCCAATAACAATCTCGCCATCCATCTCAACCTTGTTGAGCATGGCTCTCATGGCTTCAACCGCTGCGCCGTCCGCGGCATTCTTGTCGCCTCTGCCAAGCCATTTATAGCCAGCCAGGGCGGCCGCTTCGGTCACACGTGAGAATTCAATCGCCAGTTCGCGTTTCATGATAATCCTGAGCTGATCTAGGGTATGGGCGGGACTTTAGCACAAGTTGGTGGCCCGCAGTGAATCATAAAAGGCAAGATTTGACCGCTCGTGAACTGCCCTTTTGTCTGAATTGCGTTATCCACAGTCTTGACGCCATTTCCTGCATTCCGTAAAATTTCGCCGCTTTATATTGCCCCGAGCTCTATTTGCAAGGGGCGGGTAGATGCCGGTTTTCGCGCCGGCTTTTGCTGCTGAAGCAAAGAATCTTCTGTGCATTCCTCTGACGCAGTGGATTCTTACTCACTTAGAAACGACTGGAGTTCGCCAATGGCAACAATTAACCAGCTGGTTCGCAAGCCTCGTAAGCGTAAGGTCAAAAAGACCGACGTTCCTGCGCTGCAGGCCTGCCCACAGCGTCGCGGTGTATGCACCCGTGTTTACACCACTACCCCCAAGAAGCCAAACTCTGCGCTGCGTAAAGTATGTCGTGTGCGTTTGACCAATGGCTTCGAAGTGACTTCCTACATCGGTGGTGAAGGTCACAACCTGCAAGAGCACAGTGTTGTTCTGATCCGTGGCGGTCGGGTAAAAGACTTGCCAGGTGTTCGTTACCACACCGTTCGCGGTAGCCTGGATACCCAGGGTGTTAACGACCGTAAGCAGGGCCGTTCCAAATACGGTACTAAAAAGCCTAAGTCTTGAACTAGTAGCTTGAAACTAGTGTCTAGAGACTAGACTTGAGAACGCTCAGTAGAGCAAGCATTTAAACAGTAGGTTGATAAGAGTAAGGTCAGGAGTTTTTTCCTGAGCTACCTGAAGGCCGAAAAGAGGGCTTATCAATGCCAAGAAGACGCGTAGTCGCCAAGCGCGAAGTACTGCCAGATCCAAAGTTTCATAACAAGACGCTGGCAAAATTCATTAACCATGTGATGGTTTCCGGTAAGAAATCTGTTGCCGAGAAAATCGTCTATGGCGCACTGGACAAAGTTCAGGAGCGTACCAGCAAGGACCCTCTGGAGCAGTTTGAAAAAGCGCTCGAGTCCATCGCTCCTGTGGTAGAAGTAAAATCCCGCCGTGTTGGTGGTGCTACCTACCAGGTACCCGTAGAAGTTCGTCCAAGCCGTCGTACCGCCCTGGCGATGCGCTGGCTGGTAGATGCTGCGCGTAAGCGTGGTGAAAAATCCATGGATCTGCGCCTGGCCGGCGAGCTGATGGATGCTGCCGAGAACAAGGGTGCTGCTGTCAAGAAGCGTGAAGACGTGCATCGCATGGCTGAAGCTAACAAAGCGTTCTCTCACTACCGTTTCTAAGTATCAGAGGATTGAGTCGTGGCCCGTAAAACCCCTATTGACCGCTATCGCAATATTGGTATTTGTGCCCATGTTGACGCGGGTAAGACAACGACCACTGAGCGTGTACTGTTCTACACCGGTCTGAGCCACAAAATTGGTGAGGTGCACGACGGTGCAGCCACCATGGACTGGATGGAGCAGGAGCAGGAGCGTGGTATTACCATCACTTCTGCGGCTACTACCTGCTTCTGGCGTGGTATGGATGCTCAGTTTGATGAGCATCGTGTCAACATCATCGACACCCCCGGACACGTTGACTTCACCATTGAAGTTGAGCGTTCCCTGCGGGTGCTGGACGGCGCTGTTGTTGTTCTGTGTGGTTCCTCCGGTGTTCAGCCACAGACTGAAACCGTATGGCGTCAGGCTGACAAATATGAAGTACCTCGTATGGTCTTCGTCAACAAGATGGACCGTACCGGTGCTAACTACCAGATGGTGGTGGACCAGCTGCGTGACCGTCTGAACGCCAATGCCGTTCCCATGCAGATGACCATTGGCTCTGAAGACGAGTTCAAGGGTGTTGTCGATCTGGTTAAGATGAAGGCGATCATCTGGAACGAAGCGGACCAGGGCATGACCTTCGCTTACGAAGACATTCCTGCTGAGATGGCTGATGTTTGTGCAGAAATGCACGAGTACATGGTCGAAGCCGCTGCCGAGGCGACTGAAGAGCTGATGGAGAAGTACCTGGAAGAAGGTGAACTCTCCGAGGAAGAAATCAAGGCCGGTATCCGTGCTCGCACCCTGGCTAACGAAATTATTCCGGTATTCGGCGGTTCTGCATTCAAGAACAAAGGCGTACAGGCCGTTCTGGATGCGGTTATCGAATACATGCCTTCTCCGAAAGAAGTTAAGGCCATCGAAGGTATCCTGGACGACGGTAAAGACACGGTTGAAACCCGTGAAGCAGACGACAATGCTCCGTTTTCTGCACTGGCGTTCAAAATTGCTACCGACCCATTCGTGGGCACCCTGACCTTCGTTCGTAGCTACTCCGGTACCCTGAATTCCGGCGACACCGTTTACAACCCTGTTAAGGGCAAGCGTGAGCGTGTGGGTCGTATGGTTCAGATGCACTCTAACAACCGTGAAGAGCTCAAAGAGTGTCTGGCGGGTGATATCGTTGCTCTGATCGGTATGAAAGACGTGACCACCGGTGACACCCTGTGCGCCATGAACAGCGTGATTACCCTGGAGCGTATGGAATTCCCCGAGCCTGTTATCTCTGTTGCGGTTGAGCCGAAAACCAAGGCTGACCAGGAGAAAATGGGTATCGCGCTGGGTAAGCTGGCTCAGGAAGATCCTTCTTTCCGTGTTCACACCGACGAAGAAAGTGGCCAGACCATTATCTCCGGTATGGGTGAGCTGCACCTGGACATCATCGTTGACCGTATGCGTCGCGAGTTCAAGGTTGAAGCGAACATTGGTAAGCCTCAGGTCGCTTACCGTGAGAAGCTGAAGGCAACCGTTGACGCTAACCACAAGTTTGCCAAGCAGTCTGGTGGTCGCGGTCAGTACGGTCACGTTGTGATCGAATTCTCTCCGGCTGAAGACGGTGAAGAAGGTCTTCAGTTCGTCAACGAGATTGTTGGTGGTGTTATTCCCAAGGAATACATCCCGGCTGTTCAGAAGGGTCTGGAAGAACAAATGCAGAACGGTGTTATCGCCGGCTACCCTCTGCTGGGTCTGAAAGCTCGTCTGTATGATGGTTCTTACCACGATGTTGACTCCAACGAAATGGCGTTTAAAATCGCTGCTTCTCAATGCCTGAAGAAATACGCGCCACAGGCCAGCCCCGTTCTGATGGAGCCCATGATGAAAGTTGAGGTGGTCACACCAGAAGACTACATGGGTGACGTTATGGGTGACCTGAACCGTCGTCGCGGTATCGTTCAGGGCATGGAAGATACACCTTCCGGTAAGGTTATTAACGCTCAGGTGCCACTGGGTGAAATGTTCGGCTACGCCACAGATCTGCGTTCAGCAACTCAGGGGCGTGCAACATACTCGATGGAATTCAGCGAGTATGCCGAAGCTCCCGCCAGCATTGCTGAAGCGGTCATTAAAAATCAGGGTTAATAGTGCAGCTGCGGTGTTCTAACAGGCGTAAAGGGCTGTTAGAATGCTGCGTCGAGAATCACTACCCCGAACCATTGATATCTATCTAAGGGTCAAGAGAAATGGCTAAGGAAAAATTTGAACGTTCGAAGCCGCACGTAAACGTCGGCACCATCGGTCACGTTGACCACGGTAAGACTACTCTGACTGCTGCACTGACTCGCGTATGTGCAGAAGTATGGGGCGGTGAAGCGAAAGACTTCTCCCAGATCGATAACGCTCCTGAAGAGCGTGAGCGTGGTATTACCATCTCTACTGCTCACGTAGAGTACGACTCCCCGAGCCGTCACTACGCGCACGTAGACTGCCCAGGACACGCCGACTACGTTAAGAACATGATCACCGGTGCTGCCCAGATGGACGGCGCTATCCTGGTATGTTCCGCTGCTGACGGCCCCATGCCTCAGACTCGTGAGCACATCCTGCTGTCTCGTCAGGTTGGCGTACCGTACATCGTGGTATTCCTGAACAAAGCTGACATGGTAGACGACGAAGAGCTGCTGGAACTGGTTGAAATGGAAGTTCGTGAACTGCTGGATACTTACGAGTTCCCAGGTGACGACACTCCAATCATCACCGGTTCTGCCCTGATGGCTCTGGAAGGTAAAGACGACAACGAAATGGGTACTTCCGCTGTTAAGAAGCTGGTTGAAACCCTGGATGAGTACATCCCTGAGCCAGAGCGTGCTATCGATCAGCCGTTCCTGATGCCTATCGAGGATGTATTCTCCATCGCTGGTCGTGGTACCGTAGTAACCGGTCGTGTTGAGCGTGGTATCATCACCGTTGGTGAAGAAGTGGAAATCATTGGTATCAAAGAGACTACCAAGACCACTGTTACCGGTGTTGAGATGTTCCGTAAACTGCTGGACGAAGGTCGTGCAGGTGAGAACATTGGTGCCCTGCTGCGTGGTACCAAGCGTGAAGACGTTGAGCGTGGTCAGTGCCTGATCAAGCCAGGAACCGTGACTCCTCACACCAAGTTCGAAGCAGAAGTTTACATTCTGTCCAAGGACGAAGGTGGTCGTCATACTCCATTCTTCAAGGGCTACCGTCCTCAGTTCTACTTCCGTACCACTGACGTGACCGGTGCTGTAGAACTGCCAGAAGGCGTTGAAATGGTAATGCCTGGTGACAACATCAACTTCGTAGCTACCCTGATCGCTCCAGTAGCGATGGAAGACGGCCTGCGCTTCGCTATCCGTGAAGGTGGTCGTACTGTAGGTGCTGGTGTTGTTGCTAAGATCATCGAGTGATATTGAGTCGCTGGTAATCTAGACCACCCTATAAAAACCCCGGATTTCTCCGGGGTTTTTTTGTGCCTTCAAGCCGCTGGCTTCCCTGGTGGATGGATGACAACCATCTCAACGAAATTTCATTGATCTTCTTGATCAGGTTGAAGTCCACGGTCCAAACCTTGGTGAACCTCATACCAAACCAATGGGGCGTGGGTTATATGAACTAAGGGCTAATGGATCTGAAGGAATAGGCAGGGGTCTTTTTTGCAGTGTGAAAGGAACCATGTTGTTATTTTGCATGTATTTCAGAAAAAAACTCAAAAAACATCTAAAAAAGACTTAGATCTTGGATATAAGCGAATGAAGGAGGTGCAGCATGGCAAACTTAAGTTATAAGGCATTTCGCAAGAAGGCGCTTGAGCGTGAAGATGTTCAAGCTGCGATGGAAGAAAAAGCAGAGTTCTTTGCACTCCGCCGTGAACTGATTCGAATGCGGCAGGAAGCTGGAATGACCCAGGAAGACATTGCCCGGGCAATAGGTATACAGAAAACCAGTATCTGCCGACTTGAAAGTGCCAACAGCAAAACGCTCCCCAGCCTGGGCATGCTGAAAAAATATGCGGAAGCTACCGGACACAAGCTCAGCATCACTTTTTCTCCCGCGTGACACTCCCTGTCTTGCCTGCAAGGTGGAGAGTGCCTCCCGACTCTGTTTCACGAGCCTCCCAGGTGATTACCATGCGACTGCCTCTCGCTATCCGTGAAGGTGGCCGTACTGTAGGTGCTGGTGTTATTGCCAAGATCATCGAGTGATATTGAATCGCTGGTAATTTAGATCACCCTATAAAAACCCCGGACTTGTCCGGGGGTTTTTGTATCGTGCGCCTGAGTTTCAGCCTGATTCCATATTGCACCTGTCAAATGTTAGTAAAGCTAACTTTTATGTAATTGAGTAGATTGATATCGATCAATATTATTCGGTACTAAGTTCATCGACGAAGGAACTATCGCAGAAAAACCACAAATAAATCTACACACATGGAGGTGTAATATGATTCATCAAGGATTGCCTGAAACTGCTGCAGTGGGCCAATTTCCATCATCTCAATTCGCTCCTTCAGAACAAGGTGGAGCAAGTCTTTCTGGTAAAGGAGTGGCCATCGCTGAATACTCCAACGAAGGCTCCCATATACCTCAAGAGTACAACAGTTATGAGTCTCGGCCACTGAAAGCCCGGAAGGCCAGTCGTGCCCTTGCCACATTGTCAGCGATCGCAATGGGCGTTGCATCAGCGTTCTACGTTATACCGACTGGCATTTCCGTTGGGGCTTTGGCTGCGGGTTCCGTTGGTGCGATGATTGGATCGATAGCGGGAGCGCAAGGCTTTCTTGCTGGTGCCGTTGCTGGTGCTACTGTTGGGTCTTTCATGGGATTAGGCGTGACGGCCTACTATACCCCCTACTTGATGGCAAAGACTTACAATGCGATTCTGGCGGCAACGAATGACAATGGCTTTGAGCGGTCAAAGCTTGCTGACAGGATTGTGTCTTATTATGAGGGAGCGGCTCCAACATCAAAGGCATAAACCTGACGCGATCTAAACCATAAGCAAAAAATCACTGCGACCACCGCAGTGATTTTTTTGTGTGTCGAGTATGGTAGTTATTCTCGGTCAGGCTCTCAGGCTAGCAGTGTCATCCAAACAGCACTTGGTTCATTATCCTTCCTGGTAGCAGGGTGAAAAGTCCTGTAAGGATAAGGGCGAGGCCATATAAAGCGATCATTATCTGCTTATGACGTTCGATATTACCAGCTCGCACATAGTAAATAGCAAGACCAGCAGAAAAAATTGTCCAGAGGCTTAAAAGGTGGATAGGACTATAGCGCCCCCATAATTCGATTTTGTGGATAAAAAAGGATGAAAAGGAAACCAGTAGCATCAGTCCAACCCAAATACGGCCAAGGGTTTTGTGGGTGCTCCCTCCTTTTTTCATATAAAGCTGAACAGTACCAATAATAATTGCAATTATTGCTGCAATAGCGTGGACTGGAATGGGTTGTGGTTCATTCAGTAAGGCATCCATGTTTTTTCCATCAGATCCATTGGCGTCACTCTACTTTATTTTGATGTTATTACTATGGTCTATGATTTTACGTCTTTTGTTTTAGTTAGAACTGTCGTACATTTTTTAACCTGATTACAAAGGCTAAACGGGCAATCTGCTCAACACTCCTTAGCAGTTTTCCTTATCACATTACTGGCTTTATTGCTGTATCATACCGCCCTCACTACGCGTGCGGTGGCTGAAACAAGTGTCGTAAATATTTTACATCCGGCGCTTGTGTTGACTTTAAGTTTTGTGCTTAGTAGAATTCCGCGTCCTTTTGTCCTGGTGGCATTGTTCACCGGACTTAGTTCTTTATTGATAGATGGTTACAACAAGATGAGTCAAGCTCAGCAGATTCGCATTCGTTTGAAGGCTTTTGATCATCGTCTGATTGACCAGTCCACGCAGGAAATCGTTGATACTGCGAAGCGTACTGGTGCTCAGGTGCGTGGTCCAATCCCTCTGCCAACCCGAAAAGAACGTTTTACAGTTCTGATCTCTCCGCACGTCAACAAAGACGCGCGTGACCAGTATGAGATCCGTACCCATAAGCGTCTTCTCGACATTATCGAGCCCACCGAAAAGACCGTTGACGCACTGATGAAGCTGGACCTGGCAGCTGGCGTTGAAGTGCAAATCAGTCTCGGTTAATAGCGGCACGGGCAGCCATTCAGTGTGCACAAAACTTTTGTGTAACGCTCTGGAATGAGCGGCCATAGTGGGTGAAAGCCCCGTACACGAGAGAGGTTGAAATGACTATTGGATTAGTCGGTAAGAAGTGCGGTATGACCCGTATCTTCACAGAAGACGGTGCTTCTGTACCAGTCACTGTGATTGAGGTTGATCCTAACCGCATCACTCAGGTTAAAAGCCTGGATGTTGACGGTTACAACGCAGTTCAGGTGACTACTGGTGCTAAAAAAAGCAGCCGTGTTCGCAAGCCAGAGGCTGGCCACTTTGCGAAAGCAAAGGTAGAAGCCGGTCGTGGTCTTTGGGAGTTCCGTGTTGACGATTCTGCTTCTTACGAGCTGGGTCAGTTGATCGGAGTTGACCTGTTCGAGCAGGGTCAGAAAGTAGACGTAACTGGTCAGTCCAAAGGTAAGGGCTTCCAGGGTGGCGTAAAGCGTTGGAACTTCCATATGCAGGACGCTACACACGGTAACTCTCTGTCTCACCGTGCTCCTGGTTCCATCGGTCAGTGTCAGACCCCGGGTCGTGTCTTCAAGGGTAAGAAGATGGCTGGACATATGGGTGCTGAGAAAGTGACTGTTCAGTCCCTGGAAATCGTTCGCGTTGACGCTGAACGTAACCTGCTGCTGGTAAAGGGTGCGGTACCGGGTGCTACCGGTGCTGACGTTATCGTTAAAGCTGCGGTTAAAGCGCGCGCCTGAGGGGATTAGACGATGGAATTGAATGTAACAGGTGCTGGTACGGTTCAAGTCTCTGACGTGACCTTCGGTACTGAATTCAACGAAAGCCTGGTACACCAGACTGTAGTTGCTTTCATGGCCGGTGCCCGTCAAGGTACCCGTGCTCAGAAAACCCGCAGCGAAGTAAGCGGCGGTGGACGCAAGCCCTGGCGTCAAAAAGGTACTGGTCGTGCACGCGCTGGTACCATCCGTAGCCCACTGTGGCGCGGGGGCGGCAAATCGTTTGCTGCCAAACCACAGGATCATGCTCAAAAGCTGAACAAGAAAATGTATCGTGGTGCTCTGCGTTCTATCTTGTCTGAGCTGGTTCGTCAGGAACGTCTGGTGGTAGTTGAAAGCCTCGGTGCTGAAACACCAAAGACCAAACTGATGGTAGCCAGGCTGAAAGAGCTGAATGTTGAGCGCGGTCTGATTGTTTCTGATGAAGTCGATCAGAACCTGTATCTGGCGACCCGCAACATTCCCCATGTGGACACACGTGACGTACAAGGCGTTGACCCTGTCAGCCTGATCGCTCATGAGAAAGTCGTGATGACTGTTGCAGCCATCAAGAAATTCGAGGAGATGCTGGGATGAACCAGGAACGTATTTATAAAGTTCTGCTTGGTCCACACATTTCCGAGAAGGCGACAGTGGTGGCTGAAGAGCATGGCCAGTACGTCTTCAAGGTAGTCAAGGACGCAACCAAGCCTGAAATCAAAAAAGCGGTAGAGCAACTGTTCGACGTCAACGTTGAATCTGTTCGTACAGCCGTTGTTAAAGGTAAGACCAAACGTACCCGTTTCGGTATGGGCAAACGCTCAGACTGGAAAAAAGCGTACGTCAGTCTGGCGCAGGGTCAAGAGATTGACTTTGCCGACGCGGAATAAGGAGTTACAGGATGGCCGTAATCAAGTGCAAGCCGACTTCTCCGGGTCGTCGCTTTGTCGTCAAGGTAGTAAACCCTGACCTCCACAAGGGTCGCCCTCACGCGCCTCTGGTGGAAAAGAAAAGCAAGTCTGGTGGTCGTAACAACGCTGGTCGTATCACTACCCGTCATCGTGGTGGTGGTCACAAACAGCACTACCGTATCGTAGACTTCCGTCGCAACAAGGATGGCATCCCAGCTATCGTTGAGCGTCTGGAATACGATCCGAATCGTACCGCTCACATCGCCCTGCTGAAGTACATGGACGGTGAGCGTCGTTACATTATCGCACCTAAGGGTGTAAAAGCCGGTGACGAGCTGTACTCTGGTGTTGATGCTCCTATCAAGCCAGGCAACACACTGCCTCTGCGTAATATTCCGCAGGGTTCTGTAGTTCACTGTGTTGAGCTCAAGCCAGGTAAAGGTGCGCAGATGATGCGCAGTGCCGGTACTTCTGCTCAGGTCGTAGCCCGTGATGGTGCTTACGTAACCCTGCGTCTGCGTTCCGGTGAAATGCGTAAAGTTCTGGCTGACTGTCGTGCAACTCTGGGCGAAGCCTCTAACAGCGAGCACAACCTGCGCTCCCTGGGTAAGGCCGGTGCCAAGCGTTGGAGAGGCGTGCGTCCAACCGTTCGTGGTGTTGCCATGAACCCGGTTGATCACCCACACGGTGGTGGTGAAGGTCGTACTTCCGGTGGTCGTCACCCAGTGACACCATGGGGTGTTCCGACCAAGGGTCGTAAGACTCGTTCCAACAAGCGTACGGATAAAATGATCGTACGTCGTCGCAGCGCGAAGTAAGCCTAGAGAGAGGATACGACAGTGCCACGTTCTTTGAAAAAAGGCCCATTTATCGACCTTCACCTGCTGAAGAAAGTCGAAGATGCGGTTGAAAGCGGCAACAAGCGTCCGATCAAGACCTGGTCACGCCGCTCAATGATCCTGCCAAACATGGTAGGTCTGACCATCGCCGTTCATAACGGTCGCCAGCATGTGCCTGTTTTCGTCAGCGAAGACATGGTAGGCCTCAAGCTGGGTGAATTTGCTGCTACCCGCACCTACCGCGGTCATGCTGCAGATAAGAAGGCCAAGAAGCGCTAAGAGGGTAAGAAATGAAAGAAGTAGCTGCTATACATAAAGGCGCTCGCATTTCTGCCCAGAAAGCGCGCCTGGTTGCTGACCAGATCCGAGGCAAAGCTGTTGGTGAAGCCCTGGACCTGCTGGCATTCAGCCCTAAAAAGGCTGCAGAGCTGGTCAAGAAAGTGTTGGAATCTGCGATTGCCAACGCAGAGCACAACGACGGCATGGATATTGATGAGCTGAAAGTGTCTGCTATCTTCGTTGACGAAGGTATGACCATGAAGCGCATTCGTCCACGTGCCAAGGGCCGTGCTGATCGCATTCTGAAGCGGTCTTGCCATATCACGGTTAAGGTTGCAGAGGTCTAAGGAGCGATCACATGGGTCAGAAAGTACATCCAAATGGGATCCGACTGGGCATCGTAAAGCCCCACAGATCTGTATGGTTTGCTGAAGGTCAGCAATACGCTGACAAGCTGATTACCGATCTGGAAGTTCGTGATTTCCTGCAGAAGAAGCTGAAAAATGCTTCCGTAAGCCGCATCGACATCCAGCGTCCGGCTCAAAGCGCCCGCGTTACCATCTTCACTGCCCGTCCAGGCATTGTGATCGGTAAGAAAGGCGAAGACGTTGAGAAGCTGCGTCAGGCTGTTACCAAGATGATGGGCGTACCTGTTCACATCAACATTGAAGAAGTTCGCAAGCCCGAACTGGACGCAATGCTGGTTGCACAGTCCATCGCTGGTCAGCTGGAGCGTCGTGTTATGTTCCGTCGTGCCATGAAGCGTTCTGTACAGAATGCTATGCGTCTGGGCGCGAAGGGCATCAAAGTGCAAATCAGTGGTCGTCTTGGCGGCGCTGAAATTGCCCGTACCGAATGGTACCGTGAGGGTCGCGTACCTCTGCACACCCTGCGTGCAGACATCGATTACGCAACTTATGAAGCTCTGACTACCTACGGTATCCTGGGCGTTAAAGTATGGATCTTCAAAGGCGAAGTGATTGGCGGAATGGCAGCTGAAGCAGAAAAGCAGCCTAAAGAGCCAGCCAAACGTCCTAAGAAGAGACAGGCTAAGAAGTAAGGAGCGCGGTAATGTTACAGCCAAAGCGTACGAAATTTCGTAAGCAGCAAAAGGGTCGCAACCGCGGCCTGGCACACCGCGGCTCCACTGTTAGCTTCGGTGAATACGCATTGAAAGCAACAGGCCGTGGGCGCATAACTGCTCGTCAGATCGAAGCAGCTCGTCGTGCCATGACCCGTCACATCAAGCGTGGTGGTAAAATCTGGATTCGCGTCTTCCCTGACAAGCCGATCTCCAAAAAACCTCTCGAGGTTCGTATGGGTAAAGGTAAGGGTAGTGTTGAGTACTGGGTAGCACAGATCCAGCCGGGTCGTGTCCTGTACGAAATGGAAGGTGTATCCGAAGAGCTGGCTCGCGAGGCATTTGCCCTGGCTGCCGCCAAGCTGCCAGTGGAAACGGCCTTCGTTAAGCGGAGCGTGATGTGATGAAAGCTGCTGAATTGCGTGAAAAAACGGTTGAACAGCTCAACGAAGAGCTGGTCACACTGCTGCGGGACCAGTTTAACTACCGCATGCAGAAAGCGACGGGCCAGCTGAGCCAGACTCATCTGCTGAAGCAGACCCGACGCGACATCGCCCGTATTAAGACGGCGTTGAATGAGAAGGCAGGTATTTAACAATGGCTGAAGACAAGAAAGTCCGTACTCTGACCGGTAAGGTTGTGAGTGACAAGATGGACAAGACCGTCACTGTTCTTATTGAGCGCCGTGTTAAACATCCGCTCTACGGTAAGATCGTTAAGCGGTCCACCAAGTTGCACGCTCACGACGAAAACAATGACTGCCGTATGGGCGACATTGTCACAATCAAGGAAACACGTCCTGTGTCTAAGTCCAAGACATTTGAACTGGTTTCCATTGATGAGCGTGCTACTCAAATATAAGGCCACGGTGCCCCGGGTCTGAGTAGAGGTGGCTGGCCTTGCGGTCAGCCTGTTGTACAACGACTGACGGGTACCCGTCTGCAGTTTGGGCTTGGAGAATAAGCATGATCCAGACAGAATCTCAACTCGAAGTAGCCGATAACTCCGGCGCTCGTCGAGTACAGTGTATCAAGGTGTTGGGTGGGTCCCATCGCCGCTACGCCCACATTGGCGACATCATCAAAGTGACCGTCAAGGAAGCGATTCCTCGCGGTAAGGTCAAAAAAGGCCAGGTGATGAACGCCGTTGTTGTGCGTACCAAAAAAGGCGTTCGTCGTCCAGACGGTTCCGTAATCCGCTTCGATGGCAATGCTGCCGTTCTGCTGAACGCAAGCAATCAGCCAATCGGCACCCGTATCTTTGGGCCAGTGACTCGTGAACTGCGTGGTGAGCAGTTTATGAAGATCATTTCCCTGGCACCAGAAGTACTGTAAGGGAGCAGGAAATGAAAAAGATCCGTCGTGACGACGAAGTTATCGTCATTGCTGGCAAGGACAAAGGTAAGCGCGGCAAAGTGCAAACCGTTCGTGCCGATGGCAAGTTGATCGTTTCTGGCATCAATATGATCAAGAAACATCAGAAGCCTAACCCAATGCTGGGCGCCCCTGGTGGCATCGTTGAGAAAGAAGCACCTATTCAGGCTTCCAACGTTGCAATCCTGAACACAGAAACCGACAAGGCTGATCGTGTTGGCATTGCTATCTCTGAAGATGGCAAGAAACAGCGCGTGTTCAAGTCTACCGGTCAACCGGTTGACGCGTAAGGGGTGGCATAATGGCAAACTTCAAGACTAAATATCGTGAAGAGATTCTGCCCAAGCTCAAAGAAGAGCTGGGTGTGAGCAACATTCACGAAGTTCCCCGCATCACCAAAATCACCCTGAACATGGGTGTGGGTGGAGCGGTCGGTGACAAGAAAGTCATCGAAAACGCTGTTGCTGACATGGAAAAAATCGCCGGTCAGAAAGCAGTTGTTACCAAGGCACGTAAATCCGTTGCAGGCTTCAAGGTTCGTGAAGGCTGGCCAATCGGTGTCAAAGTGACCCTGCGTGACGAACGTATGTACGAATTCCTGGAGCGTCTGGTTGACATCGCTCTGCCTCGTGTTCGTGACTTCCGTGGCATCAGCCCGAAGTCGTTTGACGGCCGTGGCAACTACAGCATGGGTGTCAAAGAGCAGATCATTTTCCCGGAAATCGATTATGATAAAGTCGACGCTCTGCGTGGTCTGGATATTACCCTGACTACCACAGCGAAGACTGACGACGAAGGCCGTGCACTGCTGAAAGCCTTCAACTTCCCATTCCGTAACTGATTAAGGTACGAGCCCATGGCAAAAGTATCCATGAAGCAGCGGGAGTTGAAGCGTCAGCGCACCGTTGCCAAATTTGCAGAGAAGCGCGCTGCGCTGAAGGCGATCATCGTCAGCCCTCACAGCTCCGACGACGAGAAGTGGGACGCTCAGATAGCACTGCAGAAGCAGCCACGTGATGCCAGTTCATCTCGTCTGCGTAACCGCTGTCGTGTAACAGGTCGCCCTCACGGCTACCTGCGTAAATTCGGCCTGAGCCGCATCAAGCTGCGTGAAGCAGCCATGCGTGGTGATGTTCCGGGTCTGGTTAAGGCCAGCTGGTAAGCGCGATTGATCTTCTGGAGAGATAGATAATGAGTATGCAGGACCCGTTAGCAGATATGCTAACTCGTATCCGTAATGCCCAAATGGCAGAACATGCATCTGTCGAAATGCCATCTTCCAAGGTAAAGGCTGCTGTAGCCAAAGTCCTGAAGGAAGAAGGCTATATTACCGATGCGCGTGTTGAAGGCGAAGTTCAGAAAACTCTGGTCATCGACCTGAAATACTATGAAGGCAAGCCTGTTATCGAAAACCTGAAGCGCGCTAGCCGCCCGGGTCTTCGTTCCTACGCAGGCAAAGAAGGCCTGCCTAAAGTGAAAGGCGGTCTCGGTATTGCCATCGTTTCTACCAACAAAGGTGTAATGACCGATCGTGCTGCCCGTGCAGCCGGTGTTGGTGGCGAAATTCTTTGCACCGTATTCTAAGGGAGGGGTGAAATGTCTCGAGTAGCAAAAAGCCCTGTAGAAATCCCTGCCGGTGTTGAGATCAAGTTGAAGGGTCAACACATTTCTGTCAAGGGTGGCAAGGGTCAACTGGAGCTGAACATTCACTCCAACGTTGAAGTAAAGCAGGAAGAAAACGTCCTGACTTTCGAAGCCCGTGACGGTGCCAAGCACTCCCGTGCGCTGGCTGGTACGACCCGTGCGCTGGTAAACAACATGGTGACCGGTGTCACTGCGGGTTTCGAAAAGAAACTGCAGCTGGTAGGTGTCGGTTATCGTGCACAGGCCAAGGGCAAGAGCCTGAATCTGAACCTTGGTTTCTCTCATCCGGTCGACTACAGTCTGCCGGAAGGCGTGACTGCGGAAACCCCAAGCCAGACTGAGATCCTGATCAAGGGTATCGACAAGCAGCTGGTTGGACAGGTTGCAGCGGAAATCCGCGAATTCCGTCGCCCAGAGCCATACAAAGGCAAGGGTGTCCGCTACGCTGACGAACACGTTCGTCGCAAAGAAGCCAAGAAAAAGTAAGGTAAGGTGATCATGATTGATAAAAATTCTGCTCGCCTGCGTCGTGCCCGCCGTGCACGGATGAAGATGCGTGAACTGGGCGCTAACCGTCTGAGCGTTCATCGCACACCGCGTCATATCTATGCGCAGGTGGTTGCCCCTGAGGGTGACAAGGTGCTGGCCTCTGCCTCCACCGTCGAGAAGGAGCTGCGTGGCGAAGCTACCGGTAATGTTGAAGCTGCTAAGAAAGTGGGTGCCCTGGTTGCAGAGCGCGCTAAAGCAGCAGGCGTTGCCAAGGTCGCTTTCGACCGCTCCGGTTACAAATATCACGGTCGTGTTAAGGCTCTCGCCGATGCAGCCCGTGAAGCCGGTCTGGAATTCTGAGGGTAGGCATCATGGCGAAAGATGAGCGTAAACCGCAAAACAATGACGAAGGCCTGATCGAAAAGCTGGTACAGGTTAACCGTGTAGCCAAAGTGGTGAAAGGTGGCCGTATCTTCGGTTTCACAGCCCTGACAGTTGTTGGTGATGGTAAAGGTAAAGTAGGCTTCGGTCGTGGCAAGGCGCGTGAAGTGCCGGTCGCTATCCAGAAGGCTATGGAAGCTGCCCGTCGCAACATGATCCAGGTTGACCTGAACGGTGACACCCTGCAGTACCCTGTTAAAGCCCGTCACGGTGCTTCCAAGGTTTACATGCAGCCTGCTTCTGCGGGTACCGGTGTTATTGCCGGTGGTGCTATGCGTGCTGTTCTGGAAGTAGCCGGTGTACACAACGTACTGGCCAAGTGCTACGGTTCCACCAACCCTGTGAACGTTGTTAACGCAACCTTCAAGGGTCTGCGCGACATGCGTTCTCCTGATGACATTGCTGCCAAGCGTGGCAAGTCTGTTGAAGACATTCTGGGGTAAGTCATGGCTGAGAAGATCAAAGTGACGCTCGTAAAGAGCACTAACGGTCGCCTCGAAAGCCACAAGGCTTGCGTCCGTGGCCTGGGTCTGCGTCGCATCAACCACACGGTTGAAGTGGAAGATACTCCTTCCGTTCGCGGCATGATCAACAAGGTATCTTACCTCGTTAAGGTCGAAGGAGAATAACATGCGTCTGAATACTCTGAGTCCTGCTGAAGGCAGTCGTAAAGAGCGTAAGCGCGTTGGCCGTGGTATCGGTTCCGGTCTGGGTAAGACCGGTGGCCGTGGCCACAAAGGTCAGAAGTCACGTTCCGGTGGTTCAGTAAGACCAGGCTTTGAAGGCGGTCAGCAGCCACTGCAACGTCGTCTGCCGAAGTATGGTTTTACTTCTCGCAAGGGGCGCTTCACCGCTGAAATCCGTCTGCACGAGCTGGCCAAGGTTGAATCCGATGTGATCGACCTGGCTGCCCTGAAAGCGGCAGACCTTATCAACGGTAGCATCCTGCGTGCGAAAGTGATACTGTCCGGCGAACTGAATAAGGCCGTAACACTGAAAGGTGTGGCAGCTACCAAGGGCGCTCGCGCCGCGATCGAAGCTGCTGGTGGTAAGATCGAGGACTAAATGGCTAAGACACTACCTGTTGGGAATCAAAGCGGTTTGGGCGAGTTAATTTCTCGCCTCAAATTCGTATTTCTGGCGATCCTGGTATATCGGATCGGTGCTCATATTCCTGTGCCTGGCATCAACCCTGATGCCCTGGCCCGGATGTTTCAACAAAATGAAGGGACCATTCTCGGCCTGTTCAACATGTTCTCCGGTGGTGCACTGGAACGCATGTCGGTACTGGCGCTGGGAATCATGCCCTACATATCGGCGTCCATCATCATTCAGTTGATGACCGTGGTCAGCCCCCAGTTGGAACAACTCAAGAAGGAAGGTGAATCGGGTCGACGCAAGATCAGTCAGTATACCCGCTACCTGACAGTGATGTTGGCGTTCGTTCAGGGTACTGGCATGACCGTAGGTCTTGCCAACCAGGGCGTCGCATTCAATCCTGATATCAGCTTCTATGTAGTGGCTGTGGTCACCTTCGTAACCGGTGCCGTCTTTATGATGTGGCTGGGTGAGCAGGTGACTGAACGCGGGATTGGTAACGGCATCTCTATCCTGATTTTTGCAGGTATTGTCGCTGGTCTGCCTAGCGCAATTGGGCGGTCTTTCGAGTCCGCCCGTCAGGGTGACATCAATATCCTGGCATTGCTCGCAATTGCCCTGTTGGCTATTGCCATTATCGCGTTCGTTGTGTTCATTGAACGAGGCCAACGCCGTATAACTGTCAATTACGCCAAGCGACAGCAAGGTCGTAAAGTATTTGCGGCACAGAGCAGTCATTTGCCTCTGAAAGTAAACATGGCTGGTGTTATTCCTGCTATCTTTGCTTCCAGCCTTCTGCTGTTCCCTGCCTCCATTGCCCAATGGTTTGGTCAGGGTGAAGGATGGGAATGGCTTCAGGATATCGCACTGGCGCTGGGTCCGGGTCAGCCGCTGAACATAGTTCTGTTCTCGGCAGGGATCATCTTTTTCTGCTTCTTCTACACTGCACTGGTTTTCAATCCGAAAGATGTTGCAGACAACCTGAAGAAGTCAGGGGCATTCATTCCGGGTATTCGTCCTGGTGAACAGTCTGCCCGTTACATTGATGGTGTCCTGACTCGTTTGACCATGTTTGGCGCTATCTATATGACAGCAGTATGTCTGCTGCCACAGTTCCTGGTAGTTTCGGCTAACGTGCCTTTCTACCTCGGTGGTACCAGTCTGCTGATCGTAGTAGTGGTCGTCATGGATACCATGGCTCAGGTGCAGTCTCACCTGATGTCACATCAGTACGAGTCACTGCTGAAGAAATCCAATCTTAAGGGCTACGGTGGTGGTGGCCTGATCCGCTAACACCGGTTCAGCAACGAGTGCCGTTGGCTCTGAAATGGTGGAGTGAATGAATAATGAAAGTACGTGCATCGGTTAAGAAAATCTGCCGTAACTGCAAGATTATCAAGCGCAAGGGCACTGTTCGTGTCATCTGCGTTGAGCCACGTCACAAACAGCGTCAAGGCTGATTGTGTCATGAGGTCTTTCGGGTTTGCCCCGAACCACTTTGGTGGTACCTCACAAGGCTACAGATAAATACAACCGCTTATGGTGATCATGAGCGGTTGTATTTTGTCGTAGGTAGGATTAAAATTTCCGCCTTTCGACCTGTTAGTTGTGCAAGCATCTAACAACGGACTGGATGGTTATGTTTCATCGCATCCAGACAGTATCTTCAGGTGCTGGTCCGGTCCGCGTTATCTGCCTTTAGATAGCGAAGTAGATAAACATCGCACGACCGGCTGCATAGCTGGTTGAATAAGTCTACAGGCGAAAATAACCGTGAACTCAAAATGTCCCTGTCTGTCCAGGCAAGGATGAACTCACGGAGAAAACAAACGGAGACGATTGAATGGCCCGTATTGCTGGCGTCAACATTCCGGATAACAAACATGCTGTTATCTCGTTGACCTACATATTCGGCATCGGCAAGACCACAGCCAAAAAGCTGTGCGAAACCACTGGTGTCAAGCCAGAAGCCAAAGTCGCTGATCTGAGCGAAGATCAACTGGAGTCCCTGCGTGGCGAAATTGCCAAGCTGGACGTTGAAGGTGATCTGCGTCGTGAGATCAGCATGAACATCAAACGCCTCATGGACCTGGGTTGCTACCGTGGTATTCGCCACCGTCGCAGTCTGCCGGTTCGTGGTCAGCGTTCCAAGACGAATGCTCGCACCCGTAAGGGTCCTCGCAAGCCTATTCGTAAGTAAGTATCAATTAAGAATGGTTATACCGTTCTTATGAAACAGGATTTATTCTGATATGGCAAAGCCAGGTACTCGTTCACGTAAAAAGGTTAAAAAGCAGGTTGTTGACGGTGTCGCTCACATCCACGCTTCTTTTAACAACACCATCGTGACCATTACCGATCGTCAGGGCAATGCTCTGGCCTGGGCCACAGCCGGCGGTTCCGGTTTCCGTGGTTCTCGTAAGAGCACGCCGTTTGCAGCCCAGGTTGCTGCTGAGCGTGCAGGTCAGGCGGCCGCTGAATACGGTCTGAAGAATCTGGATGTCTGCGTGAAAGGACCTGGTCCTGGCCGCGAATCCGCTGTACGCGCACTGAATGCTTGTGGTTACAAGATCACTAACATCACTGATGTTACCCCGATCCCCCACAACGGTTGTCGTCCGCCTAAAAAGCGTCGTGTATAAGCAGGAGTCGGTATAAATGGCTAGATATATTGGTCCAAAGTGCAAACTGTCTCGTCGTGAAGGCACTGATCTCTTTCTGAAGAGTGGTGTTCGTGCACTCGAGTCAAAGTGCAAGGCAGAAATTGCTCCAGGTCAGCACGGTCAGCGTCGTGGCCGTCTTTCTGACTACGGTGTACAGCTTCGTGAAAAGCAGAAAGTTCGTCGTATCTACGGCGTACTGGAGAAGCAGTTCCGTAACTACTACAAGGCCGCTGATCGCAAGAAAGGCGCAACCGGTGCAAACCTCTTGCAACTGCTTGAGGCTCGCCTTGATAATGTAGTTTACCGCATGGGATTCGGTTCCACCCGTGCCGAAGCACGTCAGCTGGTAAGCCACAAAGCCATCCTGGTGAATGGAAAGACTGTCAACATTCCTTCCTACCAGGTTCAGCCTGGCGACGTTGTCGCCATCCGCGAAAAGGCTAAAAACCAGCTGCGTATCAATGCAGCCCTTGAACTGGCCGCTCAACGTGGGTTCTCTACCTGGGTTGAAGTTGACGCCAGCAAAAAGGAAGGTACCTTCAAGGTGCTGCCCGAGCGGAGTGACCTGTCAGCCGACATCAACGAAAACTTGATCGTCGAGCTGTACTCCAAGTAAGGGATAGACAGTTAGGTGGGGTGTAACATCCATGCAGAATTCGGTTACTGAATTTCTTACTCCTAGACACATTGATGTCGAGGAAATTAGCCTGACGCGCGCTAAGGTAACTCTGGAACCGCTTGAGCGTGGTTTTGGACATACCTTGGGCAATGCTCTGCGTCGTATCCTTCTTTCTTCCATGCCCGGCTGTGCCGTGACAGAAGTTGAGATCGATGGTGTGCAGCATGAATACAGCGCGATTGAAGGTGTTCAGGAAGATGTTATTGACATCCTGCTGAACCTCAAAGGTCTTGCCATTCGCATGACCGGCCGTGACGAAGCAACACTGAGCCTGACCAAAAAAGGTTCTGGCCCTGTGACTGCTGCGGATATCCAGTTAGATCACGATGTTGAAATCGTTAACCCCGATCATGTGATCGCCAATCTTAATGAGAAAGGCGAGCTGAATATGCAGCTGAGAATAGCGCGTGGCCGTGGTTATGAGTCTGCTGACAGCCGTCATCAGGATGAAGACGAGACCCGTGCTATTGGCCGTCTGCAACTGGATGCCACCTATAGCCCTGTTTACCGCGTCTCCTATGTCGTTGAAAGTGCCCGTGTTGAGCAGCGTACTGACCTGGACAAGCTGGTTCTTGATTTGGAAACCGACGGTACCCTGGATCCGGATGAAGCCATCCGTCGTGCTGCAACTATTCTGCAGCAGCAGCTGGCTGTATTCGTTGATCTGGAAGGTGAGCCTGAACCAGAGCCCGTTAAGGAAGAGGATGAAGTTGATCCTATCCTGCTGCGCCCTGTGGATGATCTCGAACTGACCGTACGTAGTGCGAACTGCCTGAAGGCAGAAAACATCTACTACATCGGTGACCTGATCCAGCGCACCGAGGTTGAACTGCTCAAGACCCCGAACCTGGGTAAGAAGTCCCTGACCGAGATCAAGGACGTTCTGGCCTCCCGTGGTCTGAGCCTGGGTATGCGTCTCGACAACTGGCCACCGGCCAGCCTGAAGGGCGACGACAAGATTTCTGCTTAAGCAGCCATTAGCATTTGCACTCGCTCCAAAAGAGTGAGTGCAAGGCAAATGGTAGAATGAGGAAGTTTGTGCCATGCGTCATCGTAAGAGTGGCCGCAAGCTCAACCGGAACAGTTCACATCGCAAGGCGATGTTCAAGAACATGACTGCTTCCCTGGTAGAGCACGAAGTAATTAAAACAACACTGCCGAAGGCTAAAGAGCTGCGCCGTGTTGCTGAACCGCTGATCACCCTGGCTAAGGAAGACAGCGTAGCCAACCGTCGTCTGGCGTTTGATCGTCTCCGTAACAAAGAGACTGTTGGCAAGCTGTTCTCCGAACTGGGCCCACGCTTCAAAGAGCGTCCAGGCGGTTACATCCGTATCCTGAAGTGCGGATTCCGTAAAGGTGACAATGCGCCTATGGCTATCGTTGAGCTGCTGGATCGTCCAGTTGCTGAAGCGGAAGCTGTTGAAGAGTAAGTTTTACTCCTTCAAAAAAAACCGGACCTTGTGTCCGGTTTTTTTTTGGAAGTTTTAAGTGTGATCAGACATTGCTGGCCCAAATCGATTCAGCTGGTAATGACAGTGGAACCCGAATCACCTTTTCACTGTCTATAATGCACAGGTGTTGTTGTTCTGCTGTTCGAGGGTCTATGTCAAATCAAGGCGTCGAAGTCAAAGTTTCCATCGAAAAATACACCAAATCAGAATGGACGGCCAGGGATACAGGCTGGATGTTCAGTCACGTAGGTACAGGTATTGGTGCGGGGTTGCTTTACCTTCCCATTGCAGCCGGTAGTGGTGGTATATGGCCTCTGCTCTTTATGGCTCTGGTCAGTGGCCCCATGATATTTCTCACCCACAGAGGATTAACCCGCTTCTGTCTGTCTTCCCGGAAACCTGACAGTGATATCGGCACTATTGTTAGAGAGAGCTTCGGCGATAAAGTCGGTCACTGGTTAATGTTGATCTGTTTTTTGTCGATGTTTCCTGTCTTGTTGCTTTATACCATTGGCATTGCAAACGTTGCCGAGAGCTTTTTGATCAATCAGCTTGAATGGTCCGACGAGATCAACAGACCTTTGCTCGTGCTTGTTCTGGTCATTGGCATGATCTCATTGTTTTGTGGCTCAGAACAAAAGCTTTTGAAGCTTATCAGTCGTCTGGTTTTTCCTCTGGCAGTCGTACTTTTGTGCGTGGGTTTGTATTTGATACCGCAATGGCGACTGGACTTTCTCCGGCAGGAAGTGCCGATTACAGATATCGTCAAAACCTTTCTTCTGACTTTGCCTGCGCTGGTATTTTCCTTCTATCATGCACCGGTTTGTTCATCCTTCGCTCAATCATACCGGCGTCAAATGCCTGAGCTTCACCAGTGCATCGCCAAGACTGACCGGATTCATTTCAAAAGCTCTCTGCTTCTACTGCTTATAACACTGTTTTTCGTACTTTCGTGTATATTGGCTTTGACGCCGGAGCAGATAGAGCTTGCCAAGGCACAAAACCTTCCGACTCTTTCCATTCTGGCTAATCAACCCGGTAACCGTTTTTTTTCGAGTCTGGCACCTGTTATTGCCTTTGTGGCAATTTTAACGTCTTTCTTTGGTTTTTTTCTTGGCACCATTGAAGTCATGAATGGCTTTATTGGCGTAGGTCTGGAAAAGTTCAGGCCCGGTCAATTAACAACCCCTTCTGCCAGACCCAGACGCTTGAGTCTTTTTCTGGTGGCCCTGGGGTGCTGGGTTGCCGGTATAAGTGACTGGAGTATCCTGATGATTATGGATGCCGTAGTGGCTCCCATGATGGCGGTTATCCTGTTTTTTGTTCCGGTTATAGGGCTTTACCGGTCTGAAAGGCTCAAGCAATACCGAAAGCTCAGGAACGATGCATTTGTGGTAATTATTGGTGTGGTCGTAGTGGCAGGATTTCTGTTTTCACGGGTAATAAAATAAAAAGCCAGGTCCCCTCAAACCTGGCTTTTTATTAGTTGGCTACATCAAGTGTTATGCTTTTTGTGCTTGATTCCCTGTATCATTTTTTATTGTGAAGTTGTTCTTATTGTGCATTTGCCCTCGCTCCTGTGGTTTCTACTATACGTAGTAACGCTTACTGATTAATTGATCTATATCAATATTTTTGTGATCAGGTAGGTGTTTTTGCATAAAAGTCTGCGTTGTCTTCGTTTGTTTTCGATGATGTTCGTTTGTTGTCTTCAGGGGTTCGGATTTCAGTAAAAGAGGGAGTACATTCAAAAAGAGTAAACCCTTTCCTCCAAGAGGATCAGGTGGATTCGAGCTGCCTGACCTCGGCTTCATTTTCTTCTTCAGAAGTATTGAGCAAAAGTTCACCGTCTTTGTGCATGCGTTCTATCTTGCCATTGATGGCAGCCCCAGCCACCATTTCCATGACATCGTAGTAGACATTGCCTTCTATCTGGGCCTTGTCCGATAGCTCCAGTTTATCAGTGGCATAAACGTCGCCAGTCACACAACCATTGATGACTACATGGGCAGCGTGAATATTACCGTCTACACGGCTACCGGCAATCAGTTGCAGTTTGCCATCATTGGAGCTGACATTACCTATGATTTTGCCTTCAACATGAACAGTGCCACGGAAACGAATATCTCCTTCAACTTCAGTGCCGGTAGCAATCAGGGTGATGGTGTCATCGTTTCTGGTGCTGCCGACCAGGCTGTTTTCTAAGCCGTTCTTGCCCCACATAGTGAACTCCTTAAAGTGCTTAAGCCGAGATGCCTGTCATGAAAGAAAATCAAGGCAAAATGTTAAAAAGAGAATCATGCTTTATCGGTACTATAGCTTCAATCGATAAACGTTAATACTGAGGTTTGAGCATGGGTAATGGCTCTGTTTGTATCACAGAGCCGGGTCATTAATCAGGTTACACCAGCATTGGCCTCAGAAATCGACCGGTATGAGACACTTTGCTGTCGGCCACCACTTCAGGTGTACCCTCGGCAATGATTTGACCGCCTCCATCACCGCCCTCAGGTCCCAGGTCAACGATCCAGTCTGCTGTTTTGATCACATCCAGGTTGTGCTCAATCACAACCACGGTATTACCGCGATCCCTAAGCCTGTGCAGCACTGCCAAAAGCTGTTCAATATCGTGAAAGTGTAGACCTGTTGTTGGCTCATCAAGAATGTAAAGAGTCTTGCCGGTATCCCGCTTGGAAAGTTCCTTGGCCAGCTTCACCCGTTGTGCCTCACCTCCGGAGAGTGTGGTAGCGTTTTGCCCCAGGTGGATATACGACAGACCAACATCCATCAGGGTTTGCAGCTTCCGTTTAACGGCAGGAATCGGTTCAAAATATTCCAGGGCCTCCTCGACGGTCATCTCCAGAACTTCATGAATATTCTTGCCTTTGTATTTAACGTCCAGAGTCTCACGATTGTAGCGCTTGCCCTTACAGACGTCACAGGGCACGTAAATATCCGGCAGGAAATGCATCTCGACCTTGATGACCCCATCCCCCTGACAGGCTTCACAGCGCCCCCCCTTCACGTTAAAACTGAAACGACCGGGTTTGTAACCACGGGAGCGGGCTTCCTGGGTTCCGGCAAACAGTTCACGAATGGCGGTGAAAATGCCCGTGTAGGTGGCAGGGTTGGACCTTGGAGTACGACCAATAGGACTCTGGTCAATATCGATGCATTTATCGAAGTGATCCAGACCGCTGATCTTCTTGTGCTTTGCGGCGGTTAAAGTGGTTGCACCGTTCAGGGCCTGGGCAGCGACAGGGTATAGAGTGCTGTTGATGAGGGTAGACTTTCCTGAGCCGGAAACGCCAGTGACACAGGTCATCAACCCCACCGGGATTTCCAGAGTGACATTTTTCAGATTGTTGCCGGTACAGCCGGTGAGTTTAAGCCGCTTCTTTTTATCCACGGGGGTACGCTGCTCAGGTATCGCAATGTTTTTAGTGCCATTCAGGTATTGGCCGGTGACCGACTTTTTATTGTCCATAATCTGGGCAGGCGTACCCTGGGCAATAATTTCACCACCATGAACCCCGGCACCGGGACCGATATCAATCACGTGGTCGGCAGTGCGAATGGCATCTTCGTCATGTTCTACGACAATCACGGTATTACCCAGGTCGCGAAGACGGGTCAGGGTATTCAGGAGTCGTTCATTATCCCGCTGGTGCAAACCAATACTGGGCTCATCCAGAATGTACATGACGCCCACCAGACCTGCGCCAATCTGACTGGCCAGTCGGATGCGCTGGGCTTCACCCCCTGACAGGGTATCCGCACTTCGATCAAGCGTCAGGTAGTTAAGACCCACATTTACCAGAAAGCTCAGACGATCGCAGATCTCTTTCAGGATTTTTTCAGCAATCTCCCCTTTCTGACCGGGCAGACTCAGTTGTTCGAAATAAGCAAGTGCACGCTCTACCGGCAGTTTCACCAGGTTGGGCAGTGTCTCATCTTCGATAAAGACATGTCTTGATTCCTGACGAAGACGCGTGCCTTTACAGCTTGGGCAATGCTGGGTGCTCAGGTATTTGGAAAGCTCTTCGCGCACCGACTGAGACTCTGTCTCACGGAAACGGCGTTCAAAGTTAGGGATAATGCCTTCAAAGCGATGACGCTTTTTGTAAACATCACCTCTGTCGTTCACATAACTGAAATCAATCTGTTCCTCACCAGAGCCATGAAGAATAATAGTCTGTTGCTCAGCCGTGAGATCATCAAAAGCGGTATCAATATCAAAGCCGAAGTGCGCAGCCAGTGACTTCAGCAAGTGAAAGTAATAGACGCTGCGGCGATCCCAGCCACGAATAGCCCCTTCCGCCAGGGTTAATTCCGGGTGCTGAACAATACGGTCTTCATCAAAAAACTGCTTGACCCCCAGACCATCACAGGTGGGACAGGCTCCCGCCGGATTGTTAAACGAGAACATGCGCGGTTCCAGCTCATTGATGCTGTAGCCACAGGACGGGCAGGCAAAGCGAGCAGAATAGACAATGTCCTGCTGCTCACCCTCCATAAAACTGATCGCTGCCAGTCCATCGGTCAGCTCCAGGGCGGTTTCAAAAGATTCTGCCAGACGCAATTGCAGGTCAGCCCTCACCTTGAAGCGGTCAACCACCACTTCAATGGTGTGCTTTTTCTTTTTATCCAGCTCAGGTGGGTTGTCGAGGTCGGTGACAATGCCATCAATGCGGGCACGAATGAACCCCTGAGCTCTCAGTTCACTGAAAACATGGAGGTGTTCGCCTTTGCGATCCCTGACTACCGGTGCCAGCAGCATCAGTTTGGTGCCTTCGGGCAGTGCCAGCACCTGGTCTACCATCTGGCTGACGGTCTGAGCTTCCAGCGGCAAGTGATGTTTTGGACAACGGGGTGTGCCGGTTCTGGCAAACAGCAAACGAAGATAGTCGTATATTTCGGTAATAGTGCCGACTGTCGAGCGAGGGTTATGGCTGGTGGACTTCTGTTCAATGGAGATGGCAGGTGACAAACCTTCAATGTGGTCAACATCCGGCTTTTCCATCATCGAAAGAAACTGTCGTGCATAAGCAGATAATGATTCTACATAGCGGCGCTGACCCTCTGCGTACAGGGTATCAAAGGCCAGGGACGACTTTCCTGATCCGGACAGACCGGTAATGACAATCAGGCTGTCCCGGGGCATATCCAGATTGATATTCTTCAGGTTGTGGGTTCTTGCACCCCGTACAGTGATTGTGTCCAAAGCCAGTCCCTCAATACCATCTGTCAGGCAAAGGAGCAATTATATAGGCTTTGCTCCTCTAAACCCACGTTAATGGCTGTTCATTATAAGAGAAAGCAGGGACAATGGATCAACTACGTCAGGTAATGCTGGATGCGCCCTGGCTGGCTTTGCAGACATAAATATCGGCTTTCAGGCCCGTTTGCTTTTCGTAGTCACTTGCTATTGCCTGTTTGATAGCAGTGACTTTGTCCGCTGGTGTCAGAGAGACTACGCAGCCACCAAAACCGCCACCGGTCATACGAACACCGCCGTCTTCACCGATGACGCCTTTAACCAACTCCACAATAGTATCAATGGCGGGGACGGTAATTTCGAAATCATCTCGCATGGAAGCATGAGATTCAGCCATCAGAACCCCCATTCGTTTCAGGTTCCCTTCAGGCATGACTTTAGCGGCTTCGAGTGTGCGGCTATTTTCTGTAATAACATGACGGGCACGGCAATAAGATACTTCGTCCAGTTCATCCCTGTGAGCCTCAAGCATCTCAACAGAAACATCCCGCAGGGCTTTGACATCAAAATGCCGGGCAACCGCTTCACACTGCTGACGACGGGTGTTGTATTCAGAATCAACCAGTCCACGCTTTTTGTTGGAATTGATAATAACGATGGCTGCGCCTTCGGGTATTTTTACCGAGCGGGTTTCCAGGCTGCGACAATCCAGCAACATGGCATGACCGTCTTCACCGCAGGCTGACACCATCTGGTCCATGATGCCGCAGTTGACGCCGACGTAGTTGTTTTCTGCTTCCTGGCCGATCAGGGCCAGATCCTTCAGACTGACATCCACCCCCGCCAAACGACTGAGGGCCAATCCCGTGCAGACTTCCAGGCAGGCGGAAGACGACAGGCCGGCACCCTGAGGAACGTTACCGATAATGGCGATATTGGCACCACGCAGAGGCTTGCTACGTTCCAGTAGCACAGTGGCTACGCCACGGATATAGTTACTCCAGCTAGCTTCAGTGCTGGACTGAATGGGCAGCTCCAGATCAAATTCTGTGATCTGACCGTCAAAGTTGGCCGTAGTCACTACCAGTTTTTGATCATCACGAGGTGTGGCGGCAATCATTGTCTGGTGATTGATGGCGCATGGCAGTACAAACCCATCATTGTAATCGGTATGTTCGCCAATCAGGTTGACACGACCGGGAGCCTGATAAAAGTGTTCCGGCTTTGCCCCCCATTTGCTTTCAAACAGGTGTGTCAGCTGTTGTTTTATATCCATATCAATACACTTCCTCAGGCTTCCAGGTAGTGGGTTTCAGACAGGCTACGCAGGCGCTCAGCGGCCTGCTCGGCAGTGAGATCACGCTGGGTTTCAGCCAACATTTCAAAGCCCACCATAAATTTACGAACGGTAGCCGAGCGCAGCAAGGGTGGGTAGAAGTGTGCGTGCAGTTGCCAGTGGCGGGTTTCGTCTTCGTGAAGTGGTGCACCGTGCCAGCCCATAGAGTACGGGAAAGAGGTTTGAAAAAGGTTGTCGTATTTCGTAGTCAGCCTTTTCAGAATATCAGCCAGCGTCAGACGTTGTTCTGCATTCAGTTCAGTCATGCGGGAAATGTGTTGCCTGGGCAGCAGAAGGGTTTCAAACGGCCAGGCTGCCCAGTAGGGGACAACGGTAATCCAGTGGTCATTTTCAACCACAGTCCGTTCGCCGGATTCGGATTCCCTGAGGGCGTACTCAACCAGCATATTGGTGTTTTTTTCTGACTGCCATTGACGCTGGTTGTCGTCTTCCTTGCGGATTTCGTCAGGCAGGAAACTGCTGGCCCAGATCTGTCCGTGTGGGTGTGGGTTGGAGCAGCCCATGGCAGCACCTTTATTTTCAAACAGCTGCACCCAGGGGTAGTGTTTACCCAGCTCTTCCGTTTGTTCTATCCAGACATCCACCACATCACGAATTTCCTCCCTGGACAGCTGCGGTAAGGTTTTACTGTGGTCCGGCGAGAAGCAAACGACACGAGCCTCACCACGGGCACCGGAGCTTTTAAACAGGTCGGAGCTGTCGTCTGCATCAGGGGTATCAGTCAGTAGCGCCGGAAAGTCATTTTTGAAGACAAATGGTTTGCTGTAATCCGGGTTCTGGTCGCCTGTGACCCGGGTATTGCCCGGACAAAGATAGCACTCAGGATCGTGTACCTGACGCTCAACGGGCGCTGTTTTTTCCACCTGACCCTGCCACGGGCGCTTGGCCCGGTGCGGTGATACCAGGACCCAGTCGCCTGTAAGAGGATTATAGCGGCGATGAGGGTGGTCAATCGGGTTAAATTTCATCGTTTAAGGTATTTTCTCTGGGTATTAAAACAGGATCGGATCGAAAAACAGGCCGATCCTGTAAGAGTTGACACAAGTTAAGCGAGAAAAGGGTTTCAATATTTTCAGAATATGGCGCTCGTTGCAGTAGCCTGAAAGAATTAAAGCACTTTGAGACAAATTCGCATGATATTTATGCTGCAGGCATTAAAATACTCAACCAATGACACGAGAGTAATGGAGTAAATAGTATGTTTACAGGCATTGTTCAAGGTACGGCTAACATTAGCCGTGTAGATGATCACGATGGTATCCGAACCTTTGGTATTGAGTTTCCGGAAGGTTTTTGCCAGGGGTTGAATATAGGCGCCAGTGTTGCAGTAGACGGCGTTTGTCTGACAGTCACAGAGATTGTCAGCCCAACTCGTGCCACCTTTGATGTCATTCTACAAAGCCTGCGGGTAACGACGTTGGGGCATCATGTCAGTGGTCAGACAGTGAATGTCGAACGCGCAGCAATGGACGGAGCGGAAATTGGGGGACACCCTTTGTCTGGACATGTCGACTTCAGGGCGCAAATTCTTGAAGTAGAAGAGACCGGGGGAAACTGTCGGATGCGGTTTTCCCACAGCAAGGAGTGGGGGCAATACATTTTCCCTAAAGGGTATATAGCGATTAATGGTTGCAGCTTAACCTTATCGGACGTCGACAAGAAGAACGATTATTTTGAGATCTGGCTGATTCCCGAGACCCGAAGAGTCACGACTTTTAACGATAAAAAAGCGGGTGATTGGGTCAACATTGAAATTGAGCGAGGCACACAGGTTGTCGTCGACACCATTAAAGATACCCTCGAAGAGAAGCTGGGTGCTCTTTATCCGGTACTGGAAGCACTTCTGGAAGAAAAGAACATCAACTTAACAGAGTCGCTCACCTCGAGCGTTGCATTGCTTGAAGACAGAGGTGATCTGCAAGATGAGACCGGCATAGTAAAGGCCGGATAATCGGCCTGATGAATTCAGAAGGATGATGAATTGTCTTTTCAAAGTTAGCTTACTACAGTGTATGGTGAATCCGTACATTAGAATTGGACAGTTTATGGAGTGGTTTACGGAGAGCGTCAGCGTCAATCAGTTCAGGGATAACCTGAAAAGCTTTATAGAGAGAGTGGTGGGCAATCGCACTCCGCTTAAAGTCACACGGCGCAATGGTGAAGACTTTGTGGTGATCAGTGCCGACGACTGGGAGCGGGAACAAGAAACTATTTATGTATTGAAGAATAATAGTTTAATGCAGCAAGTTGCTGACTCGCTGGGCACTCACAGTCAAGGTAAAGGCTACCAGCCAGAAAAAGAGGAAGTCAGTGAGATCACTGCTCTTTGAATTCAACCCGCTGGATTTTTTTATTCTGCTATTCTTCAGCCTTTGCGCTTAAGGCTCAAAGTATGAATAAAATAATGGCATTTCCTTTATTTATATTCCTTTTCTCATCCAAAACCCATTCTGATGCTTGTTTGTTTTGCGGCACCGAGCTTCAACAAATGGCAGCTTCAGAAATTCAATGCCTATGCTCAAACTGTTCCCTCGCGATTCAAGATCGAATGCAATATTTAAAAAAATTATGCAATGGCTACATCCTGTGCGGTTTGCCAGTAGATAAAAAAGAGCAATATGACTCCACAATGGCAAGAATTCGTAAAAGTTTGAGCACTCTATTTTCCAAACCCGAGGTCAAACAACTTTTAGAAAACGTTATGGTTGTCGAATTTTTGAGAAATCTTTTACAAATGTCAGTAGGCGAACTCAGAACTTACCTATTTCAACCTGCAACACTTCAGTTATTAGGTGAATCCAAGCTGCGGGAACTTCTGTTACATCCTGCGGTAAGAACATTGTTGTACCTTTCAGGAATAGACACTCTTGAGATGACAGCTTCGTGTACAAGATAGGGTTGCATCCACTGCAACCCGAGAGTGCACTCCTGATAAAAATGACAGCCGTTTGATGGGTGGTTGCGGCAGAGTTGATGCCACCGGACTACTCATGATCAAGCACGTGAACAGGCAGAACTTCACCGGATGCCGATGTTAATCTGACCGGTATAGGCAGTGGCGGCCAGGGAGAGCCCAGCTTCCAGGCGAAGGCGACATTGCTCCGGTTGCCGGATGGGTGGGTTGCGATAAAGTACTCGGCATGCCCGTCGTGGTGCAGGTGGGTGACACCCTGTTTTGGCAGTTTAAAAACCAGTTCGCCATTGGAGTCCATCATAGGAGGATTCATCCCGGCATTTCTTGGATAGTGATAACAGGTTTTAAAGTACCCGTTAGGCTCGAAACCGCTCATCGCTACGTTGAAGTAACTCATATCTTCTTCGACCAGTTTTTTATGCTTGGGGTTGAGAGATACCTGATAGGGGGAGAGAGTCAGAACATTGGCTCTGTAAACCAGTTCAGGAAGCACCACATTAAAGGCTTCTGCCAAATCAAAACCACTGATCTCATGGGGAAATGTCATTCTGTTCCTGCTGAACCAGGCGTGGCATTGGTCGTGAATGTCTTTTAAAACGGTTTTGTTCACGCCTCTGACCTCTGTGATGGGGTCACAGATAGCTATTTCTGTGCTGCCTTTCAGTTGCGAACGGGTGCCTTTAAATTCGAGTATTTTGCTTTTCGGGTCTATCGAAGGGGCAAGCCTGACATCTACGGAGTGATGGTTTTTTAAGGCGGCCTCTTTTTTGTAAGTGATGACGGGTAATTGCAGCGTGTGTTCCTGGTTATCAAGATCCGAACCCACTGAAGACGAGGTTTGGCTGTACCAGAGTGTGCTTCCCACAATAGCCAACACAGCGAAAACGGATATGGCGCGATAAACCCTTTCACTGCTGGCTTGGGATGGCTCGGGATTGATCAGTGTGAAAGCAAGCACCGCCACTATGAAAAGCTTTAAATGAGTGGCGGGTCTGGCAGGATAAGTCATCTTTATCAACCCTCTGTTTTTATCACTATGGTACTTATTTGTTTGAGTCAGTGTCGGGCCAAGCAGGCGGATGCACTATGACTACTCTGGGACAAATAAAGATAGCTGACTGACGGGAAAGTGTAATGACTTTTCACGGCTCCTTACTTCAAGTGCTTTTCCTGATAAAATACGCCGCTTGCCATTTTAGATAAGAAGTCAGGAATGTCTCCGCAGGAACTGAAATCAACGGTCTCATTGTCACTGGTATTTGTATTCAGGATGTTTGGCCTGTTTATGGTACTGCCTGTTCTGGTCCTTTATTCGGAGGACCTGCAGGGAGCCACCCCGGCCCTGGCCGGTTTTGCTATTGGTGCTTATGGGCTAACCCAGGCGGCACTGCAAATTCCCTTTGGCTGGATGTCCGACCGGTTCGGGCGCAAGCCAGTGATCATTGTCGGGATGATGATCTTTATGCTGGGCAGTCTGGTGGCCGCCCAGGCGGACTCTATGTACGGCGTTATTTTTGGCCGGATTCTTCAGGGAGCCGGTGCCGTAGCCGGAGCCATCACGGCACTTTTGGCGGATTTGACCCGTGAGCAATACCGTACCCGGGCCATGGCGGTATTTGGTATCAGTATTGGGTTCTCATTCTGCATTGCCATGTTGCTGGGTCCTCTTTTCGCTAGCTGGTGGGGGCTTGAGGGGCTGTTTGGCAGTAATGCGGTGATGGCGGGGCTGGGTATTCTGATTCTGCTGTTTATGGTGCCAACCCCGGTGGTAACCCGTACCGATCTGAACACCAAAGTCAGGATCAAAGACGTGGGTAATGTTATAAGCAATCCACAAATGCTCAGGTTGATGGCCGGTATCTTTACCCTGCATTTCACCCTGATGGCCCTGTTCGTGTTTCTGCCGCAAATGCTGGAAGATACCCTTGGGATGGCCCGGGAAAAGCACGGCTGGGTTTATATAGTGGCTCTCTCGGTCTCCTTTGTGATGATTGTGCCGGTGATTATTTTCAGTGAGGCCAAACGTCGCTTGAAGCAGTGTTTTGTAGGGGCTGTTACTGTGTTGCTGGCAGCCATTGCCGGAATGTGGCGTGTCGACAGTGTCCTGCTGGGAATATTCCTGTTTTTTGCGGCATTCAATTTTCTGGAAGCTACACTGCCTTCCCTGGTCAGTAAATTATCGTCGGCAGGCACCCGTGGCACCTCCATGGGTGTATACTCAACCAGCCAGTTTCTGGGAGCGGCCCTGGGTGGCAGCCTCGGCGGACTGGCTTTTCAGTACTGGGGTGCGACCGGTGTCATGATGGTTTGTGCAATCCCCACTGCACTCTGGTGGTTATTGTCTGTTACCATGAAACAGCCTCCTTACGTCAGCAGTATGGTGATGGCCCTCGACTCATCCATGAGCCTGGATGCCCGTGCCATTGGCAGGGAGCTGGCCATTATTCCGGGGGTCGAGGAAGTCACTGTCCTGGATAGCGAGAGAACCGCCTATCTGAAAGTGGACAGAAAAATTGTGGATATGACGGCGTTGCGCCAATATGGCGAGTGCTGACATACATAAATGAGAAAGCTTCATCTATACCGTTTTCATTCCTGACCGGAGTGGCAGCGGTGCCTGTTAAAAATTATTGGAGAAACTGATGGCACGAGGTGTTAACAAGGTCATTCTGATCGGCAACCTGGGCAATGATCCGGATGTCCGTTTTACCCCAAATGGCAGCGCGGTAGCCAATCTGAGCCTGGCCACCAGTGAGTCCTGGAAAGATCGTAACACCGGCCAGCCTCAGGAAAAAACCGAATGGCACCGGGTGGTCATTTTCGGCAAACTGGCTGAAGTTGCTCAGCAGTACCTGCGCAAGGGCTCCAAGATTTACATTGAAGGTAAATTGCAGACCCGTAAGTGGCAGGATCAGTCCGGTCAGGATAAGTACACGACAGAAGTTGTTGTTGATGCCTTCAATGGTCAGCTGCAAATGCTGGATAGCCGTCAGGACGGAATGGGTATGCCAGCCGGTGGTGGTGAGTTCCAGCCAAGAGCAGCACAGCAGCCTGCTCCACAGCAGCCTGCTCCACAGCAGCAGTACGGTGCACCCCAGCAGCCAATGCAACAGCAGGCGCCTGCCGCCGCACCACAACCGCCGCATCAGCCGCAACAGCAGCAGCGTCCTGCACCACAACAACAGCCTCAGCAACAGGCTCAGGCTGCGCCAGCAGGCGGCTTTGATGACTTTGATGATGATATTCCGTTCTAGTACGTCACTTCAATGAGTTTGATGTGAACAATCTACGTTCATCCTGAGCGCCCTTCGTCCGCTCAGGGTGAACGGAGTTTGGGGGCCATTGATAGAGGAAACCCATCAATTACATTGAAAGCGTGTACTAGTGCAACCAAGCCTTGATATGCATACAACCCCCTCATTCCCACGCTTCGCGTGGGAATGCATACCTCACCTAACAAACTGGTACATCATTTCAATGAGTTTGATGTGAACAATCCACGTTCATCCTGAGCGGAGTCGAAGGATGTGGACTCAGAACCAACAATAAAGACCGTGCCCGGCACCCTTCGACTCCGCTCAGGGTGAACGGAGTTTGGGTGCCATTAATAATCTGGAGCGTGAGAACGAGGGGTGTACGGATATCAGAGCTTGGCTGCACTAGTGTGCTTGCGTGATGTCAAACATTCTGCAAAAATGGACGCGTAAGCGCTTGGAGCGTTAACTTTTTGGGTCGCCTACCTCCTTGGCTCAAAAGGGCTCTGAGACGCAACGACACTCTATCAAAAAAGGCTGCATTCGCGGCTTTTTTTGCCTTTTTGGCAAGAGAATCCGCGATGACTAAAAGTCGTCGTCCATTTCACTCATTGTTTATTCCCCTCCGACAGTAGACAATGTTCGTCGAACAGAACAAAGTCGGGTGTTTCTCAGATGGATCGAGCCAGCCTGCGCAAGCAGTTACGTCACAATCGTCAATCCCTGTCGGCTGAACAGCAACTTGCTGCTGCAAAGAAACTGTCTTCTGTCGTGTGTGGCAGCGAGGCTTTTCGACAAAGTCAGCATATCGCTCTGTATCTGGCCAGTGATGGTGAAATTGATCCTGGATTTATTGCCGAAGCGATCTGGAGACAGGATAAATTCTGCTACCTTCCGGTTCTGGATCAAGAGCAGCCTGACAGGATGTACTTTCAGATTTACAGACCCGATAGCCGGATGGTAGAAAACCGCTACGGAATTGCTGAGCCGGAACTGGATCTTGAAAAAACCGTTAAGCCGGAGGCCCTGGATCTGGTACTTATGCCGCTCACCGGGTTTGATGAGCAGGGCAATCGCCTTGGTATGGGAGGGGGTTATTACGACCGGACTTTTGCATTTCTGGCAAAAAGCAGTAAACCGATATTGATAGGGCTGGCCCACGAGTGTCAGAAAGTCAGTTCAATTCCGGTGGCGGACTGGGATATTCCCATGAACGGCGTGGCAACAGAAAAACAGTTATACGGCGCGCAGGGTCAGTAAGCCAATGCTGGAAATTTATCTGAATGGATTGTTATTAAGCGGTGCTTTGATCATAGCCATTGGCAGTCAGAATGCTTTTTTGCTGGCTCAGGGCTTACGTCGAGAGTCTCCTATTCTGGTAGCCACTGTCTGTGCGGTTTGTGATGCCTTATTGATAATAGCCGGTGTTATGGGCCTTGGTACGCTTATCCAAAGTAATAACACACTGCTTGAAGTAACCCGATGGGCAGGTGTCGTTTATTTGGCTGGCTTTGGCCTGATGTCACTGCGGCGCAGTTTCAAAACCGAGAGGCTCAAGGCTGAAGGGCAGGGGCAAAAGTCGATTCGGGCGATTGTGCTTTCTACGCTTGCGGTTACCCTGCTGAATCCCCATGTTTATCTTGATACGGTTATTTTATTAGGCAGTATTGGTGCTCAATACGGTGATCAGCGTGGTTATTTTGTATTAGGGGCTGTCACTGCATCACTGGTCTGGTTCTATGGGCTTGGGTTCGGTGCTGTGAAACTGGCTCCCCTGTTATCTCGCCCAATGGCATGGAAAATTATTGATCTGGTGATTTGCCTGATCATGCTCAGCATGGCCTACAGTCTGGTGCAAATGGATCTGACACATACTTTATGACGTGAATCATGGGGCTTTTGGTGGAGCCTTTAACGTTTGTTTTCTGGATGCTATTTGTTTTTTTGAATAGCAGTACACTGAAACTGTTACAACCAATGCAACCACCACCAGGGTGGCGCTCCCTGAGAGAAATGCAAGTCCCCAATCAGGAATTATCCTGGATGATAGAGCAAGGGCCTTCCTGTTCGATAGCGTTGCAGTGGGTTTTGTATGATTGTAATGTTCAAGATTAAGTGAGACTTCTTGCATCTGCACCTGTCGACGATGTTCCCCTATATCAGGATTTGTAAAGGCCAGATAGAGGTTATTACCTGCAAAAACAGGCCGCATAGATTTTGCTGTCGCAGCTGTAAAGGTGGCGTCGAAACGGTTGATATTGACTTGATCGTCATAAGTAAACACTGACAGTTGCCCGGCACGGTTGTAAATGATGGCGTGCAAATAATCTCCTGTTTTCATCAGTCTGATGGTTGCAAATGAGTCTGGTGTTTGGGAGGGCAAGTTAATCTTTTCGTCAATAATAAAAGTACTATCCATCAGTCTATTGCCAGTGGCGAACCGACGAATAGAAAGCATCTCATCCGTAGGGTTGAATAGGGCAACATAGACCTGATCTGTTTGCGCCAGGATGTCTTGCTGGTTGTTGAGGGTGTCAAGATCATCGGCATAAGAGCTGCCAAAAGAGGCCATGAGGCTGAGTTGTCGACTGTCGTACTGTCGAATAAATGAAGGGTAAAGTGCATCAGCACCACTTTTGCTGGTCACATAAAAGTGTTTACCATCTGGGGAGAGTCTTAGAATAACGCCTTGTTGTTTTTCACCGGAGGCACTGTTTTCAGGATGCTCCTTAGTAAGAAAGAGACCTCGCTGGTGGTAACGGCCAATAAATAGACTGTTATCGATAGCTCCGGTTAAATACATGGCACCTTGATGATGAGCGGTACCATTAATTTGAATATTTTCAGGGAATGCATTGTTGTGTACGCTGAATTCTGCCCGATCTATTTGAGTAGCTGTTAACGGAAACGCGAACAGAGTCGTTTTTCCTGAAGGGGTTGTGACAATAATGTCAAGGTGAGAACCTGTTGTTTCATGAACAACCTGCCCCACCAGAGACTGATAGGCATCTAATATACCGTTATAAATGACAGAGTATTTGTATATTACAATGCCGCACCTCCCAAATTCTTTATCCAGTTCAGAGCCTTTATAACGTGCCAGAATAATTGTTTTAGACGGTTTTTTATTATGTGACTCAGGCTGAATGAGAACGTATATCCGCTGATTTTTCGAGTCATATGCCTGAAACAGAGGTGTGCCTTCTGGTGGTGGGCAGTTATCTGACAAGTCGGCGGTGGAGACTGTACTGTAAGCTAAGGAGGTATGAGACGATGACACCGGGGCTGCTGATGAAGCTTCTGACGACGACTCCGAATCCGTTGCAGAGGTAAGAGGTTTAGAAGTGGTGCTCAGTTCGCTGGTTAACGGCTGTGTTGATGAAGCTTCTGACGGCAGCTCTGAACCCGTTGTAGAGGCACGGGGTTTAGAAGTAGTACTCAGTTTGCTGGTTGACGGCTGTGTTGATGAAGCTTCTGACGGTAGCTCTGAACCCGTTGTAGATGCACGGGGTTTAGAAGTAGTACTCAGTTTGCTGGTTGACGGCTGTGTTGATGAAGCTTCTGACGGTAGCTCTGAACCCGTTGTAGAGGCACGGGGTTTAGAAGTAGTACTCAGTTTGCTGGTTGATGGCTGTGTTGATGAAAATAAGGCAGTGGATGAGGCTTCTGACGATAACTCTGAACCTGTTGTAGAGGCGCGGGGCTTGGAAGTAATGCTCAGTTCGCTGGTTGACGGTTGTGTTGATGACGACAAGACAGTGGATGAAGCTTCTGATGATGACTCCGAACCTGTTGTAGAAGCACGGGCTTTGGAAGTAGTACTCAGTTCGCTGGCTGACGACTGTATTGATGACGATAAGACAGTGGATGAAGCTTCTGACGTTAACTCCGAACCTGTTGTAGAGGCACGAGGTTTGGAAGTAGTGCTCAGTTCGTTGGTTGACGGTTGTGTTGATGATGACAAGACAGTGGATGAAGCTTCTGAAGGTAACTCCGAACCTGTTGTAGAGGTACGGGGTTTGGAAGTACTGCTCAGTTCGCTGGTTGACGACTGTGTTGATGACGACAAGACAGTGGATGAAGCTTCTGACGGTAACTCCGAACCTGTTGTAGAAGCACGGGCTTTGGAAGTAGTACTCAGTTCGCTGGTTGACGACTGTGTTGATGAAGATAAGACAGTAGATGAAGCTTCTGACGTTAACTCCGAACCTGTTGTAGAGGCACGAGGCTTAGAAGTGGTGCTCGGCTCGCGGGTTGATGACTGTGCAGACGACGACGGTGCAGACGATGACGATTGTATTGTCGACGGAGTTCGCATATCCCTTTCCTTGCTGCAGTCAAATTCCCCTTGTGTGCAATGTATTCCGGCCAGCAATGTTTGTGGTTCGGAAAAAACTTTTGGAAACGGTAAATAGCCATCCCGACTGTTCCAGACAGTACGATCAAAAGAGGTGGCATTTAAGTCACCACCGGGGTCTGCAAACTCATTGAGGATTCTGGGAAACTGGTTGTTTGCCTGCTGGGTGCCGTCTATTCGGGTAAGTTCACGGTAGGGAGTGTTAATGCCTTTGAGCATAGGCAGTTGCGATGTACTACCGGCATTCCATAGTGTGCTGTTCAGACCGTTCAGGTTTGATTTGAGATCACTTTTCAATAGCCATTTGAAACCTTCATTACGTCCATTATCAGAACCATTGACTCGTAGATATTTTGTGAAAGTATCCAGGTTTTTCTCAATGCGATTCCCCTTCGAAACTTTTGCCACGGCTCCGCTGATGTAACCACGGTATTGGTATTTCACGGTTTCAATCGACCCAGTATTCACATTGTTGTAGACCTTGGCACGGTGGGCAGTTCCGGAAATACCACCACGGTAATGGTAGTGATCACCCTTTGTCACTATCGAAGTGATCGTTCCGGCATTAAGGTTATCACGGATCCTTCCACCCTCGACACCTCCGGCAATACCGCCAGCAAAGGCGTTTGAACCGTTTATACTGACCCTTCCGACATTGACATTTTGAAAAATAGGTGAGTTGATTGCCTGCCCTGCTATTCCCCCTGCATGGGTGGTACGCTCATGTTTTGTAAAAATACTGCCTGTGTTGAGATTTTTGCTGACCCGGGTTTGACTGGAGGCTCGCCCTACTATTCCTCCTCTGCTTCCTCCCCATTCACCTGAGATTTTGCCGATATTCAGGTTATTTAGTACTTTGGCTGCATCTGCTTCTCCTGCAATCCCCCCGGCATATTTACTGCTGCTGGTAATGACTTTTCCGGTGTTCATATTATTATTAGCATTGCTGCCGCTTTTCAGTGTTCCGACAATACCGCCTATAGACAAGGAGTATGATTTCTTGGAAGTTATTCTTCCGGTATTCAGGTCATTTGAAATAGAAGATGCCTGATCGGCCAATCCGGCGATACCGCCTATTCTGCTGCCCAAGCTCAAGGTTGTGATAACTCTGCCGGTGTTGACACTATCGTGTATAACGCTGCCGACAACACGGCCCGCCAGACCTCCGCCGTAACTGCGCAACCCCGTGGTTCTAACGGTTCCGGAATAATTGACCACCTCTTCAATTCTGCTGCCTTTCAACTCTCCTGCAAGTGCACCGGTCGGGCTCGAATCTCCGGTACTGATCACTTCCGGCTGGTTAAGCAGAAGCTGCCTGACGATACTGTTCTGTAATGACCCGAACAAGCCCGTAGCCATTCTATTTGCTGATGTTGAAACATTTAGGCCGGAAATAAGACGACCGTTGCCATCCAGCGTGAGAGAGAACGGGACGGAGATATTGCCGACGGGTTTCCAGTGAAATCCGCTTAGGTCAATATTACTGATTAACTGATAATGGCCTTTGACCGGGTGGTCAGCATTCAGATAGTGATTGAAATTATTATTGTCCAGCTCAATGATGCTGGCCCAACTGCTTCCGTTTTGAAAACAGACGACAAGTGACACTAATAGTACAGAGAGATTTTTTTTGGTGGCCAGACTTTGCCGATCTTGATCTTTTATCAGGCTTTTATCCATTACGGCACTACCATAAGAATAATGATAATAAGTACGTATATAGACTACTGAGAGCCATCATGCCGACCACGCCATTTGCCAATTTCCTCAGGGGCGCAATTTACTGGTTTTTTTAAATTTGTTAATGACCAGAATGACTGCAACCGCCAATGTAGGCACTACAGCAGCCCCTGCAATAAGCTCAATTCGCCAGTCAGACATTACTGAAGACAATTCCGAAGACGATAACGCGACAGAGGGTTTTTGACGATTGTCGTTTTCAAGGCCCAGAG
Source organism: Endozoicomonas sp. 4G (assembly GCF_023822025.1). Classification (NCBI taxonomy): domain Bacteria; kingdom Pseudomonadati; phylum Pseudomonadota; class Gammaproteobacteria; order Oceanospirillales; family Endozoicomonadaceae; genus Endozoicomonas; species Endozoicomonas sp. 4G. The sequence goes on along the minus strand of NZ_CP082909.1, from coordinate 4,625,946 downwards.
AGATTTTTTGCATCCGTACCTGTCGACTGCCCTCCTCAATATCAGAGTTTGCAATGGCCAGGTAGGCTTTATTACCTACCAATACCAGTCGCATAGACTTTGCTGGGGCAGGTTTGAATGTGGTGTCAAAACGACGGATATTTATCTGATCTTTATAAGTAAACACAGACAGTTGTCCATCGCTGTTGTAAAGAATGGCGTGCAGATAACCTTCCGTTGCCATCAGCCTGACGGTGGTGTATGAGTCCGGGGTGTGGGAAGAAAAATCAATCCATTCGTTGATAACAAAAGAACTGTCCATTTCTGCATTGTCAGTGGCATAACGACGAATAGAAAGTTTGCCTTCCCCGAGACTGAATGTGGCAATGTAGGTCTGGTCGTTTTGTATCAGAATGTCCGGCTGACTCTTGAGCGTGTCAATGTTATTGAGGATCATTAACTTTTCATCATCGTTTTCAGAAGTCGCAGCGGGACTGAGTTTTACGTTGAGTTGCGCTGGGTCTCTTTGGTTAGCGGTTAACGGAAACTCGAAAAGAGTCGTTTTTCCTGACCTTGTCAGTGCAACAATATTGAGGGAAGAGCCTGTGGTTTTGTGAATAACCTGTGCTAACAGAGACGGGTACGAACTCAGTATTCTGGCGTGGTAGGTGGAGGTTGTGTAGGTCGCAATGCCGCACAAACCAAATTGTTGATCCAGCTCAGTGCCTTTATAGCGTGCCAGAATTATTTTTTCATGCGCCCATTCAGAAGACGGTTCAGCTTGAATAACAACGTATATCTGCTGGTTTTCCCGGTCATAGGCTTGAAAGAGTGGTGTGCCTTCTGGTGGCGGGCAGTGACTTGACAGGCCGGGCGAATCGGGTGGCTGTATGGCTGGTGGAGTCGGCGAGATGTCACTGTCTGTGTTGCAGGCAAACCCTTTTTGTGTGCAGTCAATCCCGGCTAATAAGGTTTGTGATTTGGAGAAAATCAGTAGAAAGGGTAAATAGCCACTCCGGGCACTCCAGACAGTACGATTAAAAGAGGTGGCATTTGCAAAACCACCAGGGTCTGCAAACTCATTCAGGGCTGTTGGGAACGGACGGTTTGTTTTGGCACCACTGATTCGGGCAAGTTCATGGTAGGGGATATTAATACCTTTGAGCATTGGCAGCTGCGATGCATCGCCAGCATTCCAGAGCGTGCTGTTCAATCCGGTCAGGTTTGATTTAAGAGCACTTTCCGATAACCTTACGACACCTTTATTACGTCCACTGCCCCTCTCACTGGTCCATTGGTACTTTGTGAAAGTATCCAGATTATGCTCAACACGATCTGCCAGGTACACTCTTGCGGCTGCCGGACTGACATAGCTCACTGCTCCCCGGGCCTTAACCTGCCCGGTATTAACATTATCGTAAACTGAGGCTGAACGGGCGGCAGCCCCGGTAATACCACCGACATGGCCATTAACACCTTTCGTTATGACGGCTCCGGCATTCAGGTTGTTCTGAACACTTGTTTCTTCCGTCTCCCCGGTAATACCCCCGGCAGATGCCTGAGGACCGGAAGTAGTGACAGTTCCGACATTGACATTTTCAACAACGGGCGCGTTGACCACGTCTCCGGCTATTCCGCCAGCATAGGTACGCCAGCGTTTTGTGGAAATGCTACCCGTATTGAGATTGTTGCTGACCAGGGTTTGCCCTGAGGCATGTCCCACTATTCCGCCACTGCTGCCACCTAACCTGCAGAAGGCTCTCGAATGATCGGAAGAAATTTTTCCAGTGTTGAGGTTATGCAATACTTTCGCTGCTTCTGCTTGTCCTGCAATCCCCCCGGAATATTCGGTAAAGCCAACATTAACGTCACCGGTATTAACATTGTTGTTAGCAATGCTGTTGTTTCTCAGGGTTCCGACAATGCCACCGGCAGGCGAGGAATATACATTTCTGGTGGTTATTTTTCCGGTATTCAGGTTATTTGACAGGGACGATGTTTGCACTGCTAATCCGGCGATGCCACCTGCGCTGGCATCTGCGGTCGTGATAACGGTGCCGGTGTTTATGCTGTCGTGTATAACGCTGTCAGAAACGCTGCCCGCTATACCTCCGGCATGACTGAGAGAACCGATGGTTCTGACGGCTCCGTCATAATTAACCACTTCTTCAATCCTGCTGCCTTGCAACTCTCCCACAAGCGCACCTGCCGGGCTGGTAAATCCGGAACTGGTCACTTTTGGCTGCTTGAGCAGAACCTGCCTGATGGTGCTGTTCTGCAATGAACCGAACAAGCCTGAGGCGGTGTTATGGGTTGAGGTTGACACCTTGAGGCCGGAAATAACGTAGCCGTTGCCACGGAGGGTGAGAGAAAACGGAGCGGAGGTGTTGCCAACGGGTTTCCAGAGAAACTGGCTCAGGTCAATATGACTGATTAACTGATAGTCACCTTTGACCGGGTGATCGGCGTTCAGATATTGATTGAAATTATTATTGTCCAGCTCGATAGTGGCAGCCCGACTGTTCCAGTCTGGAAAACAAACGGCAAGCGACAATAATAGTGCAGACGATTTTTTGTTGATAGTCAGGATTTTATTCACCAGGACACTACCATAGAAATAATGATGATAACTACGTGTGCCCACATTTATAGACCATGGAGCGTTATCATGCTGAAATATGCATATCTGAGGGACTTATTCGTCGTCTCCAAAAGGTAGCAATTCGTGGGTGTCTGTTTCTGATCCAAATGGCTTTCTCTTGAACTTCTTAATAGCTACCACAACGGCAACCGTTACAACCACCACAGTGGCTGCTGTAATAAAGCCAATTCCCCAACTATGAATAGCCTCAGGCGATTTCACAGACGATAAAACGGCAGGGGATATTGGATGGTTGTAGTTTTCGGGGCCCAGGGAAATTTCCTGCATCCGTACACGCCGACCATCTTCTCCAATATCAGCGTTTGCAGTTGCCAGATAGACGTTATTGCCGACAAAAACCGGATGTACAGACTGCACTGTCGCAGCTTTAAAGGCGGTATCGAAACGATGAATATTGACCTGATCTTCATAAGTGATAACAGACAGCTGTCCATCACTTTTGTAAATAATGGCGTGCAGGTAACCTTCCGTTGCCATGAGCCTGACGGTGGCGAACGAAGCCGGTGTAGGGGAAGAAAAATCGATTCTGTCGTCAATAGTAAAAGCACTGTCCATCTGCCCGTGGTCAGTGGCGAACCGGCGAATGAAAAGTTCATTCCCCTCAGGGTTGAATACGGCAACGTAGACCTGATCTTTTTGTATCAGGATGTCCTGCTGACTGATGACTGGGTCAATGTCATTGGTGACCAATGTCTCTTTACCCTTGTTGCCAAAAGCAGCCGCAGGTTTTAGTTGCTTACTGTCGTACTGTCTGAGGAACAGAGGATAGTCTGTATCTTCATCGCTTTTGCCCGCTACATAAAGGCGCTTGCCATCCGGAGAGAGCTTTAAATGAAGTCCTTGTTCCTTGTTTTCAGGATACTTTTCATGAAAATAGAGGCGTCGCTGGAGGTAACGGCCAACAAACAGGTTGTTATCAAGGGTTCCTGTTAGATACATGACACCCTGATGATAAGCGGTATCATTAATTTGAACATTTTCAGGGAATACATGGTTGCGAACGGTGAATCGTGCCCGGTGTCTCTGAGCAGCACTTAACGGGAACTCGAGCAGAGACACTTTTCCTGACGTTGTCGTTACAACAATATCAAAGTGAGAACCTGTGGTTTCATGGATAACCTGCCCCGTCAGAGACTGAAAGGATTCCAGTATTTTGGCATGGTCGATAGAGGTTCTGTATGTCACAGTGCCGCATAAACCAAATTGTTTATCCAGTTCAGAGCCTTTATAGCGTGCCAGAATAATCCCTTCAGAAGACGACTCAGGCTGAATCACCACGTATATGCGCTGGCTCTGGGGGTCATACGTCTGAAAGAGCGGGGTGCCTTCCGGTGGCGGGCAGTTATCCGAAAAGCTAATCTCCGGTGACGATGATGTTGTTAAAGGGGTTGTTTTGATGTTTTTTTCCTGGTTGCAGTCAACCCCCCCGGGTGTGCAATCAATTCCGGCCAGTAATGTTTGTGATCCGGAAAAAGCTTTTAGAATCGGTAAATAGCCATCCTGACTGTTCCAGATAGTACGACTGAAAAAGGTAGCATTTGCCTTACCAGCAGGGTCTGCAAACTCATTCAGGGTTCTGGGAAACTGATTGTTTGTCTGCCTGGTACCGTTTATTCGAGCAAGTTCACGGTAGGGGGTATTAATGCCTTTGAGCATTGGCAGCTGGAATGCGTCACCGGCATTCCAGAGCTCGCTGCTCAACCCGCTGAGGTTTGATTTGAGAGCGGCTTTCGATACTCTAACGACACCTGTATTATATCCATCAAATGCGGAAATAGACTCCGAGTGATTCTTTGTGAAAGTATCCAGGTTATTATTAATATCTCCAACTCTGGCTTTGTAAGTGTTTGCGACTGCCGCACTTATTCGGTTGTCATAATAGGTTTCAATCAACCCTGTGTTTACATTATTGTAAACCCTGGCCCGGCGGGCTGTTCCTGAAATACCAGCGACCGGGCTGCTGGGACCTTTTCCTGTGACCGCTCCAGCATTAAGGTTGTCATGAATGCTTCCACTTCTGGTTTTTCCGGCAATACCTCCTCCGTAGGTAAACTTGCCGTCGGTAGTGATAGGCCCGACATTGACGTTTTGAACGACAGAAGTATTGACTGCTCGCCCAGTTATGCCACCTACGTGGGCGCCATACTTTCCAGAAATACTACCGGTATTGAGGTTGTTGCTGATGAGGTTGTGGCTCGAGGCTTCCCCTACTATTCCACCAACATTACCACCCCCCCGGCGGGAAGTGCCGTCCAAATAATCGGAAGCAATTTTTCCGGTGTTCAGGTTATTTATGACTCTGGCTGCTTCGGCTTCTCCTGCAATCCCTCCGGAGTTTTCGGTATGGCCGGCATTAACCTCACCGGTATTCAGATTGTTATAAGCAACGCTTATGATTTTAAGCCTGCCGACAATGCCGCCGGCAGGTGAGTCATGTAAGTTTCTGGGCGTTATTTTTCCGGTATTCAGGTTGTTTGAAATGGCCGATGCCTGCTCGGCGAGTCCAGTAATGCCGCCGGCGCTGGCCATTCCGATTGTGATGACGGTTCCGGTGTTCAGGCTATTGCGTAGGGTGCTGTTATCAGAAACACTGCCCGCTATCCCGCCGGCATGACTGTTGGAACCGCTTGTTTTGATGACTCCGGCAGAACTGGCCACTTCTTCAATCTGGCTCCGTTTCATCTCTCCCACAAGCGCACCAGCCGGGCTTGCATCTCCGGAGCTGGTAACTTTTGGCTGGTTAAGCAGGATCTGTCTTATAGTGCTGTTCTGTAATGAACCGAACAAGCCTGAGGGCTGGTTATTTGCTGAGGTTGAAACGTCAAGGCCGGAAATAACGTGGCCGTCGCCATACAGGGTGAGAGAATACGGAACGGATTTATTGCCGATGGGCCTCCAGGGCTTGAACCGTCTCAGATCAATATTATCGATTAACTGATAGTCACCTTTGACCGGATGGTCGGCGTTCAGATATTGATTGAAATTATTATTGTCCAGCTCGATAGTGTCAGCCCGGCTGTTCCAGTTTGGAAAACAAACGACAAGTGACAATAACAGTGCAGATGGTTTTTTGTTGATAGCCAGGATTTTATTCACCGTTTTACCTCAACTGGATACCGTGTACTGGCGTTTGTATATATAGACTATGGGGCGTCATCACGCAGAAATGTGCAGATAATCAGGAAAAGGCTCGAGTTTGTGCAGGCTCCTAACCTGCCGCCTGACTTTTTTATTCGCCGTATCCTAAAGTGAGTAATTCGTGGGTTTCCATCCCTGATCTAAATAGTCGCCTTTTGAATTTCTTAATGGCTACGATGACTGCAATCGTTGCAACCGTCACACTGCTAACTGCAATAAGCCCGATTTCCAGACCACTCATTCCTTCAGACGATCTTGCAGACGATAAAGCGACAGGGGACTCTTGGTAGTTGTAGTTTTCAAGCTCCAGAGAAATTTCTTGCATACGCACAAGCCGACTGCCCTCCTCAAGATCGGCATTTTCAACGGCCAGATAGGCGTTGTTACCCACAAAAACCGGGCGCATAGAGTTTGCTACTGCAGGTGCAAATGTGGTGTCGAAACGATGCACGTTAATCTGATTTTGATAAGTAACTACGTTCACATGTCCATCACTGTTGTAAATAATGGCGTGCAAAAAATCATCCTTTGTTATCAGCCTGACGGTTGTTGCCGAACCCTTTGTACGGGAAGAAAAATCAATCCTGTCGTTAATAATAAAGGCACTATCCATCTGTCCGTTGTCGGTGGCGAACCGGCGAATAGCAAGTTTTTCTTCCTCAGGGCTGAATACGGCAACGTAGGACTGGTCTTTTTGCATCAGGATGTCCTGGTGACTGTTGAGCGTGTCAATGTCACTGGTGGTCATTATCATTTTGCCATTGTTGCCAAAAGAGGCCGCAGGTTTCAGTTGTTCACTGTAGTACTGTCTTAAGAACAGAGAATAGGACGCATCTTCATCACTTTTGCCTGATACAAAAAGGTGTTTGCCATCCGGGGAGAGTTTTAAATGAAGTCCTTGTTCCTTATCTTCAGGATACTTTTCACGAAAATAGAGCCGTCCCTGGCGGTAGCGGCCAACAAACAGGCTGTTATCGATGGTTCCTGTTAAATACATGACACCCTGATGATAAGCGGTATCACTAATTTGAACATTTTCAGGAAATACATTGTTGCGAACGGTGAATCGTGCCCGGTATCTCTCAGTACTTAACGGGAACTCGAGCAGAGACACTTTTCCTGACGTTGTTGTTGCAACAATGTCAAGATGAGAGCCAGCGGTTTCATGAATAACCTGTCCTGTCAGAGACTGTAAGGAATCCAGTATTATCGCGTGGTCGACAGTGGTTGTGTATTTCACAACACCGCATAAACCAAATTGTTTATCCAGTTCAGTGCCTTTATAGCGTGCCAGAAGAATCCCTTTAGAAGACGACTCAGGCTGAATGACGACGTATATGCGCTGGTTCTCCTGGTCATACGTCTGAAAGAGAGGTGTGCCTTCTGGCAGTGGGCAGTTACCCGAAAGGCTGGGTGAATAGGTTGTGGAGGATGTGTTGTCAGCTAGGTCTGTATACGACGATAAACCCTTATCCCGTAATAAAGTTTCTGATGGTGACTCAGGAATCGGTGAAGTAAGAGTTGCGGACGTCGTAGTCAGTTCGCTGGTTGTTGGCTGTGCCGATGACGATGGGACAGCGGATGAAACTTCTGACGGTGACTCAGGAGTCGGTGAAGTAAGAGTTACAGAAGCCGTAGTCAATTCGCCGGTTGTTGGCTGTGCGGTCTGTGCGGTTGACGGTGGAACAGTGGACGAAGCTTTTTCTGATGGTGACTCAGAAGTAGGTGAAGTCTGAGCTACAGAAGCCGTAGTCAACTCTCCGGTTGTTGGCTGTGCGGTTGACGGTGGAACAGTGGATGAAGCTTCTTCTGATGGTGACTCAGAAGCAGGTGAAGCACGAGCTACAGAGGTCGTGGTCAATTCGACGGTTGTTGACTGCGCCGCTGACGATGGGACAGTGGATGAAGCTTCTGATGGTGACTCAGAAGCAGGTGAAGTGCGAGCGACAGAATCCGTGGTCAGTTCGTCGGTTGATGTTTGTACCGTTGACGACAAAGTTGTCATGATGTCCTTTACCCCGCTGCAGTCAAATCCCCCTTGCGTGCAATCAACTCCGGCCAGTAATGTTTGCGCTTCAAAGAAAGCGTTTGGAAACGGTAAATAGCCATCCTGACCGTTCCAGACAGTGCGATTGAAAGAGGTCGCATTGGCGGCACCACCAGGGTCGGCAAACTCATTCAGGACGGTAGGAAACTGGTTGTTTGCCTGTCGGGAACCATTGATTCGGGCAAGGTCACGGTAGGGGGTGTTAACGCCTTTGAGCATCGGCAGTTGTGTTGCATCACCGGCATTCCAGAGCTCGCTGCTCAAACCGTTTAAGCCTGATTTGAGCTTGGTTTTCGATAGTCTTTTGACACCTTTATTGTATCCACGCCATGCAGGGTTGGGGTAACTTTTACGCCGCGTGAAAGTATCCAGGTTGTTATCAATACGACCTTCATGGAAAAGTCTTGCGGCTGCGGCGCTTTCATAGCTGGCTAATCTATCTGGCTGAACTGACCCCGTATTGACGTTGTCATAAACGGAGGCCGAATGGAAGGCGGACCCGGAAATACCACCGACGGCTCCTCTCGCGCCATTCTCTTTGATTGCTCCGGCATTCAGGTTGTCATGAATGCTGCTACTATCGGAAGTATCCCCGGCAATACCGCCAGAAAATGCCATACTGCCATCAGTAGTGACCGTTCCGACATTTACATTTTGAACAATATCCGTGTTGGATGCCTGCCCGGCTATTCCACCCGCATGTGCACTTGAATACTTTGAAGCAATGCTACCTGTATTAAGGTTCTGTTTGATCTGGGTGTGTCTGAAGCTTTTCCCCACTATTCCGCCACTGCTGCCGCCTTCGCTGTATTGATATCGGAACCCTATCAAATAATCCGAGGCAATTTTACCCGTATTCAGGTTATACGATACCTCGGCTGTTTCTGCTTCTCCTGCAATTCCCCCGGAATGTTCGGTATGGCTGACACTCACTTCACCGGTATTCATATTATTGTTAGCGATACTGTTGCTTTTCAGTGTTCCAACAACGCCGCCGGCAGGCGAGGAGAGTGGATACCTGGAGATGATTTTTCCGGTATTCAGGTCATTTGAAACAGAAGATGATTGATCGGCCAATCCGGCAATACCGCCTGCGCTGGCGCTTCTGGTTGTGGTCACAGCGCCGGTGTTCACACAATTACGTATGGTGCTATCAGAAACACTGCCCGCCAGACCTCCGCCATGACTGTGAAAACCGCCCGTTCGGATACCGCCCGTTCGGATGGTTCCGGCATAATTAACCACCTCTTCAACCCTGCTGCCTCTCAACTCACCCACGAGTGCCCCCGCCGGACTGGTATTTCCAGAACTGGTTACTTTTGGCTGTTTAAGCAGGATCTGTCTGATAGTGCTGTTGTGCAGCGACCCGAACAAGCCTGAGGCAGTGTTATCTGCTGAGGTTGAAACTTCAAGGCCGGAAATCACGTGGCCATCGCCATCCAGGGTGAGAGAAAACGGAACGGAAGCATTACCGACGGGCTTCCAGAGAAACCGGCTCAGGTCAATATCACTGATCAACCGATAGCGGCCTTTGACCGGATGGTCGGCATTCAGATATTGATTGAAATTATTATTGTCCAGCTCAATCGTGTTGGCCAAACTGCTCCGGTTAGGAAAAAAGACGACAAGTGACAGTAACAAGACAGGCAGTTTTTTATGAATGGTCAGGTTTTGCCAGCTTTGACGTTTTATCAGGCTTATATTCATGACTGAATACCATGAAAAAATGATGAGAATTACTCGTATTCGTATTCGTGTATATAGACCATAAGAAGCCATCGTGCAGGAACATGTCGGCAGATTTTGTTATCGAATTTACAGGGCAACCCGTCAGCAACTGGAGGGATGGCTATTCAGTCACTCAGTCGGCTGCGTAACATCGCCAGGGCTGCGTTACCGGTCAGGGCATTTTGTTCCTGACTGGCTTTCTCGCCAAAGCCCATATATTCCAGGTCTTCCTGTGGCAGTTCGTCCAGAAAGCGACTGGGGGTGGTGTCGATGATTTCACCGTACTGCTTGCGCTGACCTGCCAGTGTCATGGTCAAGGTCTTTCTGGCACGGGTGATGCCAACGTAAGTCAGTCGTCGTTCTTCTTCGATATTGTCTTCTTCAATGCTGGTACGGTGGGGCAGAAGGTCCTCTTCCATACCCATCATAAAGACATAAGGGTACTCAAGCCCCTTGGAGGCATGAAGTGTTAATAACTGTACCTTGTCGTTATCTTCTTCCTCTTCCTGCCGTTCCATCATATCTCTGAGGATCAGACGGGCGATGGCGTCTGCTACTGTAGCGTCTTCGTCGCCTCGTTCCAGAGTCTGTTGCAGCGAATCGATCAGGAACCAGACATTGCCCATGCGTTTCTCTGCACCTGCGGGCGTTGCTGTGGTCTGCATCAGCCAGCTTTCGTAGTCGCAGTCGGCGATCATTTCCCGGATCGCAGCAATGGGATCTTCATCGGTCTGGCAGCGACGGGAGACCGAATCCAGCCACTGGGTAAAGTTGCGCAGTTTCTCCACATACTTGGCAGAGAGCGCTTCCTGAAGGCCCATTTCCTGTGAAGCGGCAAAAAGGCTCATGTTGTGAGTACCGGCGTAATTGCCCAGTTTTTCCAAAGTAGCCGGGCCTATTTCACGACGGGGGACGTTAACCACTCGCAGGAAGGCGTTGTCGTCATCCTGATTCACCAGCAGCCTGAGATAAGCCATCATATCTTTGACTTCAGCCCGGGCGAAGAATGAGGTGCCGCCATTGATATGGTAAGGAATCTGATGATGCTGAAGCTTCATTTCCAGCAGTCGGGACTGGAAGTTGCCCCGATACAGCACCGCATAATCTTTCCAGTTGGTACCATTTTTTAATTTCTGGGTCAGTATCTCGGTAGCGATGCGTTCACATTCCATCTCATCGTTACGGCAGCGAATGACTCGAATCATGTCGCCCATGCCCAGCTCACTCCACAGTGTTTTTTCAAACACGTGGGGGTTATTGGCAATCAAAGTATTGGCAGCTTTCAGGATACGGCTGGTGGAGCGGTAATTCTGCTCAAGCTTGATGACTCTCAGGGCAGGGTAATCGTCCTTGAGCAGGGCCAGGTTTTCAGGGCGGGCACCGCGCCAGGCGTAGATCGACTGATCGTCGTCCCCCACCACGGTGAGTTTGCCCCGGTCTCCTACCAGTCGGCTGATTAATTCATACTGAGCGCCATTGGTATCCTGGTATTCGTCCACTAGTACATAGTGCGTTTTATTTTGCCAGCGCGCCAGAACCTCCGGATGCTCACGAAACAGCATGACCGGCTGCAAAATCAGGTCATCAAAGTCTACCGCATTAAAGGCTTTTAACGTGCGGTTATAGTGCTCATAAACTCTGGCGGCGAGTTGCTCGTTGGGTTGGCGGGCATTGGCCAGAGCCTGCGGCGGCAGAATCAGGTCATTTTTCCAGTTGGAGATGGTGTGCTGGACGGCATCGACACTTTCTTCGTCCGATCCCATTTCCCGCTGCATCAGCTCGCCTATCAGGGCATGGGCATCCTGGGCATCAAAAATGGAAAATCCCGGTTTGTAACCCAGCGTCTTGTACTCTTTGCGAATCAGGTTAAGCCCCAGGTTGTGAAAGGTTGAAACCGTTAAACCGTGGGAGGCTCTGCCTTTGACCTGTTTGCCGACACGCTCTTTCATTTCCCGTGCGGCCTTGTTGGTAAAGGTCACGGCAATGATATTGCGGGCATTGATACCGCATTTCTGAATCAGGTAAGCAATTTTGGTGGTGATGACACTGGTCTTGCCACTGCCGGCACCGGCCAGAACCAGCAGGGGGGTATCAATGTATTTGACGGCTTCGGCCTGTCGATCGTTGAGTCTGTGCACGGGTCGCTTTGGTGTCGTTTCTATGGTTTGAGCTGAGTGAGGGAGTATATCAGGAATCCGGCTGTGCCGTTGACTGATTCTAGGACGTCACTTCAATGAGTTTGATATCGGAACACCCCCTCGTTCCCAGGCTCCAGCGTGGGAATGCATACCTCACCCAACAAATTAGTACACGCTTTCAATGTAATTGATGGGTTCCCTCTATTAATGGCACCCAAGCTCCGTTCACCCTGAGCGGAGTCGAAGGGTGGTTGGCACAGACTTTACAGGGCAGTTTGGCTGATAAACCTATGGCTGCCGTGCAGGGGACTAATTTTGCGAGTGCAGATCACCACTGTTCTTCTAAATTCTGCTCAGCTCAAAGTTGATTTTTTTTGCTATGTCTTCAACCTTCACAAGCTGACCCTTTATTTCAGAAGTTGATGGTATTGCTAATAGCACATCACTCTCAAGCGAAACATGTTCTAGTTGATCGTGCACAGAGGTGTGAAGATTTAATAGTGTTACGGCTTGTTTACACCCTGGATAGCTTTCTGCAAAAAAATTTATATGCCTTAAAGCCTTTGTGATATAGGCTATAGCTTCATTTAACTCACCTCCTGCTTCCGGGTGCATTTGCGAGGTAGGATAAAACATGAAGCCAAAGCCTGCTGAAGCCGCTAAAGGGTCAGACACTCGAAGCTGTGTCATGCTTAATCTAATTTTTGTCTTTTCTATTTTTTCGTTGGCTAACTCCATGCTTTTTTTTATTTCTTCAAGATCTTGTTCCATGTCGGCATGACATATATTTGAAATTATTACGAAGAAAAGCACCAATACATGTTTAATTGTCATAAAGTCTCTCATAATACAATTTTCGAAAAGTTCGCACTATTTATAGACACGAAGTGTTCAGTTGTCTAACTCTGCGTATACCAGTCATCTGGCTGATAAACTTATGGCCGCTATGCAGGGGGCTTATTTTGCGGGTGCAGACCGCCGCTGTTCTTCTAAAGCGGTTTCCTTATTATTTTCTTTTTTGGTGGTGGCCTACTGGATCCAATCAATGAGCTTGAGGTTCAGTTTGATGAGTAGAAAGCCTCTGTTTCCGGGAAGCTGATGCATTAGCCTGTAAACTTTGTATGGTCAGGCTGCCTCAGGAGTCAGCATATTCATAATCAAGCGAATAAGAGTGTCTTTCTGTTTTGGGTCTGATTCTGCAACCAGCAGAGTTAATGCTGCAAGACCTGTGTCGTTGATAACCGGCTGTTCATCCTCATTCATCAGACGACCATTGCGATATAAAAAGTCGACAAATAGAAAAGCACCACTGCGCTTGTTGCCATCCACAAATGGATGGTTTTTGACTACAAAATACAGCAAGTGTGCCGCTTTGCTCTCTATAGTGGGATAGGCAGGTTCTCCAAAAGCCGTCTGATCCAGGTTTCCCAGTAATGCAGCTAAACCATCATTCCGGGGTTTTGCAAACAGCTCTGTGGCCTCCCCTCGTTGAATTAACTGCTTTTTCAGTTCGCTTAATGATGTCATAGCCCGATGCTCATCAATCAGGGTGCCGCCGGGCTGACCTGCTGGTTCGATCAACAAGCCTTCATCGTAACGTTGCAGCCAGAGAAAGGTCTGAGTGTACCGACTGACGATTTCAACCAGCCCCCGACCTGCTTCTGCTTTCAGTTCCGGCGTCGCTGCCGCTTTGCGAACAAGAGCTAAAGCGGCTTCGAGCTCTTTGGCATTTTCTTCAAACCGTTGCTGGTTGATGGAGAAGCCGTGGGTAAGGTGGTCGTTCAGAATACCTGTTGCCCATCGACGGAATTGAACTGCCCTTTTTGAATTGACTCGATAACCAACAGAAATAATGGCATCAAGATCGTAATGTTTTAAGTTTCGGCGTACCTGCCGCTTGCCTTCTTTTTGAACAACTAAGAAATCTTTAGAAGTTGAGAACTCTTCAATCTCTTGATTTTTATAGATATTTTTCAGGTGTATCAGAATATTTTCTGCTGTTGTTCCAAACAATTCACCCATTTGACGTTGGGTTAACCAGACGTTTTGTTGGGCAAGCTGAACATGGATGCTTCCTGAGTCAGTAGTAAAGATCTGAACCTCGTTAGAGTCTGAATGCATTGATTACTCTCTGTTCTGATTGTTAGGTGATAAACATCGTACAAAAAGACTGACTCGTATAGGTGTGACTCTAAACTAACAGGCTTTCCCGTTTGGTTAGTTGTTTGGGAAGGCTTTGTGAAACTGCAAGGCCGTCTCCACACCTACCGGACTCCCAAATACAATTTTCGAAAAGCTCACGCCATTTATAGACACGAAGTGTTCAGTTGTCTAACTCTGCGTATACCAGTCATCTGGCTGTGCCGTTACCTGTTTTAAAATTGACATCAAAGGTTCTCTGGTCTCATTCTAGTTACAGGTCTCTGTACTAATTCAAATGGTTTTTAAGATTATGAACTTTCGTTTTATTTTCGGTGTACTGTCACTGCTGTCAGTCTCTTTAGCTGCTCAGGGTACTTTTTCTATCGCTGCCGTTGATCCTGTTACCCGAGAAGTCGGGGCTGCCGGGGCATCCTGTACTAATCTAAGCGAGAACCCAGGTCTGGAGGCCGATTCCATGTTATGGCTGCATCCGGGTAGAGGTGTCATTATGACCCAGGCTTTTTATCATTCAACCAATCAGGAAAATGCCAGCAAAAAGATGGACGAGGGTATGAGTCCTGACCAAATCATTCGTTGGCTATTGGCCAATGACGTGAGCAATGACCCATCTACCCGGCAGTACGGTATTGTTGATTTTGATGCCGCCAATCATCCACGCTCTTCTGTTTTTACGGGAGACAATTCCGGCGATATGAAAGGACATCGTAGGGGAAGCTATTATGTGATCCAGGGAAATACTCTATTGAATGAAATGGTACTTGATAATATGGAGAATAACTTTAACAGTACCCAGGGCAGTCTGGCTGATAAACTCATGGCCGCTATGCAGGGGGCTCATTTTGCGGGTGCAGACCGCCGCTGTTCTTCTAAAGGGGTTTCCTCATTATTTTCTTTTTTGGTGGTGGCTCGACCTGATGACACCGAAGAGTACTATCATGTTGATTTAGTCATAGAGTCCGTTCCCGCAGGTGTCGATCCGATCAATGAGCTTCAGGTTCAGTTTGATGGCTGGAAATCCTCCGTTTTTGGGAAGCAGATGCATTAAGGCCTATAAATCCTGATCGACGAAACCTTTCATCCCGTTCCCACGGGCCACAGGTTGTTGAAAAACCGGCCAGCAATCTGACCGGATTCAGGGAAGGGGATTAAACGTTCCTCAAAGCAGCTTCAGGATTGCTTCCACTTCTGGGTCCTGTTCAACAGCAACTTACCCAACGTCATATGAGCTATCTTAACGCTGGCAGCTGTGACCAGAATCAACACCGCCATGGCCGCAGCCGGGCCGGTTTGTCCGGCATCTTCCATGTTCAGTACTGAAACGGAAGCCAGCATGGTATCGGTAGAGTAAAGGAAAACGACAGCCGACGTAGTAGTCAGGGCGTTAACAAAAAGATAGATCGCTATATCCAGCAAAGCAGGTGTGCAGACCGGCAGGGAGACTTTCAGGAAGGCTTTGTATTGCGGGATCTTCAGTGATGCCGCTACCTGCTCAATCTCAGCGGGCAACTTCTTCAGGGCCGTCAATGCTGTCAGGTGCCCCACCGTGAAGTAGTGAGCCACCGTATTGATGACCAGAATCGTCATGGTTCCATAAAGTATCCCCAACGGATTACCGGCCTGGTTAAAGAAGAAGATATAACCCAGACCCAGCACCATACCCGGTACCGCCATCGGCAACATGGCCATGATGTGGATAAAGTTCCTCAAAATGGGAGGCAACTTACTTTTTTCCACATTGTAAGCCGTAACGAAAATAATCAGGGTTCCGGCAATCGCTGTGTAGAACGCCATTTTCAGAGAGTTGAAGTAGGGCTCCCAGCCATTGGCACTGAACTTTTCAAACTGATAGTTGCTTAAAGACAGCTCCATGTTCCAGGGCCAGAAAGTGACCAGCGAGCCATAAATCGCCATACCCACCACGGCCAGAATGGCCAGACAGATCAGGCTGCAAATCAGGAAGAAAATACCATCCTTCACAGGATTTCGCTCAGGCACAAAGTTGACGGAGCGAGCGCCAAACAATTCTTTCTGTTTTTTCTGAACTCTGTGATCAATCACAAACGCCAACAGGGCGGGGATCAGCAACAGCACACTGATGACAGCACCCATGGCAAAGTTCTGTTGACCGGCCACCTGTTTGTAGATGTCGGTAGCCAGTACGTTGTACTGGGCCCCAATCACTTTTGGGACACCAAAGTCGGTCACCACCAGGGTGAAAACGACAGTGACCGTACTGATCAGACCAAACTTGGCCGCTGGCAGCGTGACAGTCATAAAGGTTTTAAACGGAGACGTACCCATGGAGCGTGCTGCTTCATAGAGTCTGGCGTCGGAGGTGGACAGCGCCGTGGTAAGAATCAACAGGGCATGGGGAAAGGTCCAGAAAGCCAGACCCATAACAATACCGGGCAGGCCATAAATCGAGTGACCGAATAGCAAGTCTACAGCGACACCCTGGTTGCCAAACAGATAAATCATACTAATGGCAGGCAGCAGCGAGGGTGCCAGGATGGGTAACATGCCCAATACTTTGAAGACGGGTTTGAAGGGCATTTGGGTGCGTGTCAGTCCGTAGGCAAACAGGAATGACAAACTAACGACGATTGTCGTAACAATAATACCGGCTTTCAGCGTATTGCCAATGGACTGGCTCAGGGCCGGGTTGCCAAGATACTCAGCAAAGTAACTCAGACCAACAAAAGCGCCATCGCTGTCCTGCACACTTCTTGCCAGCATGGACAGAAGTGGCAGCAGCAGGGAAATAATCAGATAAAGAGCAACCGCTCCGATCACCAGCCCAAGAATCCATTGATCCTTGCCGATGGCTGGCAGCAGAGGTTTCCGGCTCTGTACTGGAGCGTTTGCGCCCGCTGGTGTGTGTGTGGAGATACTCATAGTCAAAGCGGACTCGTCATGCGGCAGGGAAGACATGGATATGTTTTTCACTCAGGGACAGCCGACTCAGGCTCCCCGCTTCCAGCTCCAGACCGGCCAGCTGGTGGATAGGTACATCGACCTTGATCAGTCGTTCACTGCTCCAGCCCACCGGGCTGCACTCGGCACGAACAAAAGAACCCTGGAACTCCAGGCTTTCAACACTGACCGGCAGTGCCGACGGGCCTTCAGTAAAACTAAAGTCTTCCGGACGAATCCCCAGAGTGACTTTTCTTGCTGTTGATTCAGCCACTGGCAGAGACAGTGTCTGGTTGGCCAGCATGACCTGATTCTGGTTGTTGGTGTTGCCTTCCAGAAAGTTCATGGCACCGACAAATTCAGCCACGAAGCGAGAGGCCGGGTGCTTATAAATTTCTTCCGGTGTGCCGATCTGTTCAATATGTCCGTGATTCATGACCACAATGCGATCCGCCATGGCCATGGCTTCTTCCTGGTCATGGGTCACCATAATGGTGGTGATGCCCAGTTTTCTTTGCAGTTTACAGATGGTTTCCCGCAATTTAATTCTGACCTTGGCATCCAGGGCAGAGAGTGGTTCATCGAGCAATAACAATCCCGGAGAGAGTGCCAGAGCCCTTGCCAGTGCGACACGTTGTTGCTGGCCGCCGGAAAGCTGGGACGGAAATTTGGGGCCGGAATCCGGCAGACCGATAATGTCCAGCCATTCGTTAACAGTCTTCTCAACGTCCTGCCTGGACTGACCCTGGTTTTTCAAACCAAAACCAATATTCTCTGCGACGCTCAGGTTGGGGAACAGGGCATAGGATTGAAAGACAATACCGAAGTCTCTTTGTTCAGGTGGGAGCGCGGTGATGTTAGTGCCATCCTGCCAGATCTCTCCCTGTTGGCAGGCTTCCAGTCCGGCAATCATTCTCAACAGTGTCGTCTTTCCGCAGCCAGAAGGGCCGAGAAAACAGATGAATTCACCTTTGTTAACGGACAGGGAAATCTCTTCGAGGGCGGTGAAATCGCCAAAGCGTTTCCCCAGGTTTTCGATAGTGAGAAAGGGTTGCATAGCGTAAACTTCCTAAAGCTCCAAACCTGAAAAGCCGTTTATTCCCGTTAAGGAGTAAACGGCGCTTTCTATATAACTAGATAACTAGTGAGACTTCACGACTTAGGTTCAGACATGTGGTCGAAACGCTTGGACCATTCTGCGAGCACCGCCTCACGATCATTGGCCATTTCACCAAAGTCCAGATCCACCATAGCGCTTTCTACATCCGGGTAGTTGGCGACTTCTTTCTTGACGTCTTCATGACCGACAACGGCATAAGCTTCAGCGTATTCCACATTGGCTTCTTTGCTCAGCGACCAGTCGATCAGTTTTTTCGCAGCTTCAGCCTGATCGGTGCCTGCCACCAGACCGACGGATTCCACATCCCAGCCAATACCACCTTCAGGCAGAATCAGATCCAGTGGTGCGCCCTGGTTTTTCAGTTGAGCGCCACGAATGGCCTGGGAAATACCGATGGCTACTTCACCCATGGCCGCCTGGACACAGGGCTTGGAACCGGAGTGAGTGTACTGGGCAATGTTGCTGTTCAGCTTATCCATATAAGCCCAGCCCTTGTCGTCGCCCATGCTTTGCAGCCAGGCGGAAACCTGCATATAGCCAGTGCCGGAAGAGGCCGGGTTAGGCATGGCAATCTGACCTTGATAGACCGGATCCAGCAGGTCCTGCCAGGAGTCAGGCTTAGGCAGGTTTTTGGCTTCGGCGACTGCTTCGTTGTAGCAAATAACGTTGAAGTAAGCCTGATTACCAAACCAGGCTTTACCCGTTTCAGGGTCCACCAGCTCAGCCTTGATGTCACCCAGACCTTTGGGTTTGTAGCTGTCCAGCACGCCTTCATCCTTCAGCAATGCCATGCTGGAACCGGCCAGGCCCCATACGACATCTGCCCGGCTGTTTTCTTTTTCTGCCAGCAGTTTGGCAGTCATGATACCGGTGGAGTCCCGTACCCATTTGATGCTGATATCGGGGTTTTCCTGCTCAAAGGCTTTCTTATAGCGATCCAGAAGGTCGGATTCGAAAGCCGTGTAAACCGTCAGCTCCACAGGGGACGCGGCAAAAGATGAGGCGCTGAAAATCGACGTTGCTGCAAGGGCCAGGGCCGTTATACGCTTTTTCATGGGGCTCTCTCCAGTCAGGCAATGGTTTGATGCTGGTTTAGACCAAAAGTGATGAGAGGATTCTACGAGAGAGAAATGACTAAAATATTACAGATCTTTTTCGGCTTTGTTACATTGTGAGAAATAAGGGAAGGAGGGGAATCACCCACCTGGTAATAAAAGGTGGGTGACGTATTTTTAGAAAATACCGGCAATATTCTTTTCTGCAATGCCAGGAGCCAGGGTCATGCCCTTGCCGCCGATAGCCGTGAGAAAATGAATTTTGTCGTCTATATCGTCCTGATAATAATGATCGGTTTTACTCTGGCAGTAATAGCCTGCCCAGTATTGTGCGATATCCCAGCAAGGCAGCTCAACAATGTTTCTGGCTTCTGTCAGCATCCGTTCGTTGAGGGATTGATTCAGTGTGAAGGAAAGCTTTTCTGCCTCACGGGCATCGGCGTACTCGTGTGAATCACCAATGATGATCGACCCGTCCAGCTCCTGTTTAAACAGAATATGAACCCCGTATTTATCCAGCTCTGAATCCGCTTCTCCGGCACGCCAGGAAGGCAGGTTGCGAAAGCTCTCATAGCGCCTGATACTTCTGCCAGAGAGCAAATTGCCCTTGAGACTGACGCTCTGCAGGGGTTTGGTACGCATCATTTGCAGCTTCACCAGCTCAATATCGCTGTTCAGGAAACGCGATGGAAACAGGGTTTTGAAGTCATGCCCGTTACAGACCATTGCTTTTGCAGCCCGGTATTGATCGCCTGCTGAATCCCGACTGATGACTTCGTCCTGCCCGGTTTCCATGGCAATGATCCGGGTGTTGGGTCGGTATTCAACCCCGTATTCCTGCTGAATAAACTCAATAATTCGGTAAACCAGTTGCAGAGGATTAACGCTGAATTCTTCCGGAAAGAACAGGGCTCCTTTGACATAACTTTTCCTGACGGCAGGGTTGGCACGGATCACCTCATCACGGCTAAGCAGCGATGATGGATAGCCAGTTTGCTGGTGTTGTTGATGCAGCTCTTGCAGCATCGCCAGCTCCTGCTCATCGGAGGCCATATAGCAACTGCCATTTCTCCGGGCTGAAATATCAAACTGATCCTGCAGGGTTTGATAAATGTCAAGAGAGTTCAGTGCTGTTGGCAACAGGTCTGCGGTCATGCCCGACGGGATCACCTGACCAAAGTTTCTGACAGTGGCCTGAACCGGTTGACTGTCTTTTTCAACCAGCAGGACTTTATAGCCCCGCTTCGCCGCTGCGTAGGCATGAAAAGCACCGAGAATACCGGCACCGACCACCATTAAATCGTATTTCAAAGGAGTCTCCCGGCGTTTAAATGTGCTTCAGGATGTCGGCTAAGTGATCAAGCACCAGAGTTGGAGAGGCCGCAGCCAGTTGCTCGCGAGTCTGGGCGCCCGTGGTCACACCAACGGTGAAACCGCAGTGGGCGTTTTTTCCTTCCTCAATATCAATGGCCGAATCGCCTGCTTTAAGTACCTTTGAACTGTCGTGGATACCGGTTTTTTCCATAGCCAGCTCAATCATGTCGGGTGCCGGTCTGCCGTTTGTGACATCATCCGCTGTGATCAGGGCATCAAATTCGACACCGGGCAGCCAGTTCATCTTTTCTAGCAGCCCTGTTGCCACCTGGCGGCTGTAGCCGGTGTTGAGTGCGACCTTGATGTCTCGGGCGCGCAGCTCTTTCAACAGTTCGGGGACGCCGTCGAAGGAGGTTACTGCCAGTTCTTCATAAGCCTGGGTCAGTTGTTGCTTAAAAGACTGGAAGATTTGCTCTGACTCGGAATGGTCGAAGCCTTTGGAAGACAGAGTGTCTTTTATGGCCTGATGTTTCTCTTTGCCGGCACCGTGCTCAAGAACTTCATCCAGGGTGAAGTCATAACCAGCATCGACAAGACTTTTTTGAACCGTTTTGTAAACGACGTTGTCTTCATTAACGGTAGTGCCAGCCATATCAAAAACGGCGAGTTGAATTTTGCTCATGTTGACCTCTTTTCAGTTGTCAGGGTTAAAAGGTGATGGACGTTTAGTTCGAATTGTTTGAAATGTTCGAATTGACAGTGGTGTCAGCGGCAATCACCACTGCATCCTGTCGCCAATATTCAAAGTCACAGTCAATCAGGACACCGGACTGGTCGTAGTTGGTTCGCTCAATCAGCAATCCGGAGCTGCCTGTGGTGACTTTGAGGTGAGAAGACGCCTCGGCATTCAGGCCCACCGGGTACAATCTGAAACGAACCCGGGTGTAGTGGCGGTTGTAATGTTCCCGATAGATATCAGACAGCGATTGGGACAGATCGTGTTCCAGCAGGCCCGGGAAGTAGGCAGGATTCATGTAATTTTCAATGTACAGGACATTTCGGCCATCCACTGAACGAAGGCGTTGCAGTCGATACACCGAGGTCAGAGGTGTCACCTCAAGCAATTTTTGCACTCGGGCAGGGGCCGGTATCCGATCGGCATGGAGCATCCGGGTGCCCGGTACTCTGCCCTGGTGGCTGACCATGGTATGAAAGTTAGTATTCACCGTGGGATCATAGGTCACTCTTTCCGGAGAGACAAACCAGCCTATGCGATCTTCGCGATAGACCAGTCCGTCGGCTTCCATAGACGACAGAGATTCCCTGAGCGTAACGCGGGTGGTGCTGAATTGTTCACTCAACAATCGCTCCGAGGGCAGTTTGCTCCCCGGCTTTAATACACCACTTTCGATCTGCTCGTTCAGGGCAGTACGGATGATTTGATACTGACTTTTTCCCTGTCCCATGAATACGGTTCTCTTGAGGGTCAATGGATTCTCATCTGGTATATACCATTTTAAACCGCTTTTATGACAATTAAATGATTGTTTTTATGAAAATGAAGGGTTTTTGATGGGGGAAATATGAAGTTTTTATGAAACGTGCCTGTTGGGTATTTACAGGAAAAAGTCTCGCCGTCATGATTTTACGCAAATTGGTATATACCAGATGATTGAAGTTTCTGTTTCTATGGGTGTCCTATGAAAGCCGTATCCACAAAAGACGTGCCAGCTGTGCAAGAAAAGAGTTTGGAAAATCCCTATCTCCTGTTAACTCCGGGGCCTCTCTCGACGTCAACCAGTGTCCGCGAAGCGATGCTGCGTGACTGGTGCACCTGGGATGACGATTACAATCTTGGTGTCGTTGAAGAAATCCGCAGTCAACTGATTAAACTGGCCTCGGATACTGAAGACTACACCGCTGTGCTTATGCAGGGCAGCGGCACCGCTTCGGTCGAAGCAACGATTGGCTCGGTGATTCCTGATGAAGGTAAGTTGCTGGTCATTAATAATGGCGCTTACGGTGCCCGCATTGCCCAGATTGCTGAGTATCTGAAGATTCCTCACAGCGTGCTGAATTGTGGTGAGATTAATCCGCCAACGCCTGAAGAAGTTGAACAGATACTGTCTGAAGACCAGGCAATCACCCATGTC
This sequence comes from Endozoicomonas sp. 4G, assembly GCF_023822025.1. Classification (NCBI taxonomy): domain Bacteria; kingdom Pseudomonadati; phylum Pseudomonadota; class Gammaproteobacteria; order Oceanospirillales; family Endozoicomonadaceae; genus Endozoicomonas; species Endozoicomonas sp. 4G. The sequence goes on along the minus strand of NZ_CP082909.1, from coordinate 4,603,536 downwards.
GCTGTCGTTCATTGTGAAACCACTACCGGGATGTTGAACCCTATTGAAGCCGTGGCACCCGTGGTTAAGAAACACGACCGGGTTCTGATTGTTGATGCCATGAGCAGCTTTGGTGGTGTCCCCATTGATCTGGCCGGACTGGGCATTGATTTTCTGATCAGCTCTGCCAACAAGTGCATTCAGGGTGTTCCCGGTTTTGGCTTTGTTATTGCCCGTCGTTCTCTGTTGTCTCAGTGTGAAGGGCGAGCCCGCTCCCTGTCTCTGGATCTCTACGATCAGTGGCAATGCATGGAAAAAAATAATGGCAAGTGGCGCTTTACCTCTCCCACTCATACCGTCAGGGCTTTCCATCAGGCATTGGCTGAGCTGAATGAAGAGGGTGGCATTGCGGCTCGTCACCAGCGTTACTCCAGCAATCAGAGCTTGCTGGTTCAGGGTATGAATGAGCTGGGCTTCAAGTGCCTGTTAGACAATAAACTGCACTCGCCGTTTATTACTTCTTTCTACTCGCCGGAGCATCCGGATTATGACTTCTTGCGCTTTTATGAACAGCTGAAAGCGAAAGGTTTTGTTATTTATCCCGGTAAAGTGTCGGATGCCGACTGTTTCAGAATTGGTAATATCGGTGAAGTGTATCCAGAAGACATCAGTCGACTGATTAAAGCCGTTTCCGAAAGCATGTACTGGCAGGAGCGTTGATGTTGTCGAGGATATCAGTTCGGAATTAAGCGCGGACTGATTCATTTTCTGCTAAACCTTACAGGGTGTAAAAACATCTTCGCCCTGTGAGGTGTTATGAAGTACATCCCTCTTTTTATTGCAGCCCTGATTCCCGCTTTAGTCAGTGCTGTGCCTCTGCCAGAAACCATGGCACCTGATTTTGAAACCACCGCAGTCCTGCCGGTTAAAGGTAAGCCTGAAGGGCGGGTTGTGGATAACTTTAAGTTATCCAGTCTGTTCGGGAAGAAGCGCATTTTGCTGCTCAGTTATCCACAACACTGCACCTATATTTGTGCCACTGAGCTGATCGCGATCAAAGATAAACTGGATCGGTTTCGGGAACTGGGTTTTGAGGTGCTGGTGCTTGCCACCGATGGAGCACCCATGTTCAAAAGCAAGCCCACCGAAATCGGTAAAGCAGGTTTTATTAAGCTCCTGGATCCAGAGGCTAAAATTCTGAAACAGTACGGTTTGCAAAGCGAGGATGGACTGTCCTTCAGAGCCACTTTTTACATGGGCATCGACGGTAAAGTCAGAATCACCGAGGTTCTGGGCAATACCATTGGCCGGGATGTTGATGACATGCTGAGAAAGGCTGCCACCATCAAATTTGTTGAAGAAGACGGAGGCCTTCTGACACTCCCCGCCCAATCAGCCTTGTATTTCAACTGACGGACAAACTCTCCCCAGTTTGCATCGGCTATATGCTTTGCCAGCTTTGGATTTTTGATCATGCCCTTCACGTTCAGAGACTCTACGCAAACAACTTGGTTCTCGTTAATGAGTTTGCGTGATGCCTGGTGGGTGGCATCCATCCGACAATCGGCAACCTTGGCATGAAGTCGTGCAACCTTGAGCTTTGCTTTGGCTCTGTTGCTACTGCCTTTTTGCTTTTTTGACATCTGACGCTGAAGATAGGCGAGCTTTATCTCGTAGCGCCTGGTGTGCCTTGGGTTACCGGATTTTTCACCCTCTGAAGTGATGAACAGATCATTCAAACCTAAATCAATGCCTACTGTTTTGTTACTAATAGGCATTGGTTTAGCTTCAAACTCACACAGCATGGACACAAAGTACCGGCCTGCCCGATCCTTGCTGATGGTAATACTGGAAGGCTCAGAAGCCAGTGGTCGGCTCCATCGGATATTCAGCGGATCTTTGCTTTTGGCAATGAAAAGCTGACCATCTTTGTATCTGAAAGCGGCCTTTGTTAGCCGGATACTTTGTCTTGAGTGTCTTTTCTTGAATTTAGGGTATTTGGCTTTTCCATTACAAAATTTCTTGAAAGCCTCTTGCTGATCTCTAAGCTTTTGTTGAAGAATCACGCTGGATACATCAGCCAGAAATGGAAACTCTGTCTTGAGCGAGACAAGCCTTTTTTCTACCTCAGAGTGGGATATGGATTTCCCGTCTTTGTAGTAGGCATCAGTGCGAAAACGAAGCGTATTGTTATAAACAAATCGAGCACAACCAAACGACTGAGCAAGTAGCTGAGTTTGCCCAGGTGTTGGGTAGAATCGTTCTTTGTAGGCTCGCTTAGTCTTCATGCGAAATATTTTACAGAAAGCATTGCCTTTCGTAAACCTTGATGTTTATTATCAGTCCTGCGGACTGACCGCTTGTATCACCGCCCGATTGGGCGATGCTTTACGCGGGAATTGGTAAAACCGGAAGGTTAACCCGGTTCACGATCCAGTTTTCGGTAATGCACAGCTTCAGCCAGGTGTTTTTGCTGAATGTCTTTTTGCTCATCAATATCCGCCAGCGTTCTGGCCACTCTCAGTATTCGGTGTACGGCTCTGGCTGAATAACCCAGTTTGTCACACAGCCGGGTCATAAAGTCCTGCTCTTTTTTATTCAGTGGACAGTATTCACCCATTTCACTGGCAGACAATCGGGCGTTGGGTTTGCCCTGCCTGCGCTGTTGGATAGACCTTGCCTGAATCACCTGCTGACGGATTTTTTCCGTTGACAGGTTTTCATCTTCGGGCGGGTTTTCAAAGAGTCGCTCGGTCTTCTGGCTGGAGACTTCTATCTGCAAGTCAATGCGGTCTAACAAAGGGCCTGACAGTTTCCGTTTATAGCGCCTGACCTGCTCCGCAGAACACTGGCAGGGTTTTTGTGGATCGCCAAGATATCCACAGGGGCAGGGATTCATGGCTGCAATAAGCTGAAAGCCAGCCGGAAAACTAGCCTGACCTTTGGCGCGGGAAATAACCACTTCCCGGGTTTCCAGAGGCTCTCTCAGTACTTCCAGAGCCACTTTTTGGAACTCCGGCAGTTCATCCAAAAACAGGACGCCGTTGTGGGCAAAGGAAATCTCTCCCGGTCGGGGGTGACTGCCACCACCCACCAGAGCGACGGCAGAAGCCGTATGATGGGGGTTACGAAAGGGGCGCTGCTTCCATGACGGCGGCTGACTGTAAGAAGACAAGGTATGTATGGCTGCCACTTCCAGGGCTTCCTGATCATTCAGCTCGGGAAGAATACCGGGCAGGCGACTGGCCAGCATGGTTTTACCGGTGCCCGGAGGGCCGTAGAAAATCAGATGATGTGCGCCAGCGGCTGCCGTCATCAGACCTCGTTTAGCCTGTTGTTGCCCCTTTACATCCAGCAGATCGGGATACACGACAGGGCTCTCATTTCTGTTGCAGACTGTTTCTGATAGATGCCCATTACCGGTGAGATGAGCATAAACTCTAAGCAGGCTTTCTGCTCCCAATACTTTTGCATCGGGACAAAGGGCGGCGGCCTGGGCATTCATTTGGGGAAGCAACAGTGTGTGGGCCGACTGACAGCAGGCAATGGCGGCTGGCAGTGAGCCTGTGATCGGTCTCAGCTCACCTGACAGGGCCAGTTCCCCCAAAAACTCATAGTCTGCCAGAGATTCAGGTTTAAGCTGACCCGATGCAGCAAGGATGCCCAGAGCGATGGGCAGGTCGAATCGACCACCCTCTTTAGGAAGATCAGCGGGTGCCAGATTGACAGTAATACGAGACACCGGAAACTCAAAACCACTGTTGAGAATGGCGCTTCTGACCCTGTCCTTGCTCTCACGAACAGCGGCTTCCGGAAGACCCACCATATTCAGGGCTGGCAAACCTGCCGACAAATGGACTTCAACCGAGACAGCGGGTGCATCCAGTCCGGTTTTGGCGCGGGTTTGAACAACGGCTAACCGCGACATAGAACTTCCTTCTTTTTGTATTTGGGTTTTTATTGTTTGGCACTTCGCTATGGAATGCCTGTGCAAAACTGAAGGTTTGAGAATAGCAGTGATTCAGAGGTTTGTTGGCAGAAGTGTCTGGTGAGGGTTTTACTGAAAATTCAGACTACTCCATTGAGTATCTGCATCCAAAGCCCTTTTTTGAGTCTTTACGGTTGAAGTTTCTGGTGCCATTTTACCAAAGACATCACTCCTTAGGCTTTTCGCTGATGAAAGTTATTCTTGCCAATATCGATATCAAGTACTTAAATAGTGCTGGGTGGTTCGCTCCGGTTAATCCTGTTTAAATGGTTAACTCCATTTTGGTTCATTTGAAGCCGCTTAGGAGGGGCGGACCATCCCATTAGTCCAGTGTTACGTTATTTAAAAGAGTAGCCCGTGGTTAGGTCTGAAGGACGAGGCTTGTAAAATCCTCTAATTCAGGGATGCAAGTGACCAGACTAAGCCTCTTCGAGTGAGCACGGGGTATTCAGTTGAGATAAAACGATGAAAGTCTTATTATCAATAAAGCCTGAATACGCCAGAAAAATTTTAGATGGTGAAAAAAGGTATGAATTTAGAAAGGCTATTTTCAAAGACAAACGAGTCAGTAAAGTTGTCATTTATGCAACAAAGCCTGTTGGTAAAGTTGTTGGTGAATTTGAAATTGATGATATTTTACAAGATAAACCAACATCTCTTTGGAAAGCTACCAAAGAATATTCAGGCATTACTCACAAGTTCTTTTCTGAATATTTCAGCGGAAGAAATAAAGCCTTTGCTATTAAAGTTAAAAACCCATCTAAATATCAAGAGCCTTTAGAATTATCATCTATTATTGCTCATGGTGTTCCTCCCCAGTCTTTTTGTTACCTGCGCTGAACCTGACATATATGAGCCCTAACACTGTCAAGGGCAAGGCAATAAGGGTGCCTGAAGTCGTTTGCTGGTTGAAGTGCCCGGCCAGCGAAGGAACTGGCCGGTGCAGGGCTTAGTCAACGATTTGCCAGGAACCGTCTTCCTGCAGGCAGGCCTGTCCCCAGGCGTCCTCAGTTCGACCGCCCACCGTAATGGACTGTTGGAATTCCCGGCAAACCAGACCGCTGGAGGCACTCTTGCCTTCTTTGGTGGTCACCACATAGCCGGAAGCATCGCCATCATTCCAGATGATCCTTTCGCCAACGGGAGCGGTAGTGGCCTTAATCTGAGCCGCTTCGTGAGCACGCTGGGCAGATTCATTGAGGTTATCAAGAATTTTCAACGTGATGGCGGTAAACGCCAACCATTTGTAGGCGTCATTGTCGTCACGATAATGGCCGTAGCCGTAGTAAGAGTTACCGTAGTTTCTCACCACGACAACATTGTTTCTGATCACCCTTTTTCTTGGGGCTACCACGACCCGGTGCTTCTTGATGACGTTTGGGCCGTCCCAGCGGTCATCACGGCGGTCATTCCAGCCATCATCACGGCGATCTTGACGATCGTCTCTTCTGTCTTCCCTATTGTCTTGCCGATCGTCTCTTCTGTCTTCTCTATTGTCATGACGATCTTCACGATTGTCCTGACGGTCGTCACGGCGTTCTTCGCGATTGTCCCGACGGTCATCCCGTTGCTCTTCACGGTTATCCTGACGGTCGTCGCGACGCTCTTCACGATGGTCCTGACGGTTGTCACGGTTGTCCCGACGGTCATCGCGTTGTTCTTCGCGATTATCCTGGCGGTCGTCACGACGCTCTTCACGGACTTCTTCCCGGTCATTATCTAACAAGCCCGCATGGACCAGTGTCGAGACCGGTGAAAAAGTAGTGAGTGCCAATAAAAACGTAAACAGTCGTTTTTTCATCATGCCGATTTACCCAGGAGCAGAACACTGGCCTGAGCGCGTCCTGTGCCTTCGGTGTCGTAGTAGAATTTTACTTTTTCAATGGCCCTTGCTTTACCAGGCAGGTCAATAACACGGGAGCTACCGCCTTTTTTCACTTTGCTGCGAATGGCTACTTCACGGTTTTGACCGTTCTCGTAATGAACAATCACTTTGTCGAAATCCACGTCAGCGCCCTTGACCTTGAATTGCAGGCGCTTGAAAGCACCATCTCTCAGACCAACGCGGATGGTGTCGGCTTCTGCACGACGGCTGACTTTTTTCTCACCCAGCAGTTCCCAACCACCGGCAAAAGCGGTCTGTGTAAAAACAGACATCATCATGGTGATCAGCAGGGTAAAGATTGAAAGTGAGCGTTTCATAGTGATAGTTCTCCTGAGATGTTCACTATTTGTCCTTGGGGCCAGCCCATGTTGAAAAGACTTGGCCAGTGACACTGCACATAATTGAGACAAGTGTCTTAATTTGAAGCGCAATGCTATAGGCAAGCAAGGGGTATCTCTATAGGGAAAACTACGAGGGGTTTAACGATTGTTATTGTTTAACTTGTTGATTTTATTGAATTATTTATATTACGAAATTGTAATAAAAGGGTAAAGTCTGAGAGGATATGGGTTAGCCGTCCTAAAAATAAGAACGGCTAATGACGTCAGCAGCAGGCGTCAGACTGCTCATCTTTTTCCAAATCGGCCACTTTTTTTTCAAGGGCTTCCAGCCTTTCACGGGTATGCTTCAGTACTGCCACCTGGGCATCAAACTCATCACGAGTAACCAGTTCAAATTTGGCCAGGGCACCGCCCACCAGGGCCTTGATGTTGTGCTCAATATCTTCCCGGGTCTGGCTTTTCTTCCCACCCAGAACCTGACCTGCTTTGCCGGCAATATTACCGATAAGAGAGGCTTTATCGATCATCGATGATTCCTGCAATTCTTGTCATTAAAAACCAGCGGTGATCATACCACAGACAATTAATGATCCATTGCACAAAAAGGAGTGCACAATGTTTGTGCGACAACTGAAATAAGTGTGTCTTATTGGTGCGTGAGAGTTAATGAGTGAGCGAGATTCCAGTTCTTTCCTCCTATGAGTCTTATTAACAGGCGATTTTCAGAATTTGGCACAGTGCCTGCATAAACAGCCATCAAGCTCAGTTGGACATGGATCCGCTGAATATTCAAGGCTGGGAGCGCCGATCGCAATAACAATGTCCGGACATTCCCTGCAGGCCAACAGGCAACACTCAGGAGCGCTTTTATGAAGTTGGTATCAGCCATCATCAAGCCATTTAAACTGGACGACGTGCGAGAAGCTCTGTCCGAGATTGGTGTTCAGGGCATCACGGTCACTGAAGTCAAGGGATTTGGTCGTCAAAAGGGGCATACCGAACTCTACCGTGGTGCTGAGTATGTGGTTGACTTTCTACCCAAGGTCAAGCTGGAGATCGCCATTGGCGATGATCTTCTGGATCAGGTGATTGAAGCCATTTCCAAGGCGGCCAATACCGGAAAGATTGGTGACGGAAAGATCTTCGTCACCCCTCTGGAGCAGGCGATTCGGATCAGAACCAGCGAAACCGGCGAAGATGCCATCTGATGTGCTGAGCGACAAGAGATCCTGGTTAGGAAGTTGATGGTTCCCAGAGTGTGCGAATGACAATAAATAATACCAATAGCAAAAGACGACTTATCTGCTGAACTTTCTTTGGAGAAGCCCTGTGGAAAATCTGGCTCAAGTGTCGTATGCACTCGACACTTTTTACTTTCTGATGTCCGGTGCGCTGGTAATGTGGATGGCAGCCGGTTTTGCCATGCTCGAAGCGGGTCTGGTTCGTTCTAAAAACACGGTCGAGATTTTGACTAAAAATGTCGCCTTGTTTGCCATTGCCTGCACCATGTATCTGCTTTGTGGTTACGCCATTATGTATCCGGGCGCTAACGAAGGGGGTATCCTGCCTGTTCCTGGTTTTTTGATTGGTACTGAAAACCCGGTTGAGGCGGTGACTGCCGGTGGTGCTGATGCGCCCTATCATTCTGCACGCTCAGACTTTTTCTTTCAGGTCGTTTTTGTTGCAACAGCAATGTCCATCGTTTCCGGTGCGGTTGCGGAGCGCATGAAGCTTTGGTCTTTTCTGCTGTTTGCCGTTTTTATGACGGGCTTTATCTATCCGGTACAGGGTTTCTGGAAATGGGGCGGTGGTTTTCTGGACGCGGCTAACTTTCAGGACTTTGCCGGTTCCGGTGTCGTTCACCTGACCGGTGCTGCTGCCGCACTGGCCGGTGTTCTGCTGCTGGGTGCCCGCAAAGGTAAATACGGGAAAGACGGCGCTGTTAATGCAATCCCCGGAGCCAACCTGCCGCTCGCTACCTTGGGCACGTTTATCCTGTGGCTGGGCTGGTTTGGCTTCAACGGAGGTTCTCAGCTGAAACTGGCAGACGTTGAAAATGCCAACGCTGTCGCCCAGATCTTTGTTAACACCAATGCTGGCGCTGCAGGTGGTGTTATTGCTGCCCTGATTGTCGCTCGTATTCTGTTTGGCAAAGCCGATCTGACCATGGCCCTGAATGGTGCTCTGGCAGGTCTGGTAGCCATCACAGCAGAGCCTCTGGCACCAGATGCACTCTCTGCCACTCTGATCGGTGGTGTCGGTGGTGCTTTGGTCGTGTTCGCTATCCTGACTTTGGACAAGCTGCGGATTGACGACCCGGTGGGTGCGATCTCGGTACATGGTGTTGCAGGGCTCTGGGGTCTGCTGGCAGTTCCTCTGACCAACAATGGTGCAACCTTCGGTGCGCAGTTGTTGGGCATCGCCACCATTTTTGGCTGGGTGTTTTTTACTTCCCTGATTGTCTGGGGAGTTATCAAGCTAATCCTTGGGCTGCGTATCACGGAAGAAGAAGAGTACCAGGGGGCTGATCTGACTGAGTGTGGTATGGAGGCTTATCCGGAGTTTATGGGGAAGCAGTGATTGAGTCAGTGCTTGGATTTTATGGCTGTATCAAGATGTGGGTACAGCCATAAAGCGGTTGTTCCGACAGCTTCACAATGACTGTAGATGGTTGAGCCTTTGCCAGTTCTGTACCTGCCAAAGCCTTCAGAATCTTTTTAACTGTCTGGATTATAGAGATACTGAACCGTTTGTGATCGCTATCAGATCAATCTGAACGCGCTACATACACGACTTGAGCCCACCCTCTATATCCTCCACAATAACGACTAACGCCGTAAGACAAGCGTTTTGCCAGTCTAACTGCTCTGGGCTCCAGATCACCAACCGCCATAAATTCAGAACGCTTTATATCTCAATCCCATAACAATCTCGCTGCCTTTATCTGGTCTGTTGCTGACCTTCTCTGGGGAGGTTTCAAACAGTCCCAGTATGGTCGGATCATCCTGCCATTTACCCTGTTGCGCCTTCTGGAGTGCGTACTTGCACCGTCGAAAGCATCGGTGCAGGCTAAGTACGGACAGGTGAAAAGCATGAACCTGCCCACTGATGGCAAGGAGAAAATGCTGCTGCCTGCCAACCGTACAACTGAGAATCCGCAGGGACTGACTTTTTTAATACTTCGCAGATGGATCTTTCCAAACTGGGGTTGACCGGGATAAACGACAACCTGGCAAGCTACATCCAGTCCTTCTCCAAAGATGCCCGGGAGATTTTTGAACATTTCCGTTTTGATGAATTTGTTGATGTCCTGAGCGCCAGCAACCTGCTGTTCAAAAGTCTGATGACGCACGCCACAAGGCAGTAATTGAATTACGAGTACCGGATAAAAGTATTTCAGAAATTATGCGCTTGACAGGTTGCAGTAATGAACAAGTTTGCCAGATTTGGGGGGCAAAGCTGAATGCTGCGCAAGCAAAGCGGTGATTGATGACTAATTTGTCGATTGAGTCAGAATAAGTCCTTCAAATAGATTACATGAAACTCTTGATAAAACTGGTGACAAGTCACGTCTGTGACTATATTATATATTAAATTCAGTTTTAGTCACTCATAGCAATTTTGAATAAGTTATAATAATCAGTATGTTATGAGTCCTGTGTGAGTGGTGCTTATGGCAAATGAAGAATTAGTCAGTATTTCAAGGCTGGCGCTATCAGGAAAAGAGGCTGATCTTCGCATGTATCTTGCGAAGCAGGTGAGAAAGCTCCGAAAAAAAGATCCAGAAACTGCTGGGAAGCTAGAAGAACTCTTAAAAAGTCATCCTGCCAGATCAAATGGAGTATTACGAAAAGCCTCCTCTTTTTCAGGGCGGCAGAGTGACTCTGAGCCTCTCAATGAGGTTGGAGGGGTATCACTATTAAAGTCTTTTGGTATTTCAGAAGTCTTCGACTCTCCGCTCTTACAATCACAAGTCGCTTACAGTCTAGAGCAGGTTCTACAAGAGAGAAGCTCTTTAAAACTCTTGACCGCCAATGGCCTTCAGCCAACCAGCTCTCTTATTTTTCAAGGTCCTCCTGGTGTCGGAAAAACAATGACTGCTCAATGGCTCGCTGCGCAGCTGAAACTACCATTTTATATTTTGGATCTTACAGCGGTCATGAGCAGCTATTTAGGCAAAACAGGTAGTAATTTAAGAAGCGCGATAGAGTTTGCTAAAACTCATCCATGTGTACTTCTTTTGGATGAAATTGACGCCATTGCTAAAAAGAGAAGTGATGAGGCTGATGTTGGAGAGCTTAAACGGCTTGTCACCGTTATGCTACAAGAGCTTGAGCAATGGCCATCTGAAGGCTTGTTGATTGCTGCTACAAATCACCCAGAGCTAGTTGACCCCGCTTTATGGCGAAGGTTTGATATGGAAGTGACGTTCACAATTCCTACGAAAGAGCATGTAAAAAAAGCGATCCTCAGATATCTAGGGCAGGATCAGGATAGTTTTAAGCCTTGGATGGAGCTACTGGTCGATAGTCTGAAAGGTAAATCATATAGCCATATTAAGAGAGTTATTTTCCAACTTCGCAGACTAAAGCTTATTGATCCTAATCGTTTCGAATCAGAGGCGATTACCTACATGAAGCCAAGTTTGGGTGAGCTCAGTAGTAAGGAGAGGATCAATTTTGCTGTCAGACTTGTGCGCGAGTTCGGTCTAACCCAACAAAAGGCTGCAAAAGTGTCGCATGTCAGCAGGGACACTATCAGAAAAAGAATCCAAGAATTCAAATCTTGAGGTAGAAAGTAATGTCACGCAAGGTTAATTATTTGATTGGGAAGGCTGAAGAGTTGACTGCGCTCACGGCACCTCAAAAATGAGTCCTCCGGGGGCGGCACTGTACACGCTACCAGAAGTAGTGCAGAGACTGAAACCACAATTTGACGATGTGGTTGAAAGGCAATCTTTGCTTATAGAGGAGGTTTGTCCTAGGGATTACAGTGTTAGCAAGCTCACTTTGCACCCATCATATATTTCAAAGAGTCACTTTCCTCGCACTCTGCTCAGAGAGATGGGGGTGCATTCAATTGGTAGCAAAGCGGATGAAGTATTGCCAGATAAGTGGACCAGGAAGGGAAAGCCTAAAAGTACTCCTTCTACGAGCCTGTTTATCGCAGGGAAAAGGCATCAGCTTGCAGAATTTTCAAACAAATTATACCAGATCAACATGGATACACCTGGCGCTAGTGATTTGTTAAAAGTATGGAGTGTTGAGTCGATTCCAGAGTCTACCAAAGTAAAAAAATCGGATATAGATTCTGAAGGATACTTTGAAGCTGGGCTGCAACTTATGCCTGAAGGGTCTTCTGAATTCATTAAGCATTCATTCATAGAATACGCTGGATCCCTTGGGTTTAGTGTCGAGAAAGAATGGGCTATAGGTGTCTCCAGCTTATGGTTCATTCCACTGATCGGAGAGCCTGATAGGGTGGGACAGTTGGCTCAACACTCTTTTGTTCGGGTCGTCAGACCATTGCCCATGCTCAGATCTTTTCGCCCCATAATTAGGTCTATGCCTATTAGTGCAGAAGCCAATTTGCCTAGTTCAGAACCGTATTCATCTGATGTCCGGGTTGCAATTTTGGATGGAGGTTTGCCACAAAAGCATGCTCTCACTCCTTGGGTCAATAATTACATAATCTCAGATTCGTCTGCGCAAGATTGTGCTGACGGCCCCGCGCATGGGGTGGCTGTGACATCAGCATTTTTGTTTGGGCCACTGTCGCCAGATGTTGAAGCCCAACGCCCATTTTCATATGTTGATCACCATAGGGTTTTAGACAGTGGCGCTAGTCACGAAAATCGTCTTGAGCTTTACCGGACATTAACTCATATCGAAGATATTTTGATGTCTAGGCAATATGAATTTATCAATATAAGCCTTGGCCCAGACCTGCCCGTTGATGATGATGAAGTTCATCCATGGACATCGCTTTTAGATACCTATCTTGCTGAAGGGGATACCTTTTTGACGATAGCTGCCGGAAATAATGGTGAAATGGATGAACAAGAAGGGTTATGCAGAATACAAGTGCCTTCTGATTGTGTAAATGCAGTCGCAGTTGGTGCAGCTGATAAGACTATCTCTGATTGGCAGAGAGCTTCATACAGTGCGAAAGGGCCTGGTCGCGCGCCTGGGCGTGTTAAGCCTGACCTACTGGCATTTGGCGGATCTATAAATGAATATTTCCATGTTACCAGTGATGATGGATTAGCAAGGCTAACCCCAACCTGTGGAACAAGTTTTGCCTCTCCATATTTATTGAGAAAAGCTGTTGGGGTGCGGGCAATACTGGGCCATTCAGTCTCTCCATTGGCAATTAAGGCGCTGTTGGTGCATTCTGCTGAGCAGGGTGGTCATGACCCTCATCATGTTGGTTGGGGGAAGGCTCCTGAGAGCATTAATCAAATTATTGAATCACCTGACGGAGTGGCTCGCATACTTTATCAAGGTGAGCTTTTTCCTGGAAAGTATTTGAAAGTTCCACTTCCTATTCCTAAAGAAGGCATAAAAGGGAAAGTAAAAATTAAGGCTACCTGCTGTTTTTCAACACCCGTTGACCCTCAAGATACCTCTATGTACACCAAGGCTGGAGTTGAGATCACTTGGAGACCGAAACCTAAACCGATCAAATCAGAATCATTTTTTAAACAAAAAAAGGTAGCAACGGAGGCAGAGCTAAGATCTGATGCTGGCAAATGGGAATCTGTTCTGCATGCAGAGAAAACCAAATTCGGCTCATCACTACAAGACCCCGCGTTTGAAATACATTATATGGCGCGAGACGGTGGTGACAGTATTTCGGGAGCGAAAGCCCCAACAATCAATTACGCCTTTATTGTGTCGCTTGAAGCACCAAAGCACTCGGAGATTTTTAACGATATTCTCAGAGCTTACTCAAATGTTTTGACTGAAATTCAACCACGCATATCTACTCCAATCCCCGTACAGTTGTAGATTTTTGTGTCCGTCAGGCGTTTTTAGCGATTACGCTACCTGACACTCGATAACGTAGTTTTTAATCCTTGACCACGACTTTGATTTCTGCCTGCCTTCCTCTATGCAGCTTTAGCATGGTAAACCAGAGACTGAGTGTACTTCTGACGCCCCAAGTCACGCTCGGCCATATGTTTGCTGGAGGTTCGGGTAGGTAAGGCTTCTCGCAGTGACGTTGTTAATGCTTTCAATGCCTGTTCAGGGCAGTCTGCCATGACGACATCCTTGATCGTTTCAGTCAGTGACTCCATCTTGAGATGCTCGATCAGGCAGCCTGCGGGCATCCCGGGCTGTTTGTTTTTAAGCAGGGCGACCTGTTCCGGATGCAGCAACAGGAGATGATCGCACAACAGGCTCATGATCAGGCCCCGCTCTGATCCTTCAACGCCCTGCTGTTTGCTCAGCCGGTTCCAGCCTCCGCACTTTTTCAAGTCCTGAATGAAAACCTCGACCAACCACCTCAACGAGTACTGTCTGGCAATATCGGTATGACGCCATGACAAATCAGAAGCCACCAGGTAGCGGTAGTCGGCTTCTCCTTCGTATTTCAACGCTACAGCAAAACGACGTTTATCGTGGGCTTTGACATGCAATCGGGCGGCCAGCATGGTGACAGGCTTTTCTTGTCCACCACGGATGATTAACCGTGTATCCACACCAGGCTGACGGGCAAAATAGGTATCCAGATCTGTTGTAGAGTTACGGCTTGAAACAATCTGGTTAGAACGCAGCTGGCTGATTACCTGCACACCACCTGCAAGGGCCGAAGCTTTATCCATGAAGTCGCCCGTGCCATAAAGAGCATCTGCCAGAATGCTGTGTATCTTCAAAGCCGGGAAAGCGGATGTGAAATCATTAATCATATCCAGTGCCAGAGCCTGCCTGGTGGGAAAGCGGTCATGGTCTGGTTTTGGTTGCCTGGGACGTTGGCAAGTGGGTACTCCCTGCTCTTTAAGTGTCTTGTTTTTCTTGCGCCAGGCGACCAGCTGAGGGTCAGGTTGGTAAAAGCGGAAACCTACGGGTATCGTAGCTGTGTCAGTCACCAGTACCATGAACACCAATTCCTGACCGTTATAGTATCCCCCTGTCGCCTTGTCCTTGATCTTGTGGGTTCCCGGTATTCTCGATGTTTTCTTTGCTCGCTTCTTTCCGGTGTCGTCAACCACCAAAGTTCCGCTTTTGATTTGGTATGTGGTCAATATCTGGCTGACGCTGGCTTGCAGCAAGAGTTCCCAGGCAATCTTGGCTCTGTAGAAAACCCACCGTAGCTGGCTGGGCTTGGCCGATCCGAGAGAGCTTCGCCCAAAGGCCGCCCAGTTAAGTGCACCGGTAACAATAATGCCTGTCATGATGAGCCCAAGTCCTGCTTTCTGGCTACAGGTCAATCGAGCTCCCGGTTTTATGGCCTGTAATGACTGGTCGAGGGCTTGGAGAAAGTCAGTAATAACAGATAAAGGGCGAACCAGCACAGATACAACACTTGAAAAGTAGGGAAACGGAGTGCAATCTTACCAAGCCTGCCTGCTGTTGTGGTGTTGAAAGTATCTCGCAGGGCTTGATACCGAGCTGCAGCAGCAGTCTGGCACTGCTATTCAAAAAACTCTCCCCATGTCAACTGCTAAAAACTACGCTATCGAGATTCAGGAAGTTTATATGCCACCTGAGTCTGAGGCATTGGTGGTTCGTTTTTCAATAAGCATTAAGGCGCATTCTGGGCAGTTGTATCAATGTGATCGCCCGGAAATGAAGGAGGCCGTGTCGAGGCTAAGTGACGCTTACAAAGAAGTGGGTGGTTATCGAGTGTTAGCCCGAAGGTATCTGGAGAACCTGTTGTTGGGTAACTGGCTATGGGAAAACCAATACACCCTTGGAACAGAAATTCGCCTACATGATTGCAGGACCAAAGATCAAATGGTCATTGATCATGTGGAAACAAGGCGGTGGAACAGAGACTTGGATGATCTTGAGGAATCCATCGAAAAATGGGTAGATCGATTTGAAGGGGCACTGACATCCTTGAGCGATTCCTGCTCGTTACTGGTTGAGGCAAAGTTGATTTTACCGCTCTGTTCAGAGGTATTTCCAAGTCAGACATTTTCCGATGGTGAATCACGTAGTAAGTTACTGGCCACTTGTGCAAACAATGGTGAAGAGCAAGTAGTATTCAGTCGCCATAAGCTTGGGGCAGCCTTGCACCAGATTGATGACTGGTTTCCGGGGGCAATATCTCGGAAAAAAGTCAGTGCATATTGTGCAGATAGACAAGAGCTGACAGCACACCGACACCCAAGTACAGGAAAAGATTATTTTTCCTTGTTAAAGAATATAGAGCGATATATTGAGTTTCTGGTAGCGAAACCGGATGTGAATGATCCAGCAATGGATGATATCCACTTCCTTATGGCCTGCCATGTGTGCGGTGGTATGAGGCCGGAGAAAAAAGAATGAAACGCTTTACCTTCGGTATCCAGTTTCAGCCGGGATCCAATAATGAACTGTTGGTTGGCAGGTGCTTGAAAATCCTCCATGGGTTCCAGTGTAGGCATGGCATCAACAGTGTGGGGGTCACATTTCCGAAATTCTGCGATAAAACCATCGGTGACATCATTGCTTGTGTTTCAGTAGACCGGCTCTGCTTACAGCAGCTAATGTCACAGCCGTACTTTCTGGAGATGCAAAGACTTCAGAAGTTTTTCTTTCATGAGATCATCACAGTTCCTGATAACGTTAAAGAAGTTCGATACGGAAAAGAATTAAAAAGCGATAAATATTGTGAGGGAGGCAGGCAGCGGCGCATAAGGCGTGGGCAGCGAATAGCTGAAAAAAAAGGCTATAAATATCTACCGAGGCAGGACTCATCAAGTCGTGTTCGCAATATTCAGTTGTTTCATAACATTCCAATGACCAGCTCTGAGGATCCCACGCAAGTGTTTTACTTTAGGCTCCAGAAGCACGCGGCTAAAAATATATGCTGCGATGGGTATACCAGTTATGGGTTAGCAAACCAGGAGTGTGCATGCGGAACGGTGCCTGATCTGACTTTTACCAAAAAATAATCAGGGCTTTTAGCTGGTTGTTTTTTTAGAAATTTTTTGAGCGAGCTAAAAAAGAGTGTTTTGTGGATTGTTGGCCTATCCTCTTGAGCTGTAAGGGTTACATGCATTTTCCCTCCCGTGACCTGCCGAGCAGACAGTTGGAAATTTGTAAAAACTGGATCTGATTTCAGCCTGGCTGTGACCTGCCGTGTAGGCAGTTGGTAAAGAATGAGGTATCGAAGCTTACCCTGATTTCACCTAACCTACCGTGCAGGTAGATCGCTATCGAGGTAAGAAATTGTCATGTTATGACTGTAAAGTGAATTATTTGTCATGAAATGATTGTTTTATTTATGACAAATGAAGTTGCAAGGCTGCTACAGCCCTTGGTAATTCATGACTGAAATTGTCACGATATGGTAGTGCCGACATGATGGCTGTATCAAGATCCGCTTTCTGGTTCGGCTTGAGTTTTTTCACGGCTCTTGCAAACCGGGCTGTCTGGAGTATCGTCTTTGCTTTAGCCAAAACGGTACTCCGAGACCAGACCCTGTTTGCGCTCTTCTTCGGCTTCCAGAATATCTTCAATGAAAGTAATGGGCAGGTCAGGGTTTTCCTTGGCTACTTTGCCAAGGCTGACCCAGTATTCCACCTGTTTTGCCGCCGAGCGTTTTTTGAACTTGCCAACAAGGGTTGCAGCGGTCACCAGTTCTCCATCCAGTCGTAAGGGTCTGCTTGACATGTTTCAAATCCTGTTTTTTGTATCAGATTGCTACAAATATGGTTATGTGTATCATGCCTGCCAAAAGCCCCTTGAATGGACAGCTGCGGGGTAAAGAAGCAACTCACTGCCGCTTTTGGCAAGGGCTGGAGTGAGAAGCAGCTGCTCCATTGTTGCCGTTTCGCAGAAGCCTTCCCTTCTTTGGAAAAACTCTCCGCACTGCGGAGACAATTGAGCTGGACCCATCTTAAATCGCTGATTTACGTCGTCGGCAAGCCCAGCTTGTCAAAGAACGCCTTATTTCGCTCTTTGGCAGATTGCACCAGCCGGTTGTAGGAAATTACTTCGATAAAGGCGCCGTAGCTTTTGTTATAGCCAAAGTACCCCATATGATCAGTAGACGCTGTTAAATCCCAGTTTTTGCACCTTTTGAGCATGGTGGAAGTCAGGTCACACACTATATAGCAGAAGCCGGGTACGTCTCTGGAGTTCGGGATCAGTAATCCATTTGCGGTTTTTGCCTGACCTTCACGAATACGATCCAGGTAAGTAAGAGCCTGGTCAATAGGGTCTTTTTCTTCTCCCTGGGCGGCATCGTTCCGCATTGGCCTTTTTATCTCAACCACTGTGATAGAGGCCAGTGGTAAGTTCTTTTTATCGGATACCAAAATTGGATTGTCACACACATTCAAGGCGCATAGATCCGGTTTTTTCCCGGAAGAGTCACCGGTAATCGGCATCGAGCTTAATGGTTTGTCAGAGGCAAGGTAGTCATGGAATGACAACCTTTCATTAATGAGCCAGAGATTGCACGCATCCAGTGGGGTCTGAGTTGAGTCCTTATGCATGGGCATAATCAATTGATGAATCATATTCTCACGAACGTATTTCCCGCTGTCCAGTTGAGCAACATGCTTTTCCAATAAGTCAATAATTGTACGACGATGGCTAACGTAGTTTGCCAAGTCTGATTGTTTAAAGTCATTGGCTTTTTGCAGGTAGTTACTCAGCCGGTTTTGATACTCTTCGAAGTTGCTCTCAACGACGGGGTTCATGACTTCATGCCCTTCCTCCAAAAGAGCACTTTCCGCCTCGAAGTATTGTCTGTGCAGGTGTAACTCAAGGTCTTTGTCAGATATTTTGGGGTCAACCGTGAGTTCACTCTCATTCATATAGCTGATAATGGATCGGTATCGAGGAGACTTATGCGCTACAAATTCTTCCACTCGCTCTCTGCCTGCTTTCAGGTTTTCCTGAAGATAATCTGAGAGGTACTCCCTGGTTTTGTTTGCAACGGTATCCCTGATTTCACTGAGGGAAACGTCTAAATCACTGGTCAGGTCGTCAATAGTTTCTGCAATGTTGAAGGCGGTTCTCTCGGAGCGCACATGTTCATCAAGATAGAGTGAGGTCAGGTAGCAGGCGTAGGTGAATTTACCAACATCGTCGGATATTGTGCCAAAGAGACCCGGTATTTTTTTACTGATGGATTCTTCTTTTACAACCCTGCTGGCAGCGCAAAGAAACATTGAATGATTTTTGTGCACTCCTGCCCGAAACTTGATGTGGGTGAGTTCGAAACGGTGTTCCTTAATGTTGACGTGCTCGGTGGTTGCTTTTGAGTGCATGCACTGGTCGAAAATAGTACTGAGGGAGATTGTCTCAGAACCATCCTTGACAAGGATGCATGGTACAGCCGGATTCCTTACGAAGTACCACAGGCAGTGCTCAAGTAGCGCTTCTGCAATGGCTGATGCGGTTTTGCGGCAGCTTGAGTAATAGGTTTTATCAAAACCGTCCAGCGTTAATACGGTACGTGCTGTTTTATCATGAATATCAACAAGAGGGTCTGACTGAACACCTTTCTGTGCTGAAAATGAAAATCGGCGTTGATAAACGTTTCCATCCTGATGAAAAATACTGTCGACCTTAGCGAGATCAAACGCTTTCAACCACATCAGACGACCAATACCCCGACAGCCTTTAGCGATTTTGTGGTCGGAATCCAGCGTTTCAAACGATGCCATATTGGCCTCGTTAAAGCCAACACCATCATCTGTAATGATGAAGCCCTTAATGCTTTCTTGCTCTGCCTCTTTCTCTGAGTGCATTTGCTGCTGAGGGTTACGGATGATCTCAAGGGTAATCTGGCCAGTTGTTAGCCGGTCAGCTTCTTCAAGGGACTGGATTGAGTTAACAACCGCTTCAAAAACGGGCAACAGGCCGTGAGACTTGGGTAAATGGGTGTTGCGCAATCTTCCGGCAAGATTGGTATAAAGGCTCATTCGTGCTCCTCTGGAAACAGCCTGCATCGTTGTTTCACTTATCAGACAGAATAATTTATGCCCAAAGAGAATAGACCGTCTGGCCAGCTATGCACGGTGCGAAAAGGCTAAATGGATGTTCGCCACGATATGAAAAAATTTTTCTTCAAGCTATTCCCAATCATGCCGACTACTAACGCCATATTCCCGGAGGGGTCTATTGAGGCTTTACAAGGTGATCTATATGGGTAATTATAATTTTATTGTTTTTTGATGGCGGAATAAGAATGGAGGAGTCACACCGACTGGCGTTTTAAGAACGCTGGACTATAACTAAAACAAATCGGAACAAAAGTCATAAAAAATGGGTTGAAGCAAAGGTTGCTTCATTGACCAGTATCCAAGAGGAAAGAGCTATGGCACGGAAAACGCCGAAAAAAGCTGCTGCTGGTTTTGACGGGGTTGATATCAGTTTCCTGGGTAGTCGAGACGAGCCCGCTGATCAACGCACGGTGGAGTCCCGGAAAAAACTCAGAGAAAGTCTCAACGCCCAAGTGGAGGCTTTTCTTAAATCCGGTGGCGAAATAGAAGAAGTCCCATCAAACGTTACTGCCGATCCGCCCAAAAAGCCGTCGAGCGAATACGGTAACCGTTCAATCTAATGCGTTTTTTAAGCCCGACACTGTCGGGCTTTTTAATGGGCTGGAGAAGTGACGGCATCGTCCTTGCCGGAATGTCAGATGTGTTAATCGATAGGAGGCATTACCGGCAGGGGCTGGTTAAGGCCATCAGGCTCTATATATCGAATGGCTGAGTCCTGCTGGAGCAGGCTTTCAACATCCAACAGTGCGTCGGACAGAAAAATAATGCCGCAGGAACCAAAGGGGCGTACCAGTGACAGCCTTGCCTCTGAAGAAAGATTGCCCAGCTGTTCAAGAAGTAGCCCGGCATCGCAGCTGTTAACCCGGTCCGCATCAAAGACAGCAATCCAGCGATGAGTTAAAGAACTGAGCTCGGCGTATGAGCACAGTGACAGTGACGCAGTGAAGAAAAGCAGAAGCAGGCGAGGCATATTTTTTTCCTTCTAAAAAGACAGGAGCCTTTTATATCAGGCCCCGGTTTAGCGTCACGATCATTGAAGGGGTTCTTCAATCATCAAGCTCAGACGAGATCAGTTGTTTGTAGGCAAAGACGATTTTGATTGAAGGTCTTTTCAGAATTTTCTGAATCCAGAAGCTGAACCACTGTGGTGCACTCATATCCTCTTCTTCGTACTCAAACACTGTCGGCAGGTATTCAATAGGGTGGGCAGTGTCTTCATCATCAATGACTGAGAAAAGTAAACCGGGCGGATTGGCGATACCGTCATTGCTTAACCAGGGCTGACAGAAAAAACTCATTTCAAGGTTTATTGACCAGAGCTTAAAATTCTTACTGACGATCAGTTTGAAGCGAGCCTTGTTTTTGGCTTTTTCCCGGCTGGGTATATATTCCAGAGGCTCTACCCGAGCTGGCATCTTGCGAACGTTCAGGCCTTCGATAGGTTGGGTGCCGGACTTGAACCAGGACTGGATATCAGCTGCCTTATGGTTCAGAAAGTCGCTGGCGTTAACAGGGGATGTTGAGACGGTCATTAAATACCTTCCTTTATTATTGTTTGTACACTTCTATCCGGAAATGGTGTCAGGCTACACAGAAATGACGGCATCTTGCAATAATTTATTGGAGAATGGACTCCTATCGTGACTCGATCATCCCGTATTCTGGCGGCGATATCTCTCCATCCAGATATCAGAGAATGTCAGAATAATATTGATGATGATGGTTGCGGATATTGAAAGAATGGCCACTGCCTGCCATTCTGGCAGACAGGAAGAAACGTAAGTGAACTGCAACAACAGGCAGTAATGTCCTGCGGTCAAAATAATAAGAAACAGGTTACCTGTCAGTCTGTTGTTACCGATCCAGTTCAGGCTATGACGAATGGTTAGCCCCAGCATAATCCAGACACAGGCCAGCCATGACGGAAGAATCCGATTCTCACTGGAAAACTGAAGAACACTGATATTGCCCATCACACTGTCCAGGGCGCTACCCAGGATCAAGGTAATAGCCAGAATCTCCCGCTCTTTTTTCCAGGAGCCGACGGCGGCGAAATGCACCATCAGAATGACGACTGCGGCAGCAACCGCCCAGGATGACTGAGTTGTTATGCCGATCAGCCAGCCCGCCAGAGCCAGGGCTCCGTTAAACCAGGAAGTGTTCAGTCGTTTCATTCAAAAAACCATATAGAAGACGATGGATCTCAATGTCCCAATGGTGACACCATACCATGCCAGCCAGGGAAAAGGGCAGCTACAATACCAATGGGTTGGGGACAGGGTTTTGCTGCGAGGAACCGCTGTAATCTATCTGAAAGGCCAGATAACCCTGTCTGGAGACTGATTGTCACTGAACCTGCCCTTGAAGAGGGTGTCGCAAAACTCCGGCTCTCGCACTCCTGCATCGGAACGAGGTCTGTTGTAACCAGTGACTGAGAACAAACAGTAAAGGTTGCAAACTTAGCTATCTTTGAGTATACAGACGCTTTCTGATCGAGTTGAAAGATGATACTTATTTTTAAGTGGATTCTTCGCTAGTCAGCTCAACATTAATAAACTATTGGAAAAAATATAATGGCTATTAGTGCAAAAGAAGCCGCTCAGGCGGCAGCAAAGTATTTTGAAGATGTGTCTTCAGAGAAAGCAAGGCTGTCAATTGAAGAAGTTGAACTGGAAAATGGTTTTTGGTTGATTACTCTTGGTTTGTCTGATTCTTATGCACTTGGAAGCTTAGGGAATAGGGTAATAAGCTATAAAATATTTAAAGTCAATGCTGATACTGGCGAAGTGATGTCTATGAAAATTCGTAAAGTCTAGAGTTTCACAATGCTCACCGATTTATTAATACAGTACAGGGATGGTGGTGCATTCTTAGATACAAATTTACTGATTCTATATCTGGTTGGTAAATATGAACCTGCGTACGTGCCAAAATTCAAACGTACCACAATGTATACTGAGCAGGATTACCATTGGCTTAATGGTTATGTATCTCAGTTTTCAAAAATTGTCGTTACTCCTCAGGTTTTGGCTGAAGCCTGGAATTTTCTGGAAAAAATACCTGAACATAAATTCAGGAAATTTCTGAATTCAATTCTCCCAACACTCTACCTGGTGAATGAACAATATATTCATAAAGATGAAGTAATGAGTACAGATGGTTTTAATCATATTGGGATCACTGATATGTCCGTAATATTGGCAGCAAAAAGTTTGGGATGTTTAATTTTAACGGATGATCTCAGAGCTTATAACAACTTTGCATATCACGAAGTCATGGCTATAAATATTAACCACCTGAGGCAACTGTAGCCGTTAGTGAACTGCCCCCCCATTTCAGGGGGTGGAAGTGACCAGACTCAGCCGCCGCAAGGTGGCTTTAAGGGCGAATATAATGGGTGATGAACTTAGTGCCGTTTTGTGGCCCCTGATGGCTTTCGCTTTTTCCAGTTCGGTGACCCCGGGTCCCAATAATGTCATGATCATGACCTCGGGCATGAACTATGGCATCCGGCAGAGTATGCCCCATTTTTTAGGCATCTGCCTGGGCTTCCCTTTAATGGTGCTGTTTGTGGGGTTGGGGCTGGGAGCGGTATTTGACCTTTTCCCGGTGCTTCACGATATTCTCAAGGTTCTCGGTGTCGCTTATCTTCTGTACCTTGCCTGGCTTATCGCCAAGTCTGCTCCTGCTGATTTAAATGAAGGAAAAGCCAGACCATTGACGTTTATACAGTCAGCCCTGTTCCAATGGGTCAATCCGAAAGGATGGGTTATGGCTACCGGTGCGGTGGCTGCTTATACGACAGTATCTGGAGATGTGTTTCTGCAGGTGCTGGTCATTGCCCTGGCCTTCCTGATTGTTTTGTTTCCCTGCGTAGGCGTCTGGCTGTTTTTCGGTGTTCGTCTGAAAAAGGTGTTGCAACAGCCGTCTCATCAAAGAGCGTTTAACATTACTATGGCGCTTTTGCTGGTGCTGTCTATTATTCCGGTCATTGGTGAAATGATCCGATAAGGGGTTGACTATGCACGCTTTCAAGACCGTTATGGTAGCCATCACCAGAAGCCATACCAGCGAACTCGAATTGCGACAGGCTTTCACACTGGTGGCGAATAACAACGCCAGACTGATCATGGTTTTTTTTGATCAAAGTCTGGAAGTTATGCACAAGCTTCAGTTTATTCCCCTGGAAAGCAAGCTGGAGGCAGCCATGAGAAAGCAGCTGGAACAGGATGCCGAACAGCTCAGGCAGCTGGCATGGGAAGAAGGCATTGAGGCTGAAGTTCATATTGTTGCAGGCAAGCCCAGGCAGCTCATAGCGGGTTTAATTGCAGAGTTTGGGGTAGACCTGGTCATCAAGCTTGCGGACCCTTCCGGGGCATTGGCCCGTCATCAGTTAACGGGTAATGACCTGGCACTGCTGAGAAAATGCCCGGTTCCGTTATTGATGATGGCCTGCCGGGATCAGTTGCCTGATTTCACTGGCAGGATCCTGGTCGCGGTGGATGCCGGTGACCCGGACGATGATGCCGTGGCCCTGAATAGAAACCTGCTGCTTTACGGTGATTATCTCAGCAGTCAGGAAGAAGCTGAGCTGCACGTAGTGACAGTCTGGAATTTACCAGTAAACCAGCCTGCATTAAGGATGTTGGGTGATGAAGAGATCTATGACCTACAGGAGAGTACCCATCAGCGTTATCGGCAAAGACTGGATAAAGCGCTGATCGATGCAGGCATTGACCCTGAATCCGACAAGCTAAAAGTGCATCTGTTGAAAGGCAGTGTTGCCGGTGAAGTTCAAAATCTGGCCAATGAAATTAATGTAGACCTGATCGTGATGGGAACTCTGAGCCGTCATGCCCGGGGAGTGCTGATGGGCAATACAGCTGAGAATATTCTGAACAATATTTACTGTTCTATTCTGGCCGTGAAGCCGGAGGGTTTTGTCAGCCCACTGGCCTGAGCCAGCGGACTTGATCGTTAAAAACTATCAGGGCTTGAGGCCACTCATAAATTCAATGGCGTGGCTGATCTCTTCATCAGAGCAGTCCGCGCAGGTTCCTTTTGGGGGCATACTGCCGACACCCTTGATGGCGCTACCCAGCAGGTTGTTGAAACCACCGGCTGCAGACAGTTTGGCTTCCCAGGTGGCTGTGTCACCTTTCTTGGGTGCGCCAAGTACGCCGCTGGTATGACAGGCCGTACAGAACTGGTTGTAGACCTGCTCACCGGAGCGAGGGCCGCTGGCGGCACTGGCAACAGCGCCGGCATTGGCGGCACACTCTTCACCTTGTTCACACACTGAGCCAACAGGAGCGATTCGCTCGGCCACCTCTTTACGGGAAATTTCATCCAGCTCAACAGGCTTGGCGAATGCCAGGATGGAAAACAGGCCACCGACCAGGGCCATTAATGTACGTATTTGAGTTACCCGAGACACTCACTTATCCCCTATATCGACAAAGGCCTGCGGCACCTCGCAATCAGCCAGTACAGCAGACACCCTAACGCTTCGAATTGTTGTTAAGCATCGTGGATTATAGAGCAATTGAAGGTGGTAAAACAGCGCTTTCCTTGCAGAGTCTTTACGGTGGCAATGAGCTGTAAAACAAAACCGCAATACCTGCTGCCAAAAGCTATTGGGTTGGAGATACCAGCGCCTAAAACCGTATTTGTGACAAAAAGTCATAGACAGGCAGGCAGCTGATCAGTAATATCAGCCCCGCTGAAAGCCTTGCTGATCCACACTTCAGCCCTCGCAAACTATGTTAGTCAATGCTCTCGTGGTGTAACGGATAACACGCGGCCCTCCGGAGGCTGAGATTGGGGTTCGATTCCCTACGAGAGCGCCATTCTGAAATGCCCGTCAAGTGAACTTAATCAAGGTAGCCTGAGCATCAGGCGGCATCCGGCTGGTAAGGGGTAACGTCCAGTTCTTTCTGCTTCAGGTGCCACAGGTCGTAGTCGTTTTGCATCGCCAGCCAGACCCCGGCAGAGGGGTTGTGAAATACCTTTTCCAGCCGGAGTGCCATCTCTGAGGTGATGGCTCCTCGACCATTAACCACTTTGGATAGGGTTTTGCGGCTGACGTTCAACAGCTCTGCGGCTTTGGTGATGCTGACACCCAAAGGCTTGAGAATGTCTTCTCCCAGTATTTCAACGGGGTGCGGTGGGTTGTGCATGTCCATCAGTGGTAATCCTCGTAGTTTACGGACGGGTAGTTGGCCGAAGCTTACGGATGGCTTGATAGTTTCGTTGCTGAATTTGTTGTTTTTTGGGGCGCTTGGTCATCTCTCGCAGTGCGGCAGTTTGTTCTAACGTAAGGCCATGGTTTTCCTGCCAGTCCGAGATGGATAGAATGGCTTCTATCATCACAATCCAGCCATTTTGTTACTAGTCAACTTCTATAGGAAACGTGTCCCGTAAGGTGTTCATCGTGCCAAACAAAGTAAAAATATACGGGAAGCCGGATTGTCCATACTGTGAAAATGCTAAAATGTGGGCAAAAACAAAATCAATGGATATCGAGTATTTGACGATAAACAAAGATTACACTGTGGAAGAACTTCAAGAAGCTGTCGAATCTACTGGTAATCGGTTTACTCGGTCGGTTCCTAAAATATTTGTAAACGGTGAATTCATTGGAGGATTCACTGAGTTTCGAGATCGTTTCTAAAAAATTGGTCATAAATACCTAAAACTGGAGGGATTTATGACCAAGATTACCAAAGATTCAATCAAATGTGACTTCTGTCACACAAAATACGTTCTTTGTTTTGAAACATCTTCAGAGAAAGAACCGTCACATTGCCCGTTTTGCGGTCACAACTATTCCAACGAACATGATTTCAATGAGGACGACGATAGCGGTGATCAGGAATGATCGTTGCCGCAATCGATTACTCTTATACATCCCCGTCAATAACCGTATTTGATACCACCAAAGAATTATGTTTTGATAATGTCCACTCCTTTTTTCTGACTGACAAAAAGCGGTATTCTGGCGAATTTGGTAATGTATTTGGTCATTTTTATAAGGGTTGGAAAAATAATCAGGAACGGTTTGAATTTATTTCCGAATGGGCAATCCAGATATTGAAAAAATATGAAGTTCAGAAAGTCTTTATCGAAGACTATGCGTTTGCAGCTAAGGGACAAGTTTTTACGATTGGAGAAAATACTGGACTGCTGAAAAATAAATTATGGAAGTCTGGAATTCCATTTGAAGTGGTGGCATCTGGGACATGGAAGAAAGGCTATATGGGTGCGGGTAAAGGTGCGGCTGGGAAAGATGTCATCTGCCAATTTTTTGTGGATACTGAAGGGGTAAACCTTGCAGATCGTTTGGGTACAACAAAACTGTATTCAACTCCGGTCAATGACATAGTGGATTCGTTTGGAATCTTGAAAAATTCGATAAAAACGTTGACAAAAATCGCCTAATATCTCATAAAATAAATGTAAGGGATATTGTTGATAAGGTTGAATAGGGGGGGTTGTTATGGAGAGCTTGTTTCTGTTTTCTAGTGTAGTCGGGGCAACCCTCGCTGAATGGTCTTACAAAAACCATAAGAAAGGGAATAAGGCCAGAACGTACCTGTGGGGTATGCTAGGCTTAGTGAATTTAGCTGCTGCGGGTTATGCCGCGACTTACGTTTTCGTTTAGTCGGGGGGGGGTTGTGATGGCTTATTCAAATCTTGAAATCATCGTTTTTCCTCAACTGGATACCCCGTACTTCTAGTGCGGGGAGGAATGTTGACTTGCCCGATTAGGGCAAGCTATACCCGTACCCATCCACAAACTGAATTTTCTGACAGTTTCTCCATGAAATTCCTTGGATGGTGTCACTTTCAGTCTTGATGTTGAATGAGCCTGTCGTTCTCACTGCAACCCGTCCTGTATACGTTCTTTGTCGTTTACCGGCTGGAACGATAGCCTTGACGATATCTCCAGTCTGAAACCCTTTCACTTGTTTGGAGCCTTTAGCCTTTGTACGGGGAAATCCGTACTTGTCCACTCTACACATCTGCCTCGATCCACGACCCATAGCCTTAATGATTAAGGGCTTTGTGCTTTCTGGTATGTATATGCTGGCTCCTGACTCCCCTACGCAAGCGGCATCGATCCAGTGCTCTTTCTTGTACCCTTGCTGAGTGCGGTTGAACTTTGTTCTGCCACCAGTAGCAAAGGTGGTAGGAAGACCGATAGCCTGGACACGTATTGCGGTTTCGTTTCTTGTGGCATTGACAGCAGCAGCATCTTTCAGACAATTGACCTTCTTTCCTTTCAGGATGTTGGTCACATTTCTGATTCTTGCTGTATCCAGCTTGTTCTTGTTCTTTTTCTTTGAAATAGATTCAAGCCACTGCTTAGGGTGGATAGCGCCTTTCTCTTCATTGCATGTACGACATGCAATATACAAATTACCGATCCGGCTTGAGCCTCCCAGGGCTCTGGATATGAAATGTTCGATGTTGAGGATTGGGTCGTTACTCACTCCCTTACAGTAAGAACATTTGTGTCCATCCCTGTAGAGTAAGTACTGTCTCAACTCAGTACCAAACAACGTACCTCGTTGGTACTCAACCCCCGAGATATCGGGGTTCTCCATCAACTGCATATCGAACTTAACACGCTCAACAGCCACATCACTGATGGGTGCTTTGAGACAAAATCTCTTTGCCCAAGTCTCGGTATTGAAAACCCGACTCATAAGGCTGGGCGGTAGCCAACCTTTAGGCTTAGCTCTGTTCATGAAACGGGCTTTTCTGTAGCGAGTTTTCCGGTTCCTTCTGGATCGGCGTGTTGCACGTCGAGACTCAAGAGAATCCTTAACTCTCTGGCCTCTATGTTGGAGTTCAGCAGCAAAGAAGACTTTCTTTCCACGATCACAGTCAGCAACAACGGCCATGCCTGTTGTTTTGCTTCCAACGTCGAATTTGAGTTCCAGTGGCTGTACATCGCCACCTTCTCTTTCCTTCAGGATGATTGTGAAAGGATAGCGTCTGAAGACAGCTGCTTTACCCTTGTCTAACAGCTTTCTTGCCCTTGCCGGATGGCAAGGCATAAGAGGCTTTTTGTTTTTGTCTAATACGAACACTCGGTTCATACATCGTTGTCCTTAGATTTGGTGCTTACGCACCGTTCTAGCCTTGCGGCAGTAAAGTTCACCTCGACAATGTTAATAGGCGGTTTCTTGATAGCAGCACTGTGATTAACCCTCAATACACTGTTTAACCACTATCCTTAGAGCGTGGGACTGGTGAAGCATCCCACGGTAACTATGCATTCGCCTTTAACGTAGCCACTCGAAGTGGCTTAGTCTGGTCACTTACATCCGTGAATTAGAGGCTTTTACAAGCCCCGTCCTTCAGGGCGGGGTTCAGTGACTCTGAAGGATTTAACCAGTGCCCAGATCAGGGCGTGTTTAGTGCTAAAGTCCTCAGGGTAGATCTCCACCAGAGTTTTCAAATAAGTAATAGCTTCATCCTGTTTGCCTGCCATTTCCAGGGCGCTAACGATATCTCTCCAGTCTTCTCTTATATCGCAGCCATTTTGATGGTCATAAAGAAGCTGTTCCCGGATCCTTTCTTCTGGCATGGCGGCGATGGAGTCTTCAGTAACTGTTTTCGGTGGCTGTTCCTGTGTCGGTTCGGCATCAGCTGTTCTGGAAGTCTGTTGGGGCTGTTCATCGGCAAGTGGAGAGGGGTTTCCTTCGGCAGTAGACTCGGAGGAAGGAGACTCCGGTGTTAAGGGAATGGTTTTACCCGTTTTATCATGACGCCTTTGGGTGCGTTTCAGTAATTGACCTCGCATAAAGCGGATGTTTGTGAAGCGATCAACTTTAACGACTGCTTCTTCAGTTCGGGAAAAGTCGTCGGTTTCACAGGAATTCCCGGTTAACTGGAACCCAAGTCGTCTATTAAATGCAACACAGTCCGGTGTGGTGATGAACGACACATTACTGTATTCCTTGAGTTCCTCAAACAACTCCTGAGCTTCGTTGGAAGTGACGTGAAGATGAGCTTTGACCTGCCTGACCTGGTATCCGTCTGCGGTTAACTCAACGATAAACAGGATAACAAAACCATTGTCGTCAATATTGATCAGTATTGGCAAAGCGACAGGGGGTAAAAGCTTTTCGGCTGAGGCTTCGGCAGTGGTTCGGTGAGTTTTGCTGTCAGCCTTGGTCAGATCAAGTGGTTGAGGTGTGAGAGCCAAGGGTAGATGAGGCTCCTGCGGAAAACATGGCAGGCCGTTATCCGATGCAACAAACAGGAAAGAAAACGGATCGTTCAGAAACGATAAAATCGACAGGGCAGACAACATAACGAACCAGCTTTGGTTCTCAGTACTTATGGCTGTCGAGCTGAAGGTAACGCCCGGTGAGTGGGTACTGTCGATCAGCCAGGCACCTGTCCAGCTTGCCGGGATGACCACGGCAGAAGAGGCTGTCACTTTGGTTGAATAAAGGCTGCTGCAAGTAAGTAAGCCGATGAACAGAGGAATTATGACAGGTCGTATTAAGAATCTTTTACCGCTTGTTTTCGATCGCATGGAGTTGCCCTGGTGCATTTGGTCAGTGCAGTCGCTAGCGCTACTTGTGAAATAGTCTAATCACTATAGATGCAAGCAGAAGCAGTGTCAGATTGGCTGGATGATTCAGCAAGATGCTGTTGTACGGATGAGTGATCCTATGCAGTATCCGGGTCTTTCATGGTAGAGTGTGTTTTTTTACCTTTATGTCGATGAGCAGATGTTGAAATGACCGATAAACCGGAACGACCCGAACATAAAAAAGATGCTGTGGACGGCCTGTTTCCCGTCGATGAGCACTTTGAAGAAGAAGTGGTCGAAGGCGGGGAGACAGTTCGCCACAAGGGTATCTATGTACTGCCCAACCTGTTTACCACAGGTAACCTGTTTTGTGGCTTTTACGCCATTATCAGCGCTCAGGCGGGTTTTTTTACCCAGGCCTGCATTTCAGTCTTTGTTGCCATGATTCTGGATGGGCTGGATGGTCGTGTTGCCCGAATGACTAATACTCAGAGCAAATTTGGTGCTGAGTACGACAGTCTGGCAGATATGGTAACTTTTGGTGTAGCACCGGCCATGGTTGCCTACAGTTGGGCACTGCGTGACTTGGGTAAAGTGGGCTGGATGGTCGCCTTTATTTATGCAGCCTGTGCCGCTTTGCGTCTGGCCCGTTTTAATACTCAGCTGGAAGTAACAGACAGCCGTTATTTCACCGGTTTAGCCAGCCCCGCTGCCGCAGCGCTGGTGATCGGTATGGTCTGGGCGCTGAGTGATTTTGGTATTGATGGCGATATGTTGGGTATTGCTCTGCTGGGGGCGCTGATCACAGGTCTGGCCGGTGTGTTGATGGTCAGCAACTTTCAGTACAACAGTTTTAAGAAACTGGATCTGAAAGGTCGGGTGCCTTTCATTTTCATGATTGCCATCGTTCTGGCCTTTGCCATTATCTTTACCGATCCGCCCAGGGTGCTTATGTTGATTTTCCTGAGCTATGCCTGCTCCGGACCCATTTTTTTCCTGATAGAAAAAACCAGAAAGCACCCGGCTTCTGAATAACGTAACAAGCGCAGGAGTGAGTCGATCAGCGCAGAGTGCTTCCTGCTCTCTGTCTTTCCTGCCAC
Organism: Endozoicomonas sp. 4G; assembly: GCF_023822025.1. Taxonomy (NCBI): domain Bacteria; kingdom Pseudomonadati; phylum Pseudomonadota; class Gammaproteobacteria; order Oceanospirillales; family Endozoicomonadaceae; genus Endozoicomonas; species Endozoicomonas sp. 4G. Next base: position 4,572,517 of record NZ_CP082909.1, on the reverse strand, counting down.
TGAGCGTCCATATCGACTTGTGCGGAAGACGGCGGCAGGGTATCCAGCCCTCGAATCAGGTCGGCAGCCCTCTCTGCCACCATGATAGTGGAAGCATTCAGGTTGCCATTGGGAATGGTTGGGAATAAGGATGCGTCCACTACCCGCAACCCTGCCAGCCCTCTAACCTTTGTTTTTGGATCGACCACGGCCATGTCATCGGTTCCCATCTTGCAGGAGCAAGATGGATGATAGGCACTCTCTGCGGATGCTCGGATAAAGGCATCAATCTGTTCATCGGTTTGAACGTTTTCGCCCGGTTGTATTTCTGAATCCCGGTACTCATCGAACGCCGGTTGGTTGATGATTTCCCGGGTCAGACGAACGCACTGCCTGAAGCCTTTCCGGTCGTCTTCGTGGGACAAATAGTTGAACTGAATACCGGGGTGGTCCTCTGGATTGGCTGACATGGCTCTTACCCAGCCACGGCTTTTGGGTTTGTTATGGCCGATATGAACCTGGAAGCCATGCCCGTCAAAAGCGCTTCTGCCGTCGTAGCGCATGGCGGCTGGCAGAAAGTGGTACTGCATATCAGGCCACTGGACGCCTGCCTTTGAACGAATGAAACCGCAAGATTCAAAATGATTGGTTGCACCCAATCCGTCTTTCATGAAAAGCCAGCGGGCACCAATGAGTAATTTACTGAGCGGGTCCAGTTTGCCATTAAGAGTAATGGGTTTTTTGCAACGAAACTGAAAGTAGAACTCCAGATGGTCCTGCAAATTGTTACCCACACCCGGTAGTTCATGTCGAACGGCTATCCCTGCGTCTTCCAGTACTTTGCGCGGGCCTATTCCTGATAATTGAAGAATGTGTGGCGAGCCAATAGAGCCTGCCGAAAGAATCACCTCTTTACTGACCAGCGCTTTTTTGACGATCCCTTTATGTTTATATTCGACACCCGTTGCCTTTTTGCCTTCCAGCAAAACCTGATGTACCTGGGCATGGGTCACTACCGTCAGATGATTTCGCTTCATTGCCGGTCGAAGATAGGCGTTGGCCGTGGACCAGCGGATGCCGTTCTTAACGGTCATGTGCATGGGGCCAAAACCTTCCTGTCGACTGCCGTTGTAGTCTGCGGTTTCCATATAGCCTGCTTCTACCCCAGCCTTTATAAAGGTGGAATAGAGAGGGTTTTTCATTTCATTGCCATTATTAACGGCTAACGGACCACTGTCGCCGCGATAGTCATCTGCCCCAAAAGCCCAGGTTTCTGCCTTACGAAAATACGGCAGGCAGTGACGGTAATCCCAGTCAGTGGCTCCATGGTGGTGCCATTCATCAAAGTCTTTTGCATGGCCCCGAACATAGACCATGCCATTGATCGATGAAGAGCCGCCCAGCACCTTACCCCGGGGGCAGTGCATACGACGGTTGTCGAGAAAGGGCTCTGGCTGGGTGGTAAACTGCCAGGCGTACTTTTCGGTGTTCATAGGAAGGGATAGCGCTGCTGGCATTTGAATAACAACACTCTTGTCACTTCCGCCGGTTTCAATCAGCAGAACCCGGCTGTTGCCATCTTCTGTCAGACGATTAGCCAGAACGCACCCGGCAGAACCGGCTCCGACAATAACATAGTCATATCTGGTCATGGTCAGCCTTCTGTTTTGAATACCAGTGAACATGGGAGACCTGAAAAACAACAGGGTAATTCTAGGTGGAGTGGGATAACCTGCAAGTATCTATGGGTGCTGATAAGAAAAAATGTGGTTGTGCGATCTGTCTTCGATTGGGGGATTGCAGCTCAATAGCGGGTGGGATGGAATATTTATAGTCGACATGACGTCTTTAGTTTTGACGTTTGAATGAATCTGTTCAATTGAGATAAGCGTAAAAGGTAAATAAGACCATTGCAGGGGAGTGCATCAATGCTGATTAAGACTGGAAAGTCAGGAAACATCCGCAGTAGTGAAATAACCTCAGAAAGTGTTTACAACGATCGTCGCCGCTTTTTGAAAACCGGTGGGCACTTTGCCTTTGCCGGGATGGGACTGGCTTTGGCAGGTTGCAGTGATGCGGCCGACCCCCGTTCAACCAGGAAAACGGCGGGTTCCGGCTACGACAATGTTCCACAGCTGACTGCCCCTGAGTGGTTGAAAAAGAAAGTAGCCAGCTATCAATCTGGTCGCTACACAACGGATGAAGCGTTAACCCCTTATGCCAGCGTGGCGAGCTATAACAACTTTTATGAATTCGGTTATGCAAAAGGCGATCCTGCGAAATACGCCAAAACTATGAAAACAGACCCTTGGTCGTTAGTAATTGAAGGAGAGGTTGAGAAACCCGGAAAATACACTCTGGAAGATATACTCAAACCCCATGATGTTGAAGAGCGAATCTACCGTCTTCGCTGTGTAGAAGCCTGGTCTATGGTTGTTCCCTGGCTCGGCGTGTCACTGGCCGACCTATTGAAGCGTTTTCAGCCCACTTCCAAGGCCCGGTATGTTCAGTTTGAAACCCTCTACGATCCTGAGCGGA